>CAYSDM010000027.1:0-59356 GCA_964429855.1 uncultured Chthonomonadaceae bacterium
CCCGCATTTCTTGAGCCGTCAAAGCCGCCAGCCCGCAGCCGGGTCTTTCTGGATGCAGAACATATCCCGGCGCGCACGCTGCAGGGGCGGCTTATACGGGTCATCGCCCATGCCGCGCATCTAAACGAGGTGCGGGAGGCGGTGGCGGAGGGGGCGGATGCGCTCTACATTCCGGAGGATAATCTTCTGATCAGCGGAGAGATGGGAGATGAGGAGCAGTTGGACGCGCTGCTGAACCTGGCCTCTCTGGCAGCGGGAAAGCCGCTTGAAATCGCTGGAGATATGGCGACAATTTCCGGTAAAGCGCTCTTACGCGCCGCAGTACACGCCGAAATTCTCTACGGGCTGCCGATGGAGCAGTCAGCGGAGAGCTTTGAGGAGGTTCGGGAGTATCTGGCGGAGCAGCAGAGGATGCTGACGGAAGAGGATACGGCGCATCGGGAAATTCTGCTGGCGGCGCGATTAAAGCCGGGAGACGCTCTGCCGGAAGACCTGTCGCGGTTACCGGTCGGGCGCCTGATTATAGAGATGAACGAAAGCGCGGCATTGACCGACGAGCCCGTTCGCGTCTGGGTGTCGGAACTGGTAAACCGCGCGGCAGAGATGCTGATCCCGGTGGAGATGTCTCTGCCGTCATCCGATACGGATGGCTGGAAAGCCGTGCTGGAGATGGGAATCGTGGGTCTGATCGTCGCTCCAGAAGAGGTTCAGCGGGTCAAGGAGTGTGTGCGCGGCTACCCCTCTGTGGAGGGATAGCAGGAACTACTGCCTTTTCCGATACTGCGCGGTGGCGCGCCCGTCCAGATAACCGTATACGGTGCGGGGAGTCTCCAACGGGTAGCGGTGGCGCGGAGGATCGGGACGGCTGATCAGGGCGTCATGCGCGTTCTTTTCGTTCTTGGAGGTTTCGAAGAGAATGACTCTGGCGGCGGGATTCTCTACGTCTGCGCTGCGAATGCCGGAAAACTCCTCGTTGAAAGCGTAACCGAACGGCCTGGAGTCTATGGGGCACTGAAAGATAGAATCGGGGGAACTGCCGTTCTCATTCGGAGGCAGTTTCGACTGAATGCAGTCTGCCCATTGAGAGGCGGGCGGAAGATGCGAGTCGTAGTCTTCCGCGTAGAGGAGAATGGACTGCATCAGGCGGTGAACATTGTTGGCGCAGCGGCTGGTATAGTTATCCGCGCGCAGCGAGGCGACAAAGCCGATCAACCCGGTCATCGCGCAGAAAAGGATAAAGAGCACGAAGCCAATCCGTATCACTTTCTGATACCGCGAAGCCTGCTGTTTTTTATCGAGTGTCATCACATCGTTTCTGAGTTCGAATTCACCGGCTAGATGGAGCGCACGCCGAACGACTGCGCTCCGGGAGAGCTTCCGGTTAGAAGCCCCGGACGAATTCCTGTCCGGCTCTCGTAGGTCTGCATGATCTCCTGAAGGGCGGCGTCGGCATGCGGTCCCGCACAGAGAACCGCCACCGTTCCACCGGCTCCGCCACCGGTAATCTTCGCGCCATAGATGCCCCGCTCCGGTCCCTGTTCCATCGCCAGAATTACCAGAAGGTCGGTCTCTTTACAGCCCAGATCTACCCGGTGAGAGTAGCTGTCGTGGCTCTCCAGCATAAGCTGTCCGACCTCTTTCAGAAGCTGCTCGTCCGTCTCCCCGGTGGCAAGCTGCAGCAGGGCGATATACTGGCGCACGCGGTCATTTTCCAGAATGGGATGCTCCATGCAGGAGCGCACGCGATAGGTCTCCAGCGGATTGACGCTGGTAACCGTGTCCGGGAGTGATTGGTAGATACCCAGAAACTCCTGTCCGGTCATCGTCTCCGGAATCTGCTCGCGCCAGGGTCTCCAGGCTTCCGGGCTGACATTGCACAGGTAGCCGTCCCAGTCTCGTTCCGTCAACGTCTGCAGAATCTTCAGTCCCATGAATGCGCCAACGCGCGCGCGGGTGTATTTATGGCCTCCGACCGAGTGTTTTACATGCGAGTTAATCCCGACGAAACGCCATCCCTCTGGCACAGGCTGGTGTCCTTTGATCTCATAGGGCTGGCACTTCAGCACCAGCAGCGCATTTTCCTGCCCCAGAACCGACGTAACCTGATCCATGATCCCACAGGGCGCGCCAACCACGCGATTCTCTACCATCTGGCACAGACGCGCAATCTCCAGCCCGTCTAGATGCAGGTTGTAGTGTCCGCAGAGCGCGAACATGGAGGCGACCTCCAGCGCGGCGGAAGAGGAGACGCCGGAGGAGAGCGGAACGCTGCTGTCAATCAGGATGTTCATCCCGACAGCCATCTCCCCGGCAAGCCACCGGGAGACGACCAGCACATAGAGACAGCCCGCCACATATCCGGCCCATTTTCTATCAGAGGACTGCTGGAAATAGGCGTTCACCTCTTCGTGGGAGCGGGGTGTCTCTCCATCAAAGAGCGCGGAGAGCGGGACGGTAATCTCCGGGGTCAGGCTCTCGTTTTCGGCAGGCAGAGAGCGGATCCTGAGGACAGGATCCGAGCGAGCCTGAAGCGCGACAAAGGTGGCGTCCGCCAGTGTTCCTTCCAGCACGGTGCTGCCGGAGTAGTCGGCGATTCCCCCCATGACATCTAGACGCCCGGGGGCGCGCGCGCCGACGATCATGCCAATCCCATCAAAAAAGGCGGTGTACTCTTCGCGTACGCGGTCGGCGAAGGATCGCCACTGAACTTCTGCCGGATGCTCCATGAACCAGTCTGACATTCGCCTGACCTCGCTGTGTATCAACGAGGGAGTATAGAACGATCGTTCGATGGATGTCAAGACGCGCCCCGGCAAAGAGGCTCATTTCTCTCTGCCGGGGCGCGTGGAAGGGATTTTTACGACAGAAGCTGCCGCAGAACATACTGGAGAATGCCGCCGTTGCGGTAGTATTCGATCTCTTTGGGGGTGTCTATACGGATGGTCGCCTGGAACGTCTTCTCGGAGCCGTCTTCCGCGACAGCGCGCACACGCAGGATGCGTCCGTCCGCGAAACCGTTTCGGATACCTTCCGTTAAGCCGACGATGGTGAACGATTCTCGTCCCGTCAGACCCAGAGATGCCGCGTTTTCGCCGGGAAGATACTGGAGCGGGGCAATGCCCATTCCCACCAGATTGGAACGATGAATCCGCTCGTAGCTTTCGGCGATGACCGCTTTGACGCCCTGCAGGTAGGGACCCTTTGCCGCCCAGTCGCGGGAGGAGCCGGAGCCGTACTCCTTGCCGGCCAGAATAATTGTCGGAGTGCCGCTCTCGCGGTACTTCATAGCGGCGTCATAGATACTCATCACCTCGCCGGTAGGCAGATAGGTGGTGACTCCGCCTTCCGTACCGGGAGCGAGCGCGTTTTTAATCCGCACATTGGCGAAGGTTCCGCGCACCATCACCTCGTCATGCCCCCGCCGCGCGCCGTAGGAGTTGAAGTCTTTCGGCGTTACGCCGCGAGAGATAAGGTACTGACCGGCGGGAGAGTTGGCTTTAATGCTTCCAGCGGGAGAGATATGATCGGTCGTAATGCTGTCTCCAAAAAGCGCCAGCGCGCGCGCCCCGGCGATCTCCTCCGCCGTCTCAGGAACCTCCTTCGTCATGCCTTCGAAGTAGGGAGGATTCTTGATATAGGTGGATTCGGAGTCCCAGGCGTACAGCGCGCTCTCGGCAGCTTCTATAGCGTTCCAGTTCTCATCGCCCCGGTATACATCGGCGTAGTTTTCGCGATACATCTGCGCGTTGATACACGCTTCCACCACCTGTGCCACCTCCTGCTGCGTGGGCCAGAGATGCCGCAGATAGATCAGATTGCCGTCCCTATCCGTTCCCAGCGGATCGTTATAGGGATCCCAGTCCATCTTTCCGGCGAGGGCATAGGCGACCACGAGCGGGGGAGACATCAAATAGTTAGCGCGAACCTCCTGCTGTACCCGTCCCTCGAAGTTGCGATTCCCGGATAACACCGAGCAGACAACCAGTTTTCCCTCCGCGATTCCGTTGGAGATAGGTTCGGGAAGGGGACCGGAGTTGCCGATACAGGTGGTACAGCCATATCCTACCGTGTTGAAGCGCAGTTGATCCAGATAGGGGGTCAGCCCCGCCTGATCGAGATATCGCGTGACGACACGGCTGCCCGGCGCGAGGGAGGTCTTCACCCAGGATTTCGTCTTCAGTCCCATCTCCACCGCTTTTTTTGCCAGCAGACCGGCAGCGACCATCACCGAGGGATTGGAGGTGTTGGTGCAGGAGGTGATGGCGGCGATCACCACGCTGCCGTGCTGAATCTCGAACTCTTCGCCCTCCAGCATTACCCTGACGGCCGTCTGCGTGGCGACCTTGCTTTCGGCCGTTGAAGCGGCGGGACCGGTCAGTGAGGGCAGCGCCTCCTCAAAAGCAATTTTCGCCTTTGTCAGCGTGATCCGATCCTGCGGTCGGCGCGGACCGGCGATACTCGGTTCGACACGGTTCAGGTCGAGTTCCAGGATGTCGGAGTACTCCGCCTCCGGCGAGTCGTGGGTATGGAAGAATCCCTGCGCCTTCGTGTAGGCTTCGACCAACGCGACCTGTTCTGCGGGTCTGCCGGAGACCTGAAGGTAGCGCAGCGTTTCGGCATCCACCGGAAAAATGCCGCAGGTAGCTCCATATTCGGGAGCCATATTCGCAATCGTGGCGCGATCCGCCAGCGGGAGAGACGCCAGTCCGGGTCCGTAGAACTCCACAAACTTTCCGACCACGCCCTTCTTTCGCAGCATCTCCGTGACGGTCAGCACCAGGTCGGTAGCGGTCGCTCCTTCCGGCAGCGCGTTGGTCAGACGGAAACCGACCACCTCCGGAATCAGCATCGAAACCGGTTGACCGAGCATCGCCGCCTCCGCCTCGATACCGCCGACGCCCCAGCCCAGAACGCCCAGACCGTTAATCATGGTGGTGTGCGAATCGGTTCCCACCAGCGTATCGGGATAGGCGACTCCCTGATCGTTGACAAAGACGACCCGCGCCAGATACTCCAGGTTTACCTGATGGACGATTCCTGTACTGGGAGGAACGACTTTGAAGTTCTCAAAGGCGCGTTGTCCCCACTTGAGAAAGGAATATCGCTCGCGGTTGCGCCCGAACTCCATATCCACATTGAACGCAAGCGCGTTTGCCGCGCCGTAAGCGTCCACCTGCACCGAATGGTCAATAACCAGTTCCACCGGCTGCAGAGGATTGATCTTATTGGGGTCTCCACCCAGTTTTGCCATCGCCTCGCGCATTGCCGCCAGATCCACCACGCAGGGAACGCCGGTGAAATCCTGCAGCAGCACGCGCGCCGGGGTATAGGCGATCTCATGTTCGGGAGTCGCCTTCGGATCCCATGTCGCCAGATACCGGATATCGTTTGGTCCGACGGAGACGCCGTCTTCGTTGCGAAGCAGGTTCTCCAGCAGAATTCTCAGGGCATAGGGCAGTCTTCGGACATTGTAGCCGTGATGCTCGAGAGTCTGAAGGTTAAAGATCGTATACTCCTGCTTGCCGACTTTCAGCGTCGTTCTGGCATGAAACGAGTTCGCCATGACAGGATGCCTCCTATAGATCAGATCGTGAATACAGTATTGCGAAAGATTGTCCGCAACGGGCAGGAATATTGTAGTACACGAGTCGGATATAATGCAAATGAGATTTATTCATCTTTTTCATTACCATCATGCATGGAAGAGCGGGGTATGGAACTCAGACAACTGGAAACTTTTGTGCGTGTCGCCGAATCGGGCAGCTTTACTCGCGCTGCAGAGACCCTGAACCTGACTCAGCCGGCGGTAACCCGGCAGATAGCCGCGCTGGAGTCGGAGCTTAAGACCCGCCTTCTGGATCGGATGGGAAGGCAGGTGCAGTTAACCGCTTCGGGGGAGGTCTTGAAGCGTTACGCGGATGAGATCGTGCGGCTGGCGCAGGAAGCCGGGCAGGCGATGGCGGACATCGAGGGCGGGAGATCGGGACGCATCGCCATTGGAGCCAGCAGCACGCTGGCTGCCTATGTGCTGCCCCCTCTGCTACGGACGTTTCGCCGGAAACATCCGCAGGTAGAAATAGCGATTCATACCGGCGTCTCCGCGCAGGTCGTCGAGATGGTGCGCGTTAACCGCGTGGACGTTGGGCTGGTGACTTCGGATGTAGAAGACCTCACTCTGAGCGAGACATTCCTGACGGAGTATGCGACGGTGGCGGTGCTGCCCGGCGGACATCCTCTGGCGAACCGGCAGGAGATCACAGCGGGAGAACTGGCGAATACGCCTCTGATTCTAATGGAGTCGGGAACAAATCTGCGCGCCTATGTGGATCGCCTTCTGTCGGCGGCGGGCGTGCATGAGCAGATTACGATGGAACTGGATAACGTCGAGGCGATCAAGCGGATGGTGGAGGCGGGGCTGGGAATATCGCTGCTGCCGGAGGTTTCCGTTCAGGAGGAGGTTGCCGATGGAAGGCTGTCGGCGCTGAAACTGGCAGAAGCGCCGCAGGGAGCGCGCAGGATAGCGCTGATTCAACGCCGGGATAAGTATATCACCACCGCCATCCGCGCCTTTGTGGGTCTGGTCAAAGAGTCGTTTCCCCCGTCTCTATCACCATGCGCATCCTGAACGCGGCGACTCGTTTCGTGAAATAGTCCTTTCGTCCTATGGTCTTCCCGCGGCAAAATGCGTATAATCCGATAGTCATTCGTTCCATGAAAGTCCCTGTACATACAGAAAGCGTTGAGTGATTTATCGCATGTTCTACTATCTTTTGCGCGGTGTTTTCTGGGTCATATTGAAAATCGTCTTCTGGGCGTTGGGAGGGGTGCGTGTCTCCGGTCGGGAGCACATTCCCCGAAAAGGCGGTATCATCGTCGCTCCCAACCATCGCAGTCACTCCGATCCGCCTCTGGTTGCCGTAACGCTGCCGCGTTACGCCTGGTTTATGGCTACCGATGAACTGTTTACGATCCGTTTCTGGGGAACGCTGGGTAGATGGATGCGCGGCTTTCCCATTCGTCAGGATTCGCCGGACCGCGCCGCGCTGCGAAAAACCGAGGGGCTGCTGAAATCGGGGGAGGCGGTGGTGATCTTTCCCGAAGGACATGAGAGCGTAACCGGAGAGCTGCTTCCGCTTCAGGGAGGGCCCATTCTGATCGCGATGCGAACCGGAGTCCCGATCCTGCCGGTGGCGGTTGTCGGGACGGAGCGCATTATGCCAGCCCGCACCTTCAGCCTGCGTCGCGCTTCCCGTCCAATGGCGGTACGTTATGGCAAGCCTATCCCGGTGGAGGCGTTAACCGGAGGCTTGAAGGGGAAAGAGGGCGTGGAGCATGGAATAGAAGCGCTGACCGCAGCCCTTCAGCAGCTTATTCGCGAAGCCTCGGAACAGATCGGAGAGCCAGAGCGAAAATACTCGGCAGAATGCGAGCCGGTGAAGGAAGGAATTGCGGAATAGCGCATGGAAAGAAAAAAAGTGATGATTCGCCCGGCGATCGCCCGAAGACTTGTAATGTCTCCACCTCCTTCGTTTTCCATGCGAACAGCGGCGAAGCCGGGTAATTTCCTCATAAGGAGAACCTGACGATGGCTTATATCATCGCAAGTCCGTGCATCAATACCAAAGATACTGCCTGTGTCAAAGTCTGTCCTGTAGACTGCATCCATCCGAACCCGAACAATCCCGATGAAGTCGAGGAGTTCGAGCGGGTTGATATGCTCTATATTGATCCCGATGAGTGTATTGACTGCGGCTTGTGCGAGCCGGAGTGCCCGGTAGACGCCATCTATGCCGACAGCGACGTGCCCAAAGACGAGGAGAAGTTCATTCAGATTAATCGCGACTACTTTAAAAAGTAGGCGTCATCGTGTATAGACTGCGGGCTGTCGGGAGATCTTCGATTGTCGGATAATCGTCTCCTGACAGCCATTTTCGTCTTCCGGGAACGGCGAATAGATGAATTTCGTCATGGATTAGTATGTCAGTTCGCATCTATACACGCACCGGCGATACCGGTGAGACAGGACTATTCGGCGGACAGCGCGTTGCAAAAGACCATCTCCGCGTCGAAACCTACGGAACAGTGGATGAGTTGAGCTGCGCGCTGGGGCTGGCGCGCAGTCACGCGCAGGATGAGGAGCTATCCACGCTGCTCATCCGCCTTCAACACGATCTGTTCACACTCGGCGCAGACCTGGCAACCCCGGAGGCGGGGGAGGAGCATCGCGGAAAGGTGACCATTCCGCGCACGCTTCCGGCACTGGCGGACGCGCTCGAGCGAGAGATTGACCGTCTGGACACGCAGCTGCCGCCTCTGACCCGCTTTATTCTGCCCGGAGGATCGCCATTTGCATCTTCCCTGCATCTGGCGCGGGCAATCTGTCGGCGCGCCGAACGGATGGCTGTCTCGCTGTCTCATGCCGAGCCAATCAATGCCGAAATTCTGCGTTACCTCAACCGACTATCCGACCTGCTTTTTGTGATGGCGCGAGTCGCCAATCAGCGTCTGGAAGTGCCGGATGTCATCTGGGAGCCGGGGAACTGACAGGTGCGCCCGACAGGGCGTCGGTTGAGAAGAGAGGTGTCCGTATGCGAAGAAGGATACAGATCCTCCTGATCGCCTGCCTCCTGTTGAGTCTCTCGCCGAGGGTCTTCGCGCAGCAACCGCTGGACCCGCGCGTGAAAACTCTGTTTGATGAGGTCATCGCCGCCTATCGCAAACTGAACCGCTATCATGAGAAGTTTGTCTATACCACCGGAAACGATCCGGTTCTCGTGATGGAATCGGTAGAGTTTCGCTTCCAGCGTCCCAACCGCTTTTCCCTTCGTCGCCAGTATCGCAATCCTTCGGTCAGCACAGCCTCGAATGCGCCTGACGCAGTGCGCTCGCAGTGGTTTATCTCCGATAGCGCTGAATACGGCTGGTGGACTCCGGAGCGAAACGCCTTTTTCAAAGCGAAGCTGCCGTCCAATCTTGCAGATATCCCCGACCTTCCGATGGTCTCGCCCACGATAATCATGCTCATTCGGAATGAAGACCCCTTCACCCCTTTCGCGCAGCAGGGAGGTTTCAGCCTGGGGAAGCCGGAAAAGCTCGGGGAACTGGATGTGGATGTGATCGAGTTTACGACAACTTCACCGGAAACGAACGCGGTCGGTAAAGGAAAAATTCTCGTGGGGCAGAAAGACCGCCTGCTGCGGAAGATGACCTATGACGTAACCGATAAAGACCCGATGACCGGCAAGGAGGTTGTGAAGACCTCCGAAATCCTCTGGCAGATCGTCAATCCCGCCCCGACCTTTGCGCCGACAGAGTTCAAATTCATTGTGCCGGCAGTGAAAGCGCCTTCCTACTCTCCTTCGGGAAGCCGCCCTCCAGGGGACAGTCGAGGCGCAAGCCCGAAACAAAAATCCGGAAAACCAAAATAGGTCGCGACCCGTATAGATCACTGGCGTACACAGGAAGCGGAAGCGTCTTCGTCGACGTCATGCAGGGACTGTGCAGGGTTTGATACCACCGAAAGGACAGGTTAATGTTTCGTTTTACAGGCCGTTTGATGGCTGTGATGACCGCTGCCGCCGCGCTGTGCGTTCCCGCACTGGCACAGGAACGGCAGGCTGAGGGGAAGATAGATGCGAAAGCGCAGGAAGCCGTCAAACAGATGCTTGCTTCCTACAAGAACATTTCTGCGCTGCATGAGGTCGTAACGCTGAAAGGGAATCTGCCCGATTATATGTCCTCCGGGCTGCCGGAGAAAGTCGAGGTCAAGATCCAACGGCCAAACAAGGTCTCTATCGTCTTCTCCCAGAAGGAGGGAGCGAAAACGGTGACGTATCGGATCGTTTCGGACGGAACCAACCTCTGGCGATGGCAGAGCGATACGAACGTCTATTCCAAAGAGAAGGCTCCCAAACTCCTCTCGGAGATGCCGCAGGTTGGAAACCCCACTCCGGAGATGGAGGCGATCCTTTTCGGGAGAAACCCCTTTGAAGGGATGCCGGGTCCCAATGGCACGATGACGCTCAACAAAACGGAGAAGCGCGGTGAAGTGGAGTACGATGTTATGGAAGCCAGCGTCAGTGAGGAGGGAGCGGGCATGAGCTTCAGTCTGAGTATGCTGCTCGGTCAGAAGGATCGCTTGATCCGCAGTATCAGACTGGCCGGCAAGGGCAAAGACCCGCAGGGAAAGGATACCTCCTTCAATTTCGAGCTGTCTTATGATCTGGTCAACGCCAAGCCTGCCTTCACCGCTGCCGACTTTCAGTTCACGCCCCCAGCCGGTTCGAAGCCCGCTGGGAACCGGTCGACTCCAAGCAGTCCGCCGAAAGGGCGATAAGATTCGTGCGTTCGCAAGGAGGCTCTCGGCTTATGCCGGCAGATGATCTGATGAATCAGTTCACGCAGATGTGGCGTGGTCTGAAGCGAAAAACGGAGCAGACCCTCTCACAGCAGCAGAGAAGTTTTGTACGCGGAAAGGTGGCGGGCGTTGCGGTGACGGACGAAGCCGGGAATGTACTGGTGGATGCCGGACATCTCATTGACGATGCCGTGATTGAGCGCGCGGTTGCCGCCAACCGGCTCTCCGCCCTCTTCAACGCCGCCGTTACCGCCAGAGCGCAGGACTTCCGCGAGAAGGCGGCGGAGATCATCGCCGGGACGCCCCAGGGGCGAGAAAACCAGACCTTGAGCCAGGTAGAGCAGTATGCGGAAGCGCGACGATACGTCGGTCGTCGCGCCGGGATGGCGGTCACGGACATTCGGGGAACGGTGATCGTGGAGGCAGGAACGGAGATCACGGAGCAGGTGGTGATCCAGGCGCGTGAAGCCAACCTGCTGGGGGCGTTGATCTTTTCTGCGCAGCAGCCCGCGCCTGCCGCAGAGACTCCGGTTCGCAAGGAGGAGTCTCCCGCAGAGACCTCGCCGATAGAGGCGGAGATTCCGCTCCCGACGGAGCGTCCGGTCACTGCGCGTACAACGCTTCCGGTCGTTCATCCGCCTGTGAAGAGATCGGAGGAGGGCGAGGCGATGTAGCTTCGTCTTCTCGATATGCTTATATCAGGGCAGGCGAAAGCCTGCCCTTTCATCTATCTGGAGGCGTTGAAAGAATGAGCGATATGGTCAGCAACTCCGCGATTCGAAGACACACCCTCGTAAAGATAGAAGGCACGCCTTATGAGCGTGGTCTGCGCTACGGACAGCGATTTCGAGAGGAGATCCGGACGTTTCTGGAGCGGGAGATATACCAGACATTTGGCTCGGAAGCCTCTCAGCGCGCACAGATGCGCCAGTATGCCGCCCAGTGTATGGAGATGGTGAGGAGATATACGCCGATTGTGGCTGAGGAGATGGCAGGAATGGCGGAGGGGGCGTGGCTCGAGCCGGAAGAGCCGACGCTTCTTGCTCTGCACGAAGAGCTGTACCATCGAAAAGCCCTGCCGGGAACGCCGCATTGCACCGCTGTCGCGGTTGGACCTCCGGATACCTGCAACGGACATACCTATGTGGGACAGACATGGGACTGGATGCAGAGCGTCTATGGACTGTCGCAGATGCTGCTCTGGAGGCGGGAGGAAGGAGCAGATGTTCTCTGTTACTCCTATCCTGGGCTGTGGGTCGGGGCAGGCATGAATGAGGCGGGAATCGCGCTCTGCTGGACAAGCGCGGAAGATCGTGAGGGGCTCTGGTCACGGATCGGCGTCCCGAGTTACGCCCTGATTGCGCAGATGCTCTATCAGAATACGCTGGAGGAGGCGGTGGCGGTGGCGCAGCGCGCGCCACAGGCAGGCTGGTTTACCTTTGTTCTGGCAGATGGCGAGGGCAGGTTGGCGAATGTGGAAGGCTCTCCTGCCTCGCTGGCAATCGAGACCACGCAGGGGCATCTGGCGCGAGCCTACTATGGAACCCGGCAGATGACGGGAGTTACTGAAACCGAACCGGTTCCCCTGCATCCTCGCTGCCAGAGAATGTATGAGCTGCTAGAACGTGCTGCGGGAAGACTTAACCGGGAGACGCTGCAGAGACTGTTCGGCGATCATGGCGAGGCGGGCAAGGAGCGAATCTGCTATGACGCCGGGACGCTGGATGCCATGCTTTTCGATGCGACAGAGAAGGTGGCGTATGTGACACGTGGACCGGCCTGTGTTCCCTGCTGGCAGGAGTTTCGATTCGGTGACTAAAACGCCCCGGTGCTGTGTCTGTTCGGTTTGTCTGACTATATGCGGCGCAGGCTGGAGAGGACGACGCCCAGTCCGACCGTAATGTTCGTCCAGAGCCAGGGCAGCGCCGCCCAGTGCAGCGTTCCGGCAAACGGCGCGGTTCCAGACAGAATATCCCATCCCAGGTGCGCGATCAGACCAAGCGCCAGCATTCCGTAGAAGCGACGTTCGGCGCGGCTCTCCGCCTCGGAGATCAGCAGAAAGCCGGGAACCAGAATGCTGTGCCCGATCAGGTTCCAGAAGGAGCCGAAACTGGCAAACGCGCTGATGGTGTCAGGAAGCAGCAAGCCAATAGTCAAAGCGAAGGCTGCCGCGTAGGGAGCGGGCGTTTTATGCGGTTTTCGTATACGTCCGATAACCAGGCAGCCCAGCCAGAGCGCGCCGATCAGCCAGAGGCGGGCATAGTAGTCTCTGCTGAAGGCTGCCGCCGTCGTGACCGCTTTTCCTGCGTTAAGCTCTCCCGCGCCGTACTTCTCCTTCGGACCGCGCGGCTGCGCCGACTGAAGCAGAACGGCGCGCACCTCCTGCGGGTCTTTCACGCCCATCGAAACCACCAGAGCCGCCACGCCCGCGACATGCGGGGTCGCCATCGAAGTTCCCTGAAAGGCGAAGTAGTCGTCCAACTGCGTCTCTTCCGGGCGGCGCGTGGTTTCGGGGGCGTTGGGATCTGTCGGATCGTCTCCCTCTGCGCTGCTCTTCATCTGCCGCAGATAGGTGTTCTGCAGGATACCGGCTTCTTCGCCGCGAGTTTTATCTCCGCCCGGCGCGCTGATCGCCACCTCCGACCCCCAGGAGGAGTAGGGGGCAAGCTCTCCGGTCGGTCCCAGAGCGGAGACCGCGATACATTCCGGGTAGGCGGCGGGATAGCTGACGCCCTGTCCGCCGCTGTTGCCTGCGGCGGCGATGATGGTAACGCCTTTGCCGTGCGCGTACTCAATCGCGCTGCGCGTGATTGAATCGGGGAAGGGGCTGCCCAGGCTCATATTGATAATGTGAGCGCCTTTATCCGCTGCGTAGCGTATCGCGGCTGCCACATCGCTCATCCGACCGAATCCCTCGCGGGTCAACACCTTGAGCGGCATGATCTTCGCTTCAAAGGCGATCCCGGCGACCCCTTCGTTATTGTTGGTAGATTCGGCGATGGTTCCCGCAACGTGCGTTCCATGTCCGTTGTCATCCATCGGGTTGCGGTCACGGTTGACAAAATCGTAGGGCTGCACGAAACCGGTTTGCTTGAAATCGCGGCAGAGGTAGCCCCGGTCCGTATATTGGAATGCGACGCCGGTATCAATCACGGCGACAATTGCGCCCTTGCCGCGCGTAAGAGACCAGGCTTTCTCAACCTGAATACGAGCAAAATTCCACTGTTCGGGGTAGCGCGGATCGTCAGGCTTCCATCCCCCGCGATCCGGTTCCGGCGTCTGGCGGCGCGGCGCAAACGGCGGCATCTGATAGTTCAGCCCTGCAGGATCGGGAATCAGTCGGTAGAGACGCTGCGGTTCGGCGGCTTCCACCATTGGATCGGCGCGAAGCGCGGTCAAGAGCGCGGGAACGGCAGCCGGCAGGCAGTTGAGGCGAAGAATGCGTCCCGGATTCACTGAAAGGTCTTCCTGCGCGAAAGTGAACTGATGGCGAGTCGCCAACGCGGTCAGATCCGCCTGCGTGGCGTTGTCTCGCACATCCACAACAATCTCTCCGGGAACTTCCCATGTTTGACCGGCATCCAAGGGTCTGGGGGTAAGAGAGATGGAAGGTCTGCTCCACCAGAGTGGAAGAGCGGAGAGCGCGAGCGCAGCGACAGCCAGTACGCGCCAGAAGAGCGATCCTTTAGGTTTTTGCATCGTGTTGACTCCCGGAAAGGGAATGACCGGACGGCTGGAAAAAACTAGCCCCCTCGCAAGCGTTCCAGCCGCAGGTCGGTGAAGACTACATCTTCTTCAGATCGGGATGGTTATCCAGGATGTACTCATACCGGTCCCGGTTACGTCCTGTCCGCTCATCGAAAAGCGGTGTTCCTCCGGCATACATGGTGCCGGGCGGATCGCCGAAGGGGTTGAGCTTGTTCTCCTCAATCCATCGGTCAATTTTGCGCTTTGTCACTTCGTCTACGGGCATGAACGAAACACTCCTTTCCTCCATTTCCCGCGCTGCCGATCCTGCTGTGTTCTCCCCCTGTCCCGATATGGCATGAAAGTAGACAGGCAGTAACCAGGGCATGTGGAGGCGCTCCTTAGCCCTGCAATATGATATACGAATCTGTACCGTTTCTGGTATCATGTTTTTTACAGGAAACTGCTAGTTCAATTTAAGATAGAATGGCTTCGCTCAGAATGACATCCATCCAAACTATCTTGACGACATACTAGAGGTATACCGGGTGAGGATACCGAGGAAAGGAAGATCGCACCGACATGACGCATCGCCTCCAACTGGGGCATAGTCCCGATTCCGACGACGCCTTTATGTTTTACGGGCTTGCTGAAAACCTGGTGGATGCCGAAGGGCTGGAGTTTGAGCATATTTTACGGGATATTCAGACTCTCAATGAGTGGGCGCGTGAGGGAAAGATCGAGTGTACCGCGATCTCCGTCCATGCCTACGCCTATGTTCATGACCGTTATGCCATTTTAACGCACGGCGCAAGTATGGGTGATGGCTATGGACCGATGGTGGTCACGCGCACGCCCATGTGGGCGGCGACTCTCAAGCGTAAACGAATCGCCGTTCCAGGAACGTTGACCAGCGCGTTTCTGGCTCTCTCACTGGCGTTAGGACAGCCTTTCGACTATGTGGTGATTCCCTTTGATAAGATCATGGATGCGGTTCATGCCGGAGAGGTGGAGGCGGGGTTGATTATCCATGAAGGGCAGTTGACGCATCGCGCTGAGGGGCTTCACACCTTTCTTGATCTGGGAGCCTGGTGGAAAGCCGAAACCGGACTACCTCTTCCGCTGGGCGTCAATGCGATTCGGAAAGACCTGCCTGCCGATGTGCAGCGACGCGCCTCCCGCGCCCTCAAAGCCAGCATTCTCTACGGGCTTCAGCATCGCTCCGCCGCGTTGGAGCACGCCATGCAGTTTGCCCGCGATATGGAGCGGCAGACCGCCGATACCTTTGTGGGGATGTATGTGAATGATTGGACAGTGGATATGGGAGAGGCTGGCAAGCGCAGCATCCAGCTGTTTCTGGGACGCGCCGCAGAGCGCGGACTGATCCCGCCTCTGTCAGAGGTGGAGTTTGTGGAGTAGAGCGAGGGCAGGCATCGCGCTTGCCCTCGCTGTTCAGTCCGTCTCCCCGAAGAGGGAGCGCAGTTGTTCGTCGAGATGCCGTTCCTGTAAAAAGAAGTAGAGTTCAAACGCGGTCATCCAGAGTTCGATAAACGCCTCGTCGGTGGGTGCATCGAGGACTCGCACGAAGAAGTCTGAGTAGATGTCTTCCATCGTACTCTTCGGTTCGTTGAGTTCGATCCGCTTCTCTTTTCGGCTTCCGTTGCGCTGCTGACCGAGCCGATCCAGAAACTCGCGCACATTCGCCGGGGTCGCCCGCTCCAGATGCGTCCCGAACTCCTGTTTTACCTTTTCCCGGAACTCTTCTAACCTCAACGGCTTCTTCCTATCCTGTCTGGAGACCGGACAGGGACTGTCCGGCGGATTTTCGCGATATGTGGGACTGAGCGCACAGCCGGATGTGCGCCGATAGTCAGGTAGCCATAATATCCACGACCGCCAGAAGGCGTTGATCCAGCGAACGCGGACCGGAAGTTACCAACTCCAGCGGTTTCTCCACCACCTCTCCGCGTTCATACCCCACCTGTAGATTGGTGCGTCCCTCCAGAAGCGCCTGCACGGCCTGATGCCCGAACAGGGTCGCCAGAGCGCGGTCACGCACCGAGGGCGTGCCTCCCCGTTGAATATGTCCCAGCACCGAGACTCGCGTCTCGATGCCGGTCATCAGAGTGATGGTGGCGGCGACATCGGTTCCCCTTGCCGCTCCCTCCGCAACAACCACAATATTGGATCGCTTGCCGCGCTCATGCCAGGCGGAGATTTTACTGCATAGACTCCCCATATTGGCGGGATGTTCCGGAACCAGCACCGCCTCCGCTCCCCCCGCAATCGCCACCTGAAGGGCGATATTACCGTTGTGTCTTCCCATCACTTCGACGATAAAGATACGATCATGCGACGCCGCCGTATCGCGGATTTTGTCTATTGCCTCCAGCGCCGTATTGATGGCAGTATCGAAACCGATAGTATACTCCGTTCCGGGAATGTCATTATCAATCGTTCCCGGTATACCGATCACATGCACGCCGCAGGTCTTATTCAGCGCCAGCGCGCCGCGATAGGAGCCATCTCCGCCGATAACAACGATCCCTTCGATCTTCTGTTTCGCGATAACCTCTGCCGCTCGCTGTTGACCTTCAGGAGTCTTGAACTCCTCGCTGCGCGCCGTTCGGAGGATGGTTCCCCCCTGATTGATGATTCCGCTGACCGACTTGGCATAGAGAGGAATGATCTGTCCGGTCAGAAGTCCCTGATAGCCTCGCTCAATGCCTGCCACTTCCACGCCGGAAGCGATTGCGGAACGAACCACGGCGCGCAGCGCTGCATTCATTCCCGGCGCATCGCCGCCACTAGTCAGTACCCCGATTTTTTGCATATACCTGCCCGAACGCCTCACCGTCAACGCCAGCCGGATGAAGGCGAGTGACCTTCATCCGATTGGCAAAGACCAGCCGCGTCTATTTGGAGAAGAGCGACTTCGCCTCTTCGTAGAGTTCGAGAGGAACGGTCTTCAACTGCGCGACGGCGTCCTCCAGCGGAACGGCGACAATCTGATTGCCCTGAATGGAAGCCATCTTGCCGAAATCTCTGGCGTTGACCAGTTCCGCCGCCTTTATTCCCAGGCGAGAGGCAAGCACGCGGTCAAAAACCGTCGGAGCGCCGCCCCGCACGATGTGTCCCAGAACGGCGAAGCGAGTCTCGATTCCAGTGCGCTCCTCGATGGACTTGGCGATAAACTCGCCCACCCCGCGCTCGCGCAGGATCACATGACCGAAGGAGTCAACCTCCGCATCGGTTTCGTCTGCATCCGGCAGTTCAACACCCTCCGAGGCGACGATGATGGCATAGTTCTTGCCGCGCTTGCGAATATCCTGGATATGTTCGCACATGGCGTCAATATCGAGGCTGATCTCCGGCAGCAGAATCCAGTCCGCGCCGCCTGCTATCCCGGCGTAGAGCGCAACCCATCCGGCATGGCGTCCCATCACCTCCACGACCATCACGCGATTGTGAGAACGCGCCGTGTCGCGAAGTCGGTCAATGGAGTCGGTAGCGACAGAGACCGCGCTGTCGAAGCCGAAGGTGTAGTCGGTATGATTGAGGTCGTTATCCATTGTCTTGGGGATTCCGACAGTCGGAATGCCGATCTTGTAGAGCTTATGGGCGACGCCAAGCGTGTCTTCGCCGCCAAGCGCGGTGACCGCGTCCAGTTCGAACTTCTTGATGTTATTGAGAACCTTCTCCAGGTCTTCCTCGCGTCCCGCCTTGAATGGGTTGGTGCGGGAGGAGCCGAGCATCGTGCCTCCCTGCGAGATGATATCCTCGACCTCCGCCAGTCCCAGCGGACGGCTGTCGCCTACAACCAGTCCTTTCCATCCGTTGAGAAATCCCAGGCACTCATGACCGTAGTCGAGTGACCGCATGACAAACCCGCGAATGGCGGGGTTCAGACCCGGGCAGTCGCCCCCGCCCGTTAATATGCCAATTCTCATCCTATGTCTTCCTTGTTCACCGTGTTGAGTGGGAATAGAAGCCGCCTGCGAGCGGCTTCTTCATGTTCTACTCTTCCGGCTCGATCAGTCCGTAATCTCCATCGTGACGCCGGTAGAGTACATTGAAAGCTCCGGTTTCACTGTTACGGAAGAGGAAGAAGTCGTGATCCACAAGCTCCATCTCGCGCATTGCCTCTTCGGTATGCATCGGTTTGATATGGAATCGTTTACGGCGAACAATCAGAGGCGTTCGCTCCTCCTCTTCCGCGCTGGCGGCAGTATCGGTCTGCGCGATCTCTGCGCCTCCGGATTTTGCGGCATTGGGCTGGCGATGATATTCGCGCATCCGGTTCTTGAACCGCTTAACCTGCCGCTCCATCTTATCTACAACCCCGTCTACAGCCGCATGGAGGTCGTTGCAACGCTCTTCGCTGCGGAGAAATACGCCGTCGCCCTCCATGTTTAACTCAATGATATGTTGTCCGCGCTCCTGGGTCTGTTTGATCTCCACCGCCTGAATCCGGTCGAAATAACGCTCCAGCTTTTTGACCTTCTTCTCGGCGTACTGCTTCAACGACTCCGTCACCGAGCCGTTTTTTCCTTTGATCGTGATTCGCATCAGTGCGTCCTTTCTACTCTGTGGCCGACAGAGGAACGCCGAAGGCAAGCCTTCCATCGGAGCGCAGCATGGATAGACCGACTCTCGTCATCCGCGCCTTCCGTCTCCGGCGTCTCTCCAGGGCATATTCGTAATGGTTGCTACAGCCCAGCACGCGATCCCTTCGCGTCTTCCGACAAATCCCATCTTCTCGGAGGTGGTGGCTTTGAGATTCACACGTTCGGGAGCGATCTCCAGCGAGCGGGCAATGGCTTCGCGCATTCGGTCGCGGTAGGGACCGATACGCGGCTCCTCCGCCAGCAGCGAAACATCCACATGGACGACTCGCCATCTTGCTTCCAACAGACGCTCCCGCACCTCCCGCATGAACTCGATACTGGGGCGGTTCTTGTGGCGCGCATCGGTGTCGGGAAACAGAACGCCGATGTCTCCCATACCTGCTGCTCCAAGGAGGGCGTCACAGACGGCGTGCAGCAGAACATCCGCATCCGAATGACCGGCTAATCCGCGCGCATGGGGTATCTCCACGCCGCCAAGCCACAGGGGACGCCCCTCCGTAAAAGAGTGAACATCATAACCGAGTCCGGTTCGGGTCTCCGGGGGAGCCGCCAACGGCTCCCGTCTCTCCGATCCCAGGATATGCGCTGCGCGCTGTAGATCGCCGGGATGGGTCACCTTGATATTTCGCTCTTCGCCTTCCACCATGTGAACCGGGAAACCGGCAGCCTGAAGCACTCCCGCCTCATCCGTCGCCTGCGCGACGCGCTCTCCCAGCCTCTCATAGGCAAGCAGCAGATCCGCTGTGCGCGCTCCCTGTGGAGTCTGCACCGCCCAGAGTCCCTCGCGCGGCACATTCTCCACGATCCATCGCTGCGGGTCTACCCGTTTGATGGTATCGCTGATCGGGTATCCGGGAATGGCGGACCCGGAGCGAACCGTCTCGGCGATAACGCGCGAGATAAGCGACTGGGAGACCGCCGGACGCGCCGCATCGTGCACCAGCACGATATCACAGCCTTCCGGAAGGGAGCGCGCGCCGTTACCGACCGATTCCTGTCGTGTCGCGCCTCCCTCCACCACCGCACAGACCTTATGGAAGCGCGAGGCATTTTCGCGCAGGCGCGGCAGATCCGCATGAGCGCCCACCAGCGCAATCGCCGCGACCTGCGGGTGCTGCTGAAAGGCGGAGAGCGTCCACTCCAATATGGATTTTTCGCCGATCAACGCCCAGATTTTATTCTCGACGCTACCGAACCTTGAACCTCGGCCCGCTGCCGGGACGACCACGCCCACCATCATGGCTGTCTTCGCTCTCTCCGTTGGAGCCTTTCATGCGGGCAAAGATCATTTTGCCCGCCACTGTCTGCAGAACGCTGGTAACGATCACATCCAGACACTCTCCGATCCGACGACGGCCATCCTCAACCACGATCATCGTTCCGTCGTCAAGATAGGCGACACCCTGATTCTGCTCTTTGCCCTCCCGGATGATGGTCACCTGCATCTCTTCGCCAGGCAGTACTACCGGCTTCAGCGCGTTGGCAAGTTCGTTGACGTTCAGAACCACCACGCCCTGCAGCGCCGCAACCTTATTTAAGTTGAAGTCGTTGGTGATAATCACGCCGCCCATCAGCTTCGCCAGACGCACCAGGCGCGTATCCACCTCTTCCTGCGGGGGAGCCTGATCCATCAGGTGATCGTAGGAGCGAACGATCAGAGGAAAGTCCTTCTGCATGGCGTTGAGGATGTCCAGACCGCGCCTGCCGCGCGCGCGTTTGAGCGAGTCGGAGGAGTCGGCGATATGCTGAAGCTCATCCAGCACGAAACCGGGCACGTAGAGCGGTCCTTCCACGAATTTCGTCCTGCAAATATCCGCGATACGCCCGTCTATGATGACGTTGGTATCGAGAATTTTGCAGTGCTCCATCGGCTTCTCCTCCGAATCTTCCTCGGTCCTGGAAGCGGAGCCGATAAAGCGAAATTCATCTTTCATACTCATCGTTGCGCGAATGCCCAGATAGACAAAGGCGACGCCCAGTAGAACGGTGAGCGGTATCCCGAACAGGGGCGCTCGTAATGAGAGCAAGAAGAAGGGGAATGTAACAACCACCCCGATAAACGTTCCAAACCCGACCGCCACCTTATCTCGCGTGGACATGCGTTCGATGGCATTGCCCGTATTGATTACGAATTCCGCCGCCATCGGACCAATGATGGTTCCGACCAGGATGCCCAGCGTACACAGGGCGATCATGGTGAAAGGCAGGTAGAAGGGGATATCGTCGGTGAGACCTCTTACGATCCACCAGATCGGTTCATCCTGTGTCGCGGAGAGACTCTGATTGCGGATGAGAATGCCGATCGTTAAACCCAGACTGCCGAGGATAAGCGCGGAGACAATGCTGAAGAGCTGCTTGAAGTTACGAACCGTCATCTATTTCACCTCCTTTCTCTGTTGAATGATCTGTTGGCTTTTATGGATGATTGTGACGGAAAAATCGGTTTCTCTCAGGGTTTCCGTCAAAATCGCCCTCTATTATTCTTACGATTCTACGAACGCTCCGAAGGATCGCTTTTTTAAAGAGACTGCGGAAATCGGGAGATTGCTCGAAGGGAGAACAGGCGGCGCCTCCTGACGGCTTCCCAGAGACGGGATTCTGTGTCACCTGAACGCGCCGCCGATGTTCAGTTCGCCTGAAGAACCTCGATCTTTACCTTACCCACGATCCGAACGGAGTTGTACATATCGGTCACGTCGCCCTGCGCGAATTTGATATGCGTGGCGTTGACGAAATCGGTGTCCAGCGTCGGATCGAACGGGACCCACTCGCCCACCCAGCACTCCACCCAGGCGTGATAGAAGAAGCGACCCTCTCCATAGGTGATACCTCCCACCACGCGGGTCGGAATGCCTGCCGCGCGCGACAATCCCGCAAACAGTGTGGCATAGTCGCGGCAGACTCCGCGCCGCCGTTTGAATATCTCGGAACTGGAGCGCGGAACCCCGATGGTGAAGTCGGGTTTCATCTGGGCATGAACCCAGGCGCGTATTTTCGCCGCGACCCGATAGGCGTTGGTCTCCGTTCCGCGAATCTCTTCGGCGGTCTGCTTTAGCTCCGGATTGTCCAGTTCCAGGTAGGGCGCGGGCTTCTGGTAGCGGCTGACCTCCGGATTCGAAATGGGAAGCGAGAGCGATTTTTCCGGCGAAAAGCTCTTCGCTGTAACCCGAATTTGAAAGCTGTTTTTTGGAGATGACATCGCCGTATAGGTCTGTCGGCTGTCAGAGATCATCAACGCATCGTTATCTATCCCGCTGATCCGAATCGTCAGATTCCGTGTCGCGCGCGGATTCTTGATCGGAGTCGTCGGTTTGATGGAGGTTGCGATGGCAAAGTCGGAGGGCGGCATGTAGGCGGCGGGCTTTACGGTCTTCGACTTGCTGGTTACCGTGAACGCAGGCAACTTCGATTCCATGTCCATCGCGACGGCTTTCGACTCGCGGAACATCACCATTCCCAGCGGCATCTCGCTCTTAAGCGGTTCGCCTTCCGTGGACTCCCAGGACGTCAGTTTTCCCATGGTGCCGGTTATGTTGACGCGGTATGCCTGAAAGGTTTTGCCCTCAAAAGTGACCGTTTCCATCGCCTCGACGTAGACTTCTGTCTTATCAAGATCAATCGTGAGCGGGTTCAGAAAGTGGTAGGTCGCGCGTTTGCCGACCTCGATTCGCTGCCCCTGCGTCACATTGGTGGAGTCGCCGATGATCTTCACTCCCTTCGGAATCTTGATCTCTTTGACATTTTCGCCGCCACCAGAATCCACACGGCAGACGATCCGGTCAGAGGAGTATTCGGCTTTTAGCTGTAGAACGCTCTGATTGGAGCTAATTTTATACTCCTGGTAGAGCGGCGCGTAACTCAGGTCGGTATAACTGATGACATCCACATCCTGGCTGACTCTATTACCCAGCAGTTCGATTCTGGTTACACTGTTGGAGATAATCTTCCATGCCGGTTTTCCGCGATAGTCGGACTGCTCCACAATAAGGGAGGTATATCCGATTTTTTTACCGTTAAAGTAGAGACCCAGCCAGGTTTCGCGTCCGGCGGCGTCAGCGCGCAGCGGTTGGGTAAATGCGGTAAATGCGAAGGCGGCTACGAGGAGGGAAAGAGGGCGATGCGCAGCGGATATTCTCAATGTACAACTCCTCAATCATTGCATTCACACCGTGAAGACAGGAACCTGTCTCAAATATGGGGTAATTATACCACGACACCTGCTATTACGATAAGCGGTAGTTGTTCGGTTGCGTGCTGGAGGAACAATGTTAGTCAGAGCGGAAAACGCGCGGGAGCGAGAACAGGGGATGACGCGCCGCGCCTTTTTCGAGGCGGGATTCGGGAGCCTGATCGGTCTGTCCCATTTTGAGAAGACCCGACTTTGCAAGGTCGCCGAGCGCGCCCGCGCGGATGCCGTGATTCTCATCTGGCTGGACGGCGGTCCCTCCCATCTGGATACCTTTGATCCGAAACCGGATGCGCCACGGGAGTTTCGCGGCGAATTCGGAGCCATCCGAACGACAGTGCCGGGGCTGTATGTGAGCGAATTGCTGTCGCGCATGGCGAAGATCATGAATCGCGTGACTCTGATTCGGACGCTCTCGCATGAAGAGGAGAGTCATGAACGCGCCTGCCATCGCGTGCTGACCGGGCATCCTGCAGAGACCTCTCGCATCTTTCCGAGCATCGGTTCCAATGTGGCAAAAGAGATGGCAGCAGGCATGATCTTCCCGATCTATGCGGCTCTTTCCGGAAGCGGCTTCGCATTCGGGTTCGGACTCTCCGGTTTCCTCCCGCAAGAGTACAATCCCTGGTCACCGCGCGACGATGTTTTCCAATCCGATTTACAGCAGGAGCCGGAAGGGATTCGGGAACGTTACGGTCGTCATGCGTTCGGGCGAAGGTGTCTGCAGGCGCGTCGTCTGGTGGAACAGGGCGCGCGTTTTGTGATGGTCTGTCAGGAGGGATGGGATACCCATTCCGATAACGCGAAAGTTTGCCGGGACTGGCTTGTTCCTCCTCTTGATCAGGGATTGTCCGCTTTGATCGAGGATCTACATCAGCGGGGGAGGCTGTCAAGAACGCTGGTTGTCTGTCTCGGGGAGTTCGGTCGGTCTCCGAAAATCAATGCGCTGGCCGGGCGGGATCACTGGTCACGGTGCGGTTTTGCGCTCTTCGCCGGGGCAGGCGTGCCGGAAGGGCAGGCCGTAGGGATGAGCGATTCCGTCGGCGCAGAGCCGATGGAGCGCCCGGTACGCCCTCAGGAGATCGCCGCCGCCATCTATTCCCGTCTGGGCATCTCCCCGGTGAAAGTCGGTTTGCCGGAGTCCGTCGCGATACCGGAACTCGGATAGAGCGCGAAAGATGGAAAGCGGTTCCCCTCCGCCGCGCCCGCGCCTCCTCCGATCAAACGAAGATCAAAGGAAGGCGCGGATGTCGTGCGGCTTCAGGTGGCGTTTGGGAGTGAGCAGAACAAGTTTGCGGCAACATACTTTACTCTTGTGATGCCATCCAGTCCATTAACGCCTGTCTGCGGAAGCGCAGGCGTCCTCCGACCCGCGAACAGGCGATTTTACCCGACTTCGCCCAGGCGCGGACGGTGCTTTTGCTGAACCGTAGCAGTTCTGCCGCTTCGGTTAGCGTGAGAAAGTCCCGATCGCAATCATAGGCAAACGCTTCGGAGACCCGCACCACCGGCGGAGAGACTCGCGTGTCTACCCAGAGATTCATCCGCATGACGCCGGGGGCCGATGCTGAGCGAATCTCCTCTTTGACTTTCGATGCAACCTGGATCGAGATCGCTTCGGTGGCAGGACGCAGCGTTGAGATCGGTCGTGGCAGGGGAGCCGCAGGCCACTCTTCGTAGACATCCGGGAAGGGAGTCTGTTCAAAAGCGGCGCGCGCCACACGCATACGACTGGTAAGATCGTCCTCGCCTGGCTGACCCATCATCGGGATCAACACCGACGCTGGTTCATCCACCAGCCGCGTATGCAGTTGATTGGCTCTCATGGTCGGAGAGAGAAACGGCTGATTGGAAAAGAGATCATCCAGTTTACGTCTTCGCGTATCGTTTACTTCCGTCGTATAGTAGTTACTCATCATCGTGTGCCTTTGCATCAAGCGTGGTTTACCTTCGGTTCCGGATGAACCGATTAGACTGGCAAGATGCCGGGGAGGGGCATCCCGCAAGAAGCTCGCGACGAACACGCTCACTATCTGTGGGTCATGTGCATTCTTTTTCCATAGCCTCGATGCACAGACAACCCCCATGATTACCGGAATTCCAGGCACAGGGGAAAACCCGCAACATTGTTGGCTGGACTGTCGTGAAAGACGCGAGTACTGCCTGCAGGATGGTTGTCTGTCGCAGCAGGGCGTCTTCTGGCCGCGGCTGCCTGCGCATTCATTTACACAGACAACAGATCAAGCCGTTTTCACTAGCATTACATGATTGAATAACAAAGAGAGCCAGAGCAACTATCCCTGCGCTCTGGCTCTCTCATGGGTTCGTCTATCAGGCTGCCAGCGCGGAGCGCGCCTCCATGCGCAGTCCCTGCACGGCGAATGCATGCAGTGTTTTACCGGCTGCCGTCGTTCGCTCTCCCAGATCGTAGACATGCACTTCCGACATCACGCGCCGGAAGGTCGGCTCGCTGATAACGATGGTGTCCTCTTCGGGAACGCCCTTGCTGATCTCTTCCAGCCAGTGCGCCTCCTGCACCACGCTGCCGAGAACCGTGTATTCATAGTGCTCCGTCGAACCGAAGTGCCCGACAATCGGCTGACCGCTGCTGATCCCGATCCCGACTCCAAGCTGCCATCCATACTCCTCATCCAACCGGATATACAGATTTTGCAGAGCGCGGGGAATCTCCAGCGCGGCGCGCACGGCATCCAGTTCGTGGGTTTCACTGCCCTGCGGGACTCCGAAAAACGCCAGAACCGTATCGCCCAGATATTTGCTGACCAGCCCTTTCTGCGAAACGATCACTCTATTCACTTCGGTAAAAAACTCGTTCAGCGTGGTTACCGTCTGCTCCGGCGGAAGGTGATCCATCAGCAGCTTGAAGTTGCGAATATTGATGACCATGACGGTCACCGGCTGTATGGTTCCCTCCAGGACTTTATCCGCTTCCCTACCGAGCGCTTTCGCCGCGACGGAGGCGGGCACGAACTGCTGGAACAGGGCGCGCAGCTTCTCCTCCTGCGCGATTCGCTCGCGCAGCCAGCGGGTTGTCTCCTGAAAAGAGGCGGAAAGCCCCTCCAGTTCGTCGGACGGGTCTTTGGGGAAGCGCGCCGTCCACTCGCCGCGACGGATCGCCAGACAGGTATCCCGCATCTGCTGCACCGGCACGGTGATCAATCGCTTCAGGCGCCAGACCAGCGCCGCGCAGCACATACCGCACAACAGCGTCAGTGGGATACAGACCACCCAGAAGATTCGCATCGCCTGCTGACGGGAGTATTCGACGGGCACATAGACGGCAGCCACGCCAACCAGCTTATCGCCTTTCATCACGGGGACCGCGACACCGAGAAATACGCCTTCCTGCAGTCTCAGTTCTTCCTCGACTCGCCGCAGGCGCGGATCCGCCTGGAAGGTGGCTATGATTCTCTCCTCAAAGGGATCGGGTTTGAGAGAGGGATCCTTACTTTCTGCGTAGGCGAGATGGTACTTATAGTTAAACTCTCTGGGGTTGGAGTGATAACGTTGTATGACCGACGCGAGCGCCTTTCCCGCCGATCCGTGTTCTCTCTGTGCTAGATCGGGCGAGGGTTTCGCCGACTGCGACTCCTCCGCATAGATTCGCATCGCCTCCAGCGTACTCAGCAGCGAAACCGCCTTCTCATGGGTTTCGCGAACGGCATAGCGCTGCAGCAGCAGATAACCCGTCATACCGGGCAGAAGAATGCCTGCCAGTAACGCTGTAATCGGTATTATACTTATTTTACGGCAAAGACCGGACAAGTTGACACCCCCTTATCGCCACTACCCTCCATAGGACATGCCGCATCGAAGGAGACGTTTACACTCTCTATTCCACCTCTCCTCATAAAAAATCTATGATAATTACGAGGAGGATCGAAGGAGCAAGCCGTTCCGAAAAAAGAGATGCCGTCTTAAAGGGAGCGCAGAAAGGCGATAAGATCGGACAACTCCTGCGGAGTTAAATCCGGTTTTCCGGTTAACAGAGAGGGACGATGATAGATTGTCAGCGTCTCTTCCAGCGTTCGCGCCCGTCCGTCGTGGAGGTAGGGGGCGCGATTATAGACGCCGCGCAGCGTCGGGGGATTGAAGCCGCGATAGGCGTCCCCTGCCTCCTCAAGACCGACCTCAAAGGCTCCGGGGCTGGTGTAGAGCGGGGGGGCATGGCAGGACTGGCACTGTTTGTCCTGAAAGACTCGTTCGCCGCGTTTCGCCGATGCGGAAAGGGTACCGTCCGGGTTACGGTTGGGGTTAGGGGGGAAGTCCAGGGTTTTCAGGTAGGCGATCACAGCATCCAGATCATCCTCGGTGGGCGGAGGTCCCTGCATGGACTTAATAAGCGACTCCTTCACCGAGGCGCGCAGGTCTTTCTGCCAGCCGTGCCAGGTGTAAGGGGACGTGAGCGCGATCCCGCGCAGGCTGAGCGTCTTTTTCAGCGTGCCATAGCTGCCGTCATTGAAGGTATCAAAATTACCGCCGTTGGTATGCCCCTCGACATGGCAGGTATTACAGGAGTACCACTGCGCGAAAGAGCGCCGCGCGTCATAAAAGATCGCTTCGCCGCGCCGCGCAAGCGAGGGCGTTTTCGGACCGCCTACAGAGATGGATCGAATAAGCTGCGCCTTCTCAACATCTACAATCTGCAGTGAGTTGCCGAAGTAGTTTGCCACCGCGACCTGCTTCCCGTCCGGCAGGAAGGCAATTCCAAGAGGACGACCTCCCAGAAAGACGCGGCGGAATCGGCGTGAATCGGCGAGCAGCTCCCGCTCGATATGATCCCCGGGTCCGCCAAACGCGACAAAGGGAAGGGGGAACCGAAGAATCAGCAGCTCTTGCGATCCTCCGGCAGATACCACCAGAGTCTGCCCGTCTGGACTGACCGCGATCCCATCCGCATCTCCCGCCGCCTTCCCGCGCGGATCGAGCGTGATCGCCTCACGCGGTCCCTCCCCGGTCAGTGGAATGCGACTCAGGCGGCTGCCGACCACCCACCCCATATCAATATTCTCTTTCGTCGCGCTGAAGCCGCGCTCCGCAATATGAGGCAGATACGCCCACTGGCTGTCCAGCGAGATGGCGATATGGCGAAGATTCCGCCCGCGCAGAGGCACTGAGTAGGCAAGCGTCAGGGTTTTGGCATCCAGAACGCTGACCGTTCTGCCGACAGCATTGCCCACCACCAGGTATCTGCCGTTCGGCGAAAGCCCGATATGCCAGGGTTCGCGGTCTACAGGAACCCGGCGCAGGACTCGCATCTGTTGAATATCTACTGCTGCCACCGAGTCCTCGCCGGAAAGCGCGACATAGGCGGTTCTGTCATCCGCCGAGAGGGCGATCCCGCGCGGCTGATTACCGACCGGAATTGTTCGGATCGGTTTCAGGGAGTCTCTGACAATCTCCATAATCGTGATCGAATCGGAAAGAAAGTTGGTGACCGCCACGCGCCGGTTGTCGCGAGTCATTGTCACGGCGAACGGCTTTCGACCCGCCGGAGCCTCCTGTAAAACCCGATCCGATGTCAGATCAATCAGGGAGACAGAATTGGCGGTCGTATTTGCCGTGACTGCCCGTCGCCCGTCGGAGGAGAGCGCCAGGCTGGATGGCGAGCGATCAATCTCTTCTCCCGGCAGAGAGGTGGACAGGTCAGGGGAGCCGACGAGCAGCGCGACAATCAGGATGAGCGTGGGGACGGAGAGTGTGAGTGTCAGAAATCGACTCTTGTTCATGGAGTTCCCTGAGAGCATTGACAGAATCACCGGGGATGTTGATTAGCATCCCCGGTGATGTGAATGAGAATTCTGTGAGCTAGTCCGAACCGGACACGCGGGGGAACCCTCACCCAAAGACCTGTGTTCGCTTGGTGGCGATGGTCTTGTTGTTCATAACGGCATGGATGGCAGTCTTCAGATAGGCGTTCTTTGCTGATTTCTCTTCGCCGTTGTCGTCCAGATTGCCCCAGTAGCGCATCTTCCCCTCTTTGTCAATCACGATGAATGTGGGAGTGACGCGCACATCGAAATAGGCGGAAAGCTGTCCTTTACGATCCAGAACCACCGGGAAGCTGAAGTTCTTCGATTCGATGTATTTGCGCATCGCATCGTTGTTCTCCGAGCCGTTGCAGCGTACACCGATAAAGGCGACATCTTTCCCGAACTCCTGCACCAGCTTGCCGATTCGTCCCTCGTAAGACCAGGTCGCCGGGCAGGTGTAAGCCATGAAGATCAGCACCACCGGTTTCTTGTCTTTGAACTCCGAGAGCTTGATCTCTTGACCCTCTTCCGACATGATATTGGGGACGGTGAAGTCTTTGACCGGGGCGTCCATTTTCGCCCGTTCCGCCGACGCGCTGTTTTGCGCGAGCGCGGAGGCTCCCATCATTGCGAACAGGGCAGAAGCCGACAGCAGGGGTATAATCCTGCTCATTAAGCACCTCCTGGTAAAGTATTGGGGGCTGGGTGTTTCTCCTGTGAGATACGATTTCTATACGCAAAATCCTCTAAAAAAGTCTTCCCATGAAAAAAACGCCGGGGAACCCTTTTTAGTTCCCCGGCGCTGTCCCTCTGTGCTGACAGGATTCTGATGCCCGCTATCCGATCTGATCTGCCAGATCGGTCTTCTCCCAGGGGAAGTCGGGATTACCGAAGTGGCCGTTCTTGGCAGTCTGAAGATAGCTGATACGGTGGCTGTCCAGCAGTCCGAGCTTCTCGATGATGAAGTAAGGGCGCAGATCCACCGCTTTTTTCAGGCGATCCACGATCTCTTTCTCCGAGAGTTTGCCGGTATCAAAGGTGTCTACATAGATGCTGACCGGCTCTGCGACTCCGATCGCATAGGCAAGCTGAATCTCGCAGCGCTTCGCCAGCCCTGCCGCCACCACATTTTTCGCCAGATAACGCGCAACATAAGCGGCGGAACGGTCTACTTTGGAGGGATCTTTGCCGGAGAAGGCTCCTCCGCCATGCCGCGCATAGCCGCCATAGGTGTCCACGATGATTTTTCGTCCCGTAACGCCGGTATCTCCCTGCGGTCCACCGATCACAAAGCGTCCTGTCGGGTTGATATGCGTTGTGATTTTCTTTTCAGCAAAGCGAGCATACTCAGTGAGGACAGGGCGGATCACATGTTCCTGTACTCGCGCCTTAACGTCATTTTCAATCGTCGGGTCATGCTGCGCGGAGAAGACAATGGTGTCAATGTGCACAGGCTGTCCATTGCGATAGGCGATGGTTACCTGCGATTTTCCATCGGGACGAAAGCCCAGTTCAGGGCGCGATTTTCGGACTTCCGTGTACCGGCGGGTCAGGGCATGGGCGATGGTGATGGGGAGAGGCATCAACTCATCGGTCTCATTGCAGGCGTATCCAAACATCATGCCCTGATCGCCTGCCCCCTGTTCTTCCGGTTTATCCCGGTCCACTCCCATATTGATGTCCTGCGACTGTTTCTGGATGGCGAGCATCACGCCGGTAGTGTGTCCGTCGAAACCGTAGTCGGTGTGGGTGTAACCGACTTCGATGATGGTGTTGCGCACTACGTCCGCGATCTCGACGTAGGCAGTGGTGGTCAGTTCTCCGCCAACAACTGCCAGACCCCGGGTCAGAAACGTCTCCAGCGCGACTCGCGCCTTTGGATCCTGCTTCAATAGCTCATCCAGCACCGCATCGCTGATCTGGTCCGCCAGTTTGTCCGGATGTCCTTCGGTGACGCTCTCCGAAGTGAATAGTCTCTCTGACATAGTAAATAATACGTTTCCTTTCTGGTCTGAGACTCCAGGGCAGGAGGCAGTGCGGGAAGAGGTCAAAAAAAAACCCTTCCTGCAAGGAAGAGTCTGCTCTGGCGCATGGGTCGCCTGCGCTCTCTTATCTTGCAGTGATAACACTGCCCGGACTTAGCACCTTCCTCGTCGGCGAACGAGGGGGTTGCTGTGGCTTCACGGGGCCGGTCCCTCTGCCACTCTCGATAAGTCCCGCTATGGATTTTTCAACGTTTAAAATAGCATATCTGACTGTGGAATGTCAAGGATTAATCGCCGGGAAGATTCACCCCGCGATTCCAGGACAGCAGACGAGATAACCGGCGGTGAATCGTATAAAGCAGGGCGTAGGGATAGGTAGCGCGAGCAAGTAGAATGGCAAGGTATCGCTGGCGTCTTGTGTCCAGCGGTATCAGACGGGAGTTGTCGGGTATCAGGGTTGTCACCTTGCCGATGATCTGATCCCGAAGGATGGGGGGATCGGCGTAAAGCAACGTATCGCCTTTGAGAATACAGCGTCGTCCGGTCTTCTTGATAAGCCGGTGGCAGAAGACATCGCCGGCATAGTGAAAGACAACGATATCTCCGATCTTCAACTCATCGAAGACGACGGGGCGCACCTCCAGACTGGCTCCATCTGGTATGGCAGGCTGCATACTTCGACCCTGGCAGCGTATCACCACGCGCCCGCGCCGATTCATGGTTTCAATTACCCAGCCTGAGAATGTTTGCTTTGCCAGCGCCATATCGAGGATCGTGAGGGAGATATAACTACTCTACCACAGTTCCAGGCGTTGCAGACCGGGAATTTGCCTGTTATTTTTACGGTTCTATCATCTCCCGGAAGCGAAACGGCGTCTATCTCCCCGTCCACCGGTCTTCTCTTACGATCCGTAAACGCGCTGAAGCTCATCGCTGATCTCCGGGGCTTGTCCTACAATCTCGGTCGTCGGGTCGCCTTATGAATCATGTGTTCCACCAGTTCAAAACTCTCGCTTTCGGTCCACGCCTTGTTTGCAGCGATTTTCATCCATCGCTGGAGGAAAGGCAGAAGCGGCGAAACAGCGTCGGCGCGTTCGATAAAATGCGCACCCTGCGTTCTCACCATGTCGTCCTCATCCGAAAGCATCCCCTGCAGCAAGATCAAGAGGGAGTCGCGGTTTTTATCCGGGAAGGCAAAACGGACCAGAAACTCATAGGCGCGAAGACGAACATGCGGCTCTGCGCTCAGAAGGAAGGTACGGATAATCGGAACCTCCTCCGTCTTCGCTTTCGCCATTAAAAACTCGATACAGGAGGCGACGAAGCCGCTGTCCTTCTCCTCCCATGCCTCATCCGATTCCAGAAAACGCAGAATGGTGACACGGGTATTCGGATCAGCGAGTTGCTGATCCAGGTTCGGGTGCTGCTCGCGAACCGCCATCTTGCCCAACCCGTCTGACGCAGACAGAAACTCTCTTACAGCGATAGGTATGTCCTGCATCCTCTTCTGTTCTCCTGCGCGCAGGCATGTATAGCTTACTGCGCCTATGATCATCAGGGCGCACCAGAAAGACCTGGAAAAACTGCCTGCCATGGTTCTACCTCTCAGAGGTTCTGGACGAATCGCGAACTGCGTATAGCGTCCACTTGCGCCGGGATAGTCATCGCGGGGGAGTAGCTGGCGTTATTGAATGCCCGATTCCAGAGTCGTTTGGGATTGCGGACACGCAGGTTATTGGGCAGATAGAACCTGTGCATCAGGTTCCTGCCGTCAATGCTGCCGGGAGCGGTCGCACCCGCCGCACCGAGATGAAAATGTCCGCCCGCTGAGTTGCGAAGATTGGTGGTGATGTGAGTCGCCTCGTGTGGGTCGGCGAACTCAGTAATCCCGCCGGAGACGGCGACGAAGGCAAATCCGCGCGCGGTTGACCCGGCACCGGTCCAGGAGTCCGGAAAAGCCTCTCCTCCAGCATCCAACGATAGGTTGGTGCCGCTACCGGGAACCGGAACCGGGTTGGAGTAGATGTAGCGCACATAGACCAGATAGAGATCGTTCGCCTGAAAGCCTGGCAGGGCGCGCACCGCGTTAATGATGGCGGTCATTGAGGCGGATGGCTGCAGATTCCCGCCGGTCATAGAAAACCCGGTTACGGAGGGATCGGCGGCGCGAGGATCGCCCGGATAGGCGGCAGCCCACCCGATGCAGGCGGCGGGCGGATCGAGCATGATCTCGTTAAAATCCACACTGATTCCGCAGCGCGCATAGATGGCGCGAAAGGTGCGAATAATCAGATTCTTGCGCGCGGTTGTCAGTGTGGCGGTTCCGCCTGCAGAGGCGCGTACATTGACCAGATGGACGCGCAGTTTTTTACGCTCCTCCGGTGAACGCTGGAACAGCTTGGCGGAGGCGATGACAGGACGCCCTGCCGCCGGACGATAAATCGCCAGGATTCGACCCTCCAGACGCGGGGAGAGGTTTACGGTGATCTTCCGGGTGCGATGATCACTCTGCGAGCGGGTGCGATTTCCGGAAGGATCGGAGAGGCCGCTGTTGGTTGCCTGATCGCGGTCGTGATCGTCCGTCACCAGCATCACCGCGCGAGAGACGAAGATATGCGAATCGGCGCGGGTCTCCGTAAGCGTGATCTCCTGCGAGGATGGAACATCGTCATCGCGGCTTCCAGCGCTGGTGCGCCATCGAATGCGCAGGGGGGCGGCTCCCTCTGCATCTTTCACACGAAAATAGAACCGACGGCTGTCCGAACCGATGAAATTGGAGGTCTCCGAGCGATTGTTTATCAGGTTGCCGCTGGTTGTGTCGAAGGCGTTATCCCAGAGCCCGATCTTGACGAAGCTGGTTGCCGCTTCGGTCTCCCCGGCGGCATGGTTATTGTCCCGGTCAAGGACGAACTCCAGCGTGATGTTTTTACGTATGGTCAGCGTGGCGCGCAGAGCGCTTCCGGAAGCGATGCGCGGTATGGGATGATCCTGTTGGGAGCGGCGTGTAGTCATGATCTATCCCTCCGGGGACAAAGATTGTCCGATCTATGACGAGCCATCGTGCAGTTCGCGAATACGATTGCGTGTCTGGTCGTTGAGTTCACCGTTCACATCCAGGCTGTAAGTATCCTGAAAGGCGCGAAGCATCTCGCGGGTTCTCGCGCCTATATCGCCGTCAATCGCGCCGACGTCAAAACCCAGATTATAGAGTCTGCCCTGAACGCCGGTGTTCTCATCAATAGGATCGAGATGTCCGATTGCAAGCGGAAAAACATAGTCGTCGCATTCGTAGGCGGGATTTTCGGGCCAGACTTTCAGTTCGCCCTGAGTGGCGGAAGCCGGGACGGTCTGTTCCAGAATGCCTTCTGCATTCAGTGTGCCGTGATGAGTGGTTCCGGCAACGGTGAGTTCATACCGTTTATTGGCGAGTGGCTGATCTGCTTCGTCTTGAATCTTCAGGCGCAGGAGAACGGTGGAGGAGGGAGCGACAAAGGCGTGCAGTGAGCCGGTGGAGCGTCCGACGTCTCGCTGTTGATGATCCGGGATGAAGATACGGTCACCGGCGCGCAGAATGTTGGGGTTGGGTCTTCTTCTTCGAAGGTCCGCGTTATTGGCATGATTCCAGATGGTGCGCCAGTCTGTGAAACCGTAATGATGGGCAATACTGGAGATACACTCTCCCTGCTGAACCGTATGGATAGCCATTGCCTCTACCTCAGCGGTCGGTCACATAACGGCAGAAGGTCTGTAAGCCGGGTTCTGTATTTGTGTGGTCATCTCTCTTGCGACTGTGATTACTCGCAGCCTCCAGCGGCTCTACCCGGAGAGTCAGCGGGCCGCTTCATCCCCTCCTGCTCGAGCCTTGCTACCGATGGGGTTTGACAGGCCGACCGGTCTCCCGGTCGCCGGTGCGCTCTTACCGCGCCATTTCACCGTTGCCGGATGGAAGGAGCCACCCGGAGACTTTCGCCCCGGGCGTAACCGGTCTTCCCCTCCGGCTGTGTCTTTTCTGTGCCACTTTCCGTCGGGTCACCCCGCCCGGACGTTATCCGGCATCGCGCCCTGCGTAGCCCGGACTTTCCTCCCCGGTACAGGACCGGAGCGACCACCCGACCTTCTGCCACTCTCGATTTTATCACTATGATACAGAAAAAACAAGGGAAATCCGCCCTTGCGCGAGCGCTTCACTGTAGATATGCGGAGCAATTTCACGAATATTCGATAGAGGCTTGCATTCACAAAAACTTGTATTGTATAATCAACCCAAGTATTTTTCACCGCTTCAAATCCCCGAGCCGCTTTCGGCTCTTCGTCCGAGCCGCATCGGCAAAAATACCTTTCTTGACTGGGAGACCAGGGTGAGTATTGAAGGGCATCATCGTCTCAAGCAATCGCATGACCGTTATGTGGAAATGCCGGACCGTGATATAGTGTCGCGGGCGCAGAGAGGCGAGGAAGAAGCCGCAGAATTTCTGCTCTATAAGTACCGCAATCTCGTTCGAACCAAAGTAAAATCATACTTTCTGGTGGGCGCAGAGAAGGAAGACCTCCTTCAAGTCGGTATGATCGGTTTATGGCAGGCAATTGTAGATTTCCGTTGTGACCGTGCCATCTCTTTCCCCGCTTTCGCAAAAGTGTGTATACAGCGTCATATCATCACCGCCATTAAGACCGCTACCCGCCAGAAACAGATGCCTCTTAACACCTCATTATCACTCGAATCGCCTGCGGAAGATGGAGGGCCCGACTGGAGCCTGGCAGATATCATTCCCTCTGCAGACCTGCAGGACCCGGAGGAGCTGCTGCTGCAGAGTGAAGACACCAAAAGACTTCATGAGATGCTTCAGCAGATGCTTTCCGATTTTGAATGGCGTGTGTTAGCCGGTTACCAGATTGGCAAGTCGTATCGCGAGATCGCCAACGAACTGCGATGCAAAACCAAGTCCGTTGATAACGCGCTGGCGCGCATTAAACGAAAGGTCTCCACGGTCCCGCTCGGACTGGCAAATTTGAGCGAATTGCTGGTTCACTCCGCCATGCGGCACTGAGTGATGACATCACCTGTTCCAGAAAAGGGAGCCGACCGGCTCCCTTTTTGCTTGCAATCGCGGGAATCAGGCTTTTTTCGGGGCATGATGACGGACTTTCGGAGGAGTAATCGAAAGGATTCTGCGCCGTTTTACGTAGAATCATTCGCAGAGATGGGAAGGAACGAGACGCAGGACACTGCGTCCTTTAAAGAGTGATGGATACCCTTACTGGACTTACAACCGCTGAGTTGATTCAGGTTGCGCAGTCGCTTGGTGAGGCGGCATATCGCGGGAAACAGCTGGCGCGCTGGATATATCTGCGACATGCTGCAAACTGGGAGGAGATGACCGACCTGCCAAAAGCCCTGCGCGCTCGCCTCTCGGAGCAGTTTACGCTGCGTTCGTCGCATATCTGCCGACAGGATGAGGCTTCGGATGGTACGGTGAAGTATTTGCTGGAACTGTCGGACGGCGAACAGATCGAGAGTGTCTATCTGCCCTATGAAGATCGCGTCTCCGTCTGTCTTTCGACTCAGGCGGGCTGTCCGGCGGGATGCGTCTTCTGCGCGACGGCGCTGGGCGGTCTGGCGCGCAGCCTGACCGCAGGCGAGATCGTGGAACAGGTTATTCTGCTGCAGCGTAAACATCCGCAGAGGCGAATCAGCCATGCGGTCTATATGGGCATGGGCGAACCTCTGCTGAACTATGAGAGCGTTATAAAAAGCGTCGCTCTCTTTTCGGAGGAGATGGGGATGTCGGCGCGGCAGTTAACCATCTCCACTGTGGGGATCGCGCCGGGAATCCGACGACTGGCGGAGGAGCAGATTCCGGTAACGCTGGCGCTGTCGCTCCACGCGCCCGATGATGAACTGCGCCAGAAACTCATTCCCACTGCCCGCAAGTGGTCTCTCGAAGAGATTCTGGACGCCTGCCGCGAATACTATACGAAGACAAGGCGCAATCTGACGTTCGAGTATCTGCTGCTTGCGGATGTCAACGATCACCCGGTTCAGGCTCGGTCCCTGGCGAAACGACTTCTCGGCATTCCCGGAAACGTGAACCTGATTCCCTTCAACCATGTGGAGACGCCAGAGGGCTTCCGTCGTCCATCGGCGGATCGAATTCGGGCTTTTCGAGCGGCGCTAGAAAATGAAGGGCGCGTCACCACACAGCGTATGGAGAGGGGGCATGCGATCAGCGCCGCCTGCGGTCAGTTGCGCCGTACCGTCGGACTGCTTCGCCCGCAAACTATCAAACCGGCGGTAACCTCGTGAGATGGCAGCGCCTGTCACGCCTTCTGGTACGGCAGGGCATCCCCCTCTTGCTTCTGCTATGTCTTCTGGGCTGCGGTCCGGGGCGTTCTCCGTCTCGCAACAGCGCCAAGAAAAATGAGGTGCAGGAGGATGTGCCGCGAGAACTGGTAAGCCGGGGCATCTCTCTTATTTGGCAAGAGGAGCAGCCGAAGAATCGCATTCAGCGTATTCTGGAGATGAAAGCGGAGACCGGTTCGCTGAACGCCGAAACGCAGTCTGGACGGATGCTGAAGGCGACAGGCATCTTCTATCGCGATGATACGCCTCGCGCGCGATTTGAGGCTCCGAAGGTGGAAGCGATCCGGCAGGAGAGTAAACTGATAGCGACGGGCGGCGTGATCATCTACAGTCTCAAGCCGAAAGGCATCACCGTGCGCGCAGATCAGGTCGTCTGGAACTATGCCGCCAATCGGATAGTTGCACTCGGCAATGTGCGTTTTGAGCAGAAACCGCCCGGCATAGACGCGCCTGTGTCTCAGGGAGGACCGTTTCCGCAGGTAACAATTGACACACAGGTGCAACGCCTGACCATTCCCTGAAGATGCTCTATGCGGACGAACGCTCGGTCTGATCTTTCACCCGTCTATCAATCATCCCAGTATCCGGTTTTCTTGAGGAAATAGTAACGATGCTTATACAACTACGCTTCTGGCGGAGAATGATGCTGCTGGCCTTCGCGCTCCTGCTGATTCTCTGCACAGTATGGACCTCGGCGCAAACGCGGAGAGGGGCGCGTGTGGGGGCGCGCTCTCCGCAGGCTCAGCAGGGTCCGCTTCGCTTTGGCGATGTTACTTTGTATAACTTTGAACGCGCGGAGATTGTATTTAATGAGCGTGCCCGCGTGACCGGTCCGAACACGACGGTAGATGCCGACGATCCGAAACAGAATCGCAAGGGGCGTCTTCAGGCGCGTGAAATTATTGCGTTCATGGCAAAAAAAAATAACGCCGTCGAACGTATAGAAGCGACCGGAAACGTGCGCTTTGAAGGTTCGCGACCTCTGGAGAGGCGCGCAGGGGCCCAGATTGTTCGCGCTTCCGGGGTGAAGGCGGTTTATGAGAAGATAAACCAGCGGCTGACTCTGGAGGGACCGGTGAACTTCTATGCGGAAGAGCCGACCTCCGATGGAACAGGCAAGCAGTCGGTTCGCGGAACCGCCAGCGGAGCGGTCTATGATGAGGAGAAACGGCTTCTGGTGTTGTCCGGGAGCGTGGATGCGAGAGTCTTCACGCCGCAGACTCCGCCGGAAGGGGCGGCTTTCTTTGGAGACTCGGTAACGATGGATATGAGCAAGTCCCCCTACCGTATTCAGATAGAGAACTCGTCCGGGCGCGGCAAGGTGAACCTACCGATTAAGAGCCAGGACGAGGAGAAGAAGGATAAAAAGCCCTGAATCAGATGAAGGAAGCCGCATCACTATTCTGAGAGAGACAGGAAGAGCGTGGAGATAGCGACTCAAGAGTTGATCAAAACCTATCGAGGACGCAAGGTCGTCAACGGCGTCAGCCTCGAGATGAAGCGTGGGGAGATTGTCGGGCTGCTCGGTCCCAACGGTGCGGGTAAAACCACCACCTTCTATATGATTGTCGGCTTGATCCGCCCCAATCGCGGGCGTGTGCTGCTGGATGGAGTGGAGATCACCTCCATGCCGATGTACCGGCGCGCTCGCGCAGGCATCGGATATCTTCCGCAGGAGCCATCCGTCTTCCGCGAACTCACCGTCGCTGAAAACCTGCGTCTGGTGCTTCAGTTCTCGCGTATGAAGCGGTCCGAGCGCGAAGATCGTATCAATACGCTGCTGGAAGAGATGCACATCGCGCATCTGCGAAATAATAAGGGAAAGACCCTCTCCGGAGGAGAGCGGAGGCGCGTGGAGATTGCTCGCTCTCTTGCGACCTCTCCTGCCTTCATTCTGCTGGATGAGCCGTTTACGGGCGTTGATCCGATCGCTATTCAGGACATTCAGCAGATCATCATGCATCTGAAAGACCGCAATATCGGCATCCTGATCACCGACCATAATGTTCAGGCGACCCTGAAAATCACCGAACGCGCCTATATCATCGCCGACGGTCAGATACGGGCCTCCGGTCTCTCCGATAAGCTGCCGGAAGACCCTATCGCTCGCAAATACTATTTCGGCGAGAGCTTCAGTCAATAATGACGCTCTCGCGTTCGCATACAGATACGACAACCGCTTATGAAGCTGCTTGACCGCCTCATTCTGCGTGAAGTTCTCAGCCCCTTCCTCAACAGCGTGCTGATGTTCATCATGCTTCTCTTTGCCACCGCCTATCTGTTCAAACTGACCGAACTGCTGGTCAAAGGGGTTCCCCTCTGGACGGTTGTGCGCGTGGTGCTCTACAGCCTTCCAGCGCTGGTAACCTGGGCGCTTCCGATGGCGATGCTTCTGGGTTGCCTGCTGGCATTCGGACGGCTCTCCAGCGACAGCGAACACGTCGCGCTGTTTGCTGGAGGGGTCAGCTTCTTCCGTATCTCGGTTCCGGTTGCCGTGATGGGGGGGCTGGTCAGTCTGTTCGCCTTTTTCTGGAATGAGACCGTTGCGCCTCCCGCACAGCGCGCCTACTATCGGCTGGTGCAGGACGCGGCGGAGAAGGTGATGGCGGTGGATACGCCGCTCTCCTACACCCTTCGGCGAGATGACGGGGGAGTAGATCTCTTTGCGAATATCGAGGGAGGATACGACGCGCGCCAGCAGATGCTTCGCAAGGTGACTCTGATAAAGATGGATGACGACCCCAAGCGGCGAGGGATGCCCGCGTTCAGCGTCTACGCGGAGCGCGCCATTGCGCGGGATCCGAAAGGGCTGGATTGGGTCTACTATGACTGCCGGGTTCTCGACCTGCGACCTGATCCCAATCGTAAAGCCTGGATCGAGACGCACTTTGAAGAGGCGCGCACCAGCACGCTCCCTGCCAATGTCGGAGTACGGCGCAGTTTTCGCGGTGTGATGCAAAGCGAGCCTCGCGATAACCGGAGCATGACATTTCGCCAGTTGCGTGATAAAATTAACAGTGAGCGTGCCGAAGGAAATCTGGATACCGGCGGCGACGAGGTAGACCTGTGGGGGAAACTCTCGATGCCGCTGGCAAGTCTGGTTTTCGGACTGGTCGGTGCGCCGCTTGGCGTTCGACCGCATCGGGGCAGCAAGGCGGTCGGATTCGGAATGGCTATCGGGATCATCTTTATGTACTGGGTGATCTATAACTGGATGTATGTGGTCGGGAAGAACGGCTCTCTGCCTCCCGTTCTGGCGGCGTTCTCCGGCTGCATCATCGGCTTATTCGTCGCCATTATTCTGATCGCGCGTACTCGACAGTAGGAACGGGCAGGCATGGCTCCGGCTCTGGTCTGGGATATGCCGAAACCCGCTCCTGAAGGGGGTGTTTCCCTTGTTCTGGACGGCTCTGGCTCTGGGATTAACGGTTTTAATGGGAGGGATCATCGCCTACAACGGCGACCTGATCGGTCGTCGTTTCGGCAAACGGCGGGTCTCCCTTTTCGGATTGCGCCCGAAATATACCGCCATTCTCATCACCAGTATCACCGGCGTGATGATCTCCGCGCTGACGACCGCCGCTCTGTTTCTGGTGGCGACTCCCGTGCGCGAGGTGATCCTGAACGGTGAACGCGCCCTTCGCGACAACGAACTACTGGCGAGGCAAAAGCGGACGCTAGAACTGTCGGTGAAGGAGGAGCGGCAGCTTGCTTCCGCAGCGCAGCTTCGACGCGAACAGGCGGAGGAGGAGGTTCGCAGAGCGCAGCGTCTGGTTGAGGCGAAACAGACCGATCTCAAGCGCGTACAGAATCTGCTGGATCGGGCAGAGACGGATTTGCGATCAGCGCTCAGAGCGAAGGAGGCTGCGGAGAGGCAGCTTCGCGCGCTCTCCGCGCAGAATCGCCGTTTAAGCGAGAATAACCGAACACTCGTCGCAAAAAATGAGACGCTTATGGACAACAATCAGGCGCTGGAGGATCTGAACACAAAGCTGGCGGACGAGAACAAAAAGCTGATCGCCGACAATCGTATAATTGCGCGCCAGAACAGCGATATGAGCGCGGAGAATGAGAAGATTGCGCGGCAGAATGAGGAGTTAATTCGCGATAATACCGCTCTGGCGCAGGCACAGAGGAGTAATATTGAGTTTAACAAGAGGCTGGTGGAGGAGAAGATTACGCTCATCTCCGATAACGAGAACCTGACGAAGAAGAATCAATCGCTGAGCGAGCAGAATCAGATGCTTGCCGGTCGTGTCAGGGACGCATTCGGCCTGAATCGCAGCCTGATGGAGATGTTCGAAGCGATGCGGATGCGCCGGGTGGTGATACATGGCGGGGAAGACCTGGCGCGCTGGGTGATCCCGGCAAACTCTCCTCCCAGCGTTGTTCGACAGGCGTTGGAAGACCTGATGGAGAAGGCGCATCAGACGGCGATCTCCAAGGGAGCCGGACTGGGTAATGGCAGACGCGCGGTGCAGGTGATTGACAAGCAGTTTTTAACGCAGGTCTCCGGCGTGAATGTCGCCGTACAGGTCACTCAGGACGACCGCATTCGCGCGCTGGTCAATCGCCTCTCCTGGTCGCCCTCGCCTGTCTGTCTGCTGGCGCTGGCGATTGCTAATACAGTGGAAGAGGAGCCTGCGCTGATAGATTTTCAACCCTTTACCAATCGCCTGATCTATCAGAAGGGGCAGGTTATCGCCACGCGCCGACTGGATGCGCGACAGGGCGAGCAACTTCTTTTTGAGGAGATGGTGGATCTTCTGAAGGATCTGGGGCATGGAGCCATTCAGCGCGGCATGATTCCGCGTATTGATCCGACAACCGGCGAGCCGCAGGTGGGATCGCTGGGCGCGGTTGAACTGGTAAGGTTGGTGGATCGCGTGCGCTCTGTCGGCAATAGCGTGAAGGTGACGGTAATCGCCAGGGCGGATACCCAGTCCGCAGATCCTCTGAATCTGGATTTTAAGATTGAGCCTGCTCGATAGGGAAAGCAAACGATGGCTTCTCCTCCGATTGTGATCGCGATTGATCCCGGACGCGCTAAGTGCGGAATGGCGGCGGTGGACAGCACAGGGGTAATCCATCACCAGTCTATTCTTCCTGTCACCGACCTGCCTGGCGCGTTAAAGGAGTTAACGGAGAGACTGAATCCGATCGCGATTCTGCTGGGCAAGGGAACCGGTTCCGAAGATATGCGCCGAGAACTGGAGTCCCTGGAGCTTGTTCCATCCATTGTAGAGGTGGATGAACGGCACACCTCGGAACGGGCTCGTAAACGATATCTGTCGGAAACTCCCCCGCGTGGCTGGCAGCGTCTTCTTCCCCGCAGCCTTCGCATTCCAGAATCCCCCTATGATGACTACGTGGCGATTATTCTCGCGGAACGCTGGTGGCAGGAGCGATCCGGGTAGACTATTCATCTCTGATCTGCCCGTGCTGCAATCTGTCAAAGTTTTATGACAGAAGTTGAACATATTCTCCTTCTCATTCTCCACTATCCCTTACGCTCTTTCGTTCACGGATATCCGGTACGAGAAATGCATTGCGGAAACCTTCGCAGGCTTGACAAAAACCCGGCAATTATGCTACGTTTATGAGAAGAGATGGCTAATATCCCGCCTGCTGAAGATGCGCGATTTTCAGATCAGGTTATGGATTGACAGGCCATCTCATCAGGAGCGTTAAAACCATCCATAGCAGCGATGCCATTCGATGGATTGAAGACGCGATTGAGATGATTCCGCAGCGACGGTCCGAGAGAGGATAGGAAACAGGGACAACTCCTCTCGAAAACCTTCCAATGGTTTCACCTCCTTCGACCTCTTCTCCCCTCTGGATGCATCGCCTGTGTCTGTGTGGTTCTAGCGCAGTCGCTAAACGTTCAAGGAGGAAGTGGAATGAAGAAGGTATTAGCCCTTCTTAGCGTTCCCCTCTGTCTGGCGTTGGTAGTTCCGGCTTTTGCTCAGTCTGACCAGCCGACTCAGGGACCGGAAGTCAATCGTTCCGAGTTCAAGGGCGGTCCTGGTCGAAGCATCGAAGGCCGGAAGAACGATCCCTTCATGGATGTGGACCCGGAGAGATACAAGGACGTATATCAGTTCCTTGAGTCTCTGCGTGTGAAGGGCATTCTCAACGGTTACCCGGACGGAATGTTCCGTGGGGGACGCACGCTCACTCGCTGGGAACTTGCCTATGCGCTTGAGCGCGCCATTCAGTGGGTTCTGCACAACACCCAGGTTGACCTCAGCCCGATTAATTCGCGCATTGATCAGCAGGATCAGCGCATCGGCGCTCTGGAGGGCCGGGTGAACGACCTGGGCAATCGCGTTGATGGTCTCGCCAACGATGTCAACGGACTTCGCGGGCGACTCGACGCCATTGATCCCAAACTTGCGCAGTATGCGCAGGACATCGCGAAACTCTACGAGTATGCCCGTCGGTTTGAGCCTCTCATCGCGCAGATGGGCACCGACATCAACATGCTCAAGGCGAAAGTAGACGACCTGACCAAGCGGGTGGGCGATCTGGAGAAGAGACCGAAGCTGTTCGGCGGCGCGTTCTTCGGCATTCGCTCTGACCGCGCGCATGGCGGCTACGTGGACATCGACGGCCGTGTCTACGGGATCGGCAATCAGACCGGCTCCGGTCTGGTGAACACTCCGCTGGTTGTCCATCAGTTCCAGTTGGGCGTGACCGCTCCCATTGACGGCAAAGCCGAATTCTCGGGCGATGTGATTATAGGCAACTATAAGGACACCCTGAATAGCTTCGGTCAGATCCGTGAACTGGACACCGATCCGGATGGCGACTCCTACATCAACACCTTGACCATCACCGCTCCTCTGGGCGCGCTGGGACGCGGCGGCGGAATCGTTCTCGGACGATATAAGCTGCAGGCAACCCCGCTGACCCTCTGGAAGCCGGATGTGGATCGCGGGTTCTACAACCCGATGGTGGACGATGGGATGTATCGCGTGGACGGCGTGAAGATCACCACCAACTTCGGCAGCGTGGGCTTTACGGCGTTTGGCGGTCAGACCAAGAGCGTCCAGGATGTAGACGGCGGAGCGATCAATAGCCCGCTGGCTGGCGCTGCCGGCGGCATTATCGAATATCCGGGAGGCAACATTGCTGCGCCCGCTCCCGCAATTCTGCTGGGCGGAAACAAGCCGATCGGTCAACCCTATCTGGGACAGATGACGGTGGATCAGCTGGCTGGAATCCAGCTTGCTCTTCCCGTTCGTCAGTTTGGCGGTGGTCATGTTCGCTTTACCGCGATTGACACCAGCGCCGAGCGCGGCGTGAATGCCGGATTGGGCTTCACCAACGTGTTGATCCTTGGCTCTGACTTTGATGTCAAGCTCTCTGATAACCTGACGCTGACCGGAGAGTGGGCGAAGACCATCACCGGTGACGGACGCAGCCGCACGGTCAATCCTTATGAGAACAACGCCTTCTCCGGAAGCCTGGGCTATACCGCAGGCAACCTGATGGTTAAGGCGGGGTACAAGTATGTTGACCCGCTGTTCTATGCGCCCGGCTACTGGGGACGCATTGGTAACTGGCTGAACCCGACCAACGTTCAGGGACCGAATGTTGCGGTTTCCTACAACCTCAACGAGAACTTCGGCGTGAAGGCTTCCGGCGAGTTCCTTACTGGCGCTCGCAATCGGGGTCTTCTCAACCTGACCTCCAATGACGACATTACGCGCGTTCTGGCGGGCTTCCGCTGGAATATCGCCAAGAATTTCCAGACCACTGTGGACTGGGAGGGCGTCTACTGGAGCCTGGACAATGCCCGATTTGACGGAACCGGCAAAGTCCATCCGTTCGAGCAGTATATCACCCTCGGAACCGGCTACCACCTGACCGAGAACACCCTCCTGCGCCTCAACTACCGCATTGGCAACTTTGACGGTAAGAACGCGCTGGGCGGCGGTGCGAATCTGCTTCGCTACAACTTCAACACCTTCACCGGCTCGGTGGCGGTTAAGTTCTAAGTCTGCGTCTGACGACAAAAGAGAACTGCCTCCCGTTCAACTTCGTTGAACGGGAGGTTTTTCATCGAGGTTGAAATGCGTTCTGTGTTCGGGTAGAATAGGAGCGAAGGAAAAGGGCCCGTAGCCTAGCGGTTAAGGCAGTCGGCTCATAACTGATTGATCGTAGGTTCGAATCCTACCGGGCCCATAAGTGACGAGGGCAGGCTGATCATCTCAGCCTGCCCTCGTCGGCGTTTCAGAAGATCGCACGTCAGTCGTCATCGTCCTGGCGGATGGTCTGCGCATGAACGCGACCAGAGGAGGAGATCAGAGCGCGGCGAACCGGTGGCGGATAGGGGACGTTCACGCCTTTGATGCTGTGCCAGAGGATGCGATTCAGGGCATCCTCATCTATCCGGTCGTACTCGCTGAAGTCCATCTGCGCCGATTTTCTAGCCCCATAAGCGTTCGCAGGATTCATGGCGTTCAGATCAATACGCGCCGGCAGCGCGGTATACGGGGTCAGATCCGGTCTATCCGTGAAACACTCGAACATCGGCGTCGCGGCGGCGTCGTGCTGTGTCAGGGGGGGAAGCCCCAGGATCAACTCCATCGTTCGCAGCACGGAGTTGGTGTTGTACATGGTGCTGTCCACATAACGCCGGCGTGCGTAGGGGCTGATGACCAGCGCAACAGTGCGGTGAGAGTCTACGTGGTCCGGACCGTTCTGCGCGTCGTCCTCGATCACGAAGATCGCGAACTCCTTCCAGTATTTGCTTTTCGAGATCGTCTCGACGATACGCCCAAGAGCCACATCGTTGGAGGCGACACAGGCTTTCGGGGTGAAGGCTCCGGGGCGAGTCCCGTCGGTGTGATTCTCTCCGAGCGACATAATCATAAAGCGCGGCATGGTATCGGTGCGCTCGAACTCTTTGAACTCCTCGATAAAGACATTCGCTTTATCGGTATCTCGAACGCGGGGAGCCTGCATCGGGGCGCGCACCTCTCGCCACTTCACGCTGTGATTCTGGGCAAGGCTGGGATGGCTGGCATATTCGCCATATGAGCGGTAGGAGATTCCCTTTTTCGCGCAAGCCTGCCAGATATAGCCCGATTTCGGATCGGAGACCGAACCGGAACCGACGGTAGAGCCTTTGCCAGAGTAGGAGAGCGCCCAGGATCGCTGCGTAAAGTCCGTGACATAGGCAGAGGTGCTCCAGGGATGGCCGTCCGCCGAGACCTCCCCGCTGCAGTAGGTGTTATCCAGCAGGACGAACTGCTCCGCCATCGCGTGTTGATTGGGAGTCGCTTCGCGTCCAAACAGGCACAGGTTCGGGTCGCCATTGCCCTGCGGCAGATCGCCGAACACCTGATCGTAGGTGCGATTCTCCTTGATGATGTAGAGCACATATTTAATGGGAGAACGGTCTCCCACGCGGGTGGGAATGGCGGTTTTTCGCGGACTGTTCAGCCGGGTAACGGTTGAGTCGCGATACGGAGAGTTTTGCATCACTCGCCGCGTAAATTCAGCAAGCTGCGTATCCGTGGGCGGCTCCAGGAATGCAAGCAGACCGTTTAACTGCCGCCCGATGTACTCAAAGCCGGAAGGAACAACCTGACTGATGGGAAGTCTGGCGGGATTGGGACGACTGCCCGTTCCCTTGCCGCTTCCCAGAATAACCTTCTTGCCATCCGGTGTGACCAGCGCGGCCGTCGGATACCAGCCTGTCGGTATGAAGCCGCGAATACGACTTTTTCCGCGCTGCGAGATGTCTGCCACGCAGACACAGTTATTATCGGCGTTGGCGACATAGAGCGTCTTACCGTCTGGAGACGCCGCCAGCGCGTTGGGAGTGCTTCCGAGCGGCGCACTGGGCGTCAGTCCTACTTTGATCACCTCCAGCGGCTGAAGCGTATTCAGATCAAAAACATTCACCTGATCCGCGTTGCCGCAGGAGACGAAGAGGCGGTTATCGGCGGTCAGTGCAAGGTCGTTGGGGTGCTCGCCGGTGGAGAGACGGCTGGTTATCACGGGCTGACCATCCGCCGCGCTTATATCCACCACCGCCACGTCGCTTCCCCCCATGTTCGCAACGAACAGCCGCTTGCCGTCGGGAGTGACCCGGCAGACAATCGGATGATCGCCGATCTGCACCCGCCCGACGGGATCGCCGTTCTCCGTGTTCAGAACATAGAGGAAGTTATCGGAGTTGTTGAGCGCGTAGAGCCTCTTCCCGTCCGGGGAGATTGCCAGACCTGACACACAGACCTTCCCGGCTTCCGCCTGGGTCAGTTTCATGCCCGGAGCCTGTTCCCACTCCCCGGCAGCCGTCTTCTCGAAGAGATGGATGTCGTTGCGGGGATTGTTGATTCCGCCCGCGACATATATCCGTCTGCCATCGGGAGACCAGGCGATGCCGTTCCAGGCGCGCCCGAGCGGCTTCTTCGCGATAATCTTCTCTGTCTCGACATCAAGAAGTTGAAGTTGATGGGATCCCCATCCGCAGTTGGCGATAGCGAGCGTCTTTCCATCCGGGCTGAACGCGCCTCCCAGCAGCATATCGCCGGTTGGAATGAGACGGCCAGCAGGGGTGATGCGCCATCCGGAGTGCAGCAGCGTGCTTTCCTCATCTTTTCCCGGCACAAAGATCGTCTTGCCAGAGCGCGGGTGCTGGATTCGCGAGGAACGGGAGAAGTTAATCATCCCTGCCGCATACAGCGTGATGAAGAGGGCGAGGATGGAAACCAGAACGATTGGCAGATGCTTCCGATGCATTTCAGACTCCTTTCCATGCATCGCGTGAGGAAAACCTCTGAATAGAAGGGATGTCGCTATCCGGGAGTCGTGTCTTCAGAACAATACCAGCCTTTCATTTCCATGAGCACGACCTGGTTTCCTGCCGATATGCCTGAGAGACGATGAAACAGGAATAACCGTTTGGCAGGGGGAAACACGGAGGAAGAGGAGACGCTGTGGACGAGAGAATCATTAAAGGCTGGCAGACGAATAAGTACCTCTGGATGACCCTGCTGTTTGTGGCGGTCTATGTTCCGTTCGCCTCCCGGCAGGGGAAGCTGTCCGTTTCGATCCCGCTTGCCTACGGGCTGTTCGCGCTGGCGCTTATCAACGGGGCGATCCGTACCTGGAGCGCATGGACGCTCGGCGGAGCAAACGACGACCGGCGAAGCTGGGTTTTTAACCTGATAGATATGGCGCTCATCTCGGTTGGCGTCTACATCACGGGAGGGATCGAGAGTGATCTCTGGCTGCTCTATATGGTGTTGTTTATCTCAGAGGCGCTGTACGCCACCCATATGCAGACACGGCTGGTGCTGGCGATTCTCTGTCTCTGCTATCTGACGGTCACCCTGCCAGCTCAGTGGAGCGCATCTTACGCTTTGACGCTCGCTTCGCGGCTCTTCTTTCTGATTCTGGTGGCGCGTTTTGCGCGTCGTCTGGCTTATAATCGGGAAGAGCGAAATCGAGAACTGGCTGCGCTTCGGGAGCAGATTGCGGCGTCGGAGGAGCGGGCGCGAATCGCCAGAGAGGTTCATGATGGGCTGGGACATGCGCTGGTATCCATCATTCTCCGGCTGGAGTTAAGCCTTCGCCTGTTGAAAAAAGACCCCTCACAGACGGAAGAGATACTGAAGGAGGAGATTCCCGCGCTTCGCGCCGCCTGGAATGAGGGGCGCGATCTGGCGTTCCACCTGCGTCCCTGGGAGAGCGATCCGGCGGGATTCGTGCCGGGGCTGCGCCGCCACCTGAGCCGATTTGCGGAGCGAACCGGGATCGCGGTGGAGATGCAGTTTTCACAGGAGAAGATATCTCTTCCGGCGGAGATGGAGATGGGGTTGACCCGGATACTTCAGGAGGCGCTGACCAACATTGCCAAACATGCGCGGGCTACCGGGGTATCGGTGCATATCACGATGGAAGGGAGACGTCTGCGCTGCGTCGTTCGGGATAACGGCGTCGGTTTCGCGGTGGAAGCAGAGGATAAAGGGTTCGGTTTGAACGCCATGCGAGAGCGCGCAGAGAGACTCGGTGGGCAGTTTCAACTCTCCAGCCGATCGGAGGGAGGAACAACGATAGAGGTAACGCTGCCCCTGTAACAACCGCGCGGATGGTCAGGCGCTTCTCCTCTGAAGCGCCGCCGTCACCTCGCTGCGATTGTGGTATAGCTGTCGCGCGCCGATAATCTGATAGACGGTAGAGAGCCTTTCCAGAGCGCGGCGTATCAGCGCGGCGACCTGATCCGGCGCGTTTTCCGGAAGCTTGAGCGTCATGACTGCCACTCCTCCCGGCTTCAACACCGCAGACGCTTTGACCATCACCGCGACCGAATCCATCGTGTCCATCCGCATATCGTTGGCAAGAAAATCGAAGATCGGGGCGCGCCTGAGATACTCCTCCACTTTCCGGCGAACAATATCCACATTCGAGACGCCCTGCAGTCGCGGATCGAGTTCTGCCGGATCTACCGCCACCACGCGCAACCCCCTCTGACGCAGCACGCGAGTCCAACCGCCGGGAGCCGCGCCCATGTCCAGAGCGGTTCCGCGCTCCGGCAGTTCCAGTCGGAAAACGGAGATCGCCTCCAGCAGTTTAAACTCCGAGCGACTGATCTGCTCTTCCTCGTACTTGAAGCGATGCTCCCCGCCGGGCCACGCGCTTCGGTTCTGTCGTGCGAGTGATATTCCCATATAGCCCTGTTTCGGCGTGCAGAGAACCGAAAGAACCTGTTGCGGCTCCCGGCAGTCCATGACCGCCCCCGACACTTCGCTGAGCGCGTCCGAGAGGCGTTGATTGAGAATAAAGCGACGATAGGGCAGGGGACCTTCCGCGAGGATGCGGGACTGTACGGCGAAGGGAAGTCCAGAATCCAGAAAAGGCGCAAGCGCAAGGGCTGTGGCGCACAGACTCTCCAGATCGGATTCATCGCCCCGCAGCGCGCTCTCTCTCTGTACAGGCGCGAGGTGACGGATGAAGAGAGAGCCGCTTCGCTCCAACTGCGCTGAGGTTTCGGAAAAAGAAAGCCCGGTCTGAGATAGAAATAGACCGGGCGCAAGCGAAGCCGGCGCGGCTGAATCGGGAAAAGCCTTTCGCCACTCCGAGCGCGCATACGTCTCGGAGTGAGCGGAGCAGGTGACAATTACCCTCTCGACAGGCATCTCAACGCTCAATCGCTCCCTCATTTCGGACGGCGACTCCCACTGCCGGGAAGTCCGTGAAAACGCCGTCTACGCGCAGGTTGTAGAACAACCGATACTCCGCCTTCGGATCGCCTTTGAAGTCTTTTGGCAGAAAGTAGTCTTCATTTCTCAGCGTCCAGATATGCACCTTCAGCCCGGCGCGTCGCGCATCCTCCAGCAGACGGGTCGGGGATTGGAGCTTCCCCGTGCCATCACGGGGTACAACCATATTCTTGTTGGGACCGATTCCCTGCGCATACTGTGCGATCTTCCTCAGTGCGTCCGGTTGAATGAGATCGGCGTAGGTGCGCGGGTCTTTCTTCAGAACGAAGTCGTAGGGCTTCCCCACGTCGTTGAGAAGTTGAATCAGGGGAAGATCGGTCATCTTACGCAGTTCCAGAAGATTTCCTACCTCAAACGACTGAATAAAGACCGGCGCGTTCGCGCCGCGATAGCCATTGTCATGCAGCGTTCTGACCAGCGGCTCTTCCATCGAGAGTCCGAGAGAATCGAAGTAGGAAGGATGTTTCGTCTCGGGGTAGATGCCAATGACGCGCCCTGTCTGCGCGCTCTTGCGCTTAACCAGATCAATCACTTCCTGCAGAGTCGGAATGGCAAACTGCCCGTCGAAACGGACGTTGCCGGGGCGAATCTTCGGCAGACGCTCTTTGACGCGAAGCGTCTTGATCTCCGCCAGCGTAAAGTCTTCGCTGAACCAGCCGGTAACGCGCATCCCATCTATGGTTTTGCTGGTTTTCCGGGCGGCGAATTCGGGATGGGCGGCGACATCGGTCGTATCGGAGAGTTCGTTCTCATGGCGGGCGATCAGCACGCCGTCTTTCGTGATGACAATATCCGGCTCGATGAAATCCGCACCCTGATCTATTGCCAGGTCATAGGCGGCAATTGTGTGTTCCGGACGTTCGCCGCTGGCTCCCCGATGCGCGATCACAATCGGTCTGTAGGCAGCCTGAGACATCCAGATCAACAGCGACAGAAACGCTGTCGCTGGAAGAAAAGAAAACAGCATTCTCTACTCCTTGCCATGTGTCTCCTCCCGCAGGATGTGATCTCAAATCAGGGTGGAAAAATGCCTGACACAGTTCATGCTATCCGTACCGGTTACCGACGCTTTGCGGCGGGCAGGTTCAACGCCCAGGGATATATCTCCTTCAGAGCCTCCGTTCTCTCTCTGGAGGGGTGATCCAAGCAGAGGAGGATGGCGGTCCCGCGAACCGCCGCGTGCCGGGACCGAAGCAGAGAACGAATCTCCTCTCCGGTCAGCGGATGCCGGAACAGCGACTTCGCCGCCTCCTCGTACTGCGGCGGAACGATCTCTCTGGCAGCCTTCTCATCCATCTCCAGGTATTGTAGCAGAAAGCGTTTACTCTCCGGCGTGCGCATCTGCCCCAAAACGGGAAGAATGGACATTTTGAGACGAAAGTCCGTCCAGCCGAGCGGGTAGCGGGCAAACTGCGGCGCGGTGACCCGTTTTAAGTCGGGATCAACGCGCAGAAAAATCTCCGTCAGCATCGGAACCGACTCCGTTGCGTCCAGTTTCCCCAATGCGCGAACCGCCATTGCGCCATCGAGACCATGATACCGCCAGTCACTGTGCAGACTGCGATTGCGAACCTGATGCTCCAGCAGCTTCACCAGTGCGGGAGTCTTTTTCTGTGTCTGACTGAGACGCTGCGCTGCCCAGGCACGGGCAAGAATGCGTTCGATACGCTTCTGCTGGTAGTCTGTATCTCCTTCGATCTGCGATCGCTCTTCATCATATTCGCGCAGGAGTTGTTTCAGAGCCGCGGGATTGTCGGCAAGGCGTTCACTCAGTTGGCGAAGATAGACGGCAGGATGAAAGATGTCGGGATTTGAAGCCACAGAGAGATTCGGCTGCCATTCAGCGCGCAGTCCAGTGGGAAGGGGAATCGGACGATACGCCGGTCGTTTGAGTAGGCTGGCGGCGACTCGCGGATCGTCCACCATGATTAACTCACCCGGACGCTGCAGCCCTTCACGAATAATGTCGGGATCCATATCTTTGCGGTCTTCATAGAGTCCGGGAACCTTGTAGTTCAAAGGCTTGTACTGAGAATCGCGAACCAGATCAGGCGCGGTCTGAGCGTTAATGGATACGATATGATCCCACATATCCGTCTCGGTCAGCAAACGCGCGATTTCGGCATCCAGTCCGGCGTTTTTTATATCCAGATGCAGCAGCATGGCTCTCTGGCGAGCTAACACGAGAACCGCTGCCAGTGTGGGCGGGCGCGTTGCGGGAGTCGCGGTTCCGTAACGTTGTCTGGGAGTGAGACAGAGGAGTTCATAATAGCTGACATCTTCCACCGCGCCGAACCCGTCCGTCAGGTTGTCCAACATATCGTCATGAAAGAGAACCAGCACACCGTCCGCGGTGCGTCGAATGTCAATTTCACAGCCGTCCGCGCCGTAGTCCATGGCGGCGGCATAGGCTTCCAGCGTGTTCTCCGGGGCAAAGGCGGAGGCGCCTCGATGGACGATAATGGCTGTACCTTTTCGCCGTTCCGTAACCTTCTGATGACGCTGGACTCTCTCCTCCTTCGATTCGAGCGGGACGGAGGCGATGTATCCCGAAACCGGCTTTCGGGGCTGTGCGGCAGCGACGGTGACGGAGAAGAGGTTCAGACATAAGAACGTCCCCAATAACTCCACGCGCATCCTATTTCCCTCGTGTATTCACAATCACCACGCCCATCAACGCCAGCGCGCCTCCGGCAAGCGCGAGAAGCGCCGGGGTCTCTCCCAGACCTATCCAGCCGCAGAGGATCGCCACGACGGGAACCAGATAGAGGTAACTCGCGGCGTGAGAGGCATCCAGCCTCGACAGAACATAAGCCCAGGTGATGTAGGCGACGGCAATGGGAAATACTCCCAGGTAGAAAACGCCTATCGTTACTCCCACAGGGGTCTGCCGGACATTCTCTGCCAGACCGGGAGCAAAGACCAGCAGCGCGAGCGTGCCGGAGAATATGGCGTAGGTGGTGACCTCTGTAGCGTTGTATTTTCGCAGATAGGGCTTCTGCAGGACGATGTTCAGGCTCCAGGAGAGCGCGGAACCAAGCAGATAGAACGCGCCCGGATCGAACTGAAGCCCCTTGCCTTCCCCCAATCCAATCAGCGCGGCTCCGCATAGACTGACGCCAAATCCCAGCCAGCCCCAGACCTTCATTCTTTCGCGCAGGATGAGCGTCGCCAGCAGCGCCGTATAGACGGGAGCGGTGTTAACCAGAAGGCTGGCGGAACCGGCGGTGACGGTGATTAAACCGTGATTGAGGAATCCATGAAAACAGGTGACGCCCGTAAAACCGACGAGAGCCAGTCCAGGCAGGTCGCGCCTGTCCGGGACGCGGACATGAAGCAGAACTGCAATCATCGCCATCGCAAGGGAGGCGGCAAGCATTCTCAGGATCGCCAGATGACCCGGCGTATAGTAGCGGATACAGACCCGCAGTCCGGGCATCGCCGATCCCCAGAGCAGGAAGGTGACGATCAACGCCATCAGGACTCGGCTGTCCAGCAGGCGCGAACTTATCGGCGCGGAGGAGGAAGAGCCGGTCTCAACCTTCATCCGGGTCATCCAGCGACGGCTTGTTGATGGTAACCCGGACGGAGTTTTCGACAAATTCCGTGATTGCCAGTTCCTCCCGCAGGGTCGCGATCTGACTCTCCGTCTCCCGCAAGCGGACTTCCCACCCCTTGCGGTCGTCCGCGTTCTCTGCCGAATCGCGCTCCCGCTGAAAGGTGTCGCGTCGCATCTCCAGCGCTGCAATCATCGCTTCCAGTTCGCTAGCGCGCGGCTTTCCCTGCAGAACCTCATCAATCGCCTGTTCCACTTCGTCGCTCATCGGTTTCCGCTTCCATTCTGCACATAAGGGATGACGTAGGGACCTTTGGGGATGACGGCGATCTTCGCGCCGGAGCCGTGCTGCCGAAGCGCGTCCGCAACCGCCTCCTCCACAGAGATAGCCGGAGTCACGAATAACTGCCCCAGAAGATCGGCGGGTATTCCCTCGCTGACACAGTATATCCGGTTGTCGCGGGCGGCTCTGGCAAGCTCCTCTACCTCCCACTGATCGGGGACAAACTTCCAGTCGGGGGACTGAATGGCGGAGACAAAGGCTGGCAGGCTGTCCCACTCCAGAAGGGTCTGTTGGAATATCGCGCTGCCGACCCCTTCCGCGCACTCCGAGGCGATGATGATGCTGCCGCCCGGTTTAACGATTGGCAGCGCGCCTACCATTCCCTTCACCGCCTGATAGAAGGTCGCGTCCAGCGGGTATCCTGCACAGGTTGTCACCACAATGTCCACCGGCTCATGCAGTCCGGCGCGGGCATGACGATCTGCAAACGCGACACCGGCGCGCCATGCCGCCTCCAGTTCGCCCGCAAATATCCCCGTGATCCGGTTCTGTTCATCCAGCGTGACATCTACGATCATATCCGGGGGAGCCATTTTCGCGATGGCAAGGGACTCCTCATGCACGGGATTGCCGTCAACGCAGCCGTTTGTCGCGTTCGGATGCTCCAGAAAGCGCGGCGAGTGCCACGCCTGCACCGTCTCCAGAGCAGCGATACCGGGCATTATCAGTTTTCGTCCGCCGGAGTAGCCCGCCATGAAGTGCGGCTCAATCAGCCCCGCCGTGATCTTGAGATCGGCGTCGCAGTAGGCTCTATCCAGCAGAACAGGCACGCCTTTAGGGGAGATACCCAGCGAGCGATGGCTTGCGGGATCGTCACAGACATGGTTCGCCACGCGCACCGAGGCGGCGATCTCCGCTCCCAGCATCGCCTCCAGTTCTGCGCCAAGATTCGGACGGTGGGTTCCGGTGGCGATAAGAATGGTAACCTTTTCACGCGGAATGCCGCCGGATTCGAGCGCATCCAGAATCGGGGGCAGAAGGATCGGGTTGGGAACCGGGCGCGTAATGTCGCAGATCACCACGCAGGCGTCGGTTCGATGACGCGCCAGCGCGGAGAGAGGCAGGGTTTGAATGGGAGATTCCAGCGCGGATCTCGTCGCCGCGACGGGATCCGGCAGCGGAGGCGCGGGCGTCAGCTTCAGAACCCCGACTACATTTTCATCGGGAAGTTCCGCTTCCAGACCTCGCCTGCCATATTCCAGTCGCACACGCATCCTCAGCTCCTTTTGCGCCTATCTGCAGGGGCAGGCGGCTATGGATAGAGACGTTCGCCGGTGGAACGAATAGAGCGGGCAATCTCATCATTCGCCAGACCGACAATATCGAATACAGCGTTTTCAGGGCTATAGGCAGCCCAGAGGGGCTGAATTGCCTGACCGAGACGGTCTGATATATCTCTCTCCGGGGGAGATACCGCCAGCCCGAGATGAGGAGTAGTCGCGCCCATCGAAATCCAGAACCAGAAGACCTCTTTCGCGCCAGAGCGCGCCGCCGCATCGCGCATCGCCGAAAGAACCTCCTCAGGAGGACGTTGTGCGGGCATTCCGATCAAAACGCGAGTTCCAGCCCGTACAGTTTGATACTCCGCCGCATGCGGAAGACGCCCCTCAGACAATCCTTCGATCTCGTGGGCAGTCAGATGATATCCGATCGGTCCTGCCGGGTTAATGACAACGGTGATGCCGCCTTCCCTGGCATTCCGGCATAGCTCCTGCACGGAGAGCGTTACCCAGGGAACCAGCTCCTCTCCGAACTGCCGTCGGAAGGTCTCCATATCGGTAAAGCCCGCGATGGCGCGCACGCCCTGCCCCTCAAACAGGGCGAATTTCAAAGTGATCGGCTGCCCCTCTTTTACGGGATCAGGCAGTTGCGTCAGCGCAACAATCAGGGTAGACGCGAGCATCGCCTGATAGAGGGAAGTTCGACCTCCCTGTGGATCTCTCTGCCCTGTTTCCAGCGCGGCGGTCAGCGATTCATTGCGCGGAGGTTGCGGTTTTTCTCTTCGGAATAGACGCATGGGTATTTTAGGTTCACGGCGAGGCGGCTCTTTTCGCCGCTATTTTCCGCCAAGAATGTGTATCTGGGTAGAGGAGGGAAATCCGCGCCCCTCTATCTCCTGCATGATCTCTGCAAAGAAGGCGACAAAGCCGGAGACCGGACGCGGAATCTCGACCGAATAGCTCTCTCCCGCGCGCTCCATTGCGCGGGAACTCCAACGCGATTCGCGAAAGTCCTTCGTATCTGAGAAGGTGGTCCAGAGTTTGACGCTGCGCGCTGCGCCGCGAGGATCTATGGTGAAACGTATTCCGTCGGAGGTCTTCTCAAAACGCCACTGCGGCTGAGGCGGCAGCTTCTCAGAAGCTACCGCTCGCACGAAAGCGACCGCGGACGCCTGCACCAGCAGCAGACTGTTCTCCAGACCATGCCCGGAGTTGGGACCGTAGAGCGCCCATTTCGGACCGCGCAGATCGTTCCAGTAGAGGTTCATCGCGTCCTGCGCCCAGTAGCGGTCATTCGTCCCGTTGATGATCAGTTTCGGCAGGGTGAGAGCGTTGCGGAATGTGTAGGGGTCTACCATGCGGATCAGTTTTTGACCGCGCGGAGTCTGCATCTGCGCCTGTAAACCGCGCCGGGTGTAGTCCTCGATCTGCTCGCTGTATTTACCCCAGCTTGCGATCTGGTGCGGCATCTGCGCCTGGATATTCAGGTTATCATAGACCATCGGCATAATGGCTTTGACGCGCTTATCTCCCGAAGCCGCCGTTAACCAGGTTGTCCAACCGCGTTTGGAAGCGCCGGTGACGATGAAGCGGTTCATCTCCGCCATGCCCTCTTTCTTTGAGAACTCTCCGAGCGCATCCATCGCGCGAATCGCGCTTTTTGCCATCGGAAACAGAAGCGGCCAGTTCTCGTCGCCAGTCTGCATATACTGGACAAAGGTGTGCGCGATCAGGTCGTCTTCGCGCTTGCCATCGAAGAGCGGCTGATTGGGGATATGGTAGAGGATGGCGAAAGGGACGCCCGCCCCGTTTGCCAGCGCCAGACCGAGATTGGTCTCTTCTTCGCTTCCGCTTCCGCCCGTGATCAGCAGCGTCACCGCGCCGGGGTATTCGATCCTTTTGGGGAGAAAGACCTGAACGCGATGCTCCCAGGTAATCCCCTGCCAGACCTGTGAGACAAGGTGCAGGTCGTAGACCGTTCCATTGGAACGGGTCTCCTGTTTTCGCTTCTCCCACTTAAATACGTCATCCGGTTTTTTGAGATAGGCGGCAAGATCGGCGCGTCCGGCAACGGTTGCGGTCACGATCTGCACACAGGCGATGAGCGCGCACAGCAGCTTGTTATTCTTCATAGGTAATTTTCCTCTTTGAAGCCAATACTCTCCTGTCTACGTATATCTCTATAGAAGGAGGTGGTTTTGGACTATGTTACGCACCTTTTTACGGATGTTCGGGTTTCGCGTGATCCGTCATTCGCTGTATGGCAGCGAGAAAAAGCCGCCTCTTCTCGATATCGGGTTGGGGATCGCGCTTCTGCGAGATCGGCGCGTACCGTTCGCGGCGAAAGCGAAATCCATCATGCTCGGCGCATTGACCGTGGCGGCATTTCTGGCGCTTCAACTCCCGTTGGACGCGGCGATCCTGCTCCTGTTGAACGTGGCGGGGCTTGGCATAAACGCGGTCATGGACGGGCTTCAGGTATGGCTTGGAACGATTCTGTTCGGCGCGCTCTACCTATCCCGTCTGGCTCCCCGCGAACTGGCGGAGCGAGTTCGAGAAGAGAGAAGCCCTACGCCTGCTTATGCCCGTGCCGCGCGCACCCACTAGTAGATCGTCAAGGTAGTTTGGATGGATGTCATTATGAGCGAAGCACTGCCCGGCTTGTCATTCTGAGCGAAGCGAAGAATCTGAAGATGTCGAGCACAGCGAGACATGACAGGGTTCGCTGCGCTCGACAGGACAGCCAGGCGATGCAACCGTTCTACCTTGAAGGAGAACTAGATTTCCAGGACGACCGGAATGATGACGGGGCGACGCCCCGTCTTTTTTTTGAGATAACGGGTCACAATGTCGCGCACCGCCACGCGCACATTGTCCCAGTCCATCTCTTCATCCGGCTCCATTCCCTCCAGCGATTCGATAATCTTCGCTTTCGTCTCTTCAAAAAGCTCTTCCGAATCCTCCGGATGCAGAAACCCGCGCGAGATCAGATCGGGACCGGAGAGCGCTTCGCCTGTCTGACGGTCTATTGCCAGCGTGACGATCACGGTACCATCGTTGGCAAGGTGGCGTCTGTCCCGAATCACGAATTCGCTGACTCCCCCTTCCGAAAGCCCGTCCACCAGTACATCGCCAGAAGCCTCGATCCGCTCCAGAACCTCCGCCGATTTACTGTCCAACGCAAGCCTGTCGCCGTTGGAGAGCCAGATTACCTTTTCACGCGGCATTCCCATCGCGGTAATCATCTCGGTGTAGGCGAACATCATGCGCGGCTCGCCATGAAAGGGAATGGCATATCGGGGGCGAGTCAGCATATACATCAGCTTGAGTTCGTCCTGATTGGCGTGTCCTGAGACATGAACCGGAAGAATGTAATCGTAGATGACCCGCGCTCCCAGGCGGAACAGGCGGTTGACGGTGCGCCAGACCGCCGCCTCATTCCCCGGAATGGGGCGCGAGGAGAGGATGACTGTATCGCCCGGCTCGATGCGAATCTTGTGATTCTCGAACGACATGCGTGTTAATGCCGAGAGCGGTTCGCCCTGACTGCCGGTCGTCAGTATGACGATTTCAATGGGATGGTAGTTGTCTATATCCTCCATCCGTATTCGGTCGGAGTCCCGGTAGTTTAGATATCCGAGTTCGCGGGCAACCTCGATATTACGCGCCATTGAGCGACCAGCCACGGCGACTTTTCTCCCGTACTGCGCTGCCACTTCAAAGACCTGCTGAACGCGGTGAAGATTGGAGGCGAAAGTGGTGACCAGTACGCGACCACGCGCCTCCCGAAACTGCTCCTCAAAGATACTGCCGACCATGCGCTCACTGGGAACCCATCCCGGTTTTTCGGCATTGGTGCTGTCGGATATCAGCAGCAGAACGCCCTGATCGCCCAACTGCGCGAACCGGCTTGCATCAAACTGTTTGCCGTCTATCGGCGTATGGTCTATCTTAAAATCACCGGTATGGATCACCGTCCCGACCGGCGTGAACAGCGCGAGGCTGACCGTATCGG
>CAYSDM010000028.1:0-30422 GCA_964429855.1 uncultured Chthonomonadaceae bacterium
GAAGGCGCTGGGCTTCAATATGGCGCGCAAACACGTCAAGGTGGAAGACCCGCGCTGGTACTACTGGTGCGACCGGCTGGGGCTGCTGGTCGCGCAGGATATGCCCAGCAGCTTCAACCTGACCAGCGAGGAAGCGAAAGCCAACTTCGTTCAGGAGTGGGCGGAGGTGATGCGGGCGGTACGTTTTCATCCTTCTGTTGTTCTCTGGATCCCCTTCAACGAGAACTGGGGCGACCCGAAGGCGTTTCAGGACGAGGTGGTAGATCGGACACGCGCCGCCGATCCCTCTCGTCCCATCATAGACGCCTCTGGCTGGACGCAGCGCGCCAAGACCGATATCATTGACATACACGACTACGGCAACGATCTGAAGAAGCATCTGGTCGCCAATCCGCCAGAACCCCGCTGGATCGGCGAATTTGGGGGCGTCGCGCTGCCGGTCGAGGGGCATACCTGGGTGCAGGGCTGGGGCTACCAGACCGTCAAGACGCCGGAGGAGCTGCTGGAGAAGTTTGCGTTTCTGGTCGGGCAGATCCATAACGCGCCCGGCTTATCCGGCTACTGCTATACGCAATTAACAGATGTAGAGCAGGAGCTAAACGGTTTGCTGACCTATGACCGCCTGTCGAAAGCGCCGCCGGAGCGTTTTGCCGCCATCCAGATCGGCAGGCGCAGATAGCCGCCGGGAGCGTTACCGCGCCGTGCTGCCAGTCAACGCTTCGTACCGCTTCCGCAGGGTCGGGTCGCGCTCGATATTGCGCCGGATTTCGGCGTTGATCTCCTGCGCCGCTGTCCGCATGGCGTCGGCAGGCGACTTTTGATCGCTCTTCACCAGATCAAGCTGCTTGTTGAGGATGCGGGAAGCCGCCTGCCCATTGACGAACGGACTGACCTGGTCGGGGATCGCCGCGCTCAGCACATCGCGCCAGACGGCGTTGTAGTCCTCCTGCGGAAACTGCGGATTGTGCAGGTAGATAGGAGTGTAGGACCAGCGTTTGACAGGCGCGTTGCCGTCCGCCTGGGCGTTAATCAGTTCGTTATACTCCCGTCCTGCCATATAGAGCAGAAACTTGAGAGCGTCCTGACGGCGGGGACTGTTTTTGTTGATGAGGGTGGCGCGTCCGTAGCCGCGAAAGATGCGGTTGCGGTAGTGCGGAGCCTCGACCGCCGTCAGCCGCAGGTTTTTATAACTGCGGAGGGTGCAGAGCCACCAGCGCCCGCCGAGCGCCATGCCGGCGCGTCCCGCGCCGAACTGCGTGATCGTCCCGGAACCCCATCCGCCCTGCGTCGCCATCGCCGCCTCTTCGACCGGACTGGGCATCACCCGGTGCCTGTAGATCAGGTTGTGCATGAACTGAACGCCCGCTATCGCCTCCGGGCTGTCCACCACACAGCGCGTGCCGTCCTCCGAATAGATGCGACCGCCCCACTGCATGACGAACTGGGGCCAGTTCCACCAGTCGCAGACCAGCCCGAACTGTTTGGCCCGTCCGCGCTCATCGCGGATGGTCAGCTTCTTGGCCACCTCAATGAACTGATCCCATGTCCAGGGACCTTTCGGATAGGGGATTCCCGCGCGGTCAAACAGGTCCCGGTTGATCCATATCCCATTGGCTGCCGCGTTGGTCGGGAAGCCGTAGACTCGCCCCTCGTGCACGATATTGGGATGCACCGCCTGCCAGACATCGTTCTCGACATCCACGCCCGCCCGCTTCAACTCCTCCGTCACGTCCCAGGCAATGCCGGAACGCACATACGCCGACAACTGGTATCCATCATAGCAGTCGAACAGATCGGGACCGACGCCCGCCAGCGACTGAACGATCACCTTCTCCATGCCGGAGTTATTCGGATCGAGACGGAGCAGGTGTTCGGGGTGGAGCCGGTTGAAAAGGTCAATCTGCTCGCGCCGGGCGGGATTATCGTCGCTGGTCCAGATCAGGACGGTCTTCCCATCCTCCACCTGTCGGGGCTGCATCCGCCAGGCGACGGCGGAGAAAATCAGAAGAACAACCAGAATGGCGGCAAAAAAGAGCTTCATCGGAACGGTCCTGCAAAACAGAGTCTGATGCCAGATTCGCGAAACCGGCGCGGTTATCCTGCCTGACGAAGCCGCACAGGGCGGAAGAAGGGGAAACCGCGCAGGGCGGAGAATAGTGTCCGGTACTACACTCTCAGGAGCAGAGCATGAGCCAGTCAAATCTGGGCAGCACCACCCTCGCACAGGTCGCCATCGTCGTTCATAATATCGAGGAAGCCGCGCAGCGATACGCCGATGTCTTCGGTCTGCCGGTTCCCAATATCATCATCACGCAGCCGGGGCTGGAGGTTAACATGACCTATCGGGGCGAACCCTCCGACGCGCAGGCGAAACTCGCCTTCTTCAACCTGGGACAGGTGCAGTTGGAACTGATCGAGCCGATGGGCGGCGCAAGCACCTGGCAGGAGGCGCTGGATCGCAACGGCGAGAGCGTACACCATCTGGCGTTCTGGGTCGAAGGGATGCAGCGGAGCGTGGACTTCCTGAAGTCGAAGGGCATCCCGATGGTGCAGCGGGGCGATATGGGCGAGGGGCAGTACGCCTACTTCGACGCCGAGGGACCGCTTGGCGTGACGCTGGAGCTGCTGGAGCGCAAGCGCGACAGCCGCGCGGTCGGGTAGAAGCGCCACTACGGGGGGATACGCTCGTCGCACAGGCGGATGCGTTCGCCGCGCAGGCCGATGCGTTCGCCGCGCTGGAGGAGGGTCACCTGCTTTTCGGAGGGATTCAACGCCTCACGGAAGACCTCCAGCGCGGCGCTGGGGTCGCCGTTGCTGCAGGAGAAGATATCCAGCGCGATATAGCCGTGTTCCGGGTAGGTGTGCAGCGCGATATGCGACTCGGAGAGCAGCAGCACGCCGGTGACGCCGCCGCCCGGAAAAGCGTGCATCTTCGGCGCGCCGATCGGGTGCAGTCCGCACCGTTTCGCTGCCTGATGCAGGCAGTCCGCGAGCAGACCGCCGTCTTTCAAAAGCGACGGCTCTATCCCGTACAGATCGGCGAAAAGATGCTGTCCGACCATCCCTCTACTCCCCCCACCGCTTCCACTGATCGAGATAGTAGTCGAGAATCACGGCGCGATCCAGCGTGGAGGCGTTGACCGGTATCTCGTCCACATCTTTGCTGAAGGTGAACATCTCCGGCAGGGTCTCTGCCGTCAGAAAGCGGGTCGGAACCCGCACCGTTGCGCGCCGCCGGTCTATCGGACGCGCCGAAGCCAGCACGAAGCCCCAGTCCCCGAAAGACGGCACATAGGCATGATACGGCGCGGTCTTCAGACCGGTCGCCTCAATCGTCTTCACAATGCACCAGTAGGCTTCCCGCGCAAAGAAGGGCGAGGTCGCCTGCGTCACCATCACCCCGGCGGCGGAGAGCCTGCGCTGAACCAGCCGGAAGAACTCCACGGAGTAGAGCTTCGCCAGATCGTCGTTGTTCGGATCGGGCAGGTCGGCGACAATGAGATCGTAGAGGCGGGAATCGCGCTCCAGAAACTTCTGCGCGTCCTCGTTGACGATCTGCACGCGCGGATCGTTCAGGGCGTTGTTATTGAGTTGGACGATCGCCGGGTAGGTCTTTCCGAGTCGGGTCATCTGCGGGTCTATGTCAATCAGGAGTATCCGCTTCACCTGCGGATACTTGAGGATTTCCCGCGCCGCCAGCCCGTCGCCGCCTCCCAGCACCAGCACGCTCTCCACCACCGGAGGCAGCGACATGGCGGGATGGATCAGCGTCTCATGGTAGCGATACTCATCGGTGGAGGAGAACTGTAAATTACCGTCCAGAAACAGCCGCAGGTCGTCCCGCCAGCGCGTGAGGATAATGCGCTGATAGGGGGTCTGCGCCGAGTAGATGATGTCGTCCTGGTAGAGATGCTGCTCCATCAGGCTGCCGAGACGCTGCGAGAAGACCAGTCCTGTGATCAACGCCGTTGCCACGCCTGCGCCCAGAAGAAAAATCGCGCCGCGCCCGCGCAGCTTCGCCCGGAAGACATAGACCGTCCACATCGCCACGCTCAGATTCAGCAGCCCGATGACAAAAGCGGTGCGCGTCTTTCCCAGATAGGGCAACAGCAGCAGCGGAAAGAGGATCGAGCCGATCAGCGCCCCGACATAGTCGAAGGAGAGCGCTTGCGCGATGATGGTTCTCAGCGAACCGTACTGCCGGAGCAGGCGCGTCAGAAGGGGAAGCTCCAGTCCGATCAGCGTTCCGATAGCGATAATCAGCGTGTAGAGCGTCACGCTGTAGAAGGGGGTGGCATAGTAGGTCCAGAAGAGCAGGCTGACTGACATGCCTCCCAGCACCGCCAGCGTCGTCTCAATCAGCACAAAGTACCCGAGCAGCCCGCGCCGGATCAACTGCGACAGGTGCGATCCCAGTCCCATCGCGCCCAGAAATGCGCCGATGGAGAGCGAAAACTGCGTGACGCTGCTGCCGAGGAGATAGGAGGAGACCGTCGCAATGAGCAATTCGTAGACCAGCGTGCAGGCGGCAATGATGAAGATGCAGGCGAGCAGAGTCAACGCCTCCCGACGCTCTGCGCCGGTGGGCGAACTCGCCTCTCCGACGGACGGCTCCTCCGACGACCGATCTTCATCATAGACGGCTTCAGTCATGGGCGCGTCGTCAGTTTCCCGGCAGAATGGCGGCGGCGATAATCAGGCAGATGCCCAGCACCATGGCCGCGCACAGGATGGCGACGGCGAGGTTCTGCTTCTCGCAGATCTCCCCCTCCAGATGGAAGGGGGTCATGGCGTCGAACAGCTTGAACCCCAGAATCGCCATCAAAATCCCGATAAAGCCGAAAACGATGGTCGCAATTATGGCGGAGATAAAGGTGGACGGCGACCAGCTTTCCGCCTTCACCGGCGCGCCGCCCGTCGCCTGCTGCGCCAGCGCCGCGCTTACCGCTGCCATCATCATCAGCGCGCTGCCGATACCCCAGGCGACCGTCAGCCCTCGTTTCATAGAGCGCAAACTCCTCTCAATCAGGTAGTAGTCTGTTGTCGTTCACGAAAGCCGGAGACGTTGGCTTCACTTGCCGAAACCGCCGCCCCCGCCGTAGAAGAAGCGTCCGCCCGCGCTGCCGGAGCGCACGCTGCGCGACTTGGCTTTCGCCTCCGAATCCGAGGAGAGCCCCCATCCGTAGTAGGAGCCGAAGAAAGCCAGAAAGAACAGCGCCACGACCAGCGCGGCGATGATTTTATATCCGATAGACATGGACTCTTCCGTAACTCTCCGGCTGCCGTCCGCTCAATCGTCATCGCTCATCTCTTTGACCGTCTGGACGATCTTCGGATTGGCGATCAGAAACAGCAGCAGCGACAGCGCCATCATGGTAATGCCGTAGAGGATCAGATAGGTGGGATAGACCACGCCCCCGCGCAGTTCATAGCCGACCATCTGCGTGGAGGCGGCGTTATTGTCCGGCTCCGTATAGATCCGCACATAGTAGGGACCGGGGCTGTTGATAATAAAATCGGTGCGCGACTCCAGATCGGACTCGCGCCAGTAGCCCTCATCGTCATATCCCGACTCGTCATAAAAGTCGCCTTCCGTCTCGGAAAGGGTGCGTCCATCCGCCAGTTCCAGCCTTCCCGCAACCCAGGAGGAGGAGCTGGACAGGTTGGCGCGCACGATCAGCCGGTATATCCGCAGCTTCGGATCGAGGGTAAACGGACCGAATCGCACCCCTTCGTCGTCGGTCGCGGAAGAGATCGGCACGCTGCCCTGGGCAATCAGACGACCGCCGGAGAGGGTCATCAGCCAGGCGGTCAGCGCGATCAGCCCCAGCACCAGACAGACAATCGCCAGCAGGTTGCGCGAACGGCGCGCGCGCTCCGCCGACTCCAGCGCCTGTAACGGCTTTGTCAGCCCGAAGGCAACGAAGACATCCCGCGGAGCCAGCGGTCTTCCCCGATAGTAGCCGATTTCATCCTCATCCCAGAGGATCGAATAGGCGGCGGGGAACCCCTGCGCGTCCAGATAGCCGCGCTGCGATCCGACTTTCGCGGCGTAGGTCAGTTCGCCCTCGACAAAGCAGAGCGCCGACTGACCGATCTCGGTAACCACCATGCGCGAACCATCCAGACTGATCGCCGAACCGGGACGCAGAGCGGCGATCTCCTGCGGACCGATAGGGGTGGTTGGCGTGAGAGGCTCGAGCAGCTTGTAGTGTCCGTCCTCATACTCCAGATAGAGCACCTCGCCGTCCGGCGCGAGCAGTTCAAACTCCTGCCAGTAGTAGGTCTCTCCCTCCTCCATCATGCTGAAGACGGTGCGCCCGATCAGCTCATACTCTTTCGCGCCGAAACGCGCCTTCATGCCGATCCGCAGCGGGGTCGGGTTGGGGTAGCGGCGCGCCATCGCGCGCTCTTCGGTAAGCGCCTGATCCAGCAGAACCGGAGAGCCGCAGGAGAGGCAGTCGGTGGAGGCGGCTCCATCGCGAAGCTGCACCGGACTGCCGCATTGCTTACACTTGACCACGCGCAGACGCATCTCACTCCCCGTCCACGGTTATCTCGCTGCGTCCGATCATCTCGCCCTGCGTATACTCGATGGAGTCCTCTCCGTACTCAATGGCTCCGATCCGCCCGCCGATGTTGCCATCCACAAACTGCACCGGTTGATTCGGGCGGATGCGAAAAAGAAGCTGCCCTTCGGCTCCTGCGACGGTGGCGCGGGTCCGCTCCGTGACGAAGAAGGGCTGTCCGTTGACGGGGATGGTCGTGCCGACGCGCACCTGATCAAAGGGGGGAACTGGCGCGGTGAGTTTCTGGCTATGCAGAAGAGTATACTCCCCCTCCTCCTCCTCCAGCCAGGCGACGCCTCCATCGCCCAACTCCAGATACCACTCGTCCCAGTAGCCCTCATCGTGCTGATAACGGACGCGCCCCAGTACGCGGTAGGGCTGCCCGCGCAGGCGTCCGGTCTTGCCGACGGCGAATCGCGTGGGGTAGTTGACCAGCGCGGCGGTCTTGCCGGTCGGATCGAGGCGTCTGTCTTCCACCGCGAGGGTGTTGCCGCAGTAGGGGCAGACAATCACCTTCACGAAACGGTTCGCCATCTCCACCGGTCCGCCGCAGGAGGGGCAGTTCAAGCTGGTTGCCTGTGTCATCGTTCTCTCTTCCCGAAACGTCCGTGTCTTCCGCCTATATCATGCGCGCTGGAGACCGGCGAATCCTGCCAGACCGCCGGATATTTCCTCCGTCTAAGCCTGCTAATACGAACGGTATCGCTCCACAACAGAGACGAACCGCGATTTATGTCCGTTTCGTACTTTCTGCAGTATGAGAGGTGAAACGCGGCAGAGAGGTGTACGTAATGTATAATCAGTAATGTCCTGTAATCGAACGACACTCACACGGAGGAGTGAATATGCCACGCATTATTGATGTCATCGAATTTCCCGATGAGACGGGGCGCGAACTGGTCAAGCGGCTGCCGGAGTACGGACCGGGCGATTTCCGCTACGGATCGCAGGTCATTGTGCGCGAAAGCCAGACCGCCGTCTTCTTTCGCGACGGTAAAGCGATGGATGTGCTGGGACCGGGACGCCATACCATCAGCACCGCCAATATCCCGATTCTAGCCACCCTGATCGGATTGGCGACCAGCGGCAAGACTCCCTTCCCGGCGGAGGTCGTCTTTGTCAGCATGCGCCAGTTCCTCGATCAGAAGTGGGGCACGCCGGAGCCGGTCGTCTTCCGCGACTCGGAACTGGGCATGGCGCGCCTGCGCGCCTTTGGAACCTATGGTTATCAGATTAAGAACCCCGGCACGTTCGTCACCCGGATTGTGGGGCAGCGCGGCATCTTCACCACCACGCAGGTCGAAAACTACTTCCGCAGCATCATCGTGCAGAAGTTTACCGACTACCTTGGCGAGCAGAAGCTGTCGCTCTTCGACCTGCCCTCCCAGTACAACGAGATCAGCATGGGGCTGACCGAGCATCTGGCGGAGGATTTCGACGCCATCGGGCTGCGACTCATGGCCTTCTACGTCACCGCCATCACCCCGACCGAAGAGACCGCCAAAGCCATAGATGAGCGGGCGGCGATGGGCGCGATCGGCGACATGAACGCCTACATGAAGTTCAAGGCGGCGCGCGCGATCGGCGATGCGGCGACCAGTCCGGGGGAGGGCGGAGCCGGCGCCGGGCTGGGACTGGGAGCCGGGATCGGGCTGGGCGCGGGTCTGGCGGGAGCCATCCAGCAGGCGTTTCAGCAACCGCAGGCAACCCCCGCTCAGGCGGCTCCAGCATCGGCTCCCGCGCCCTCCAGCGGACCGCTCACCCGCGACCAGATTCAGGAGGCGATAGACGCCCTCGACCTGCGCTTCTCCAAAGGCGAAATCAGCGAAGAGACCTATAACCGCCTGATGAAGAAGTGGGAAGATCGGCTGAAAGAGATGGGTTCGTAGTGAACGAACCGCCCCCTTCACTCTTCCCGGAAGGGGGCGGTTTTCTATCTGGGAGACCGGATGATCACAATCGCCTTCGTTAATCCATCGCGTTTTCGATGACGTAGGCGGCGATACGCGGTCCGTCTTCGTCTTTCGTCACGATCTCTTCCGGCTCCCCGGTCTCGGCGATCCACGCCTCGCGCAGCCGCGGACCGAGATGCCGCCACCCGAACTCCTTTTCGAGCGACTCCGCCGTCAGCCGCGTCTGCGCCTCCTGCGAAAGGAGCGGCAGAATCTCCTCCCACTTTCGTCGAATCACGGCGCGCGCAAAGCGGCGCGCGGTCTTTTCCGCTGCTTTCTCCAGACTCATTCTGATCTCCCCTGATAAAACGGACTATAAGAGAGGCTGCCTGTTCAAAGAGGCTTGCGCTCCACCAGGTCCCAGCGATTTCCGTAGAGGTCTGCAAACACGATGACCTGTCCATACGGCTCCTGCCGCGGCTCTCCCTCGAACGCAACGCCGCGCGCTTTCAGGGCATGATAGTCCCGTTGGAAGTCGTCCGTATGCAGAAACAGAAAGACGCGACCGCCGGTCTGGTTGCCGATCCGCTCCGCCTGCGCGGGCGTGGTCGCTCTGGCGAGGAGTAGTGCGGCTCCGTCGCTGCCCGGCGGGGAGACCAGAACCCACCGTTTTCCCTCTCCGAGCGGGGTGTCTTCGATCAAATGGAAGCCGAGAACGCCCGTATAGTAGGCTATTGCCTCCTCATAATCTCGCACCAGCAGGGCGAGATAGGCAATCTTCTGTCTCATCTTTTTTTGCTCCGATCCATCGTAGAAATCGCTCCGGACGATGCGCGAAGCGCGGCAAGCTGCCCCAGCGCAATGCCGCCGTCGCCGGGAGGAACCCGCTGATGCCAGTAGGGACGTAATCCCTCTGCCAGCAGGCGACGGACCGCGCCCTCCAGCAGTCTGCAATTGAGGAAGCAGCCGCCGGTCAGAACGACGCGCTCCTCTCCCATCCGGCGCGCCGCCTGCGTGATGCCCTCTGCCAGCGCATTATGGAAGCGGGCGGATATCCGGGCAAGAGGCGTCTGCGCGCGCAGATCCTCCAGAAGGGCGCGCAGCATCGGCTCCCAGTCCAGAATCAGCAGACCGTCTGCGCCATCCTTCAGGGGCAGCGGGTAGGCTTCGAGTGTCTTCTCGCCCGCCGCAAGCGCCTCCCACTCGACCGCCGCCTGCCCTTCGTAGCGAACCGTCTGCCGGACGCCCGCCAACGCCGCCACGCCGTCAAAGAGACGCCCAACGCTGGAGGTAACGGGCGCATTCACCCCTTTAGTCAACATCTGGGCGATCATAGCGCGTTCGGCGGAGGAGCAGGCGGCAACCGCCGCAATCTCCTCCCGCTGAAACGCCTCCGCGCCGAACAGTTCATAGAGCAGTCCCAGCGCGGTGCGGCGCGGCTCTCGCACCGCCTGATCGCCCCCGGGCAGTCGGAACGTTCGCAGGTGGGCCGCCCTCCGGAGCGGCTCGCCTTCGGAGGATTCGGCGGAGTGCGCCGACCCGACAAAGAACTCCCCGCCCCAGATCGTCCCGTCATCGCCGTAACCGGTTCCATCCCAGGCGACGCCCAGAACCGCGCCCTGCAGATCGTTCTCCGTCATGCAGGAGAGCACATGCGCCCGGTGATGCTGTACGCGCGCAACCGGCAGCCCGCAGCGTTCGGCGTATCGGGTCGAGAGGTAGTCCGGGTGCAGATCACAGACGACTCTCTGCGGGGGCGTCTCGAAAAGGCGCGCAAGGTCTTCGATCACCTGCCGAAACGCCCGATAGGTCTCCTCCGTCTCCAGATCGCCGATATGCTGGCTGACAAACGCCTGATCGCCTACGGACAGCGCGACCGCGTTCTTCAGATGCGCTCCGACCGCCAAGGCCGACGGCAGGGCATGGCGCAGGGCGATCGGCAGAGGCGCATAGCCGCGCGCCCGCCGCAGGATCAGTTCGCGCCCCAGAACCAGTCGCGCCACCGAATCGTCCACATGGCGGGCGATCGGGCGGTTATGCGCCAGAAAAGCGTCCGCAATGCCGCGCAGCCGCAGGAGCGCGTCCTGCTCGTCGGTGCAGATCGGCTCATCGGAGAGGTTGCCGCTGGTGGCGATCACCGGAAATTCGAGTTCCGCCATCAACAGATGATGCAGAGGAGTGTAGGGCAGCATGACGCCCAGATTCGGGCTGCCGGGCGCAACCGACGGGGCGACGGTTCCCCCCTTGCGGCGCGATAGCAGCACGATGGGGGCTTGCGGCGAACAGAGCAGACGCGCCTCCTGTTCGGAGACCTGGCACTCTGCCCGCGCCGCCTGCAGGGTTGGCAGCATCAGCGCAAAGGGCTTCTCCTCCCGGCGCTTGCGCTCCCGCAGCGCGCGAACCGCCTCTTCCCTGCGCGCATCCGTCATCAGATGAAATCCGCCCAGCCCCTTGAGCGCGAGGATGCCGCCCTGCCGCAGCAGTCCCGCCGCCATTCGCAGCGCCTCCTCCTCCTGCGCCATAAGCAGCCCGTCCGGGTCCCATAGCTCCAGATGCGGTCCGCAGACCGGACAGGCGTTGGGCTGCGCGTGGAAACGTCGGTCTGCGGGATCGTCGTACTCGCGCCGGCAGTCGGCGCAGAGCGTAAAGCCGCGCATGGTGGTGCTGGCGCGGTCATAGGGGAGTCCCTGAATGATGCTGTAGCGGGGGCCGCAGTGGGTGCAGTTGATGAACGGGTAGCGGTAGCGGCGGTTGTGGGGGTCGAAGAGTTCGCGCAGGCAGTCGGCGCAGGTCGCAAGATCGGGCAGGATTAGAGCGCGCCGGTCGCCGCCGGTCTCGCTGGGACGGATGACAAACGTTTTATAACCGACCGGATCCAGAAAGCGCGGCTCCAGACTCTGAATGACGGCGTGCGGCGGACGCTCCGGCTCCAGTCGCGCCAGAAACGCCTCGACCGCCTCCCTCCTCCCCTCCGCCTCGATCTGCACGCCCTGCGGATTGTTGCTGACCCAGCCGGTCAATCCGAGCGCGGTCGCCAGTTGATAGACGTAGGGACGGAAGCCGACCCCCTGCACCACGCCGCGCACTTCGATCTGCACGCGCGCAAAGTCGCTCCCCGTTGTGCGGTATGATGTTTCCATACTTTTGCCCGATGAAAAGGCTTGCCCTCTGCGCCCAGATGGATGGCGCATAGTACCATGAACGCCGCAGAATGACAAGCAAGCCCCGCCGGAGAGGAGAAATCCATGCGATTGAATCATGATCAGCGCGGACGCGCCGTCGAAGCCCTGCAGAGATTCTACTCCACGCCGCTGGAAGATCTGATCGGCTCGCCCAACGGCGACCCGGCAGAAAACGCCCTGCGTCTGTTTCAGGAGGTCGCGCAGACCGTACCGGCGTATCGTCGTTTTCTGGAGGAGCAGGGGGTGCAGCCGGAGACGATCCAGTCGCCCTGTGCGTTTCAATCGCTGCCGCTGGTCTCCAAAGCGAGCTATCTGCGGCGGTATCCTCTGTCCGATCTGTGCCGTGGCGGCAGGCTCGAACAGTGCGATATGATCGCCGTCTCCTCCGGCTCGACCGGCGAACCGACCTTCTGGCCCCGCTTCCTCTCCGATGAGCTGCAGATCGCCGCGCGGTTCGAGCAGGTCTTTTGCGACAGCTTCCGGGCGGACGAACGGCGCACCCTGGCAGTCGTCTGCTTCGCGCTGGGGACATGGGTCGGCGGGATGTATACGGCGGGCTGCTGTCGCCACCTTGCCGCAAAGGGCTATCCGCTCACCGTGATCACGCCGGGCAACAACCGCGCCGAAATCCTGCGCGTCATCCGGGAACTGGGTCCGCTCTTCGATCAGGTGGTACTGCTAGGATATCCTCCCTTTCTCAAGGACGTGATTGACGCCGGGCGCGCGCAGGGCGTGGAGTGGTCCCGCTATCGCATTCGGCTGGTCATGGCGGGAGAGGTCTTCAGCGAGGAGTGGCGCGAACTGATCGCCGAGCGGATCGGATCGGAAGACCCGCTGCACGACTTCGCCTCGCTGTATGGCACGGCGGATGCGGGCGTACTGGGCAATGAGACGCCGTTGAGCATCGCGATCCGCCGCTTTCTGGCGCAGCATCCGGAGATCGCCCGCGAACTGTTTGGCGAATCGCGCCTGCCGACCCTTGTCCAGTACGACCCCTTCAGCCGCTACTTCGAGTCTGTCGAGGGCACGCTGCTCTTTACCGGCGACAACGGCATTCCGCTGATCCGCTACCATATCTCCGATGAGGGCGGACTGATCCCCTACGATGCGATGCTGTCGTTTCTGGAGCGGCACGGCTTTGCGGCAGCAGCCTCGCCTGCCCCCGAACGGCTTCCGGCGCGACCGCTTCCCTTCGCCTTTGTTTTTGGACGTTCGCACTTCACCGTCTCCTTCTACGGCGCCAACATCTACCCGGAGAACGTAACGGTCGGGCTGGAGCAGCCCGGCATTCGGGAGTGGGTGACCGGCAAGTTCGTCCTGCAGACGCAGGAGGATGCCCGGCACAACCGCCGCCTCTTCATCGCGGTCGAACTGGCGCCGGGAGAGTCGGCCTCTGCAGAGCGGGAACGCGCGGTCGCGGAATCGATCGAAAATCAGTTGATGCGCCTCAACAGCGAGTTTGCCCACTACGTTCCGCCGGAGCGCCGCGCCCCGCAGGTGCGCCTGCTGCCGGCAGGCGACCCGGACTACTTCCCGACCGGCGTCAAGCACCGCTACACCCGACGCAGTTAGTCCGACGAAAACAGGATTCTGCCAGCCTGCCTGCGAATAGAGCCTTTAGAACGTTCACCAACCCGCTGCCGCGCTCTCGCGGGTGTGAGGAGGCGCTATGAGCATTGCCGAGGAGATTGAGAAGGCTCAGGAGTATTATGAAACCGTTCCCCCCAATGAGAGCAGCACCTGTGAGTGGGTGATCCTGCCGCTCCTCTGGGCGGCGGGGTATAAGCGGTATGAGATACTCTCCCGCTCCTCCGACAACGCCAGCCAGTACCCTGACTACACCCTGCTGCCAGATGTACCGGAAAGAACCTGGTATCTGGAAGCGAAAGCCTGGAGAGAGAATCTCGACCACAAGCACGCCATACAGTGTCTGAACTACGCCAACCAGAACGGAACCCGCTGGGGCGCGTTGACCAACGGGCGCGTCTGGCGGCTCTACGACAACCATGTGCCGGGACGCCCGGAAGACAAGCTGGTCGTGGAGGTTCGTCTGGACGACAGGGAGGCGGTGCAGACGTTTCTGGAGGCGGTCGGCCGGGATTCGGTCTGTTCGGGCGGGCTGTCGGCGTATGCGGAAAATCTGCGGCGGCAGAGAGAGCGGGCTGCCCGAAAGATTGCGCTCAAAGCCCTGCTTCTGTCGCAGTTACTGCGTCCAGACAGCGACCTGATCCGCCAGATCCGCAGCTATGCGCGCAAGCAGGAGGGGTTGAGCGGGGTAACGGGCGAGGAGATCGTCCTCTGCCTGGAGGAGCTTTGGGGAGTTGCCCCGGAGCCGACGGAGCAGCCCTCTGCGCCCCGAGCGCCTGCCGCTCCGCCAGCGACTTCCGCAGACGGAATCAGCCTGGCCCTTTTACGGCAGAACTGTGCATGGGCCACTGGCGCTAAGCCGACAAGGGTGCGGTTTTCGGACGGAACCGAGACAGAAATAGGCGCATGGTTAGATTTTGCGTCGGAAATGGTTCGCTGGCTCCTGCAGACGCGCCGTCTGCCTCCGATGCCTTTTCGCGGGAGGAGAGGAGGACATCAATACTTCCTCAACTCAGAGCCGAGACACGAAGAACAACAGATGAGCGAATTCCAAAAGGTTGCGGTAGATTCACAGACAGTCTATATCCACACCAATCGTTCTGCGATGGATTTCGTGGGCTGCCTGTACGCGCTGTGCGAGGCGGCGGGCGTCCCTGCGGAGGAGGTCATCGTCTGGCTGCGCCGTTAGTAAGACTGAGTTTTCAGGAGGGGGTCTTATGCCGATCATACAGGGAGTCCACGCCAATCTGCCGACCGAAGAGGTGACCGGGTGGGGACTGGCCCGGTTTCAGGCAGGACAGAAAAACGTTACCGAACCGCACTTTCACGACTGCGATGAGTATGTCTTCATGCTGGAGGGGCGGATGGTGATGCGCTCGGAAGGGATCGTCTACACGCTGGAGCCGCGCGATGTGCTGGTCACGCGCATGGGCGACGAGCACGAGATACTGGAGATTCAGCAAGACACCGTCTACTTCTGGATGGAGACCGCGCTGCGCGGCAAGAGGCGTCCGGGTCATCTTCTGCGCGGGAGGGACGACCAGTGAACACGCTTACCCCGCAGCAGCTCGGCCTTCAGACTAAGTTTACTCTGCCGGAACGTCACGACTGGCGCATCGGCGTCATCGGGCTGGGAGGAATCTCCAAAGCGCATCTGTCCGCCTACCACGCGATGGGCTGGCAGGTGGTCGCCGCCGCCGAGATTGATCGGGAGCGCGCCGAGCGCGCACAGGAGTACTGGAACATCCCCCGCATCTATGACCGCTACGAAGACCTGATCGCTGACCCGGAGGTGGAGGTCCTCTCCCTGCTGACCCATCCGAACCTGCGCGAGCCGGTTGTGCAGGCGGCCGCGCGGGCGGGCGTACCGCTGCAGACGGAAAAACCCCTGGGCGACGACCTGGAGCAGTGCGAACGCATGGTGCGTCGGATGGAGGAGCGGGGCGTCGCTTTTGCTGTCAGCCAGAACTATCGCTGGCACCCTGCTGTCTTCTTCGCCCGTCAGATACTGGAGAAGGGGCTGATCGGCACTCCCTATCTCGCCTCCATCGAGATATACGGCACGCAGGATGTGGAGCTTGCCGAACACGCCTTCTACGCTGCCTGCGAGGACTTTCTGACAGTGCAGTGGAACACGCATCTTGCCGACCTGCTGCGCTGTTTTGTCGGGCGCGACGCCAAACGAGTCCTGGCGCGTACCGGCCGAATGAACGGGCAGCACTTCCGCAGCGACAACCTGATGATCTCCATTGCGGATTTCGGAGAGGGCTGTACGGGACATGTGCTGCACAGCGAACTGCTTCGCAGCGGGATGCGCCGGGATGAGTGCCGGGTGGAAGGAGACCGGGGATCGCTGCTCTTCTCCGTCTGGGGGACAGGACTCATCCTCGACTCGCAAGAGGTGCCCGGCGGTCCCTACCGGCTGGCGCTGGAAGGCGTCCTGCTGCCTGGCTCTTTCTGCGGACCGATGGGCGACTTTCTCGCTTCGGTGGAGAAGGGGCGTGAGCCGACCGTCAGCGCGCGGCGCAACCTTGCCACGCTCCGGCAGGTGCTCGCCGAACACCGGAGCGCGCAGGAGGGCGGCATCTGGGTGGAGGTAGAGGGGCAGGAGTCCTGACGCGGGAAGGATACAGACGCATGGGGAGACGGTTCGGATGGCGGCTGAGGCTCTGGCGTTGGCTGGCGGCGATGGGAGTGGTTATGGCGGGGGGCGCGATGGACAGCGAGGCGCAGCAGAGGGGCGCAACCCGGCTGCCGATGGAGGTTGCCGGCATGACGGTAACGCCGCATGTCCGGGCAAAGAGTATGCGCTACGATGCCGATCCGGGCGAGGCGGTCGGCGCGCTCGTGCGGATATTCGTGCGGCACGCCGGATTTATGCCGCCGCGAGAGGGAGCGGCGAACAATCTCAATCCGAGCGAGGTGCTGTTCGACGGACACTACCCGATCCGTTATCTGCTGGAGGGAGCCTGGTCCTGGCACGATAATCCCAACGTCTGGCAGGGGGAGGAGACCGAGATTCTTCCCGGAGGCGTCTCGGTCTGGACGTTCAACACGGTGCGAAAGGACTGGGGCGTCGGGCGCAGGTTCACGCTGACGGTGGAGGACTGGCGGCACGGCGCGCGGGCGCAGTTCCCGCTGGAGATCGCCGCGCCGCAGGTCTGGCTCTCCGCTGTCACCTTTCTGGCGAGCGACGGCGGCGTCTACCCGGATCGGATGATGCTGCATATCGCCAACGAGTCGACAACGACGCAGAAGATCGTCGGAGCGCGGCTCTATCTGCCGAAAGACCCGAAACGCTGGCGTATCCTCTCTCCGCAGCCGCCCCTGACAGACCTTCAACCCTTTCCCGCCGACGGGATTCCGGCGGGAGATCGCGGCGGGGCGCAGGTAGCGACCGGAAAACTGCCGTTGACCTACTGCGCGCTGGAGGTAACGCTGCAAGACCCGCAGGGGAAGTCGTCTGCGCTCTGGGCTTATCTGCGGATCAAGCGCGAGGCGTTCGACATCAGCGGCGGATGGGTCGGCGGCGCGGCGAAGGATGGGCGCAGCGCGGTGCTGCACGAGCCGTACCTGAAGACCCTCAAGCGTCTGCACATCAACACCGCGCATCTGGGCTTAACGCCTGGCTACACCGACCAGACCGGTCCCGATGGTCTCTATACCCGCTATCCGCTCAAGTTTTTCGGAGGACTGGAGCCGCTCTCCTCCTACGACACCGACGACAACCTGCCCCGCCTCCATGCCGCCGAACGTCTGGGCGAACCGCAGCTTGCCTTCAGCGGCGATCAGAAGCTGCCCCAGGAGGTCTGGCGCGCCCTGCTGCCCTATGCGCCGACTCGAATCGCCTCTACCGTCACCCTCAACGACGAATCTACCTGGCGTTACTGGGCAGGGCTGTCCGACTATCCGCACTACGACTCGTATCGGGTCACCGCGCCCTCGGTAGATAACTTCCGTCTCTATGACCGCTGGAACGGGACGCGCATCGGCTGGGGCGCGCCGCTGGAGACCATCGGCGACAAGTGCCGCTCCCTGCGCGAGATGAGCCGCCCGGCTCCCACCGCCTACTGGTCACAGGGACCCAGTTCCGGCTGGGATGTCTATGATGGACGCCTGCGTACCGCCCCGACTCCCGACGAGATTCGCCTTCAGGCTTACCATGCGCTCGCCAGCCGGGTCACCTCGCTCTACTGGTTCAACCTGAGCCTGACCGCCCTTGTTCGATTTCGCGATACGCTGGATGAACTGGGACGAATCGGGCGTGAAATGCGGATGCTGGAGGATTTCTATCTGGAGGGGGACGCCTACCGCTACCGACAGATCCGGCGTGAGGGAAAACTCGACTGGGACCTCGCTTCGATTGCGGCTCCGCAGGGCGCGCTGCTTTTTGCGCTCGATCTTAACTACGCGCCTGATCCGAAAGAGAAGGTTTTTCAATTCGGCGCGGCGCGGGAGGCGCGTTTCGCCTTTGACCTGCCCGCCTACCTGCGCCGTCCCGCCGATCTCTTCCGCATTGATGCTGACGGAATACACGAAGTCGCCTGGCGCGTCACCGACAGCGGCGTGGAGATCACGGACCGGCAGAGCCGCGTCGCGATCTATGTGGCGACGCATGACCGGCAGCTTCGCGCCCGATTGGAACGCAAACGGCAGGCGTTGATCGCGGAGGAGACCGCTCTGCGGTTTGATCCCGCCCGCAACGACACCGACTTCGAGATTCTTAAAGCCATTGCGCGATCACGCGATTAGCCTCCCGACTTACGCCTGTAGATCGGACAGACAGCTTCCTACGCCCCTTTCTGCATCGAAACCTCTCTCGGAAGATGTAATACAATCTAAAATTAAGAGTTAGTGGCATTGGCAAGCCTTCGGCGCAGTATGTGCTAGATATGGCAGAGGTGCCCGGTGTCTACCATCGTCCTTACGATCCCAACTATCCGGTCGTCTGCTTTGACGAGACACGCAAGGAACTGCATGACACGCCTGCCGGAGCGTTACCGATGCAACCGGGCGCCGTAATTGCGAAACGGACGACAACCAGAGGGGTCCATCCAAAATCGGAGTTTATATGGAGTGGTATAATGGAATTCAGACGTTGTGGGATGTATGCCAGTAAAAGATATCTATCACGAAGCATTTGTTCGTGCGTTAGAGAAAGATGGTTGGACCATTACGCACGACCCGTTAACCGTGACCGTCGAAGCGGCAGGGATTCCGAAAGAGGAGATCGTTCCCGCCTTTCACCGGAGTATGTCCGCGTTCATACGGGCTACGCCGTCGCCTGATTCGGGCGAATTCGAGTAGTCTGAGAGGGTTGCCTGTGATCTGTCACGAGAGTCTGTGGTGAAACCGCATATTCTGCTCTATCTGATCTCGGGCGCGTTTCTGCTGGTCGCGGCAGGCATCTGGGGCAGGCAGCGACACGCCCGAAGCTGCAGCCTGCACAGCCATGCGGCAGGAACGGCGGCTGTCATTCTGGCGATTGCCTGCCTGCTTATTTCACTGCTGCTTATCGGGGCTGCCTGGCAGATGGGATCCGCCGCGCTGGACGGTTAGCGGTCAACGCGCGGCTGCGCGCCGTCACTGCTCCGGCAGCCAGCGGTCTCGCAGGTCGCGGGCATTCAGTATCTTCTCCATCAGGTCGGCGGAGAGGTAGTAGTACTGATTGGACGCCTCGAAGCCGATCCGCGAATCCTGCTGCTGCAGCAGAAGCAGGCGGCGCGCCAGCGCGATCTCGGTGTTCAGAACGCTCTCCAGCGCCGACGCAATCGAACGCCGGGCGTCGGGGGAGGAGGCGGACGCCAGTTCCCGGCGAAGCTGCACGAATCGCGCCTGCATCGCGGTGCTGCGGAAGTGAAGAGAGGCGGCTTCGCCAATCTGCATCTCCTCCTGAAGAGCGCGAAGATGCGGATCGGACGCCCCGGAAGACGCCTCCAGCGCGCGGCGCAGGATGGCGATCGCCCGATCAAACCCGTCCGCCACCTTGAGCAACTGCGCGCTGAAAACCTCCGGCGGATAGGAGCCGCGCCAGGTGTCCAGGTCATCATAGCAGAAGCCGACCATCGTGGCGCGATAGCCGGTCGGTTCGCCCCAGAGCAGATTGGCAGGACCAAACTGCTGCGGTGCATGGTAGACCGTGCCGATATGGAACGGAAACTCCCGGAAAGCCGCGCTGAACTCCTTCCACGCCTTTACCACCGTTTCGCCATGCGTCTCTCCAAACCGGCGGCGCGCAACCTCCCGCATCGCCTGCTCCGGCGTCATCTCCCGGTTCTGTCCCATCGCCGCCACCACCTCCAGATTGGGCGAGGGGTAGCCGCCGAGCGTCCATCCGAGCATCAGACCATCCACCTTCTGTTCGCGCAGGTTGGCGGCGTGCTGCGCGGCATTCTCCAGCGCGGGGATGTAGGGCACGGCGGAGAGTTCCCAGGAGTTCGCTGCCTGAATCTTCGCCAGAATCTTCAAGCCGCGCCGACGCGCAAACTCCCAGTGCCTTCGGGCGCGCGGACCGGGACCGACTGCCGAAAGGGAGTACTCCCCGATCACGGTGTCAATGCCGCCGCGCTGAATGGGAAGGCTCCATTCGCTGACGCTCATGAAGGCGGCTTCTTTCGGCAAAAGTCCGATAATCTCTTCCGCCGCCGGATCGGGCCAGCCCCAGTCCCAGGCGATCAACTGCGCCCGACTGCCCGCCTGCGAAATCCCCTTCTGAATGGCGGTATTGACCTCCGCTATGACTGGAGCCGCGCCGCGCGGGCGACAGCGTTCACACTCGCTGCCGCGTCCATGCGACCAGCAGTTGGTCAGGTTCTCGGAGGCGGTGATTGTGAAGAATCCCCCCAGATCCGGCGCCGCGCGGCAGATGGTCGCCACCGAGTCGGAGATGTACTTCTGCACATCGGGATGACTGGAGCAGAACGCCGCGTATTCGCCCTCCGTGACGCCTTTCAGTTCCGGGCGCGCGGCATAGAAGGCAAGGGGCATGGCGCGCGGCTCGTTCAGGTAGAGATAGATCCGGATTCCGTGTCGCCGGGCGCGTTCGGTCAGCCGCCGCAGGCTCGCAAGCCGCTCCTCGTATCGCTCGCTCAACGCGGGATTCCAGGGGAAGGGAGCCAGTTTATAGAGAACCGCCTGCAGCCAGACCCCGTCCACTCCCCCCGCCGCCAGCCGCTCCAGGTAGCCGTCCGGGTAGGGATCGGCTTTTGAATCGAGCAGCGGGTCGCCGTAGAGGGCGAAATAGGAGTAGCAGTAGCGCGGAGAGAAGAGGCTTGAATCGGTACGCTTGCGCTTGTCCGGCGGGCGTTTTTCCAGCCGCGTCACGAAGCTGAACGGAGGATCGGCAGGCGTGGAAAAGCCCTGTGGAAACTCCTGATGCACGATCCGGGCGATTTCCCGTTCCCGTCGTTGGGTCTTCTCATCCGGAGGCTGATAGCGGATCGGCTCGCAACGGGGTTTGTGGCTGCCAAGTTTGATATAGAGGAAATCGTCTTCGCGCAGGGTATAGGCAAGCTGTTCGGGAGTCCAGCCGAGGAGTTTCAGAAGCTGGTCATAGGGAAGCAGGTGCCAGTTGCGGCGAATAACGGTGAGGGCGGAGCGGCGTTGAAAGTCGGCAGAGAGGCGCGGCGGATCAGACAGTCCCATCGCCCGACCCGTTTTCAGAATCTCTTCCGGGCGCGCGCCGACCGCCTCCGCGATCCGCTTCAACGGAACCACCGACCAGTTACGCCAGACATAGGCATGATAACGATCCGGGAAGTGAGGCAGGGCGACCGGCTCCGGGGCGTTGCCGATCGGCAAATCCTGGGTAAGCATTATCGCAACTCCGATCAGGGAGAGTAACATCGGCGCGCCTCCCGGTGATTACGGCGGAAGATAACGCCTGTTTCTGCGAGGCGATGGCGAATTCCTGTGCCGACGATGGGACTTTCGGCTTATTCGTCCGCCGGAGAATCGGGTCTTTTGGCTCATGCCTTTCGGGAGGAGGGCGGCGCATAATGAAGGCAGGCTGTCAGGAAAGGAGAGGGGCGATGCCGACGGCGATGCGTTCCGCGCTGCCGCAGATTCTGGGCTGGTGCGCGGTCATCATCTCGCTGACGTTTACCTGTATGTGGGCGTTCTGGGGGATCATCGAGAACTTCCATGAGGGGTGGTATTTACCCTCACTGTCCCGTAACCTCGCCATGATGATCGGGCAGTATCTTATGCCGATGTTGATCTTCATAGCGCTTTCGTTGCTCTCTCTCTTCCTTCCGCGAATCGGGGCGGCGGCGCATATTCTTCTCGGCATCTATCTGGCGTTTTTCTTTTTTCGTGGAATGCCAGCGGCGCTGCTCTTTATCGGTCTGCCGCTTGGTCTGCTGGGCGCGCTCTACGGGTTCGGGCGTCCGGAACCGAGGCGGCTGGCGACGGCGCTGATGATCGGTCTGCCCGCGCTGACGGTCATCGGCTTCGGTATCGAGCCGGTCTGGAGGGTGTCCGGTCGCCGGAACGACGGCAATTTCGGGGCGAGGACGGTGGAAGGGAACGGCGTGCGACTGGTCTGGGCGCCGGAAGGACCGGGATGGCCCCGGAGTGGCGTAACCTGGGAGGAGGCGCGCCGACGCTGCCAGTATCTGATTGCGGACGGCTCCCGGCTGGCGGACACGCCGCAGGACATCTGGAGGCTGCCGACCGTGGAGGAGGCGGTGCGCTCTATGGCGCGGCACGGGCAAAACTGCGGCGGAACATGGGATGCAGCGCGGCGTCAGGCTTCCTACAGGGTTCTTCCGGACAAAGAGACGCCGCTCTGGAACATCCATTCGATGGTGATCTACTGGTGGACGGACACCGAGGTGGATGCAAAACAGGCGTATATCATCGTCTATAACGGGTCGGTCTGGCCCCGCGATAAGCGAATCCGACCCGGCTATCTGGGGTTTCGGGCGGTGAAGGCGATCTGAGCCTCCCCTTTACCGGCTGCGCGCGGGAGTGAGAAGGAAGGCGCGTTTCTGTCCGTTTCTGCGTCCGTACCCGACGATCTGCCCGCGATTATTGATGCCGTTGGCGACCAGTAGAACCCATCCTGAATCGCGAGGAATCCGCATATTGAGATCTACCATGCGTCCCTGACGATAGAGAAAGGCGCGAAAGTCTCGCCGCTCCTTCACGCCGGAGACTGCCGAATAGCCCACAATCTCTCCCCGGTCATTGAGGCTGTTGGCGATGCTGTGGCCGCCGCCGAGATCGCCGATGTCGGTCATCGTACCGTTGTCGTACAGAAAAGCGCGGCTGCGCTCCGGACGCCGCAACTGGTAGTATCCTGCCGCCTGTCCCCGGTTATTGATGTCGGTCGCGCGTGAAGAGTAGTCGGAGAGGGAGCCGATATCCATCACGCGCCCGTCCCGGTAGATAAAAGCGTGTACCAGCGGCTGGCCGCTCTGGCGGGTATCGTAATAACCGGCGATCTCATTACGGTCGTTGATGGCGGTGGGGTAGACGGTTCGGGAGCGGGGCAGATCCAGACGCTGGAGGGAGCCGTTGCGAAACAGGAACGGTCTGCCGGTTTCCGTCGAATCCGTTGAAACGCCGACAACCAGACCGCGCTCGTTGATCCCCGTTGCCCGACACCACTTTCCGCCAAAGGAGCCAGGATCGTTGATCATGCCTTTGTGCGCGATAAAGGCGCGGGTGTGTCGCACGAAGGATGTCAGGTAGTAACCGATGATGGCTCCCGAATCGTTGATCTCCTCCGGCAGACTGGGGCTCCTTCGCAGCGGCTCGATATACTGCATTCGTCCCTGAGCGTAGACAAAACCGACCAGCGATCCTCTCACCATCGTGCAGGTTCCGACGACGATCCCCCGGTTGTTGATGGCGGTCGCCTCGCTCTCGACTCCGCCCGGCAGCACGCCCAGATCGGTCACCTGATATGCTCTCTGCATAACCTGGACGGTCTGAGTAGGCGCGGAAGGCGACGGGACGCACAAAAGTCCTGTCAGAGGAACAACGGATCGAAATAGTCTGTTCAAGATAGGCCTCCCAGATATCCTTGTCACGCCGTCTTGCGGGCAGCCATCGTACTGTTACTACAAAACATCCGAAATGTACCATTCCACAGAGGGTGAATCATCGGTCGGCGCGAAGAGAGAGATAGGTTCCGGCAGAAAGGAGACTCGCTGTGAGCGTTCTGGGAATATGCGGCAGCCCGCGCGAGAATGGCAGCACCGCCCGACTGGTGCATGAAGCTCTCGCGGGCGCGGCAGGCGAGGGAGCCGCGACGGAGTACCTTCATCTGGAGACGTTGAATATCCGTCCCTGCACCGGCTGCATGGGATGCCGGGAGACGGCGCGCTGCGTGGTGGATGACGGCATGACCGTCTACTACGCGGCGATTGAGCGCAACCGTCCCCCTCTGGGACTGGTGATCGGCACGCCGATCTACTTCGATCACATCAGCGCGCAGTTGAAAGCCTGGATAGACCGCCATTTCTCCTATAGCTACACCGCAAAGGGCGAAAGGATGTTTCCGCCCGGTTATCGGGCAGTGTTGATAGCCACCTACGACTGGGACAACCCCACCATCTACGATTCGGTGGTGGACTGGCTGGCGGAGCGGCTGGAGTTCTACCACGCGATTCAGGTGATCGCAAAGATCACGCTACCCAATGCGACCGGCTGCCCCCCCGACCGGCAGCCCGACAAACTGCGTCAGGCGCGGGAAGCCGGAAAGATGCTGGCGCGCGGATAGGCTCTCCCCCTCCCGGCGTTGTTCTGAAGGGGGAGAGGCAGTCTACTTCTCTTTCCACTCGCGCCAGACCTGCGCGGCGGCGCGGCGCAGTTTCGCGGGAGTCCAGTCCGATTTCTCCCAGGAAGTGACGCTGGCTCCCGGGCTGGCGACCAGAAACGTCCACTCCTTCACGCCGTTGGGTGGCAGCGTCATCGCATATTCGGCTCTGCCGCCCGCGTAGAGCGACTGGTCGTTCGCGCCGCCCACATCCACATATCGAACCGCCAGAGCGTTCAGCCTCCCCGCGATGACCTGATCGAGGTTCAGCCCCTCTCCCGGCGGAAAGAGCCAGATCACATTGAGGATCGGGTTGGTGTCCGGCGAACCCAGCCGGGGAAGCGCCTGCACCTCCAGCACGCCGTCGCCGTTCTCATCCTTGCCTTCAAACAGCAGCGCGCCGGGAATATGTCGTCCCCATCGAGTGAGCGGGTCTACCTCCTGCATGGGCGCGCCTTCCACTTTCAGGACGACCGGACGCTGACCCGGCTGCGACCAGTGGCTTTCGCACAGCCCCAGCACGACGTTAAAGCGGGCTTTCGAGGCGACAGCGAAATGGTAGCGGATCGGGACGCCGTTCATTCCAGCGCGAATGTTGCGAAACGCCGGGTCGCAGGCTCTTTCCGGTCTTGCCCAGCCGGGCAGCGCCGTCGAGTCATCATCATAGCCCCAGTCGCGCATCGGCTGATCGGCGGAGGCGGACTCTGGCAGCGCGATCACGGCGCGCCCGTTCATCCGTACCAGCGAGGAGGCGACCTGCGCGCTTTCTGGCAGATCGAGCGCCATGCGGAAACGCGCCTCTTTCCCGGCGATCTCGTGCACCCGCACCGTCAGCACATCCAGACCGGAGGGCCAGGCGGGAGCGCGAAAGGCGGTCAGGGTCAGCGCGACCGGACCGTACTGCGCCTGGGCTTCTACGCCCGGAATCAGATTGTCCAGACGCACCTCCCTCACGACGATCTCCGCGCGCTCCGGCATCCCCTCGCCCAGCAAACGCACGCTGACCGCGCCCCAGTCCTCCACCAGCCTGCCCTGCGAGTCCATCTGCGAGGGAGCCAGCCCCGGCGAGGCGAGGGGGACCTGCGAATGCCCTCGCGTGAAGAGCAGCAGAAGCAGCATGATAAACAGCAGTTTCAAGATTAGCAGTTTGGCGTTCATACCGTTGCCTCCTCTCGCCTCTTCCAGGCGTGCGTGGCGTGCTGCGGCGAGTGAACCACGCGAATGCCGTACATCTGGCAGAAACCCTCCACCATGCGCCGATGATCCCCGAAGGTGACAACCTGATGAAAACCGAGCACATCCCGCGCATCCTCGATCCGATCCATCTGAATCTCGATGGAGGTGCGGCAGCCTCCGGCGGGAGGCGTGTTGACATTGCTGACGACCGTGCCGGTATCCAGAATCAACTCGTGCGGGCTGTTGAAGCGAATCAGCGTGATCGGCTTGCCGATGGGCCAGAGAACTTGCGTGGAGACGCCCAGCGCCGACTCAGAGTGACTGCGCAGCACATAGGGCGCGGGCGGCTTATCGAAGCCGTTCAGGCGGGTCCCTGAGGTACAGTGGGAGGCGATCAGCAGGTTTTTGGCGGTCTCGGCGACCGGGTCGTTCATGTAGCCGGGACGGTTCAGCAGATAACTGGTCAGCATCATGGAGAAAGCGCCGAACAGATCCGCCTCGCACCCCGCCGTAATCCCCGAATCCTGCAGCATTGTCCAGGCGAAGCAGGGCGGGGTCGGAACCAGCTTCGCGCCGACCATTCCCAGGCAGTCCATCGAGAGCGCGTTCGCCTGTTCGTAAGCCATCAGGCGTTTGGCAGTAACAAAGGCGCGGGCGGAGTTGCGGCAGTCCTGCTCCGTCGGCTCGATCACACGGCGCGCTCCCCGCCGCATGGTCGAGGCGACATCCTTCACCTCTTCGGTAACCGGCATCTGATCAAAAAGCTGGTTGAAGGTGTCGCGGGGAATGGTGCGCACCTTTGCGCCGAGCCGTTCAACGACTGTCTCGTTGCGCTGGTCTCCCTGAATCCAGAGAACCCGCGTCTCCTCGAACATCCGTTTGGCGCGGATCATCCGAAGCCCATCCTCCACCGCAGACCATTCGAGCGTGGAGGCGAGATAGACTCCCGGCTGCCGTGACAGCGCGGCGACGTGACCGGTGAACGAGGTGCCGATGGGCGCAAACAGGATCAGCGGCGTTTTCGCTTCCCGTGCCAGCCGGTCTGCCCAGCCCCAGCAGTTCATATGCTGCATCAGAACGATCAAGCCGTCGGGAGCGCGTTCGCGCGCGCCGGAGAGCAGCCCGTTCATCCCGTTCTCGTCGGTCACCATCTCCGGCATTTCGCGCAGGGTGATACCGAGGGCGCGGCAGGACTGCTGCAGTTTTCGGCGATATTCGGCTTGATGGCGATCCAGATCGTAGGTCGTGCCGGGCCATCCCAGCCAGTAGGGACGCGGCATCCCCAGAATAGCCGACTCCAGGCGGATCGTCGGGCGCGGGCGCAGCGTGGACGGATCAATGTAGTCGGAGGCGGATCGGGAGGGCGGGCGCGGAGAGGCAGAGAGAGACGCGCCGCCGCTCATTCCCAGCGTGAGAGCCGCCGCCGAGAAATAGCGTAGACACTCGCGGCGGGAGAGGCACCCCTGACATTGGTGATGGGTTGACATCGAGGTTCTCCTTTGAAAGAAATGCACATCCGCGTGTACTGTCTTCGCCTTCTAAGTTAATCCGACTAAATCCTGTGCGATCTAAAAAATCGGGTCATTTCCGAGGATACGGGGAGGCAGGAGGAGACCTGGTTTATCTGTACTATCAGTGCAGCCATTGACGTTTTGAAGAAACTTAACTATCATCAGGTATATCCAATAGCATCCTCCTCCTGCCTCTCTACAGGACGGTTCCGTGTTATCAGACGTGCTGACGGTCTGTCATAAGCATATGATAATAAAGCTATATACCGATAGCAGCAGGATTCCTCGCTACTGTGATTATTTACCGTCCGAATCGGGGTATTCTATATGAACGTTTGCTGTCCTTGAAGAAGGTCATCCATGAACATCGAATCCGATGGCGGTGTCACCAATGAGACTGAGCGTCGCCTGCTGGACTGCGCCCTCACGCTGTTCGCCGACAAGGGGTTTTCCAGCGTCAGTGTCCGGGAGATCATCGAAGCGGCGGGGGTGACACGCCCGGTTCTCTACTACTACAGCAAGAATAAGGAGGACCTGTTTCGCCGCGTCGTTCTGGCGACCTATTCGGAAGCCATTCAAGCGCTGGCGGAGATTGTTTTTCAACCGGGAAGCAGTGTCGAACGTCTGAAGACTGTCGTGCGCGGCGCGTTTCTCTTCTCAGTCGCCGATCTGCGCGTTCCGCGGCTGATGTTCCGAACCTACTACGGGCAGGAGATCGAAGGGGTTACCTCGCTGGTTCGGCAGATGACGGCGATGCGGTTTGGCTTGATTGCGCAGATCATGCGGGAGGGGCTGGAGTCGGGGGAGATAACCGGCGGCGATGCTGAATCGCTGACCCTCGTCTTCTGCTGTCTGATGGATCATCATGTGGGGGCGCTCATGCAGCTTTCGGAGCCGCAGAGACGGCTGACCGATAAGCTGGCGGACGCGCTGGTAGAGGTGTTCTTAAATGGAGTGGGGACCGGCGAGCGGCGTCCCGTCTGTATGCCTCCCTTCGCGGGATGGCCCCAGCCGCCGGAGGAGACGGGATGACGGCTCCAAACCCGTTCCTACAGATAGGGGACCCGTATGCGCGACATCCTCTGAGTTCAGCAGGTTCTCCACGCGCTGAAGGCAGTGGTTAAGCGATTGCCGGGCAGAGTCGCCGAAGTGCGGTCGTCCATGACCGGGAAGCAGAAGCTCTGGCGGGTTCTTCGCCAGCCGCGCGAGGGTGTTTCAATAGGTGGGCAGGTGCGAGAGCCAGTAGCCGTCAATCCACCCGATCATGCCCTTCAGATCCTCCTGATCTCCCAGAGCCGCATCCCCGCTGAAGAGCATCTCGAAACCGTCTATGTTTCCGCGAAATCCCGGTTGATCCGGCACATGACCCGGAAGCTCCTCCACGCGCAGTTCCCAGGGCGGGCAGCGCAGTCGGTCTCCCTCCTGCAGCGGCATCAGGCGCGACGGCAGCCGAAACCCCCGGGGGCGCGGCGGATGAAAGCTGCCAGGCAGCCGGTAGTCTGTTCGATGCAAATACTCGATAGAGAGGCGCGAAATACGGCAGAGGGTGTCGGGGCAGCGTCTTGCCCGGGCGCAGGCTCGAAGCGAGTGATCGCAGTGCGAGTGGGTGAGCCATATCTCCCGGATACGCTCCGGGGCGCTTCCCGCCGTTCGGATGTTGCGCGTCAGCTTAACAAGCGAGGTGGTTCCCCCGCAGTCAATCAGAACGTCGAACGACTCCCCGCGCAGCAGATAGACATTGCAGTCGGCGTCGCTGAGACCGATGGGCAGCCCCATCCAGCCGCCGCGCCCGACCGACCATAGCGCCGGGGTGATCGGGTGCGGGTAGGCGTAGAGGTTGGTATCAGGAAGCGTTCTTTCGGACATGACGACGCCAGTTTCTACGGTGGGAGGTCGTTCCCCTGCGCGAATCGGCGAAGAGAGAGGGAAGCGTAGACAAATAATTTTACGTATAGGACAATATCCCTGTAACATCCGGTTATTTGCAGACACTAAACATCCAGAATATCCCGCTAGCTGAGAATATGCCTGATGCATCCAACCCAATCTGAGTCCTCGACCCGTCGGCGGTTTATGTCCATCGGGTTGATTTTCGCGATGGTTCTGTCGGCGCTGTTGTTCGGCGTGGCGCTGGCGCAGGATCGGGAGAAGCCCTCCTCCTCCTCCGAGCAGGCCGCCTTTGAGAAGAGCATTCAACCCCTTCTGAAGCAGTACTGTGTCCCCTGTCATGGCGCGCAGCGACCTGCTGGAGGCGTCAACCTGGCCGCTTTTACGGACGTCGCCTCCCTTCAGCGCGATCAGGCGACCTGGCGCAAGGCGCTGTCGCAAGTGCGCGAGCGCCATATGCCTCCTTCCAACGCGCCGCAGCCCTCTCCCGAACAGCGCGATCAACTGGTTGCCTGGCTCGGGCATACGCTCAGCAATGTGGATGAGAGCCTGCTGCCTCGCGATCCGGGACGCGCCCCCATCCGCCGGTTGAGTCGTCTGGAGTATAACTATACGGTGCAGGACCTCTTCGGCGTGACCTCCCGTCCGGCGGATCGCTTCCCGGCGGATGGCGGAGGAGGAGCCGGGTTCGATAATAATGCCGACACGCTCTTTATTCCCCCGATCCTGATGGAGCGTTATCTGGAGGCGGCATCGGAGATACTGGCGGAGGCAAAACCGGAACGGCTGTTTGTGGCTCGACCCGGAAAGGGACTATCGAAGCCGGCAGCGGCACGGCGCATTCTGGAGCACTTCGCCTTCCGCGCCTATCGCAGACCGGTGGAGAAGACGGAGGCAGACCGTCTGCTGCGCCTCTATCATCTGGCGGCGAAACGGGGAGACTCCTTTGAAGCGAGCGTCCGATTTGCGCTCAAGGCGGTGCTGGTCTCGCCGAGCTTTCTGTTTCGTGTGGAGGCGGATCGAAAAGGCGGTTCTCCCGCCCCGGTCAGCGATTACGAACTGGCGACGCGCCTCTCCTATTTTCTGTGGGCTTCGATGCCGGATGAGGAGCTTTTCCGACTTGCCGGGCAGAAGCGTCTGCGCGATCCAAAGACGCTGGAGCAGCAGACGCTTCGGATGCTGAAGGACCCGAAGGCGCGGCGCATGGCGGAGAGCTTCTCCAGTCAGTGGCTCAAGATCAAAGACCTCTATGCCTCAGTGCGCCCCGATCCCGGAAAGTTTCCCGCCTATACGCCTGCGCTGCGCGATGCCATGTATAACGAGACGGTCACCTTTTTTCACAGCCTGCTTCGGGAGAACGGCAGCCTTCTGTCGCTGATTGACTCCGACTACACCTATGTCAACGAGGAACTGGCGAACTACTACGGCATGGAGGGCGTGCGCGGTCCCGATATGCGTCGGGTCGCGCTGTCGGATCGGACGCGCGGGGGCGTGCTGACGATGGGCAGTGTGCTGACAGTTACCTCCTACCCGCAGCGCACCAGCCCGGTGCTGCGCGGCAAGTGGGTGCTGGAGGAGATCCTCGGCGCGCCTCCTCCGCCTCCTCCGCCCAATGCCGGCGCGCTCTCGCCCGACGACGCGCCGCGTGAGGGGCTGACCTTCCGGCAGCGGCTGGAGCAGCATCGCAAAAAGCCCGAGTGCGCCTCGTGCCATAATCGTATGGACCCGATCGGTTTCGGGCTGGAGAACTTCGATGCGGCAGGACGCTGGCGGCGCGACATCGCGGGCGTGCCGGTAGACTCGACGGGCGTGCTGGCGACCGGCGAGAAGTTCTCAGGACCGGTGGAACTCAA
>CAYSDM010000028.1:30432-59160 GCA_964429855.1 uncultured Chthonomonadaceae bacterium
TCTGATGACCCGCCGGGACGATTTTGTTCGCAATCTTACCGAAAAGATGCTGGCGTATGCTCTGGGGCGCGGGCTGGAACCCTACGATCTTCCGACCGTGCGCCGGATCACGCAGGCTGTCGAGAAAGATAACTACCGCAGTTCAATGCTGATACTGGAGATCGTGAAGAGCTATCCCTTCCAGTATCGTAAAAGTAGATAGCCGCAAATGAAGGAGCAGAATATGGGGGAGAGTTCCCGAACAATATCGCGAAGAACGGTTCTCAAAGGGCTGGGCGTGACGATGTGCCTGCCGTTTCTGGAGACGCTGCGTCCGCTGGAGGCGCTGGGGGATGCCGGGAGAGCGGCAAAGGGCAAGCCGCCCGTCCGATTGGCGGTGCTCTATATGCCCAACGGCGTCAATCCGCAGTTCTGGACGCCGAAGGGGATCGGCAGCGGGTTTGAACTGTCGTCTACGCTTGCGCCGTTGAAGAATGTGCAGTCCGAGATTCTGGTGCTGACGGAACTGATGAACCAGAACAGCATCGAAGGCGACGGGCACTACGTCAAGGTGGCTCCCTTCCTGACCGGAACCGCCATCACCAAGACGACCGGGCACGACCTGCGCAGCGGCGGCGTCTCGCTGGATCAACTGGCGGCGCAGCGGATCGGGAATCTCACCCCGCTCCCCTCCATTGAACTGAGCGTGGAGCCTCCGACGACCTACGTGGATACCAATGTGGGTTACACGGCGCTCTACGGCTCGCATATCTCCTGGAGTTCGCCCACAACGCCGGTCTCCCGCGAGGTCAACCCGCAGCACGCCTTTGACCGCCTCTTCCGCATGACCGGCAGCCGCAATGGGCGGGGCGCTTCCGTCAACGATCAGAGCGTGCTGGATCTGGCGATGGAGGATGCCAGACGCCTTCAGGGGCAGGTCGGTCAGGCGGATAAGCTGAAACTGGAGGAGTATTTTGATGCGGTGCGCTCGGTGGAGAAGCGGATCGCTTTCGACGCGCAGCGGCGCAAAGCCGAATATGAGGGCGATCCGCTGGCGCGTAAAGAGATCGAGCGGCTTGGTGGAAGGATCAAGGACTACTATCAGGACCCGGCGCGCATTCGCGAGCGAGGGATAGATCATACGGAGCAGGTGCGGCTGATGCTGGACATCATCGCGCTGGCGTTCTGGACCGACTCCACCCGAGTCGCGACCTTTATGTTCGGCAACGAGGTGAGCGGCCGCAACTTCTCCTTCCTGCCGGGGGTCAACGGCGGTCATCACCAGATTTCCCACCATGAGAACGATAAGGGGAAGCTGGAGGAGTACCGCAAGATCAATCTCTGGCATGTCGAGCAGTACGCCTATCTACTGGAGCGGCTGAAGAGCATTCGCGAGGGCGAAGGCACGCTGCTGGACAACTGCATGGCGATGTTCGGCAGCGGAATGCGCGACGGCAACTATCACAGTCCCTATAACCTTCCGATTGTGCTGGCGGGGCGCGGAGGGGGCACGATTGCCACCGGTCGTCATCTGATCTATCCGAAGAAGACGCCGCTGTGCAATCTCTATATCGGGATGCTGGATCGCATGGGGATACCGGTCACCCGTTTTGGCGACAGCACCGGTCTCCTGCCCGGTCTGGACGATCCGCGCTTCCAGAAAGAGGGCGCATCGGGGTAGGAAGAGAGACTGCCATTCGGCACGAGATGAGAAAGCCCCGGAAGGCGAACCCGCCTTCCGGGGCTTCGCTTTAAAAGTCCCAGTCGGGGTGCGGCTGAGGCAGGCGCAGCGTTCTATCCAGCCGATCCAGCAGTTCCGACGGCGCGGAGAGCGAATCGGTGATCGCTAGTCCCGACGCAGAAAGCACCCCCAGCCACATCCGGGTGAATGCGCCGACCGAAGCCTTCAGCGTTGGCAGCGCGGAGTCGGTTCCCTGCTCGACGCCGGAGGTTTCGCCCAGCGTCACCACATACTCCCCGGTCAGACTCTTCCAGGGAGCTGTCTCATCGAGAAACCGCTCAATGGGATCGTCCAGCGTCAGGTTGAAGCGTAACGTCTCTCCGCACAGATGAGTCCTCTCCAGACAACCCTTCAGATCGCAGATTCGCATCTGCCAGTAGGCAAGCGCTTCAATCTTCGCCTCGTAACGGGAGCGGTCTGTCACGCGCATATGGCGAAACGGCTGTCGGATCAGGTCCTGCAGTTGGATGCCGGGCGGCTCCATCATGCGCACCAGCCGCACCTGATCCCCCAGGCTCTTCAGCAGCGACAGCAGTTCGAGAAGCTGCTCCGGGGTCTGATAGACCATCCAGCGAATGGTATAAGGACCGTGTTCCACCTCTTTGGCGGAGCACCAGAAGTAGTGGGTCAGTTCACCGTGTTCGCCGTCGCGATAACCTAACCCGAAATCCTCGCCGTCCCCGGTCATCTCGGCGCGAGTAATGGCGGCGGGCAGCAGATTACAGCCCCCGTGCGCGCGGCGGCGAAGAAGCCGCGAGGCATGAACCTCCTGCCAGTCATCGGCCGTGAGGCGCGATGGAACTCGCGGTTTCGAAGGCACCTCCAGATGCGCGGGATCGAAGGCGATTCGCGTCTCGTAGCCGCCCGACCCGTAACCGAACTGGTTATAGTAGCCCTGCTCGAACATCCCCAGCCCGGAAAGCATCGCGCCTTCGGCAGCCTCCTCCGCGATAATCTTCGCGACCAGACGGCTGGCGATTCCCTGTTTGCGAATGACCCGACTGGTGGTGACGCCGGTGATACAGGAGAGCGATACATCGTCGTCCAGATAGCGCATTCTGCCGGGAGCCGCCAGCACCAGGCACTCCGCCTCGCCGTCATAGGTTCCTACGAGCGCGCGACCGCAGGCGACATAGTAGTCCATCGCCTCGGCTTCCGATTCGTCTTTGCCGATCCATCCTACCTCGCGCCATATGCGATGCGTCGCTTTCCGGTCACGCGCCGGATCGTAAAGACGCAGTTCCACCGATGTCATGCTTTTAACCTCTCCGCCAGACGGGTAAACCGCTTCGTGGCTCTGTTATTTTTGACGGCGCGTCCGATGGCGCGCTTCTCTCCGACAATCACGCACAGCTTTCGCGCCCGGGTCAGCGCGGTGTAGAGCAGGTTTCGCTGGAGCATCATATAGTGCGAGGAGTTCAGCGTCAGAATGACGGCGGGATACTCCGAACCCTGCGATTTATGGATGCTCATGGCGTAGGCAAGCTGAAGCTCGTCATAGTCGGCGAAATCGTACTCCACCTCCGCCTCCAGAAACTGGACGGTCAACGTCTGCTCGATCAGATCAATCTTCGTGATCGTTCCCACATCTCCGTTGAAGACCTGTTTATCGTAGTTGTTGACCAGTTGCAGCACCCGGTCGCCGACCCGGAAACGTCGGGAGCCGCGCAGCAGTTCCGGCGCATTCGGGCGCGCCGGGTTCAGCGAGTCCTGAAGCCGTTCGTTCAGATGTCCGACGCCCGCCTCGCCCCGGTGCATGGGGCTGAGCGTCTGAATATCGGCGGGAGAGAAGCCCAGGCGCGGCAGGGAGCGCGTCGCCAGTGTGACGATCATCTGCGCCGCCGCCTTGCTGTCCTCTACCTCCACAAAGAAGCAGTCTTTGCCCTCGCGCTCTTTGGGAGGCGCCAGCAGCGGAATCTCGCCCCGGTTGATCCGGTGCGCGTTGGTGATGATCAGGCTCTGCGCCGCCTGCCGAAACACCTGCGTCAGGCGGCAGACCGGCACGGATCCGCTGGCGATCAGATCGCCCAGCACATTCCCTGCGCCTACCGACGGCAGTTGATCGGAATCTCCCACGAAGATCACCTGCGCCTCTTCCGGCGCGGCTTTGAGCAGATTGAGCGCCAGCGCCGCGTCCAGCATCGAGACTTCATCGGCGATCAGGACATCGCAGGGCAGCGGGTTCTGCTCGTTGTGCTGAAATCCCCGCGTCGCCGGATCGAACTTCAGCAGGCGATGAATGGTCTGCGCGGGTCTTCCCGTCACCTCCGAGAGTCTTTTGGCGGCGCGTCCGGTCGGGCTTGCCAGCACGATTCGCTTTTTCCGCGCTTCAAATGCCTTGCAGATCAGATTGGTGACGGTGGTCTTTCCGGTTCCAGGACCGCCCGTCAACACCAGAATGCGGCTGGTCAATGCCATCGCGACCGCCTGTTTCTGCTCTTCCGAAAGCTCTATTTTTTGCGCGCCGGTCTGATACAACAGCCACGACTCGACCTTCTCTTCGGAGACTCGCTCCATCGCCGGATTCTGCGCCAGACGACGCAGGCGATTGGCGAGACCCACCTCCGTATGATAGAGGGCGGGGTGATAGATCGCCGGAGGCGCGGGCGGCTCCGCCTCCGTTCGTTCTACAATGATCTCGCCCGATTCCTCCATGGCGGGCAGAATTGGCGCGAGATGTTCCTGTTCGACTCCGAGGATCTCGGCCGCCTGCTTGAGCAGAGTCGGTTCCGGCAGGTAGAGATGACCGTAGTCGGTGGCTTCCGAAAGCGTGTAGAGCAGTCCGGCGCGCAGGCGCGGTTCGCTGTCGTGGGCAAATCCCAACTGCTGCGCGATCCTGTCCGCCGTTTTGAAACCGATACCCCAGATGTCTTTTGCCAGACGATAGGGATCGGTCTCCACCGTGCGGATCGAGTCGTCCCCGTACTGCTTGAATATTTTGACGGCGTAGGTGGCGGAGACTCCATGCCCCTGCAGGAAGAGCATCACCTCCCGGATGGACTTCTGTTCCGCCCAGGCGCGCTTGATCTGCTCCAGGCGCTTCTCGCCAAGCCCCTCTACATGGAGCAGTTTCCGGGGCGCGGTCTCGATGATGTCGAGAGTCTGAAGACCGAATTTCTCCACGATCTTCCGGGCGCGCACCGGTCCGATTCCTTTTATCAGTCCGCTGCCGAGATACTTTTCGATGGCGGCGACAGTGGCGGGGCGAACTGTGTCGTATCGCTCCACCTGAAACTGCCGCCCGTACTCCCGATGAGATGTCCAGCGACCGTAGAGGCGCATGCTTTCGCCCGGCACGGGATTGCCCATCGCGCCGACGACGGTGAACAGGTCGCGCTCCCCCTCAACATTCAGACGCGCCACGGTGTAGCCCGTGTCTTCCGCATGGAACGTCACGCGCTCGATGACGCCTTCCAGTTCTTCCAGGGGAAACAGGGTGGGGCGTCCGGTTGTCGGCGGCGGTTCAAAGGGGTTGGTCATCTTCGGATTATGGCAGACAGGTCTTTTTTTGAGTATACTCGATTCGGAAACCGGAATGCGGAACCGGCGCGGTGATAATCGCTGCCATCGGAATGCGCAGACCTCGAAAGGACTTCCGTCCGTGAACTTTGCGCCGTTGATCATGACTCTGTTTCTGTGCGCGATGAGCGCGTTTCTGGCGGCTCGCAAGGGCTATCAGCCATTGATCTGGTTCTTCTGCGCGGGACTGGTCGGGCTGGTGGTGCTGGTCTGCCTGCCCTATGCCAACCTGCCGGAGCAGACGTCGGAGGAGAAGGCGCGTCTGCGGCGTAACGGCAATCTGATCGGGCTTCTCATTGCGGGAGTGGCGGTCGTGGTCTTAGCGGTTCGCGTCTCGTCCATGCGTTAACGCTTAACCCGGATTTCGCTGATGCCCGGCCGTTTCTGATAGTAGGCGAGGGTCTTTTCCAGTCCTGCCGCCAGATCGAACTGGGGCGTAAAGCCCAGTGTATCGCGGGTGCGCGTCGTGTCGGCGCAGGAGTGGCGGATATCGCCGGGGCGCTCGGGACCGCGCAGCGCCTTTTTCCGAAAACCAGTCGCCTTCTTCAGCGCGTCATAGAGCGCGTTCAGCGAAGTGGAGACCCCGCTGGCGACGTTGAAGACCTCTCCGGCGACACCCTCCGCCTGCGCCGCCCGCAGATTCGCGCCCGCCACATCCTCGACAAAGAGAAAGTCGCGGGTCTGCTCTCCGTCTCCGAAGATCGTGGGCGTTTTTCCTTCCAGCAGCATCGAAATGAAGCGCGGGATGACGGCGGCATATTCGCTTGCCGGATTCTGACCGGGACCGTAGACGTTGAAATAACGCAGGCAGACCGTCTCCAGTCCGTGCAGCGCATGATAGAGACGCGCCATATGCTCGCCGTAGAGCTTTTCGACCCCGTAGGGAGAGAGCGGGCGCGGCAGGGTCGTCTCCGGGATCGGCGCCTCGCCGGTTTCGCCATAGACCGCCGCAGAAGAGGAGAAGATGAGACGACGGACGCCGCAATCGCGCGCCGCCATCAGCAGGTTGAGCGTTCCGCCGATGTTCACGGCGTCGGCGGTGACGGGGTTCTGAATGGAGCCGGGAACCGAGATATAAGCCGCCAGGTGAAAAACCGTCTGTACCCCCCGACAGGCGTCGCGGCAGGCGATGGCGTTGCGGATGTCGCCCTCCTGCACCTCCAGGTTGCGCTCCATGCCGGAAAGATTGGTCAGGCTGCCGCTGCTGAAGTTGTCCAGAATCCGTACCCGCGCGCCCTGCGCCGCCAGAGCGCGCACCAGATGCGATCCGATAAAACCGGCTCCTCCCGTCACCAGCGCCAGTTCGCCTTTCATAGACTCCTCCGTGTGAGAGCGGTTTCCTCTCCAGCCATGTTTTGAGATAGAATCTATTGTACAGCACCGGAAGCGAATTCGCGGCGTTTCCGGCGGCAATCGTTCGAGAAGGAGCGTCAGAGAGTGAGGCAGTCGTGGACGGTAGAACCGGAACAGGCGGGACAGCGCGCCGATCTCTTCCTTGCTTCGGCGATGGGCGTTTCGCGGGGAGAGGCGCAGCGACTTCTGGAGGCGGGAGCGGCGCATATTAACGGGTCTGCCGCTAAATCGAGCGTCAAGCTGAAGACCGGCGACCGGGTGGAGGTGGAGCGTCTCGCGCCTGTGCAGACGGAGACGCTGCCGGAGGAGATACCGCTGGAGGTGGTCTTCGAGGATGCAGACCTGCTGGTAATAAACAAGCCGCGCGGCATGGTGGCGCATCCCGCTCCGGGGCATGAGTCGGGAACACTGGTCAACGCGGTGCTGTCCCATGCGGAGGATCTCTCCGGGATCGGCGGAGAACGGCGCCCTGGAATCGTTCATCGTCTGGATAAGGACACCTCCGGATTGCTGATGGTCGCGAAAAACGACCGGGCGCACCTGTCGCTTCAGGCGCAGATTCAGGCAAAGACGGCGCAGCGTATCTATCTGGCAATTCTCTGGGGCGCGCCTCGCTTCGAACGCGCCCTGATCGAGGCTCCCATCGGACGCCATCTTTCCGACCGTAAGAAGATGGCGGTGCGGACCGATTCGCATCGCGCTGCCCGCGCCGCCGTGACCGAACTGACGATTCGGGAGCCGCTCGGAGCGTTCTCGCTGGCGGAGGCGCGTCTGCAGACCGGGCGCACGCACCAGATTCGCGTCCACTGCGCCTATATCGGCTATCCGGTGGCGGGCGATCCGCTCTACGGCGGTCAGCGCAAAGTGCCATCGCAGGGCATTGCGCCGCATGACCGAATGCGGATCGAAGAGGCGATCCACGCGCTGGGTGGACAGGCGCTTCATGCGCAGACCCTCTCCTTCGATCATCCCCGCACCGGGGAGCGTCTCTCCTTTTCGGTTCCGCCGCCGGATTCGCTGCAAAACCTTCTGATATTGCTGCGAGAAGTCTACGGACGCTGATCCGGGAACGAAACCCGGTAATATATCCGTATTAGGGGCGAGCGACATCTTTACGCCGCCCGATATCCTCTGCTGCGCAGTTTCCCCTCCGGGCGCAGCCATCATCTCACCAAGAGGAGTCCATGCCGTTGAAGATTCGAGTTCCCCTTGCCTGTCTCTGCCTTGTGGCGCTGAGTCTCGTGTCGGCGCAGGGGCAGGAGTACCGCAATCTGGTCAATACCCGTTTCAATACCGTCGCCTCCGGACCGATGCAGGCGGTTATTGTGGATGTGCCGAACGCGAAAGATGAACGCGCCGTGCGGCAGGCGGTGGCGAACCGGCTGGCGGCAGTGCGCCGCGACCGAAATCGCGCCCTCAAGCAGCAGCTTGCCTTTCTCCAGAAGTTCATGCGCTGGTCCCCGGAACTGACCCTCGGCTATGGCGATCTGGTGATCGTTCGTCAGAATGGGCGGCTGGCGCTGCCTGCTGCGCGAACACGCGGACGCGCCGGCAACGACATCACCTTCACCTTCCCGACACCGGTAGATACGGCAGGCAACGGAAGCTGGACCGTGGCGCAGCAGAACGAACTGCAGGCGATCATCAATACGGTCTACCCGGTTCTCAAAGAGGTCTATGGCGATCCCTCCTGGTCGGGGACGGTCAAAGTCGTGAACGGCGACAATCTGACGCCCATCATCGGAGACCCGGACGCGCTCTCCGGCGGAGCCTTTAACGCCTCGACCAATGAGATCACCTTTGCGGTCTATAACGCGCCGCAGTCGCGCGTGCTGAACCTGACCCAGATGATGGCGCTGGCGTTTCGCGGAACCGCCTCCATCTCCTACGAGGTGTGGGAGCGGGGAATGGCGCGCGCGGCGACTCTGCGCGTTCTGAGCGATCCGACCGTGCTGCAGCAGTTCCGAACGCTCTACGGCGCGGATCTCATCAACCTTGCCGATCCGCTCTGGCATGCGCTCGACCGCTACGAACTGCTCAATCAGCCTCCGCTCGGCAATGACCGCTTCTATCCGGTCTCGAAAAGCAACGGGCAGGCGAACACGCCCTCTTTCCCCAACATGCTCGCGCCCCGGCTGCTGATGTCCGGCTCAGTCTGGCTGAAGGTTCTGACCGAATCCCCCAACTTCCTGAAGACCTTCAATACGCGGTACTATCAGACACTCGCCGGCAATCCAAATCTGAAGAATAACGTCCCGGCGCTCAAGCAGATTGTGAAAGAGGCGCTGTCGGCGAACGGCGCGACCGAACTGGAGGGAAAGGAAGTTTTCCGATGGTTTGAAGAGAACTACATTCTGGATACCAGCGTCTCGCCGGGAGCCAAACTCTACGCGCTGGTCTCTCCGCTGCGCCCGGATCGGGCGGCGGACGACGATTTCGGCGTGGCAGTCGTGCTCTACTACTACCGCACCACCTTCGACGCCAGCAGCAACAGCGACGAGATTAACCTGAACGGCGTCTGTTATCCGATCTACTGGGATTTCGCCTTCCAGACCCGCCTGTTCCTGGGCGCGCAGTATGAGCGGGTGGAGATTCGCGACGGCGTGGGAGCGGTCGCGCCGACCTTCTTCAACACCATCGGCGGCGACCCGACCGAAGAGGGGCGGATGCGTATCACGATGGACTTCCCGGTAAACTTCGAGACAACCCGGGTTGTCATCGCGCCGCGCTCGATGGGTAAGGTCGGATCGGTCCATAACTTCTGGGGAACGGTGATTGGAGCCGACACCGGCAAGATGAAGATCGAGGCGGACGGCATTGCCAGCGTCGAACTGAATGTCCGGCAGGGTGCGTTCGGCGGACAGGTTGACCCCGCCATCTTCAGCCGCCCGCGCCGCGCCACCCTCACCTTTACCAACGCTGTCGGACTGCCCACCACGCGCCGGGTTGTGATCGGCTACAACGAGTACGCCGCCACCTTCTATGTGACCAGTCCGGTAGATGTCCGCACGCATACTTTCGAGGCGGGCCCCCAGATGGTCGCCTTCCCGATCCAACCGCTCCAGTCGAAGGCGGCGCAGGCTCTCCTGAATCCGGCGAACGATCAGCCGATCTTCAACGAGGGCAATCTGCTGATGGCGCAGTGGCGGCAGAACGTCCTCGGCGCAGATAAGTATCAACTCTATCCCAACCTCGACCCGCTTCAGCCCGGAAAGGGTTACTGGGCGAGCTTCCCGGCGCAGACTCCGGTGAAACTGGTCGGCAAACTGCCGCCTGCCGGGCAGGATGTGACGCTGGGGCTGCTGTTCGGCTGGAACCAGATCGGCAATCCCTACGAAACCCCGATCAATATCAATAACCTCCAGTTCCAGTATCTGGCGGACAATGTGCCGGTCGGGCTGCAGGAGGCGATTGGACGGGGCTGGATTATCGCGCAGGATTTCCAGGTCAGTCCCGGCAACGTCGTCAAAGCGATTGTATGGGACTATAATCCGGCGACGGGCTACTCGCCAGTTACCACGCTGGAACCCTGGAAAGGCTACTTTATCCGCGTGGGCGTGACGGAGGGCGTCAGCATCACCTATCCGAATCCCTCTCGCGCCGGTCGCAGCGCATCCGCTGCCATCAACCGCGCCGCGCCTCCGGTCTCCGAGGATCCGGGAGCCTGGGCGGTTCCGCTGACGGTGCGCGGTCCGAACGGACTGGGCGCAACCGTCTATCTGGGGCACTCCTCCCGCGCCTCCGCCGGATTCGATGCGCGTCTGGATGCGCTGCGTCCCCCCGATTTTTCGCGCTCCGTTCCCTCGCTGGAGTTTCCGCATCCCGACTGGGGAGCGAACGCGGGCGAATACTTCTCCGATATCCGCCGCCCGGGAACGCGCGACCCCTGGGAGGTGACGGTCTTCACCCCGGAACCGGAGAAGACCTATACCCTGAACTGGGGGAATCTGAGCGGCGTCCCGCGCTCCACGCGGCTGGTGCTGGTGGATGTGGCGACAGGCAAGCGGCAGTATCTGCAGGGCGCGTCCGGCTACTCCTTCCAGTCCGGCAATGCCCCGACTCGCCGGTTCCAGATCGTCGCCGAAGAGCGCGGACGCTCCGCACTGCGGATTATGCGTGTCGTGGCGCGCCCCTCGCGGGCTGGCGGCGGGCGCACCGTGGAGATCACGTTCGATCTGTCGCAGGGCGCGACAGTCACCACGCAGATTCGCGGGGGCAACGGTCAGATGGTGCGTCGCCTGAGTCCGGGGCGCGCCGCCAGCGCCGGAACCAACTCCCTGATCTGGGATATGCGGAATGACCGCGCCATCTCTGTTCCGTCGGGAGCCTATCTGGTGGAGATTATCGCCAGCACCCCGGAGGGCGACCTCGTCCGCGTGGTGCAGCCGCTCACCATCGTCCGCTAACCCATTCGCGCGGAAGACGCGCCTGATATCGGGAGAATACAACCTTGTTGAAACGACTGGCACTCACTGTCTGCATGTTAATGGTCGCGGCGCTGTGCGCGACGCTGTTCGGCTGCGGGGGCGGCGGAGGCGGCGCGCCTCCTGCGGATGTGTCGGGGCGCATCCTGCTGACCACGACCGGACAGCCTCCCAATCCGGCGGCGACCGTCACCATCGCCGGAAGGAGCATACAGACTCTCAACGACGGAACCTTCATTCTGCGCGGGGTCGCTTCCGATTCTCGCCAGATTCAGGTGACCGCGCAGGGACTGCAACCCCTTACGCAGTCCCTTCCGACCCTGACCGCCAATCAGGTCAACAATCTGGGAGACATCTTCCTGTCCGACACCGGATACACGGCGGTGGTGAAGGGGAGGGTGGTGCGCGCCGATACGCTGGCGGAACTGGCGGGGGCGACGGTGCGGATCAGCGGTCAGGTGACCACCACCGACGCCAACGGCACCTTCACTCTGACCGGACTGCCGGTCGGGTTGGGCGGCACGCTGGAGGTGGGGCTTATCAAGGCGGCGAGCTTCGAGGATAAACCGGTGCGGATTGATCCGCCGCTGGGAGCCTCTCCGCCGGATAACGATCTGGGCGATATTCCCGTTGCGCCTCCGGTCGGGGGCATCCCCGGCGGTCCCACCACCATTCGCGGAACCGTGTCGCTGCAGGGACAGACGAACCTCTCCCTGACCACCGTCACCCTCATCAACAAAAGCAACGGGCAGACCCTTGGCACGCAGGTGACCGCCGCCGACGGCAAATACGGGTTCTGGGTTCCGGCGGGGCAGTATCAGGTGAAGGCGGAGCATCCCGGACCGCCCGCATTCCAGCCACAGACGAAAGATGTCACGCTCAGCCGCACGGATCAACCGCAGACGGCGGATTTCGCTCTGATCCCCTGAAAAACAATCGCAGGCAGAGGTCGGATGACCTCTGCCTGCGTATCTTAACGACTGCACGATAGCTCAGTATGTAGTCGGGGTGATGTGCGTTGTTGTCGGTGCGTGCGCCTCACGAGCTTTCTGCGATCCGTTTGGGAGCTTCCTCCACTTCCTCGGTCTGCCAGTTATCGCAGTCAAGACGCTTGCAGTGCAGCATCCGACGGTTTGAGTTGTCCTGCATCTCAACAGTCGCTATAGAAGCGAATCGGCAGGAGAGGCATAGCGCCGGTTCCACCAGGCGCACTATGCGCAAGCGCGTATTCTCTTCAGGTTGCATCGCACTATCCTTAGTACTGGTATATCCATCCATAGGTTGGCGTGGGACTGATTATCCCTGCCCGATCCCGACCCGCGCCGTACAGTTGGGACCGGCGCTGTAGACCGGAACCCGCTTGATATGGCTCAACGCCCCGGTCTCCGATGTCGCCAACCGGAATAGCCCGTTCCTGTGCTGGTTGGGAATCTTTGCGACCTGCTCTGCCGTTCCCACAATTTCGATGTGACCATGATGAGAACGCACCGTCTGCGCCAACGGCGAGATGGAGTTCAGAGTGGAGAGCCAGTCCGACGCGGCGCGCTGCATGTTAACAATTATGTCGAAGTGTCCGGCGCTCGTTAAAGCGCGGATCATCTCATACAGCGTTTCGGTCGCAGCCGGTCCCCATTCTCCCTGGACTTCCACCACGGGAACGCCGCTGTGAAGCCGCAAGCCAACCGTAAATCCGGTCGTCATCTTTCCCTCCCACCTTCGCAGAGAATATCTCTTCTATTATCGGCGAAGCAGCCATCTCCGAACAGGAGAAAAATCAACGTCCGGAACCGCAGAAGGCAGCGCCCGTGTAATGGAGAGTAGGGGAAGTGTCGCGGAGCGCGCCTATCGCGCCGATGCGTTCAACGTTTCCCCGTACCCATTGCATAGAACTACCTTTACGACGGATTTGTTCCATAGAAAGCTCGCTATTCACCATAATCCGCGAAGTTTTTTCAGGGAGCGCGTGACAGGAGGAGAGCCATGAGGCGCATCATGCCGGGGATAGCTGGGGTGATACTGGGGATTATTCTTTCGGTGGGAGCACGGCTGGAGGCGCAGCGTTCACAGGATCTCTGGCAGATCATTCCGGGGACTCGCGTGGGCGCGATTACCGCGAAGACGACGCTTGCCGGGCTGGAGCGTCTCTACGGCAAAAGCAACGTGCGGGAGAAGAAGATTGACGTGGGAGAGGGGGAGCAGGCTCCCGGCGCCGTGGTCTTTCCCGACGATCCGGCGCGAAGGCTGGAGATCGTCTGGAAAGAGGGCGGCAAGACGCCGGCCGCGGTGCGCGTGCGCGGAACCCGCAGCCGCTGGAAAACCCCGCAGGGAATCACGCTCGGAACCTCGCTCAAAGAGTTGGAGAAGCTGAACGGAAAGCCATTTCGGCTCTACGGCTTCTCCTGGGACTATGGCGGACTGGTCGAGTCCTGGCAGAAGGGCAAGCTGGCGGGACTGGAGGCGAAGATGTCGCTGATCCTGTCCCAGGGAGAGAAGACCGGGGTCAGCGATCAGGAGTATCAGAAAGTGCTGGGGGACACCCCCTTCTCCTCCGGGCATCCCGTCATGCAGAAGATGAATCCCCGCGTGACCGAGGTCAATATCCGGCTGAACTGAGCTACAGCCCGGATTTCGCTTCGATCACATAGCGGTGGATGGCGATCTCTCCTGCGAGCAGTTCGGGAAGAAGCTGCATGAATTCCGCCATGTGAGGAGTCTGGAAGTGCGCTTCGAGCGCCTCTGCGGACTCCCACTCTTCAAAGACGAAGAGGATGTCGGGGTTCTCCAGATCGCTATAGAAGCGGTAGGAGATGCAGCCCGCCTCGGGCTGTGTGGCGCGCTGCATCTTGAGGGCGGCTTGCACCGCCTCGGCGCGGCGCTCCGATTTAACAGTCACTTTTCCGGCGACGACAATCATGGTCTGCTCCTTGCAGGGAATGATTATTGAATGGCTCCCGGTTATGGGATGATCGGGGGGAGGCTGCCGACGGGTGGACGGTTGGATGGCGGGCGGGTGATCGTTTCGCCGTACCGGATATTTCCGTCCAGAAAGCCGCCGTTGGACAGATAGAAACGCCTCTGTCGGACTCCCGCATCATAGTCTTTGCGCTGCTCTTTCCCGTGCGGATCGTGTGTGAACCGCGCCGTCAGAAGCTCCTGCCAGGTTCCATCTTCTTTTCTGATCCACGGATTGCCAAACTCCGCCAGACGCCGCATCTGTCCGTTGCTTCCCCAGAAGTTTTCGTTGAAGGAGTAGAGTCCGCGCAGATAGCCCCCGTCGCGGGGGGCGCGGAAGCTGGCGATCAGCCCCCACCTCTTTCGTTCGGGAAAATAGAAGAAGGCGGTATAGATCGTTGCCGTCCCATCCGGCTGCGCGGCGACGAGGAATCGGTAGGTCTCTCCCTTCTTCCAGTAGTATTTCAGATGGCTGTGCCCTCCAGTTCCCTCATTGCCGAAACTGCCCGCATAGACTCCTTCTCCCTTCTGGAGAAGTTTGACCCGGTTCTCCTCTGCCACCTTGCTGCGGTCTATCGCCTCGCTGCCGCTGTCCCAGACGGAGAAGATAATCCGGCGTTCGGTCGGGCTGTTGACCTGTATGCCGAAATAGCCTCGATGAAATCCGCACGCCATGTAGTAGGACCAGAGCGGATCGGTTCGCGCGGTCACCTCGTTATAGAACAGGACGATCTTCTCCTCGCGCGCGACCGGGTAGCCCAGATGCACGGAGGAGGCGTTCCTGCGCTCCACCAGACTGAAATGGGCGCTGCGCGCCGCCGGACCGGAGAGCCGCAGCGACTCCAGATCGCCGAAGGTCTGTCCGGTTTTCGACAACCCTTCCAGCGCGATACGATAGTAGCCGGGGGCGGGAATCTCCACGTACTGGAAGGTCGCGGTAATCGGCTGCGCTCCTTCGCCCGTGACAGAGGCGGTTCGCGTCTTTCCGGCGATGGTCAGCCGGAGCCGAACCTGCTCGCCCGGCGGCAGGCGCAGCTTCAGGGACAGCTCTAACCGTCCGGGCGCGTTGATCTTTCCGTACCAGACGACTTTCTGACGGGCGTCGCTCCACTGGCGAATGCCTTCCGGCTCCGATACCTTTGCGCCGTCTGGATCAGGCTCGATATAGGCGGTAAAGGCGGGGATGAGCCGTGATTCGGAGGAACATGCGCCGTTCTGAACAGGGGAGGACTGGATCGGCAGGAGCGGCATCAGGCAGAAAAGAAGACCGATGTGCATCAGGCGTTCACCGTTTCTGAAGGGATGAGTCCGGGATCGTCTCGCTTCAGAGACACTATACCGCGTGGCAGCGCGAAATCCCTTCCCGCTCTCCGGGAGGCGGTCAACAAAAAAAACGCCCATGCCCTTGACATATTCGGAGGAAGTGTGGTAGTATCATTTCGATATTTCTAGAAATGTAGTGAATATAAGGATTGACCATGAATGAATCCACTCGATTAGCGGCGATGTTCAAAGCGTTGGGCGATCCAACCCGGCTGCGAATCTTCACCTTCCTGCGCGCCTGCTGCTGCCCGGTCGCCATTGAGGAGACGGGCGATGTGCGTCCGGTGCTGGGGGCGTCCGTTGGAGAGGTCTGTTGTCAGGTGACCGGCAGCGACCGAATCACCTCGACCATCTCCTTTCATTTGAAGGAGCTGCGGCAGGCGGGGCTGATTCGCATGGAGCGGCACGGCAAGCAGATGATCTGCGCGACCCGCAGCGAGGGGATCGCGGAGTTAATCGCCTATCTTCAGCAGTCGCTTCCGGCAGTGGAGAGCGACTGCTGTGAAGGCAATACATCGGTTCCTTCGGAAAAGTCTGAGACAGAGAAAGGTTAATCATGATGAGCAAGACCAATGAGCAGGGCGATGTGAGAGAGGTAGTACGCGAGAAGTACGGAAAAGCGGCGCAGATTGTGCTGGAGGGGCGCGGAGAGGCGTGCTGTGGAACTGGCAACATCGGAACCGGTAAACAGGCATCCTCCTGCTGCGGCTCTTCGCAGAAGGATGCCATCACCGGCGATCTCTACAGCCAGATCGAGTCGGATCAGGTTCCCGAAGCGGCGCTGCTGGCTTCGCTGGGATGCGGCAATCCGACCGCGCTGGCGGAGCTGAAGGCGGGAGAGACGGTGCTGGATCTGGGCAGCGGCGGCGGGATAGATGTGCTGCTCTCTGCCCGACGAGTCGGTCCGACCGGGTTCGTCTACGGGCTGGATATGACCGACGAGATGCTGGCGCTGGCGGAGCAGAATCGCGCGGCGGCGGGCGCGGAGAACGTGCAGTTCCTCAAAGGACATATCGAACAGATCCCTCTGCCCGATAACAGCGTGGATGTTATCATCTCCAACTGCGTCATCAACCTGTCGGGAGATAAAGACGCGGTGCTGCGCGAGGCGTTTCGCGTCCTGCGTCCGGGCGGTCGGTTCGCGGTGTCGGATATCGTGGTGGACGGCGAACTGCCGGAGACGATACGCCAGGACATGCTGGCATATGTGGGCTGTCTGGCGGGCGCGCTGGAGAAGACGGAGTACGAGCGCAAGCTGACGGCGGCAGGTTTTGTCGAGGTGGGTATTGAGCCGACGCGACGCTATACCTTTGCCGATTTAGAGGGAACCTTCTGTTTCGCAGAGAGCGTTGCTACGCTCTCTGCGGAAGAGCGCGAGGCGACGGACGGGCGGGTTATGAGCGCCTTCATTCGCGCCTCTAAACCGTCACAGAAGCGGAAGCAGGCACAGGTTACTGCAGGAAGAGAGTGAGAGCGGAGCCAGTATGAAGACAATTCTCTATGTCTGTGTGCATAATGCCGGACGTTCCCAGATAGCGGAGGCGTTTACCAACTATCTGGCGGCGTCACGGGGAGTGGCGGTGCAAGGCGTTTCGGCGGGGACGATGGCGGGAGAGCGCATCAACCCCGCCGCCGCGGAAGTGATGCGCGAGATCGGCATTCCGATGGATTCACAGAGACCCAAACCCTTAACGCAGGAGATGGCAGACGCCGCCTTTCGGACGATTACGATGGGCTGCGGCGTGGATGCCTCCGCCTGTCCGGCGCGTCTTCTGATTACGGAAGACTGGGGATTGGACGATCCGGCAGGACAGCCGATCGAGACGGTTCGGCGGATCCGGGATGAGATACGCCGGCGCGTGGAGAGGCTGCTGGACGAGATCGCCGCGGAGGAGGATTGAGATGGCGACGATCCAGGAGAGTACCTGTCACCCTTCGTCTCCGGGACGACTGTCGTTTTTGGATCGCTATCTGACGCTCTGGATATTTCTGGCGATGGCGGTCGGGGTGGGACTGGGGCATTTCGTTCCGGGCGTCGCCCGGGGGATCACCGCGTTTTCAGTGGGAACCACGTCCATCCCGATTGCGCTCGGTCTGATCCTGATGATGTATCCGCCGCTGGCGAAAGTGAAGTATGAGGAGCTTCCGCAGGTCTTTCGCAATACGCGAATCCTGATGCTCTCCATGATCCAGAACTGGGTGATCGGCCCGCTGCTGATGTTTGGTCTGGCGGTCACGCTTCTGATAGATAAGCCGGAGTACGCCATCGGCTTGATTATGATCGGGCTGGCGCGCTGCATCGCGATGGTGATTGTCTGGAATGAACTGGCAAAGGGCGATACTGAGTATGCCGCCGGGCTGGTCGCCTTTAACTCGGTGTTTCAGGTGCTCTTCTATTCGGTCTACGCCTGGCTCTTTATCAAGGTTCTGCCGCCGATGATCGGCGTGGACTTCGGGGAGGTGGACCTGTCAAAAATCACCATCGGTTCCATCGCCATGAGCGTGTTGATCTATCTGGGTATCCCGTTCTTCGGCGGGATGCTGACCCGCGCGGTTCTGCTGAAAGCCAGGGGGAGAGAGTGGTATGAGAAGCGGTTTATTCCGCGGATCAGCCCGCTGACGCTGATCGCGCTGCTCTTCACCATTGTGGTGATGTTTTCGCTGAAAGGCGAATATATCGTGCAGCTTCCTCTGGATGTGGTGCGCGTGGCGATCCCGCTTTTGATCTACTTCGTGGCGATGTTTTTTGTCTCGTTCTGGATGGGGCGAAAACTGGGGGCGGACTACTCGAAATCCGCCACCCTCTCCTTCACCGCCGCCAGCAACAACTTTGAACTGGCGATTGCGGTGGCGGTGGCGGTTTTCGGCATACACTCGGGAGCGGCTTTCGCCGCGGTGATCGGTCCGCTGGTCGAGGTTCCGGTGCTGATCGGTCTGGTGAATGTCGCCTTCTGGCTCCAGCGACGCTGGTTTTCTTCTCTGAAGACGGCGCATACCCGCTGACAGACCGCGAAAGTCCAAAAGCCGGTGCGCGCTGCGCGCACCGGCTTTTTTGTTGGGTGCGGGATGAACGAGAGCAGCGGCACAGGATCATCAACGAGGCGCAGACGGCTCCACAGATAGCGCCAGCGCGCCCATCAGTCCCAGCATCCTTATTCATTTCATTCCATGCGATCTGTCTGAAATAGAACCTCGTATTCTTGCTGTCGGTATTGTCACTGGATTATATTGATTCTCATTAACTGGCATCTGATCTGCATGGAATAGGAGTCAGATGTGCTCCTGCGCACAAATCCAGAAGTATGGAAGTTGGAGGTAGTTACGTGCGAATAAAGACCACGCTGTTTGCCGCAATGAGCCTGATGGCTCTGTCGTCCCTCTCCCGGGCAGTTACGCTCACCGCCAATCACGTGAACAATGGTTATGGTCGTACCGTCGGGATCCAGTATACGGGTACGCATCCGTATCACGGGAATGTCTTTGCCGGTCAGATCAACATCGCCCTGACAGGCGCGCTGCCGGTTGGCATGGCAGCCGCTTTCGCCGCCTACTGTGTAGACCTGGATCACACACTTCAGAACACCCAGATGGTTGATATACTCTCCACCAATCTACTCACGCACGGCAAGCGAATCGCCTGGCTGTACAACCAGATCGGGCCGACGGTAGACCTGGGCGGAACAGATACCATTCGTAAAGACCGGGGCGCGGCATTGCAGCTTGCGATCTGGGATGTGTGGGCGGATAACGGAGACGGTTTCACGACCGGCAATTTCCGCACGTCCGCGAGCCTGAGCCTGCGGAATCTGGCGCAGAGCTACCTGGACGCCTCGCTGGGCATGAAGGATGAAGCGACCTGGCTGCGCAATATCGCCCATCCCAGTAACCGCAACCAGAACCTCATCGGACCGGCGGCCGTGCCGGAACCGGGCGCTCTGGCGATGTTGGTCGGCGCGGGCGTCACCGGCTGCCTCTTCGTCCTCCGCCGCAGGCGCCGTTGATCTTCTGCCCGGCAGGTTGGTGTTAACTCGAACAGCCTCTTTTCTGCTGCCGGCGGCGGGCATTGCGCCCGCCGCCGGCTTTTTCAAAACATAACCTTCTCTTAACCTCCTCTTAACCTGCCCTTAACACCGCTGTTCTAAAATAGGCTGTTCCGTTCCCTGCATCGCTTGCCGAACCCTAGCAGGAACGGCTCCTTCCATGCAGAATAGAGACAGTAGAAACCTGTCCCTTGCCGTTCTTCCCGAGTATATCCTGCCAGCGCGTTGCTCTTTCCAGATATTAGGAGTCTCTCATGCGTTTGTTGACACCCACTCCATCATCGTATTTCTCTCGGCTGTTTGCCGCACTGCTGTTTGCCGTCTGGCTGCCGTCAACCGCCGATGCGCAGCCTGCGCGCGTCTACCTGGAAGCGCCTGCCGGAGAGCGTTACGCCGTCCGTAATCCGGCGGGCGTGAGCATCATTCCGAGTGGTCGGCTGATCGCCCCCTACGGACGCGCCGTCACCGTTGCGCCGCATCCCTACGGGGTTGCGCTCAGCGCGGATGGGCAGACCCTGGTGACCGCCAACAGCGGGACGGGACCCTTCTCCATCTCCATCCTGACCGATCTGCAATCGCCGGAACCGAAGATCGCTCAGATTCCTCCCGGTCAGCAGAATACGAAAGAGGGGATCAATGCCGTCTTCATGGGCGTCGCCATCGCCCCCGATTCGCGCACCATCTACGCCAGCGGGGGCAACGACGGCTTGATCTATATACTGGATGCCTTCACGAAGGAGAAACTGGGCGAGATACCGCTCGATACGATGGTAGACAACGTTCGCTATGAGGACAGTTTCCCCGGAGACCTGACTCTCTCCCCTGATGGGCGGATGCTCTATGTGGTGGACAATGCCAATTTCCGTCTGGCGGTGGTGGACACGCAGGAGCGGCGGGTCGTGCGGTCGGTGCGGGTGGGGCGCTACCCCTACGCCGTCGCTCTCTCTCCCGATGGGCAGACCGCCTATGTCGCCAACATCGGCGTGTTCGAGTACAGTCCGATCGTTCCGGCCGGGCAGACGGCGGAGGAGGCGAAGGCGGCGGGACGCGATCCGCGCGGCGTCTCTTTCCCGCCTTATGGCTTTCCGTCGAAGGAGTCGCGGGACGGCGTGGAGTTCGAGGGCTATCGCATTCCCGGACTGGGCGATCCCAATGTGCCGGAGTCGTTTTCGGTCTGGGCGGTAGATGTGAGCGGGTCGCAGCCGAAGGTTCTCGCGAAGGTGAAGACCGGCGTGCAGGTGGGGCAGAAGGGAGAGCGGTTTATCGCGGTGGGCGGCAGCAGCCCGAATGCGCTGGTTGTCTCGGATCGTTTTCTCTTTGTCAGCAACGGGGCAAACGACACCGTGCAGATGATAGACCGGAAGACACATCGAATCACGCGCACGATCCGCATCTCCCCTTCGCCGTTGGTGGCGAAGATCAAGGGGGTGATGCCTTTCGGACTGGCTCTCTCGCCGGACGGCAAAAGGCTCTATGTCTGCGAATCGGGGCTGAATGCAGTCGGCGTGATCGAGGTGGAGAGCGGGAAGGTACTCGGACATATCGCGACGGGATGGTTTCCAACCCGGCTGGCGGTTTCACGGGACGGAAAACGGCTCTATGTGGCGAACGCCAAAGGATTTGGATCGGGACCGAACGGGGGAGCGAATTTCAAGCCGGGACCGGAGGGAACCAGCATCGGCAGGCTGATGCGCGGCTCCGTGACGCTGTTCGATATTCCGTCCGATGCGGATCTTCCTGCGCTCACGCAGCGCGTGCTGGAGAACAACGGGATCGTCAATCGCTTTGCAGAGGGGGCGCAGCGCGAACCATGCCCGATTCCGCGCGGAACCGGCAAGCCTTCCGAGCAGATCAAGTATGTGGTCTTTATTGCTAAAGAGAACCGTACCTTTGACGAGGTCTTCGGCGCAGTGCCGGGGGTGCGGGGCGATCCGACGCTGGCGCGTTTCGGCGCCCCGCGGCGGGTCGGCGAGCATGAAAACGTGGTGGTGATGCCCAATCATCTCAAACTGGCGCAGGAGTTTACCGTCTCCGATAACTTCTATACCAACTCGGACCACTCGGCGGACGGGCATCGCTGGCTGGTGGGGGTTCCTCCGAATGTCTGGGTAGATACCAATGTGCGCGCCTCCTACGGCGGACGGCGCAGCTTCAAGCTGCACACGACCGCGCCCGGTCGCCGCGCCATCTTCGGGTCGAACTCCTCGCTGATGCCCGAAGACTACTGGGAGGACGGCGCGATCTGGGAACACCTTGTCCGGTTCGGAATCCGTTTCCGCAACTATGGTCAGGGGTATGAACTGGCGGGGGTGGATGAAGACGCCGGAATGAAACCGACAGGGGCGCGTGAAACCGTCAACATCCCCATGCCGAAAGCGCTCTGGGACAACACCAGCCGCGAGTACCCGCAGTATAACATGAATATCCCCGACCAGTATCGCGCCGATCAGTTCCTCAAGGAGTTTCAGACGCGGTTTGCCAACGACCCGAAGGCAATGCCGCGCATGATCTATATGCACCTGCCCAACGATCATGGAGACCGTCCGCGTCCGAAAGACGGCTATCCCTTGACCGAGTCGTTTATGGCGGACAACGACTACGCGCTCGGTCGGATTGTGGAGGCGCTGTCCAGCAGCCGCTACTGGTCTCAGATGGCGATCTTCGTTCTGGAAGACGACCCTCAGGGAGGCGTGGACAGCGTAGACGCGCACCGCAGCGTGCTGCTGGTCATCAGTCCCTATGCCCGCCGGGGATATATCTCTCGCCGTCACGCCGACATCATGAGCGTGCATAAGACAGTCTTCTCGATCTTCGGTCTGCCGCCGCTGAATCAGTTTGACGCCTTGACCAACGATCTGTCCGACTGCTTCCAGATGCAGCCGGACCTGCGTCCCTATAAGGCGGTCCCGGTGGATTTGCGAATCTTCGATCCTAAGAAGGCGAAGGATCCCGCCGATCCCGATTATAAGCAGGCGCGCCTGCGCCGTTCGATCCCTCTGGATGATGAGGAGGAGGGGGAGCGGCAGCGTCCCTGAAACGTTGAGAAAGCCTCCCGGCGCTCGCCCGAGCGCCGGGAGGCTTTCATTATTCCGTCAGATAGCGCTCCACGCGCCAGAGCGTGTATCCCGCCTCGGTCATCTCGTAGAATCCCGCCTCTCGCTTCAACACTCCCTCCTCACAGACCTGACTGATCCATCGGGTGATCTCCCTCTCATCGTAGGGGCGTCTTTCCGGCAGAATGCACATCGCCCCAAAAAGAAAAAAGAATTCGCGAAGATGGGACAGGGATGCCGCCCGTAGAGCAGGAAGGAGAATCAGAGCGCAGTGACGGTGAAAGAGGAGGGAACGGTTGACCGATCCGAATATCTGGTATTTTCTGACAGTGTTGTTTGTGGTGGCGGGAGCGTTGAATCTGGCGCGTGGAATGCGCACTGCCGAGGGACGGGGGCGGGTGCGCATCGCGCTGGGGATATCCTGCTTCTTCTGGGCAGGCTGCGCCTATCTGTTTCGCTTTGTGCAGACCGGATACGGCTATGCGATGGGCGGGGGCGCGCTGGCGATCATGCTCTATGCGGCTTACCTGAGCGCGCGCTACAAAAAACGATGAGCGGCTTTCCCGAACGGGAAAGCCGCTCTCTCATGCCGGAGAAGGGATTCGAACCCCCACGCCCTTGCGAGCAACTGATTTTGAGTCAGCCGTGTCTACCCTTCCACCACTCCGGCGCATTTCCTATTATATGGCAGTATCCGCCCTGGTGTCAATTCCTGACGCGCGCTTTATCGGCGGGCGGATCGGGGATAAAGCAGCCGACCGCTTTGGTCCGCGCGATTTTCACCGGCTTGCCCTGCCGGACAGCCTCCAGCGCAAGGATCAGGTCGCGGGTTTCGGGGGCAAATCGTCTCTTGCCGAAGTCCAGATAGCGGTCATCTATGCGCCCGCGATAGATCATCTTCCCCTCGCGGGTGAGAACGGCGGCTTCCGGGGTAACTGTCACGCCGGTTTTGCCGATCAGAACGCGGCGCGTGTCCTGAATGGCGGGATTGCGCAGACCGAACTCCCGCACGTGCTTGCGAATCCGCTCTGCCGGGATGTCCGGCTCGACATAGACCAGATAGAAGGCGAAACCCTGCGGGCTGTATCGGCGCGCGATCCGGCTGATCTCCGGCGCGTAGCTGTTGGCAATGGGACAGTCGTGCATGAGAAAAATCAACACGGTCGCCCGGCGATTCGGTTCGGGGATGGCGCGCGAAACCCCGTTCAGGTCGGTGACCACGCTCTTTTCCGCAGCGACAGGCTGCGGCGCAGTAAGTGACCAGAGTGAAGGGAACGCCGCGAGGAGAGCGCAAAGCGTCCGTAGGATAGATGCGCGTTGAATGAAAGACATAGGGCAGGCTCCTGTGCGTCAGAGTAGTGTTCGCCGGATTCTCTCTCTTTTCCTCTACGTGTAATCTCTGGCGATGGTCTACCGGCGGGCACTTCACAAGGAGTCTGTAACCGAAAGGGAGAATAGTGTTTTGTCTACTTCAGGAAGGATTCTCAGGGAATGACCGAGACGGAAAGCGCGCCGCGTCTGGTGTTGATAGATGGTTACAGCCTGCTCTTTCGCGCCTATCTCACGCCGGGGCCCTACTTTTCCACATCGGACGGCAGACCGACCGGCGCGGTGCGCGGCTTTACCAATATGCTGCTGACGCTGCTCAATCAGGAGAAGCCGGACTCGATCTACGTCGCGTGGGATACGCCTGGAAAGACCTTTCGCGATGAGAAGTTCGAGGCGTACAAGGCGCATCGGCCGCCGGTAGCGGACGATCTGATCGCGCAGTTTGCGGTGGCGCGTCAGGTGGTCGAGGCGTTCGGTATTCAGGCGGCAGAGGTTCCCGGCTTTGAGGCGGACGACCTGATTGGCACGTTGACGAAACGCGGCGTGAAAGAGGGCTATCAGGTGGTGATCGTGACGGGAGACTCCGATCAGCTTCAACTGGTGGGCGAGGGCGTGGTGGTGCGGATGACCCGCACCGGCGTCACCGATACCGATCTGTATACGCCGGAGAGGGTGCGCGAAAAGTACGGGATCGGTCCCGAACAGATGGCGGACTACAAGGCGCTGGTCGGCGACACTTCGGACAACGTGCCCGGCGTGCCCGGCATCGGCAAGGTGACGGCGGCGAAGCTGCTGCAGCAGTGGGGATCGCTGGAAAATCTGCTTGCCCATGTGGAGGATCTGCCGCCCGGCAAAATAAAGGAGAGCCTCAAGAGCAATCTGGACCTGGCGCGGCTCTGTCTGGACCTGGTGACGATCCATTGCGAAGTGCCGATTGAAGGCGAAATCCGACGGTATCAGCCAACGCCCGAAGACTGGGAGCGCGTGCGCCAGATCTTCGCTGATCTGGAGTTTCGGACTCTGCTGCAACGGCTGCCGAACCAGACTCCGCTGGAGAAGAGCGGCTCGAACCTTCCCGCCGATGCCGACGCTTTTCAGGCGGAGACGATCCTCCTTCAGTCGCAGGAGCAGTTGGACTCTGCGCTTCTGCAGGCGCGTGAAGCCGGAGCGATTGCCCTGCGTCCGGTGACCGACACTCCCTCGCCCACCCGCGCCGTTTTGCTGGGAATCGCTTTTGCCTGCGCGCCGGATCGCGGTTTCTATGTGCCGGTCGCCGTCGGGGAAAAACCGGGCGCAATGGGCGGCTTGTTTGCGGGAGAGGGCGACGAGAATGCCTCCTTTGCGGCTGCGCCGGAGGCGTTTGAGAGCCTGCTTCAGCAGGAGACCGTCGCGCTGATCGGGCACAACATCAAGAGCGATATGATCGTGCTGGCGCGTCACGGGCTGCCGATCCGCGCGCCTGCATTCGATACGATGGTCGCGGCTTATCTGCTTAATCCCGGTCGCGCCGGATATCCGCTGCTGGAGGTGGCGCAGGAGCATCTGCGCCTGCGGGCAGAGGTCGAAAATGCGTTTGCCCCGGAGACTCAGGCGGCGCAGGAGGCGGCGCAGATATTCGCCCTGCGCGCCCCGATGCATGCGCGGCTGGAGCGTGAGGGGCTGACGAAGATCATGTATCAGATCGAGATGCCGCTGGTTCCGGCGCTGGCGGAGATGGAGCGGACGGGCGTCCCGGTCAACCGCGACTGGCTGGAACAGCTTTCGCGGGAGATGGGAGAAAAGATAGATCAGCTTGCGCAGCGCATCTATGAACTGGCGGGAGAGGAGTTTACTATCAACTCCACGCAGCAGCTTCAGCGCATTCTATTCGAGAAGCTGCAGCTTCCGACCGGCAAAAAGATCAAAACCGGTTTCTCCACCCGCGCCAACCTGCTGGAGACGCTGGCGCCGCACCATGAGATTGCGGCGCGCGTTCTGGAGTACCGCGAACTGACCAAACTGAAGAGCACCTACGCCGACGCCCTGCCAAAACTGATCCATCCGGTCACCAGGCGCATTCATACCTCGCTCAATCAGACGGTCGCCTCGACGGGGCGTCTCTCCTCCAGCGATCCGAACCTGCAGAACATCCCCATACGCTCGGAGATAGGGCGGGAGATACGCAAGGCGTTCGTCGCGCCGCCGGGACAGACGCTGCTCTCCTGCGACTACTCGCAGATCGAACTGCGTGTCTTCGCGCATGTTACCCGCGACCCGGAGATGCTGCGCGCCTTTTCCGCCGACGAAGACATTCATGCGGCGACCGCCACAAAGCTGTTTAATGTGCCGCTCGATCAGGTGACGGGGGAGATGCGCCGCCGGGCAAAGACGGTGAACTTCGCGGTGATCTACGGACAGAGCGATTTCGGGCTGGCGAACACGCTGGGCATCACCAACGAAGAGGCGCGTACCTTTATTCAGAACTACTTCGCGCAGTTTCCGGGCGTGCAGGTCTATACAGAGCAGACCCTTGCCGGCGTGCGCGCCAACGGTTATGTGCAGACTCTGCTGGGACGCCGACGCTATCTGCCGGAGATACACAGCGGCAACTACAACATCCGGCAGGCGGCGGAGCGCGCCGCCGTGAATATGCCCATTCAGGGAACCGCCGCCGACATCATGAAACTGGCGATGATTGATGTATTTCGACACATACAACAGATGTGCTATAATTGTACGCTTCTCCTCCAGGTTCATGATGAACTGGTGTTCAGCGTCCGGACCGAATCGCTGGAATCGGTGGTGTCGGAGATCGTTCCCTTGATGGAGAATGCCTACCGGATGGAGGTTCGGCTGCGGGTGGATGCCAAAGCCGGTTCCAACTGGGCGGAGATGACGCCGGTTCGGAGATGACGCCGGTTCGATGAGGCGAAAAAAGCGTACTGACGGATGTTTTTCGCAGAAAGTAATGCGGATAGGCAGGAATATCCGGCAGGCGCGTGGAAGTAGAGTTGGCTTTAGAAGGATAAAACTGCGTCCGGGAAGAATTGAGATGTACGCATTTTCGTATCGCGTGGTATCATTCATCTTGGTCTGCCGAAAAATGTGAGAGACTGGCTCCTGAGTTCGCATCCTGGAGTTGATGGATAGACATTTGCGGAGCCTGGACGCCCCGCGGAAATATTGGCAATCAGGGCGTTCCTCCTGACCGTTATGAGGAGGAACCACGAGGTTTGAGATGACGGATCAGATTATTGATGAGAACGCAGGCAGCCTGTCGGAGATGCCCGAGGAGACAACTCCGGAAGGAACGGAGACGCCGGAAGTGACGGCGCAGACGCCTGCAGAGATCCCGGCGGCTGCGGAGGCGGCGCCGACAGCGGAAGCCTCCACCGAATCCGCCGAGGAGGCTGCGCCTGCTCCGAGCGAGAAGACCGTTCGCGCCCCTGCGGTCGGAGCGGCTCCGCACAGCGGGGATGAGTATGCGCACAGCTTCCCCACCCTCACCGAAGGCGATGTGGTGAAGGGAGTGGTGGTACACATAGATCGTGAAGGCGTGCTGGTGGATGTCGGCGCGAAGTCCGAGGGAATCATCCGAATGTCGGAACTTACGCGCGATGGCAACATCCCGGCGGAGTCGGTCGTCAGCGTGGGCGATACGATTGATGTGTATGTGATGCAGACCGATGGCGAAGATGGGAATCTGGTTCTGAGCAAGAAGCGCGCCGACTTTGAGAAAGCCTGGGAGCGTGTGCAGGAGGCGAAAGAACAGAATAAGACCATCATGGCGATGGTGACGGATCGCGTAAAGGGCGGTCTGGTGGTAGACCTGGGGATTCGCGGTTTCGTGCCCGCCTCTCATGTCGGTTCCGGCTCCCTCAAGACCAATCTGGATCGCTATGTCGGGCAGTCCATCCCGCTCAAGGTGCTGGAGGTGGACAAGGAGCGCCGGAAGGTGGTGCTCTCCAACAAGATGGCGGCGGATGAGGAGCGTCAGAGCCGTAAGACGCAGACGATCTCCAGTCTGCATGAAGGACAGATTCGCCGCGGGGTCGTGCGTCGCCTGACCAACTATGGCGCGTTCATTGATCTGGGCGGGATTGACGGCTTGCTGCATATCTCGGAGATGGCATGGTCGCGAATCAACCATCCGTCCGAGGTGCTGCGCGAAGGTCAGGAACTGGATGTTTTGATTCTGAAGATGAACCTGGATGAAAACCGAATCAGCCTGGGGCTGCGCCAGATACTCCCCGATCCCTGGAGCGGCATCGAGCATAAGTTCCAGGTCGGGCAGATGATCTCCGGAACCGTGACCCGCGTGGTTCCGTTCGGCGTCTTCCTGCAGGTGGCGGACGGCGTGGAGGGGATCGTCCCCAACGCTGAACTGAGCAGCCGCCGCGGAGGCAGACCGAGCGAACCGATGAAGCCGGGGGATGTCCTGGAGGTGAAGCTGATTGATCTGCGCCCCGATGAGCGCAAGATGACACTGTCACTGCGTCAGGCGCGCCAGGAGGAGGAGACTCGCCGCGAACGCCGGGAGGTGGAAGATTTCCAGACCCGAACGGAACGCGAAGAGCCGCGCTTCACCATCGGAGACGCCCTGCGTGCCAAAGAAGAGGCAGAGGGCGAAGAGTAGTCGCAGCGGGAGGCTCGGTACCGATCCTCCCACCCGATCCATGCCCTGTATTGGAATTACCGGCGGGATCGCCACCGGAAAGAGCGCGGTGGCGGCGCTGTTTGAGAAGTTCGGCGCGATTGTTTTCAGCGCAGATGACGCGGCGCGCGCGACAATGGCTGCCGGATCGCCAACCTTGCAGCAGATCCGCGAGACCTTCGGAGAGGAGTACCTGCGTTCGGATGGAACGCTGGACCGCGCAAAGATGGGAGCCTGTATCTTTGCCAGTCCGGAGGCTCGCCAGAAGCTCGAATTGATAACCCATCCACCGATCTTACGGCTGCTGAAGGCGCAGATAGCTGCTGTGCGCGAGGACTTCCCCAGCCGGACCGTTATCGCTGTCGAGGTACCGCTACTATTT
>CAYSDM010000029.1:0-53017 GCA_964429855.1 uncultured Chthonomonadaceae bacterium
TGAGAACAGACTTCCCAAGTATGATCGTCATAACCACAACGCTGATGTGCAGCGCATTTTGCCTGAGAAAATCGGGATTGAGCAGCATGCCGACTGAGACAAAGAAGAGAGAAGCAAACACATCTCGCAGGGGTCTTATCTGCGCAAACACCTCATGCGCGTAGTCGGTCTCTGAAACGACGATCCCGGCGAGAAACGCTCCCAGTCCCAGACCCAGCCCGGCATAATCGGCGGACAGGGCGGTGAGCATACAGAGACTGACTACCACCAGCAGAAACAGTTCGCGGGATCTGCTGCGAGCGATATAGTGCATCAGAGCAGGCACGACACGGGTCGCCAGAGCAAGAACCAGGGCGATAAACAGACCAGCGCGCAGAAACGCTCCGCCGATTACCAGAAGCGCGCCTTTTCCTTCCTGCAAAATCGAAGCGAACGACGGAAGCAATATGATGATCGCCACCAGCGCAAAATCCTGGACGATCGTCAGTCCGAGCATGACGCTGCCGTGTGTGGTTCCCTGTTCTCCGCGCTCTTCCAGCAGCTTCATCATGACGGCAGTGGAGGAGAGCGCAAGCGCGCATCCCAGAAACAGACCGCCAAAAATGCCCCAGCCGAACGCTGAGCCGACTAACGTTCCCAGCAACGCCACGCCGATGATCTGCGCCCCGCCGCCCAGGAGGGCGGTACGGCGTACCTGTCGAAGTTGATCCAGCGAGGTATGCACCCCGACGGCAAACATCAGCAGCGCGACTCCCAGTTCCGCCACCATCTTTACGGCGGTAGGATTGGCATAGATGCCCGGCGTATGCGGACCGACCACCACGCCTGCGATCAGATAGCCAATGAGCGTGGGAAGACGCAGCCATCGCGCGATCAATCCCCCGGTAACCGCTGCCGCCAGCGCGATGATGATGTTTACCAGAAAGGTGTGTTCGTCCATTACTACCTTACAGATTACCAGTCATGAACGCTGCCATCAGCGCGTCGAACGGTCGGCAGGTAGGCGCGTTGATAGGGGTATTTCGCTGCCGCCTCTTCATTCAGGTCTACACCAAGCCCCGGTTTTTCAGAGGGCAGGAGGTAGCCGTCCCGGCACTCCGGCGCGCCGGGCATCACCTCATGTACCGACGGCGGGAAGTGAACCATCTCCTGCACGCCAAAATTCGGAATGGCGCAGTCGAGGTGGACATTGGCGGCGTGCGTGGAAGGACCGATGTCGCCGGGACCGTGCCAGGCGGTCAACACCTGATACGGTTCCGCAATGGCGGCGATCTTCCTCGCCTCCGTGATCCCGCCGATATGTCCGATATCGCAGCGAATATAGTCAATCAACTGCTCGGTGATGAGCGGAAGACACTCGTACTTGGAGTGGAAAAGCTCGCCCATGGCGATGGGAGTGGTGGAGTGCTGTCGAATCAGCCGGAAACTCTCCTTATGCTCTGGTCTGAGCGGGTCTTCCAGAAAGAGAAGATGAAAGGGTTCAAGCTCTTTCGCCAGACGCGCCGCCTGTATCGGATTCAGTCGTTCATGGACATCGTGCAGCAGTTCCACCTCCTCGCCAAGTCTCTCGCGCAGATAGGCGAACATCTGTGGAACCACACGCAGGTAGTTGGCAGGCTCCCAGTTGGACTCCACACCCGGCATCGGTCCGCCATCTCCGATGGGTTCTCCGTCTGACGACCCCCAGGTTGCCGAGGCTGCCTCCGCTGCGCCTCCAACCCCGTAGGTTCCCTTCGCCTGCGGAACCGCGCACTGCACGCGAATGCACTTGAACCCTTTCGCTTTCAACCGCAGCGCATCCTGATAGACATCCTCGAAAGTAGCGCCTCCCGCATGGCTGTAAGCGAGCGCGCCGTCGCGGGTGCGTCCTCCCAGAAGGGAGTAGAGAGGCAGTCCGGCGCGCTTGCCTTTGATATCCCATAGAGCCAGATCAATTCCTGCCAGAGCGGTCATCAGCACAGGACCGCCGCGCCAGTAGGTTCCGCGAAAAAGATACTGCCAGATGTCTTCAATGCGGTCAGGATCACGCCCGATCAGAAGCGGGGCGATATGGTCGCGGAGCGCGCTGGCGACCGCCAGTTCGCGTCCATTCAACGTAGCGTCGCCCACGCCGTATAGACCCTGTTCATCGGTCATGATCTTGAGGAAGACGTAGTTACGGGAAGGGCAGGAGATAATGATTCTGACTTCGGTGATCTTCATGGTTCATTCTCACGTGCGGGATTTACTCTCCTCTTTCGCGCTTACGGCGCGCGTTTCCTGTAGAAAAACCATTATCGCAATCGCCTTAGTCGGCGCGGAATGGGCTATAATGTAGTCTGCGAATCACGACGGATCGCTCCTGCGGCGAGATCGGATTCCTAACGCCATCCTCCCGGAGATTCTACATTGCGCTTCGAAACACTCGCTATTCATGCCGGACAGCCCCCGGATCCGGCTTACGGCGCGGTCATGCCGCCCATCTATCAGACATCCACCTTTGCTTTCAAAGGGTTTAATCAGCCCGGTCCCTTCGACTACTCCCGCAGCGGAAATCCGACCCGAAAGGCGCTGGAAGACTGTCTGGCTGCGTTAGAGAACGGCACGCGCGGTTTCGCGCTGGCAACCGGAATGGCTGCGGAGACCACCCTGCTGATGATGTTTGAGGCGGGAGACCATCTGATCGTACATGACGATCTTTACGGGGGAACCTATCGCCTGCTGGTCAGCGTCATTGCGACCAAAGGGATCGAGATAGAGTTTATCAATCTGCGCGACCTGGATGCCCTGAAGACGGCTATCCGACCCAACACGAAAGCCATCTGGACGGAGACGCCGACCAATCCGTTGATGAATCTACAGGACCTGGCGGCGATTGCAGAGATCGCTCGTTCCCGGGGCGTCCTGACCATCTGCGACAATACATTTCTTTCGCCTTTCTTTCAGAAGCCGCTCGATCTGGGGATTGACCTCTCCTTCCACTCTACCACGAAATATATCAACGGGCACTCCGATGTGGTTGGCGGAGCGATCATTGTGAAGGATGAGGCGCTGGCGGAGAAGATCGGTTTTCTGCAAAACGCGCTCGGAACCTGCGCCGGACCGATGGACTGCTTCCTGACCCTGCGCGGAATCAAGACTCTTGCGGTGCGAATGCGCGCCCATAATGAGAACGCGCTTGGACTCGCTCACTGGCTGGAGTCGCATCCGAAGGTGTCGGCGGTTCATCATCCCGGACTGGAGAGCCATCCTCAGCACGCGCTGGCATGCAGACAGATGACAGGTTTCGGGGGAACCTTCTCGTTTCGGATGAAAGGCGGAGGGGAGGCGGTTCAGAAGCTTCTCAGTCGGGTAAAGCTGTTCATTCTGGCGGAGTCGCTGGGGGGAGTGGAATCGCTGATTGAGCAGCCCTGGACGATGACCCATATCTCGATGCCGGAAGAGGTGCGCCGAAACTGCGGTATCACCGACGATCTGATTCGCATTTCGGTCGGGATCGAACACCTTGACGACCTGATTGCCGATCTGGATCAGGCGATGGGGTAGGTGTAGTGTGAATAGAGCGACAGGAATCCTGTCGCTCTATGCTCGAAGATCAAACCTCAAACTCCACCGTTACGATCTTCTTTGCTCCAACTTCCATTGTCAGATGACCGCTTTCACGCCACTCCTCCTGCGGCTCTTCGTTTAGATTGACCAGACGCGCTCGTTTTGCGCCTGGAATCGCGATACTGGCGCTGGTCACCGGTTCATCGGTGATATTAAAAAACCGGACGATCAGGCTGTTGCGATCTTCCGCGCGCTTGATGGCGGTGACCACCAGTTCCGATGGCTCTACCTGAACGAAGGAGTGAACAACGGGACGATCTGAAGCCGGAGCCTGAACGGCGCGTAGTGGCGCGTTGAACTGGTGCGCCTGCTTCCAAGCCTGCGCCTCTTTCCAGTCGCCCTCATGATCGAAGGCTGCCAGCGAGAATGTGTGTCTGCCTGGACACTGTGCCTCTGGCGTCAGTATCCCCGGTCCATCGCCGCGCCCGCTTAACTGACCGACGCAGCGCAGAAGAGTCACGGCGATACTATCTCCAGGCGGTGTAGTATAGACCTCGTATTCCGGCAAACCGGCATTGATGATGGTCAAACCGCCGGACTCATAGGTGAAGCTGCCTTTGACATCCACCCACCAGTGCTGCGGATGGAAGGGAAGCGCGCCCTGACTCTCCAGCGGATGCTTTATTGGACGGGAGATCGTGTCGAACGCCGATTCCGCTGTCACCTCATCCGCGCTGTAGTTCCAGAGTATTCGCAGCCGATGGTCGCGCGCTTGATTGTCCACCTCCACGCAGTATTCCGCGCGCGGGATATCTTTCCATCGGGTAGTTGTAATGCGAATGGCGCAGTTGGAACGGTTTTCGGAGCGGTTCAGGACGCTGGATTCAGTCGGGATCGCCATCGTGAAGGAGACGATTTTACGAATGCGAACCGCGTTATTCTGCATCTCTCCGTCTTTACTCGACCAGACCTTTTGCACGGAGTCGTTGAGCGGTTTGCGATACAGGTACTCGTCTCCGGCATCGCCCCCATCCTCAAAATAGGGATCGTTGTCGAAGAATATCTCAAAATCTCCTCCGCCTGCCACGTCCGGGTAGAAGTCGGGATAGTTCGGCATTGTCGGCTGTGGAACGATGGTATAGACGACGTAGCCGCACGCCGGAACATTCTCCGCAATAAACTCAATGGTGATCCGTTGTACCCACTGATCGAGAGGCAGCTCATGCGGATTCAGCACGGTCTGAATGGCAGTCTCCAGATTGGTCACCGCGAAGGGAATCTCGTTCCCCTGCGGGTCTGTCAGTTTGAAGCCGCGTAGCTGTTTGCGGTCATCGCGAGGAGGATTGCCCCGGGTAGGAGTTCCCAGCGGAAACTCCAGCGTGATGATGACCGGGTCGGTGCGAGTCCAGTTTAGCGTATTGAGTATGTAGATACGCAGGGCGTCATCCGTCGCTCCGCGTGTACGGTCGCGTCCGGTCAGAGTGTCGAGGGCGCGTTCCGTTAACTCCTCGCCGATCTGCTCCACCTGCTGGAAACGCGGCATCATCTCGCGATGCACCTGATCTATGGAGCAACCGCAGATAGAGTCGTGCGGATGATTCTGCATCAGCAGCTTCCAGGCATAGAGGAGAATATCGTAGGGATAGACTGCCCCGAGTATCTGCGCGAATGCGCTGAGACGTTCCGTATAGTGCTCCAGAGTGATCTGCGCGTGGTGGTTAGCCTGCTTGAGATACATCCGGGAAGAGAGCGTTCCCGCCAGACAGGAGCCTCCTCGATCCTCTCGAAGCTCTCCCTCTTTGACCTCCAGAGCCGTATCGCGGTTCTGAATCTCCCGCATCATCTGCCGGATATACTGCTCCAGCGTGCTGTGCTCCAGATGATCTTCGCTTCCCTGCTGCGCCAGCGCCTCGTTCACATTCCGAATCGCTCGACCGACATCCGGCTGCGCCTCCAGATGATCCACCCCGTTCATAAACAGAAGATGACTGGAGTGTGAGCGCGATGCCATTCGGTCTCGCAGAATCTCCACAGAACGCAGAGCTTCGGCGGAGTCGGAAGGGATATGCTGCGCGTTGTTATACCAGAACGCAAGATGACTTGTGATCACCTCGGAGCCGTCCGGACTGCGCCAGACAAACTCCATTTTACGATCCTCTACCAGTTGATACCCGCGGCCGACGATGGCATTATCAATGCCGAATCCCCGGAGAATCTGCGGCATCTGCGACAGGTTGCCGAACTGATCGGGAAGGTAGCCGATCTTCATGCTCTGCCCGAACTCCTGCGCGATGCGATGCCCGATCAGCAGCGAGCGAACCGTCGCCTCGCCGCTGGTCAGAAACTGGTCATTCAACTGATACCAGGGTCCAACTGTAAGACGACCGGAGATAATATACTTCTTCAAACGTTCGCGGGCATGGGGACGTATCTGAAGGTAGTCCTCCAGAACGATGGTCTGCGCGTCGAGGTTAAAATAGAGAAAGTCGGGGTCATTTTCCAGAAGGTGTAAAACATTATCAATCAGGTCTACCAGTCGTAGACGAAACTGCTGGAAAGTTAGATGCCACTCTCTGTCCCAGTGGGTATGGGAAACAACATGCATGGTATATGGCATCAAATCACTCCTGTATTAGAGTTCCGACCATTATAACGGAACGCTCCGAGGGTGTAAAGCGAACTGAAACCTTGCCGGAAGTTGCTGCATTATACTGAGCAGTTAGCGTCGTGAACGAGCGAACATTTGGCACACTTGCATTTCATAAGCCAATCAGATAATATTGCACTATGAAGATCGTTACCGCTCAGATCATGCGAGAACTGGATCAGCGCGCCATCGAGCAGGAGGGAATCCCTGGCGTGGTGCTGATGGAGAACGCTGGACGCGCTGTCTTTGAGTTCCTCGAAGAGCGTTACCGCCCGCTGAAAAATCGTCGTTTCCATGTGCTGTGCGGTACAGGGAACAACGGCGGAGATGGTTTCGTGATCGCCCGATATCTGAAACTGGCGGGCGCGCAGGTTGCTCTATCGCTCTTCGGCGACCCGGATCGGATTAGCGGCGACGCGCTCATTCACTATGAGTTGAGCAGTCGAATCGGGATCATGCCGCAGCCGAACTATCCCGGCAACAGCATCAAGGTGGATGCGCTGATGGGAACTGGAAGTCAGGGCGCGCCGCGCGAAGAGATGGCGGAGGCTATTCGCTGGATAAATACGGATCCTTTACCGACTATATCGGTAGATATTCCGTCCGGCATAAACCCGGATACCGGCGCGACGCCCGGAGAGACTGTACGCGCCACCGCCACCGTCACCTTCGCCTATCCCAAGCTGGGACTCTTTCTGCCTCCCGGTGACGAGTGCGTGGGCGAACTGGTGGTGCGGAATATCGGGTTTCCCTGGGATGTGATGGTTTCTGAAACCCCGTATCGCTGGATACGTCCGGAAAGTTTGAGCGTCGGCCTGCCACAGCGCCCCCGCGAGGCGCATAAAGGGTATTTCGGGCATCTGTTAATCGTGGGCGGCTCACGGGGAATGATCGGCGCGCCTGCGCTTGCCGCTGCTGCCGCGCTGCGCGCGGGAGCCGGTCTGGTGACGGTTGCCGCTCCGCAGAGCGCGCAGATTCTCATTGCCGGAAAGCTGCTGGAGGCGATGACGCTGCCATTGCCGGAAAAGGACGGCGCGCTCTGCGAAGCCAGTTATTCAGCGCTGGAAAAGCTGGCGGATCGCTGTGATGTGGTCTGTCTGGGACCGGGAGCGACGCAAGAGCCGGAGGCGCAGGAGTTTCTACTTCGCGCTCTGCGCGAAATAGATAGACCGATTGTTCTGGATGCCGATGGCTTGAACGCGCTGGCGCGCAGCCCGGAGACCCTGCGGATGCGATCGGCGCCGACCATTCTGACCCCGCACCCCGGCGAATGCGGCAGACTTCTCGGACGCAGCAGCGATGCGGTTCAGTCGGATCGAATCATGTCAGCGCGCGAAGCGGCAGACTGTTTTCGTTCCGTAATTGTGTTGAAAGGCTCTCGAACGCTTGTTTGCGATGGACGCTATACACGGGGAGATGACACTCTCGGTGTAAGCGAACTGCCCGTGGGGATCAATACGACCGGCAATCCCGGCATGGCGACCGGCGGGAGCGGGGACGTTCTGACCGGTATCATCGGCGCGCTGGTCGGTCAGCGACTCGATCCGTTCGACGCCGCCTGCCTGGGAGTCTATCTGCATGGACGCGCCGGTGATCTTGCCGCTGCACAGAAAGGCGAGTCAGCGATGATCGCCGGAGACATTATCGAGTGTCTGCCTCACGCTATTCGGGAACTGGAGGAGTACCTATGAGACTCGCTTCCCTCTGGCGCACATGCCTTGTTGGAGTATCTATCGGCATCGCTGCCTCCTCGATGGCGCAGGCGCAGGGGAATCCGCCGCCTCCGGGGAAAGCCAACTCACCGGGCAAACCGGCGGCTCCCAATCCTCCTGCCGGAAAACCACCGTCTCGCAACTTGAATATTGTCGTTCCAGTCGCAGGGGACTATACTGCGCGCCTCTTGCCCTCTGCCGATGCGAAAGACCCGAATCAGCTTCCAATCACTTTCAAAGATCGGCGAACAGTTATCACCTTTGAACCGGCGGAACTGGGGAAAACCCCGCGCATCGCGATAGATGATACCGCCCGGGGAAAGACAGCAGTGAAGCCGATTCCGACCGGCGATACTCTGGAACTGCGCCAGGCAGATTTTGACCGGCTGCGGCTGCTGGAGGTGAAGGTTCTTTCCGAGAACAAGCCGGTGCGCGCCGCGGTTGTGACCCTGACCACCGCGGATAAAGCGTCTCAGACGAAGACGATTGACACCTCCTCGCAGGGAACAGCTCGCTTTGATGATGTGTTGGTTGGATCCGCCACGCTCAAATTGCAGTATGGCGACAGTTTCACCGAGACACGCGACATTCAGATTTCCAATGATCATCCGGAAGGCGTTCAGAGCGTGCAAGCTACAGTGACCAACCGGGTTCCCACGCTGGATGCGCCCGCGCCCGGTCAGAGCGCGCCTCCGAATGTCGGCGGCATGTCCGGCGGTGGCAGCGGTCTGCAGCCGGCTCCCGGTATGTCTCCCTCTCCCTCCACGCCGCAGAATCAGGGCGGAGGAGGCGTTGCCGGACTGATCGGCACGCTGATCGGGCTGGCGGTTGGCGCAAGCGCGATCTATCTGCTCTATCGCTGGGCGCAGTCTGGAGGAATGGCGGCGACGCTGAAAAAAGCCGGCATCGAAGTCAGTGGTCCTGCTCCTGCTTCCGATGTCGGAACTCCCTGGCAGCCAAACGCCCCTCCGCCTCCCGTTGTTGCCGATCCGTCGCTGTGCCAGTTCTGCGGGCAGAAAAAGGACTCTGCCGGAAACTGCGCCTGTACGCTGGCTCCCGGCGCTGGCACTGCGGTCTCCACAAACGCTTCACCGGCTGTTCCCTCTCAGCCGCGTCTGGTGGCTTCGGTGGGTCTCTACTCCGGCAGTATCTTCCCGCTGGCTTTCAACGGAACCGGCATTACCATCGGACGCGACCCGACGAATACCATCTCCCTGAACAACGACACAACCGTATCCCGGCGACACGCCTCCTTCAGCTTAGACAACGGAACCTACACCATCATTGATGAAGGCTCCTCCAACGGTATCTATGTCAACGGCGTCCGTGTCAGCGGATCGCAGCTTCTGCGCCCCGGCGACGAGGTTCAGATCGGAAACACGCGCTTCCGATTTGAGTTGTAGCGGTAAAGGAACAGTTTTTGCGCTCTCGCATTCTACTGGGCACTATCTTCGGCGCAATCGGCGGCTTTCTGGGATTTCTCCTGCAGGAGAAGCTGGTTCCGCACGACCCGGTGCTGCTGCCTACGCTAAGCGATATGCTGAAGCTGGGGGCGTTTATCGGTCTCATGCTTGGAATCGCCATCGGAACTGTGGAGGGAGCCGCCGTCAACTCTCCGCGTCTGATCCTGCGAGGCGCGCTGCTGGGCGCGGTAATTGGAGCCATCGGCGGGATCTTCGGGATCTACTTCGGGAGCATTGTCTTCAACTTCGCGCTGTTTGGCAAAGACCCGAGCCATCTGACGAATCAAGGGAACATTCTCGATTTTACCCATATGGTGCTTGCCCGCGCTCTTGGCTGGACGTTTCTGGGCGCATTTCCTGGACTGGCGGCGGGAGCGGCGACACTCTCCGTAAAACGCGCGCGGCATGGGCTTGTCGGGGGACTGCTGGGCGGCTTTATCGGCGGATTCGTCTTCGATCTGGTCGCCACGCTGATTGCACAGCCTATCCAGGGGGTGGCCGCGGCCGGAACAGGACAGCAGGTGATCGAGATCGGGGGACCGAGCCGCGCCATCGGGTTTACCGTCATCGGGATGTTGACCGGGCTGTTTATCGGACTGGTCGAGGAGCTTCTGAAGCAGGCATGGGTGAAGGTGCTTGCCGGTCGGAACGAAGGCAAGGACTATATCATCTCGAAAACGCTGACGGTTCTGGGGCGCGATGAGAGAGCGGATATTCCGCTCTTCGGCGATCCCTCGCTGGCTCCTCAGCATGCGGCGATTCGCATAGATAACGGGCGTCATCTGATTATGGATGGCGGTCATCCGCTGGGCGTCGTCGTCAATGGACAGAGAATTCAGCAGCCTCAGCTTTTAAGAGACGGCGATATGGTTCAGTTGGGACAGGTGCGGCTGCTGTTCAGGGAGAAGGCGACCGCCTCCAGGATCTCGCGGCCGGCGACAGATTTGAATAAAGCGGCACAGAAAGCCGGTTCGCTGGCGATGCCTTCAAATCTGTGTCCCTTCTGCGGCGCGCCGAAGGATGTCAGCGGAAACTGCCTCTGTTCGGTTCCCGGCAGCGCAGCCCCCGCTGCGCCGGGAGCGTATGACAGCGGGATCAGCGTGGGCGCTTACTCTGCGCCCCTCGCACCTTACGGCGCTCAGCCCGCCCCTTATGGAGCGCCGGGATATGGCGGCGCGCCTGGAGCCGGGGTCGGAACGCGGCTGGTAGGCATGGAAGGTCCCTATGCCGGGCAGATTTTTGAATTAAGTGTACCAATTGTAACGATCGGACGGGAACCGGGACGCGATCTATCCCTAACCTCCGACAGCACCGTGTCACGACGACATGCGCATATAGCGATGGAAGGCGGACAACATATCGTATACGATGACGGCTCCTCCAACGGCACCTTTGTCAACGGCGTTCGCGTCACGCTCCAGACGCTCGCTCCGGGCGATATGGTGGCTTTCGGAGCCAGCAAGTTTCGATATGAATAGCGAATTAATCCAGGAAGTTTGAGGTTATGACTCATCATGATTGAACGTACCCAACCTGAATACGGTGCTTTTACGCCCGACCCGGAAGTGGTAAGCGGAGCGCGCGCCACTGAGCGTCCCGTACAGCCCGGCACGATGCTGGTCGGCATGGAAGGGCTGTATGCCGGTCAGGTTTTTGTCCTGGCTCGCGAGACTGTCACTATTGGGCGCGATCCTGCCAGCGATATTGTTCTGGGCGAAGACCCGACGGTCTCCCGATCCCATGCGCGAATTGTGTTGAACGACGTGGGGCATGTGCTTCAGGATGAAGGCTCTTCCAATGGAACCTTTGTTAACAGCGTGCTGGTGCGAACATGTGTGCTGTCTCCCGGCGATGTGATTCAGTGCGGAAGCACCCGGCTGAAATATCAGTAGAGTCTCAGGTCTGAAGGCGATGTAGTCGGAAATGCGCCGTTCTACCTCGCGACGCAAGGAGAATAGTATGGAAGATCGGACACAGCAGATGGGCAATCCCGGGGCGTTTCCGCCGGGCGGCGCGACGCAGCAGATGAATCGCACACTGCTGACAGGTGCTCCCGGGGCGGATCCGATGAAGACGGCGATGGGCGCGCCAATGCGCGCTCTGGAGGCGGAGGCGGCTTCCGGGAACCGTTTTGCGCTGGCTTCAGAGGGTTCTCGCGAACATCTGCTCCTGCTGCTGAAGTCTTCCGGGATGATGATGGGACGGCGAATGCCGTTGAATCTCTGTCTGGTGATAGACCGCTCCGGCTCGATGGAAGGGGAGCCGCTGGAGTATGTCAAACGCGCCTGCGGCTATGTGGTGGATCTTCTTGAACCGACCGATGCCCTCTCCATCGTCACCTTTGAGGAGTCGGTGGAGGTGGTCATGCCTGCCCGGCGCGTGGTGAACAAATCGCTGGTCAAGGAGCATATCAATCGGATTGTCGCCGGAAATACCACCAATCTATACGATGGTCTGATGGCGGGCTGTATGCAGGTCTCCTCGCTGGGAGCGACCGGGTATCTGAATCGTATCCTCCTTCTGACGGATGGCGAGCCGACCTCCGGAATCAAGGACTTTAACTCCATTGTCTCACAGGTGGCAGAGCAGAAACGGCGTGGCATCACGGTTACCGCGCTCGGTTTCGGCAGTGAGTACAATGAAGAGTTGATGGCAGGGATTGCTCGGCGCAGCGGCGGAAACTACTACTATATCGCGCAGCCTGCTCTGATCCCGGAGGTGTTCCGGCGTGAACTGGAAACGCTGATGACCATCACTGCCAAGAATGTGCGCGTGCGAATGCATCTTCCACGCGGCGTTCAGGTACGGTATGTCTACGGTGTGAGCAATCCGACGCTGGGACCGCGCCTGGTCGAGTTTCAGCTTCCAGATATTGAGCGCGGAAGCACGGTCGCCAACCTGACGGAACTGGCTTTCGAGCGGCATGTGCCGGGAACCTATCGGGTCGCGCGTGCCGAAGTCATATATGATGACGCGATCTCCGGACGCACCGAGAGCCTCTCGATGGATGCAGTGATCGAGTTTACAAATGACCGGATGAAGTTAGAGAGCGGCAAGAATCCCGTCGTTCAACGGGAACTGGAGGTGCATCTTGCCTCCCGCAACCTTGAACGAACGATGATGGGAATGCGGACTCAGCAGTTGACCGCGATGGGAGCCATGCAGGAGCTTCAACGGACTCAGACGATCCTGATGCAGGCGGGACATACGCAGCAGGCGCAGGAGATAAATCAAGCGATAGACGCGCTGAAGTCGGGCGGAGAGGTCGAAAAGACTCTGATCGGAACGATCTACAATCTGGATCAAGGAAAGAAGAAAAGCTGATACGGCGCTGAAACCGTGAATGCATCTTCGGAGGGATGGGATGGCACCAGAGAGCAACGAATCTACACGAGTGATGCCGACAGGAGGAAGCGCTCCGGGCGACCGAACAAAGGTGTCCGGCGCGCCGTCTGCGGGAGCGACGCAGATGGGAGCGACCATCGTCTGTCCCGTCTGTAAAACGAGCAACTCCGGGCTGGAAGCCTACTGCTCGGAATGCGGCTTTCTACTGGCGTCGGTTCCGGGGCAGTTTGATGAGGCGGTTGTAGAGGCTGCGCCGGGTTATGAACTGGTGGATAGCGCGACGGGGCGCAGGTTCGGGCTTCGACAGGGAACCAATACGGTCGGTCGCGAGAACAGCGACGTGCTGCTCATGGATGGAACCGTCTCGCGTCGTCATGCCGTTCTCACGGTAGAGGGCGATCTGGTGATGGTCATTGATGTCGGCAGCACCAATGGGACAAAGGTCAACGGAACGCGCATCACGCCGAACCATCCGACACCGGTGTCGCTCGGCTCCACCATTCAGTTTGGAAACAGCGTTCTGACGCTTCCGACTCTGGGCGTAGGCGCGGCTTCTGCGGAACCGACCATCTCAGTGCAGGTGGAGGCTCCCCCGGCGGCAGTGACCGAGGATCAGACGTTGATCGCTGCGCCTCCCGTTGTGAACGCACAGCCGGAGCCGGTTCCGGGAGAGGTCGCTCCTCCGTTGGCGGAGGATGCTCCTGTCGCCTGGCTCAAGCCCAACGGAGGCACGGCTGTCGAGGCGTTGATTCGCCCCGGAACGGTCAGTATCGGTCGGCGCGCCGGGAATACGGTTGTCATCCTCGGAGACCCCTATGTGTCCGGGCGTCATGCGGAGGTCTACTGCGACAACTCCGGTTGCTATCTCACCGATGTTGGCAGCACCAACGGAACGGTTGTGAACGGAACACGGCTGGAGCCGGGCGTTCGTCAGCTCCTTCTGGATGGCGATGAGGTGATGATCGGGCAGGGGAGCTACGTGTTCGAGACCCTGGAGCCTCCGGCAGATGCGGAGGAGGATACTCCGGGTTCCGACGAGACGCACATAATGAGGACAGAACCCGATGACGAGTGAGAGCGATTCCGGCGCATCGTCGTCGGGAAACGGTCGCGAAATTACGGCGCGATTTTCGCGGGAGGAGCTTGTGCGCGGCTGGAGCGTTCGGGAGCCCCGTATGCCGCGCGCGGTTCCGCTCATCCAGTTCGCCGCCAAGACCGATCTCGGACGAGTCCGGGAGAACAACGAGGATAAGTTCGACTTCTACGAGACGGACGACTCCACGCTGCTGGCGACTCGCGGCTGTCTCTATGCGGTTGCCGATGGAATGGGCGGGCATGCCGCCGGACAGATCGCCAGCGAACTGGCGCTTAAAAACCTGATCTCCGGGTACTACGACAATCCGAGCGACGATGTCCCCACCGCGCTGCTGGGAGCCATACACGGCGCCAACGAGGCGATCTACGCGATTGCATCCGCCTTCCATGAGCGCAGCGGAATGGGGACGACTCTGACAGCAGCGACGGTGGTGGAGGATCGCGTCTTTATCGGACACGTCGGAGACAGTCGCGCCTACCTGATCCGCGATGAGGCGATTCGACAGATTACCTATGATCACTCATGGGTTGCCGAACAGGTGCGTCTGGGCACGATGACGGAGGAGGAGGCGGAACTCTCCCCATACCGCAATGTGATAACCCGCGCCATCGGCACGCAGCCCAATGTGGAGCCGGAGGTCTTCGAGGAGCAGGCGCAGAAGGGCGATACCTGGGTTCTCTGCTCCGATGGGTTGACCGGGCATGTTGAGGCGGATGCGATTCGCCTGATCGCCTCCACACAGTCCCCCTCGGAAGCCTGCCGTCAGTTGATAGAACTGGCGTGTGCGCGGGGCGGGCGCGATAACATCACCGTGATCGTCTTCACCATACGCGACATCCTTCCGCCCGACTCGCCGCTCTATTTGCAGAGGGTGAAGGAGACTCCGGTACGCGACAACGAGGATGAGGAGACGCGGGATATATCCTCATTGTGGAGCGAGTCACAGACCGATTCTGAGAGGCAGGGACCGATAACGGCGCAAGAAAACGTTCCGCGCCCCTCCGCGCAGACCTATCAAAGCTCTCTGAACATCTGGCAGACCGAGGCTCCATACTCATCTGTGAGCGTCTCCTCTCCGGTTGTGGTCGCCGCGCCGCCAGAACCGGAACCCGTTCCCTCGCCCTATATGTTCACTTCCCGACCCGAACCGAAAATGCCAGAACCGGAGACCCCGGCGCTGCCTCCCATCCAGGTGTCTGTATCGGCGCAGGCAGGGAATTCGACGGAAAACCGCTCTCAACAGTCGGCTTTTGCTTCTGCATCTGCGCAAAACACCGGAAAAAAGCCTTCGGCTTCCATCATGGTAGTCGGTATTGTGGCGGCGCTGCTGATCGTCCTCTCCTCTCTGGCATTCTTAGCCAACGCGGGAAGCAGCGAGCGGAGGCGACAGCAGCAGGTCTCGCAATGGATCACCGAGGGCAACCAGTTTTTTCAGCAGGGCGACCTGGAACAGGCGCGCGCGCGGTTTGAATGGGCGCTGACGGGGCGACCGGATGAGGAGAGCGGCCGCATTGCGCGTAACAATCTGGCGATCACCTTCAACCAGATGGGAATAAAAGCCTTTGAAAAGAGCGACCCCCATGCGGCGGCGGAGTATTTCAAACAAGCGCTCTCCATCAATCCGCAGAATCAGGACGCCCGCGACAACCTGCAACGTCTTCAGAGTCAACAGGCGAAACCCTGAAAGCCGACGAATAATCGCGAATATCATGAAAACAGGCAGAACCCGCGCAGGCGGGTTTCGTGTCTTTTCAGCCTCTGAATATGTTCGTCGAGCAGTTGCCGGAGAGAACGGCTCGATAGAAGTGTGTCACTCGCTCTTTACATTCAGGACAATATCCGGGATAATAGCGATAGAATCTGAGACATGAAGTCTTTGTAGAAGGTAGATGGATAATATCGAAATCACGGCTCGAAGCCGTCGAATGACCTACTGGCTGCGCCATAAACCTCAGGATGGCGGCTTAACCCTTACAAAAGAGGGCTGGGTCGCCATCGCTGCTATTCTGGATGCTCTGGAGGAGAAGGGACTGTCCACCACACGCGCCGAGTTCAATCTGATCGTGGCGGTAGACCCGAAGGGACGCTTTGAAGTGGAGGGGGAGCGCGTTCGCGCCCGGTATGGTCACTCTCTCGAACTGGAGGAGAAACCGCACCCGGGCAAACCGCCTTCCCGTCTCTATCATGGAACCGCGCGCCGCTTTCTGCCGAGAATATTAGAGATGGGACTGAAACCGATGAAACGGCAGTACGTCCATCTTTCGCTCGACCCGAAAGATGCGCGCGTGGTCGGGCAGCGCCGGGATTCTTCACCGGCGATCCTGATCGTTCTCGCTCACGAAGCGCATGCGGCGGGGATTCAGTTCTATCCACGCGGGAAGGGCATCTGGTTGAGCGATCCCGTTCCCCCGGAGTATCTGCAGGTGTTGGAGGAGCCTTCGGGAACCGTGCCTCCGCAAACACGTCAGATAACCGAAAAGAGCGACAATGCGAGCGCGCGCCGTCCCGGAAAACGGTTTATCAAGCGCAAGCTCCACGAATCATAGAAGAAACGCCATGCCAGCCGATCTGATCGCACATAAATACCGCATTGTACGAGAGATCGCGCGTTCCAACGACATCGTGTATGAAGCGGTGGATGTGACGCGAGGGCTGCGCGTCGCCGTCAAAGAGTTGAACCTACCGCAAAATCTGACCGGGCAGGCGAAGCGGGATCGCATAGACCGCTTCAATCGGGAAGCCCGCGCCGCCGGAAAACTCTCCCATCCGAACATTGTCACCGTGTATGACTTTGGCGAGGATCTAGGGCGATACTTCATCGCGATGGAGTATCTGGAAGGCGGAACGCTGCGCGACCTGATGCAGTCTCGCGGAACGCTCTCCTTGCCGGAAGCGCTGGACATCGCCGGTCAGGTTCTCTCCGCGCTGGGGCACGCGCACTCCCGCAAGGTGGTGCATCGGGATGTAAAGCCGGACAATATCCATATTCTTCCCGGCGGTCAGGTGAAACTGACGGACTTCGGCATTGCGCGTATGACCGAAGAGATGTCGCTTACGGTGGATGGTCAGGTCTTTGGAACGCCCAGCTACATGTCCCCGGAGCAGATCGAGGGACGCTTCATTGACCTGCGCTCCGACCTCTTTTCGATGGCGATTGTGCTGTATGAGATGCTGGCAGGACGCAAGCCGTTTACCGGCGACAGCGTGGTAAGCATCACCTATAGTATCATGCACAACGACCCTGCGCCTCTGCCGGGCATCCCTCCGGGCGTGGAGCGGGTCCTCTTTCGCGCGCTGTCGAAAGACCCGTCGCGGCGTTACGCTTCGGCGGAGGAGATGAAGCGAGAACTACAGAATCCCGACCCGGTTCCTTCAATGTTCCTTCCCGCTGCGCCTCAGACCGGAATGGGCGGCTTTACCTACGGAGGCGCCGTGATGCCCGGTATGGGTCCCGGCGCTCCCGCCAATCCCGCATTGCCTCCCTATCCGTCCGGAAGTTATACGTCGGGATCGGGCATACCGCAGCCGGGATACGGGGGCGGAGCGATGCCTGCGACCGGAAACGCCTACCCGTCGCAGAATATGACGCCCGCCGCGCAGCCCGGAATGCCGTTTGTTAACTGGAACGCGCCTAATCCAGGCGCAGTTCCTCCTTCCGCGATGCCTCCCGCGCCTCCTTTTCCGCGTCCGCCCGCCGGACCGCTAATCAGCGAGGGAACCCGCACTTTCTTCTCATTATTGTTCCTGACGATCCTGATCTCCGGGGTGATCGTCGGGTTTGCTCTGCTGTTCTTTCGCGCCTACGAACAGCGGCAGAAACAGGGCGCAACCTATGTCGTTCAACAGACGATTGATGAAGGCAATCGTCTCTTTCAGCAGGGGCGTTATCAGGAGGCAGCGGAGAAGTTTCGCATGGCGATTGATGCGAATCCGGGGTCGGAGATCGGCAGCATCGCCCGCAATAACCTGGCAATCGCCTTTAATCAGATGGGCGTGCAGGCGTTTGACCGCAACGACTGGAAGTCAGCGGAGGACTACTTCAACCGCGCGCTGGACGCCAATCCCGACAATAAGGACGCCCGCGCCAATCTGGCAAAACTCTATGATCGCCTGGGAGATAAGGACCGCGCCAGTCGAATCTGGCAGTCGCGCGAGGGTGGGCGTATCGGCGGCGAGAATCCTGCCAGACCCGGCAGCACCACCACTCTAGAGCAGCGCATTGAGCGTTCCCGGCAGCTTTTCAATCAGGGGGAAGAGGCATTCCGCAGCAACGACTATACCACAGCGCGTGACCTCTGGCTGAAAGCGTCCGGCGAAGCTCCCGGAACGCAGTGGTCGAATCTGGCGAAAGAGCGATTAAACGCGCTGAGCCAGTATAATATTGATCGTTATGACCCTGCTCGCGGACCGGGCGACGGGTTCTGATCATCTCCCATACGATTGGAGCGATTATGCGACAGAAACCTGCTCCCAGACGCCGCGCGGAATCCTCGGAATCATCCTCCCTTCCCGAATCGGTCTCAGAACTGCTGGCAAAGCGCGATAGAGAGGCGGCAGCAGCCCTGCAGCAGCTAACGCTGGGGGAGGACAGAGCGCTCGCTAAAGCGGCGCGACGCGCCCTGTTCCTGCTGAAACAGGAGGGAATAGAACCTCCTCCTCTGGAAAAAAGCAGGGAGGGTCTACTCTCCACGACACGACCTGTCGTGTCAATAAACGCCTTTATGACTTCGCTTTCCGGACGTGGTGAATACTCTCTGTTATTCATTCGAGAGGACCTTTCCATCGGCTCGCCGGTGATCATCTCCTATCACCTGAGCGACAGGCTTGGCGTGCTGGATGTGTTCGGAAAGAAGGTTCCCCGCGACGGTCTCGAGGATATTCTGGAGAGATGGCGTTCGGAGGAGAGGGGCTGGCTTTTTGCCGAAGTTCCGCTGGACTATGCGCGTTTTTTAGTCGCGGAGTCTGTCCCGCTCAATCGAACAAGCCGAAAGATGCTGCCGGAGGGGTTCTATCAGAATACAGAACTGGTAGGCGCGCCGGAACGGGAGTATACAGAGTCTCCTCTCTACAGCCTGCTGGATGCCGAGTCCGTAAAGGGCGACTTCTCAATCTCGCATGATCCAGATCGTCTCTTGGAAGAGCGTCCAATGAGTAGCTGGTTTGTGGAAGTAACGGATATCCTGCCCTGGAAGACGAAATATGTGGAAGCGCAGCAGACCCGTCTGGTCTTGAGCCAGTCGCAGCAGGCGCAGATGGGAGCGCGTGTGCTGGATGAGGCGGTGGATGCGCTCTTTCCCCCGGAGGCGCTTCTGCGCCTTCGCCGTCGGCTGGAGATGAGTGCGCTGGTCTTCTATCATGCGGGAAACGAGGAACTGGCGCGTCAGGCTCTCTATCATGCGCTCAGCCTGAGCACAGAGCGCGCGGCGCATAATCAGCCGTTTCCGGCAGCGATGGCAAGAAGAACTATCGAACGGTTGATCGCGATAGATCAACAGGAGGCGGCGTCGCGCAAGCGCGTCTCGCCAGATATAATAGAGCGTATCTAGTTCTCCTTCACGGTAGAAGGGCTGTGTAGCCTGACGGTCCTGTTGAGCGCAGCGAGACATCTTAAGATTCTTCGCTTCGCTCAGAATGACAGCTAGGCTTGGCTCAGAATGACATTCATCCAAATTACCTTGACGATCCACTATAAAACGCAGAGGCTCTCTTTTTTGAGGCAAAAGCCGTGCGAATGAACCGGCATTCTGCGTTCATGCCATATAAGGAGCGACATTCTCTTGAGCGTGCGCTGTTTCAGAGCCGCGTGGATATGCGCGGCTCTTCTGCTTCCGTCGGTAGCGAAAGCGCAGTATCTTCCGGGCGATCCTCTGGATGGTCTGGCGAAGCTGCGAGACTACCATACGCGACGCGAATCCTCCTCCGACCCGGACTGGAAGAACGGCAATGCGGACTCCCGCCCGATCCCTCCCGGCGGAACCCTTGTCCTCGCCGATATTAAAGGTCCCGGCGTCATCACAAGCATCTGGAATACGGTCGCCTCACGGGAGCGCGGCTATTCGCGCCTGCTGGTGATACGCATATACTGGGATGGGGCAGAGCATCCCTCCGTGGAAGCGCCGCTGGGCGACTTCTTCGCGATGGGGCACGGACAGGATTTGCCGGTCGACTCCCTGCCTGTTCGGGTGACCTCTCGCGGTCGCGCCAGAAACTGCTACTGGCCCATGCCCTTCCGCGAGTCCGCGAAAATCACCCTTACGAATGAGGGAGTACAGACCGCCAGCATCTACTTTCAGGTGAACTGGCAGCAGGTACGCCGATTTGAGCGCGATGTCGCCTATTTCCACGCGCAGTATCGCCAGGAGTTCCCGACCACCCGCGGCAGAAACTATCTGGTGGCGGATATCGTTGGTCGAGGGCACTATATCGGGACGGTGTTAAGCTGCCGCTCTCGCGCCTACGGCTGGTGGGGGGAAGGAGATGATTTTTTCTTCATTGATGGAGAGCGTGAACCGAGTATTCGCGGAACCGGGACGGAAGACTACTTCTCCGATGCATGGGGATTTCGTTCACAGTCCGGGATGATGTTCGGCGCGCCGCTCTGGGAGGGGATTTCCGTTGGCAGCCGAACCACTGCCTATCGCTGGCATATCACCGATCCGATCACATTTCAGAAGTCTCTGCGTTTTGAGATCGAACATAAGGGGAGTCTGAATTCCACCGACGGCTCGATCCGATCCAATTTCGAGGAGCGCGCCGACGACTTCTCATCCGTCGCCTTCTGGTATCAATCTGAACCGCACAAACCCTTTCCTCCCATGCCGGTTGGATATGAGCGGCTGAACTACGACTATCGAAAAATGATCGAAGGCGAGAACCTGACCCGATTTTCGAAAGCGTCCGACGGTTCGGTGGTAAATCAACCGATGGCGGGATGGAGCGGTAATGCCCATATCTGGTGGAGACCGCTCTCCGCCGACCAGTCTCTGACATTACCTATGGAAGTGAAGGAGGCGGGCAGCTACGATATTCTCTTCCTGCTGACCCGCGCGCCTGAGTATGGAATCTATCAAGTAGAGATAAACGGCAGGTCGGTTCTCGGTCCGATAGACCTCTATTCCGATACTCAGATTGTTCAGGAGTATCTTATTTCGGATCAGAAGCTGGAGGCGGGAACATATAATCTGGTTGTGAAGAATCGGGGGCGCAATCCTCTCTCCTCCGGCTATCACTTCGGATTAGACGGCTATCTGTTGATAAAGCGATAGGCGTGAGGAGCGAGGCGGAGCTTCCGGTTCACGGGAGCGTCCCAGAAACCAGAAGAGTCCCACCACGAGGAAGATAATCATCGCGGCGTATATCAGGGCGAAGACCTCGCTCCGGGAGTACTGGAAGTTTTTCCAGTGTAGAGTCAGCATCACCAGAGACATGGGAACCAGCGCCGGGAGGCTCAGGTCAAAGTAGAGTACAATGCACATATAGAGGCACAGCGCTGTCACCAGTGTGATGACCGTTCTGGCATAGGGGGAACGGGCGGTAACGAACCGGCAGATGGCGGCGATGAAGAAGGCAGTAAAGAGGAAGTCCGCAAACCCGACGATAGGCGCAAAGGGACGCGCCGACACCTGTTCCGGGACAGCGACCGGCGCGGTAAACGCCTTCACAATATTCTGCGCGACGGGCGTTTCGCTCTGCATCACCTGCTTGACAGGCCCTCCCAGAAGCACCGTATAGATGTCCACCAGCGCCAGCACCACCGCAATCGGCGGGATCATGTTAGCGGCGCGCACCAGTTTTGACAGAGCCACTCCCAGACAGGAAGCGAATAGAATCAGCATAACTCCCTGCATTCCCGGTATCAGCAGCAGATATATCCAGGGAACGAGCGGATAGCGCAGCACCAGCATAATCTGAATTGGAACAATCAGCGCAGCCGCCGTCAGCGTGCAGATGAAGAGCGCCTTACCGCTTTGCAGCGTTCGACCCAGCGACGCCGCCAGCCAGATCATCAATCCCAGCGAGACCATGCTGGAGAGAATGATGACGAATAGACTGTCTGAACGCAGGCGAATCACGATCTGCCAGTATACCAGGTAGGCGAGCGCGATCTGGAATGGATTCAGCCAGAGCGGTCTGCGGGAGCCGGAAGAGGGCTGGATTGAGGGTTCGACGGCGTTCGAGGAGGTATTCGCGTCGCTCATAGTGCGATTTCTCTAGCAAAAACGTTTTGACAAAGCGGCGCAAGTATTATATAATTTCATGTCCTTATCGTCAAGCCGCTACCATGATGTCTAAAACTCGTGTGGTGTCAAAGGTGATACCATGCTATGAGCCATCCTCTCACACTCTTCCGCCTTATCCCACGTTCCGCACCTACACCCTACCGCTCTCTTATCCAGCGAAGGTTTGAGACGACTGGCGCTCATAGCGAATTCCCCCGGTTACGACGATTCAAAACAAGAGGATTATAGAAGCCACAGTTTCCATAGGGAGAGGAGAGACGAAAGTGTCTGAGATGAGCGCAACCGCCAGAAAACTGCGTATCCTGATCGCGGATGATGAGCCGATCATCCGACTGGATCTTAAAAATATGCTGGAAAGTCTCGGGTATTCCGTATCTGCGGAGGTAGGCGATGGCGTGAAAGCGGTGGAGGCGGCCCGTACTCTGAACCCGGACATCGTCATTCTGGATATCAAGATGCCAGAGATGGACGGGATAGACGCCGCCAAGATCATCAGCGATGAGAAGATCGCGCCGGTACTGCTGCTGACCGCCTACAGCCAGATAGACCTGATAAATCGCGCCAAAGAGGCCGGGGTCTATTCTTATCTGGTCAAGCCTTTCAAGGAGAGCGATCTCGTTCCGGCGATTGAGATCGCGATGAGCCGCTGGGAGGAGTATCTTGCGCTGGAGAAAGAGGCGCGTGATCTGGAGGATAAGCTGGAGACCCGGAAGGCAGTGGATCGCGCCAAGGGCATTCTGATGGATCAATACGGCTTGAAGGAGCAGGAGGCTTTTCGCCGGATTCAGGTGCAGAGCATGAACACCCGCAAATCCATGCGCGAGATCGCGGAAGCCATAATCATCGCCCATAACGTCTAAAAACGGCACGCACAAAGGAGCGCCGTCATGCGTTCTCCCATTCCCCCCCGCCGTTTCGGCGCAAAGCGGGAGCATAGCGAAAATCCAGAAGCAGCGCGACTGCAACATGAGCTGGAGGCGCGTGAAAGGCAGCTTCGCGAGTCGCATCTACTGATCGAAAAACTGCGTAACGAGGTGGAAGAGCGAGAAGCGGAAGCGGAGGCTCTGCGGCGTGTTGGCGAAGCGACCGGATCGGCGTTCGATCTGGAAGAGGTGCTTAAGGTTACCGCAGATATCGCCATTCAGGTGACCGGAACCGACTCCTGTCAGGTCTATCTCTATGATAAGCAGAGGGACGAACTGGTGCTGCGCGCCGCTGACGAGACCGGACAGAGCCTGATCGGCAAGATTCGCCTGAAGCTGGGGGAAGGTATCACCGGCTGGGTAGCGAGAGAGCGCAAGCATGTCGCCGTCATCGAAAACGCCACCCAGGATCATCGCTTCAAATACTTTCCGGAGATGCGCGAAGAGGAGTATCAGAGTATGCTCTCGGTTCCTCTCGTGCATAAGAATGAGGTGCTGGGCGTCATCAATGTCCGAACGCGGCGCCCGAACGCCTACACGCGCAACCAGGTGCGCCTGCTCTCCGGGATCGCCAACCATGTCGCCGGCTCGATCCAGAAGGCGCGCCGCACCCGCCAGCTTCAGAAGACCGCCGATCAATTGCACACGCTCTCCGAGGTCAGTCAGGCGATCGCCTCCAATATCTACATTGATGAACTGCTTCATCTGTTTGTCGAGATGACGGCGCGCACGATGAGTTATAAAATCTGCACCGTCATGCTGGCGGACTACGATACAAACGAACTGGTCATCAAGGCGACACAGAGCCAGAGTCTGGAGTATACGAAGAAGCCCAATCTCAAGATCGGGGAGAGCATCGCCGGGCGAGCGGCGGCGGAAGGCAGGGTCTTAAGCGTCCCGGATGTCAAGAAACATGCCGAGTATCGCTTTCCGGATATCGCCGAACGCGCCGGTCTCTGTTCCCTTATCTCTGTGCCTCTCATCTTCAAAGGCTCCGTGCTGGGCGTGTTGAACTGCTATACTGAGAAGTTGCATGTCTTCACGAAAGAGGAGATAGCCATTCTGCAGGCGCTCTGCGCGCAGGCCGCTCTGGCAGTGGAACACGCCAAATTGATGGTGAAGTCGGCGGTGATTCAGGAGATGCATCATCGCGTAAAGAACAATCTGCAGCAGATCGCCAGTCTGGTGCGGCTTCAGATGCACTTCAGCAAATACACCACTGTCGAACAGGCGATGACCGATACGCTCAACCGTATTCTCTCCATTGCCGCTGTGCATGAACTGCTCTCCCGTGACGATCTGGATTCGGTCAGCGTAAAGAAGGTGACCGAACAGATTCTCCACGCGACCAAGCAGAGCGTTGTTCCTCCGGGTAAAAGTATCTCTTTTCAGGTGGAGGGACCGGAGATCCATCTACCGCTGAGTAAAGCCACCTCGCTGGCGCTGGTCATCAATGAACTGGTTCAGAACGCGGTGGAACACGGTTTTCGCCATCTCGATTCGGGTCGAATATGGATCAGGCTGGCTGAAGATGAGAACGAAGTCTGTGTCACCGTGTTTAATGACGGGGAGCCGCTGCCGGAAGGATTCGATCCGGGACGCACCCACAATCTCGGTCTTCGCATCGTAACCGATCTGGTGCGCGGGGGGCTGGGAGGCACGTTCGTCATGGAGACCACCGAGGGTATTCTTGCGAAGGTCGCTTTCCCGCGCCGATAGTTTCCCCTGAGCGACCTATGTCACGAACCAGCCGTCCTGATTTCAGGACGGCTGGTTCGGTGTTTTCACGGGAATTGTTATCGTGGATGGATAATCCGGGAGGAGAGAAGGGCGAATCGGGCGAATTCAACATCGGCAAAACCGACAGAGAAGGAGAGGGCGACATGATGACAATCGGCGTCGCAGTTCATGGCGCAGGCTGGGTATCCGGCGAACATATCAAGGCTTATGAAACCAATCCGCATACAAAGGTCGTGGCGGTCTGCAGTCGGAAACGGGAGAGCGCAGAAGCGCGCGCGAAAGAGGCGGGATTGACCGATGTCCGTATCTATGACGACTATTCGCAGCTTTTGAAAGATCCGGAGGTTCAGGCTGTCTCTCTCTGTACGCCTCCCAATCTCCATCCAGAGGAGACGATTGCCGCCGCGCAGGCTGGCAAGCACCTGATCATTGAAAAGGCTGTCGCCAACGATATCCACAGCCTTCGCGCCATGCAGAAGGCTGTGCGGGAGGCGGGCGTAAAGACGGTCATCTCCTTCGTGCTGCGCTGGAATCCGCAGTTTTTGTGGGTAGAGCGTATGCTGCAGGAGGGAGCGATCGGCAATATCTTCTACGCCGAAGTGGACTACTGGCATCGTATCGGACCCTGGTACAAGCAGTATGAGTGGAACATCAAGCGCGACATCGCCCGCAGCGCGTTCCTTTCGGCGGGCTGTCATGCGGTGGACGCCATGCGCTGGTTTGTGGCGGATGAGGTAGAGGAGGTCTGCGCCTACTCCAACAAGATCAATCCCGAATACGAATACGACACCAATGTTGTGGGCGTGCTGAAATTCAAAGGCGGCGCAATCGGCAAGCTCTCCGCAAGCTTTGAGATTCGCGCGCCCTATCAATTCAACGTGGACCTTTTAGGCGATAAGGGTACCATCCGCGATAACCGCATCATGGCGCAGGAGTTCTTCGGCGGACAGATGGACTGGATCGAAGTGCCGACCATTCGCCCGGACAGCGGTGATGTGCGTCATCATCCGTTTCAGGGAGAGGTGGATCACTTCGTCGAGTGCATCCTGCAGGATCGAGAGTCCTATGTCAATCTGGAAGACGCTGCAAAAACGCATGAGATCTGTTATGCGATGGATATGTCGGCGGAAGAGGGCAGACCGGTGAAAATGGAAGAGTTAACCAGTATCACAGCGTGATCTGCCGGAAGATCGCGGAACCATTTTGGGAAAAATGAAGGAGCATACGATATGAGCGTTCAGGATACCATTCTAATCCTGCATGGCTGGGGCGGGAACAAGCCTGCGCACTGGCAGGAGCATCTCTATTCCGCGTTGGCGCAGGCGGGCGTGAATGTCCACTATCCGAAGATGCCTGAGCCGACGGCTCCCCGTCTGGCAGCCTGGCTGACCCGTCTGCACGATGCCATGCGCGAAATCCCGGAAGGAGCGCCCCTGACAGTTCTAACCCACAGCCTCGGCGCAATCACCTGGATGCACTATGCGGGCAGTCTGACACGACAGGTCGCGGAGCGCGTTCTTCTGGTGGCTCCTCCCTATGTGATGCCGCAGATACCGCCGACAGATGCGCCTCCCGGCGTCGCGGGCTTCTTCCCGCCGCCGATGGATGGCATGGCTCTCAAGCAGGCTTCGGCGGAGACCCATCTGATCGCGACCGATAACGACGACTACGCTACGTTCGAACAGACGAAAGCCTATGCCGATCTGCTGGGAATTCCCATTCATCTTTTGTCTGGAGCCGGACATATCAGCCCTTACTGGGGGTATGGGGAGTGGCCCTGGGTTCTGGACTACTGTTTGCGTAAAGCGGAGTTGCCACCGCAGCCGCGACCGTAAGGAGAGCCTGTGGCTGGTCTGAAAATAACCCGGGAACCTGCTCCGGCATCAGAGATAACAGATGAGAATCGGGCGGTGGAGGAGGCAGTCCGCCGGGACTGGCGCAACTTCACAACGCTTACGTTTCTCTTCATGTTCGGTTTCGCGATCTACAACGGCGTCTTTCAGAACTTTCTGCGCGACACGCATCACGCGGGCCCGCTGCATCTTGGCGGACTGGAATCGCTGCGGGAGGTTCCCGGTCTGCTGGCAGCGTTAACCACCGGGACGCTGGTTGCGCTGGCGGAATCCCGTGTCGCTGGTCTGGGGCTGCTTGTAACCGCCTTTGGAATCGCGGGAACAGGTCTGATGCCCAACTACGCCGCGTTGATTTTTATCTCCGTCTTCTGGTCTATCGGCTTCCACCTCTATATCACCGTTTCCCCGGCAATAACGCTCACTCTGGCGCGGGGGAGGGAGAGCGGGAGACATCTTGGACGGATGACATCCATCGGTTCTATGGCGACTCTTGTCGGGCTTGGAACCGCCTTCGGAGCCGCCCGCCTCTTCTCTCATCTGCCCTATAACCTCTTTTTTTTCACGGCGGGAGCCTGTATTCTGGTCGCGTCGCTGCTCTGTATGCGCCTGTCTGCGCACGCGGAGGGAGCGCCGAGGGCGAGACTAATCTTCCGGCGCGAATATGGTCTGTTCTACCTGCTGACATTTCTGGAGGGATGCCGCCGACAGATATTCAGTATCTTTGCATCCTTTGCGTTAATCCTGGTCTATCAAGTGCCGCTCAGCGCGATGCTGGCGCTCCAGTTCTCCAACGCTATTCTGATCTCCCTGACGGCTCCGCGAATCGGAAGGGTCATTGATCGCTATGGAGAACGCAAGCCCCTCATCTTCTACAGCGTTGCGTTGATAGTCGTCTTTCTGGGTTATGCGACCTTCCAGACCGTCGGCGCGCTCTATGCGCTGTTTCTCATAGACTATGTGCTGTTCAGCTTCGGGATGGGCTTTACAACCTATCTGCATCGGATCGTGCGCGATGGAGAGTTAACACCCTGTCTGGCGATGGGAACCACAATGAATCACATTGCGGCAGTTACGGTTCCAGTCGGGGGGGCGCTGCTGTGGACCTACTCAAAGAACTATCAGCTTCCCTTCTGGGTCGGGGTCGGAATCGCGACCATCTCTCTGTTCGCTACCTTCTCCCTGCCGAAGGGGATTCATGTTCGTCCGAAAGAGGATTCCTGATCGAAGGTGTCGCACGGAGCCGCACAGCCCTGCGTCGAATCCCAGCGCCAGAGACATGAGGAGAATTTGCGTTCATTGAAGGTCAGAGAGAGTCGCGATTCCTGGCAATGCCAGCGCAGATAGTTGATGTGCCCCATTACGGCTGTCAGGTCTGGCACAAACTCGTAATCGAAAGCAAGAAACTCTACGCGATCCGCGCGGCGAACCTTCTTCGCCACCTCTCGCGCATAGGATTCCATCTCGCCGACGCTGGCTTTGACCACGATAATCTGCGTGTCCGGCAGGCGGCGAGTGAGGTCGTCCACTTTTCGCACTGCGATCTGCCCGCAGTCAATCCAATGCGTAACCTCTTCCGGTTCCCTGGTTATGACTACATCCGGTTTATAGTCCCCGCGCCCTCGCAACACTTTTTCCTCAATACGCGGTTGAAACGAGTAGTGTAAAATATACGCAAGCGTTTTCAGGATGATATGTTTCTGCGATTCGCCGCTGCGCGTTTCGAGTATCTGTTTTTCGCTGTCATTAAACCAGAAGGTGTATTTCATGTCTGCTTGCTCAGTTCTGTGCCGGGAACAAGACGATTATACCTCTCCGGGAGTGCCTCAATGATCCAACGGGCTGTTTACGCTTCTACGCGCCTTCTATTGTTCGGGATCCTCCTGATGATCTGCGGGGGATTGCCCGGTTGCAGTGGAAGCAGGGCGTCACAGGAGAAGCCTTCGCCTCCAAAAAACTCATCCTCCGCGTCGCAGCCGACGGAAGGGCAGGACGATCCTGATCCGGAGGTGAAGGACTTCGGCTATATCTCCGATCTGGTCCAGCGAGAGGGACGCTGGCAGGTTACCATCAAATACGCGGAAATGTTGGAGGGAGATGAGGCGCAGAAAGCGGCGGAAGAGGAGGGAGCCGTACCAAAAGGGGAGCCGTTGGAGGGAGATTTCTATATTCGCGATGTGGACAGCGAGCCGGGGATATTCTTCGTGGATGAACAGACCGTGATCGAATTGGCGGAGGGACCGGAGAAGACTCGCACCATTTCACTGGCGGAGTTTGCTGCAAACTATGTCAAGAAGAGTGATGAGAACGCTGCCATCACCGAGTCGCCCTACTGGTTTACGCTTCAGGGAGATCGAATCCTCAAGATTGAACAACCTTATCTGCCCTAGAGGAGGCGCATAGAATAGAGATGCTTACACAGAAACAGATAGAGGATTTTCATGCCAACGGTTTTCTGATTATGCGTGGTGTGTTTCAGGGAGAGGAGCTTGCGCGTCTGCGCGAGGCGGCGGAAGCGGTTGCGGCGCAGGGAGTCGCCAGAGAGGGCAATATCGCCGACCATCGTTACGCTCCCGGTCCCGATGGCAGAGAGGTCTACTGGCGCTCTGAAAAGATGTGGCAGCGCGGAGCCATTTTTCAGGCGGTGACCGTGCATCCCGATCTGCTGGAGAATATCGGGCAGTGTGTCGGTCAGGCGTTCTTTCCCTGGAACGACTCGCTGGTGGTCAAGCTGGCATATGTCGGGGCAGAGGTTCCCTGGCATCAGGACCCGCCGTATGGCGATCCACAGCGCGATACGGTCTATCCAGTTCCCAACTTCACCACCGACATCTATCTGGATCATTCAGGACCGGATAACGGCTGCGTCTACGCGATACCCGGTCATCATCTGGTAGGTCATGTGGATCTGAAATCGCGTCCAGCGGAGCAGTTGTATTCGAGTTGCGGCGCGATACCGGTGGAGATGGAGGCGGGCGACGTTCTGTTTCACTGCCTTTCCACGCCGCATGGCTCGCGCGCGAACCGCTCCGAGATTCCCCGGCGCATTTTCTATATCCACTATCTGGCGGATGAGGTCTATCAAGACGGATATGGGGATGCGCCCTGGGCAGCGTCAAAACCGGGATGGGGGGAAGCGCGACGCGCTCTGATCGAAGAGATGATATGTCGGCGCGCGGAGTTCGGGTGGGAGACTCCGGATCAGCGCGAGACACTCCGTTTCGGCGAAGGCGGGTTTACTTTCTCCGGCGCGCCGACCACTCCCCGGAAGTACTGGGATGCCCTGAAAGATGCGGTGCCGGAAGAGGAGAAGTTCGCCAGAAAACGGCTGGAAAAATAAAATATCACTACACAGTGATATTTTATGCAAAATCAGGAACAGTGACCTGTTTACTTCCCGTAACTCTACATGTATACCCGAACCAATGAGGGGATCAATTCTGAGACGGAGTTCCCCTTTATGACATGACCGGTCCCTGATCGTTTTGACAGGAGCCGGATAGAATGAAAGGAGTTACGGACTTGAAGATGTTTCTGAAATCGGCGCTTGCAGCCAGCGCTTTCCTGACTCTCGCGGCTTTTTCCGCGCCTCGCGCCAATGCCGAGAATCTGGTGAATATTGCGGTTGGAAACAAGGATTTCTCCACGCTGGTGGCGGCGGTGAAGGCGGCAGGATTGGTGGACGCTCTGACCAACGCGAAAGATATTACGATCTTCGCACCGACGAATGCGGCTTTCGAGAAGTTGGGGCAGAAGACGATCAATGATCTGCTAAAGCCCGAGAATAAGGCGAAACTGACCGAAATCTTAACCTACCATGTGATCCCCGGTCGCGTGATGGCGGCGGATGTCGCCAAGCTGAAGGACGGCACGAAGGTTAAGACCCTGAACGGGAAAGAGATCAAGGTCCGCGTCAGCAAGAAGGGAGTGAAGATCAATAACTCCCGCGTTGTCAAGACCGACATCGTCGGCGATAATGGCGTGATCCATGTGATTGACACGGTGCTGATCCCCGGCGCAAAGGGAAAGAGCAAGTAGTTTGGTCCCAAACGCGGTATGTTGTGGAAAGAAGGCGGGTGCAGTGCCCGCCTTCTTTTTATTTACGCAGGCGTTGAACAATCTCTGCAAGGGCTTTCGTCGTCTCGTTCAGCATTTCGAGGGTGGTGGAGCGTCCCAGCGAAAAACGCACTCCTGAGGAGGCAAGATCACCCGGTAAGCCGATGGCTTTTAAAACGTGAGACGGCTCGATAGAGCCGGAGGAGCAGGCAGAGCCGGAGGAGGCGGCGATCCCGGCGCGATCCAGATTCATCAGAATCGCCGCGCCGTCTACGCCCTCGATGGAGATATTAATGTTGTTAGGCAATCGTTCCTGCCGAGGCCCGTTGAGCCTGATTCCAGGGATGGACTCAAGCAGGTTTTCGATAAAACTATCGCGCAGCGCGGAAAGGCGCGACGACTCAGTTTCCCGGCAGGAGACCGCCAGTTCGACCGCGCGACGCATGCCTGCGATCCCGGCGGCATTCTCCGTACCGGGGCGGCGTTCCCGCTCCTGCGATCCTCCAAAAAGAATCGGAGAGACTTTCACGCCGGTTTTGATATAGAGCGCGCCGACACCCTTCGGTCCATATATCTTATGCGCTGAGATCGTTAGCAGGTCGCAGCCCAGTCCACCCACATGAATCGGCAGCATCCCAAAGGTCTGAACGGCGTCGGTATGAAACAGCGCGTCGTGCGCATGGGCAATCTTCGCTAGTTTCGCGATGTCATTGATGGTTCCAATCTCATTATTCGCGTGCATGATCGAAACGAGCGCAGTCTGATCGGTAATCGTCTCTTCCAGGCTCTCCGGCGTGACTCTCCCCTCCGATGTAACCGGCAAAGAGGTGACCCGGTATCCCTGACTCTGAAGATACTGTGCGGAGTGCAGTATCGCGTGATGCTCCGCGTGACTGGTTATGAGATGATTGCGGTGCGGAGGAGCGGCGCGCATAGCGCCGATGATTGCCAGATTGTCGGCTTCCGTTCCGCCGGATGTAAAGTAGATTTCGGCGTAGTCGGCGGAGAGAGCGGAAGCGATCGTATCCCGTGCCTCATCGAGCACGGCGCGCGCCAGTCGTCCGAACCGGTGAATGCTGGAGGGGTTTCCGAAATGTTCTGTGAGATAGGATAGCATTTCTGCCGCGACCTCCGGCGCAACCGGAGTGGTGGCGGCATGATCCAGGTAGATCATCTTTCGGTCAGTTCTCCCAGCGCGGCGGGAGCGTGACCCAGCCTCGCGCAAGCTGCCGTTCGGCGTTCTGGTAGACGAAGCTGACGCTGACGCTGACTCCATCGCGGATATCTTTCAACTGAAGGTTCGGGTCGGACTGCTGGAAGTATCGAAGCGCTTCCTCTCGTGAACTGAGCGAGCCGACGATCAGATTGGATTTTCCTCGCACTGACCAGAGCGGCTGTTCTCTTGTCTCCAGCCGCAGGGAGGCTTTCAGCAGCGTCTGTGCCTGTGTCTCCCGCGTGCGCGATGGGATGATGGAGGGCGAGAGAGGATCAATTGCGATCCGCTCAAAGAGGCGTTTCTGCGCAGGAGTCATTTCTGAATAGAGGATGCCTTCCGCACGCATTTTTCGGCGTTGAGATCGGCTCAACAGATTCCATAGCTGCAGATGATCGCGCGCCTGGGAGACGATATACAACTGAAGATTGAAGATGCCGCGAACGGAGAGTTCGTTGAGCGAATTGAACTTATGTTCCGGGAGCGACGCCATCTCTGCAAAGTCATCCAGATCCAATTGACTCTTTTCAGCGCGGTCAATCCATCGCAGCATCGAAACGGCAGGCGGCTCCGACCAACGGTCCGACTCATACTCCAGACTCTTCACCATCACAAAGCCATCCTGCTTCCACCAGCGGTGATTGGTCTGCCGCGCCAGATAGGTCAGGGCATCGCCGATGGTTTCTCCCCGAATTTCGCGGCTGCGAATCAGACTTGACCAGAAGGAGTCGGCAATAACATTGACTGGTTTCCGGTCTGTCAGGCGTCGCAGTACTTCCCCCAGCGTCGCGGGACGCGAGGAGCGAGTCTCAAATCCAGGACGCCCATCCTCTTCGATCTCGCCGCGTCCGCGATTCGTTGTCTTTCCGTCAGCAGGAGCTTTCGGATTCACAGGCGGTTCGGCGGGAAGCGCGGCGTTGAGTTCCGAATCCTCCCTCCAGTTCATCGGCTCAACTGTCTGCGGCAAAGGGAGCATACCGGGCAGCGTCGTGACGGGGACGGCGCTGCCGATGGTGAACATATTATAGGTGTTGATGGTGCGTCGTCCGGCGGTGATGCTCCAGCGCAGACGCGGCTGGCGCAGAGGATCAGCCGTCAGTTTCATCCGCGCGAAATTGATGGAGCCTATCGTCATGCCAGAACGATCATCGTTCTTCCGACCCTGACGCGCCTCTTCCATCACCTTTTCGGGGAGCGGTTCAAACCCGACGGCAACGGGCCAAGCAAACTCTCTTATGCCCGATTTGAGAAGCTGTACGATCTGCTCTTTCGATTGTGTCCGCAGAAAGGCATAGACGATCTTCACCCAGTCGTTCTGGGTTTGAAGCAGGCGAACCATGTTATATTCGATCTGAAGGGTTCTTTTCGCGTTCGGGTCGCTCTCATTTTGCAGCCGATCCTCTAACTGTCCGGATATCATCAATCGCTGATCGTCATTCAGGACGGCAAAGCGACAAAAAATCTCTGTCTCCTCGCGAAGCAGGTCTGCTGCAGAAAGAATGTTGCCGAAGCGAATCTCCTCTTCCCGGCGCTGCATTTCCGAATTCTGTCGCAGCGTATAGGCGGCTTGACCGCCGGAACCGGCTCGAACCCATTCAAACTGGAAAAATGTGGCGACCGAGCGCAGCGTTTCGCCCAGAGAGCGATTGAACACGAAGAGGTTGAGGCGATCTTCGGAAACGGAGGGATCGGCAAAAAAGGCGATGCCTGTCTGTTGCGTTAAATCTGCCAGGAAATCCTGCACGGGCGTATCAACGAAGCGTAGCGTGCGCTTCGCCTGAAGGCGGCTGTCGCCGGCAAAAGGGTCGGCGGAAGTGGGCGTCTGCGCGCCTGCGCAGACGCTCCAGAGGATCATCGCGAGAACAAGTAGTAGAGATCGGGTTGCCATCAAAATCGCATAAATCAGATGAGATCGTTCGATCAGGATAATGTTGTATGTTTTACGAATACCGAAGCCCAGATGTTACCACGCCGTCCGAATGGAGACACGATTCCACATTCATAGCCAACTCCCCTTCTTGCGTGACAGGAAACCAGACAAAGATGGTGAATCTGGAGGATAACCACCCTCGGGAGAAGACAGGATGAATCTCTATGATCTCGACACGCCGGCTCTGATCGTTGACCTGGACAGGCTGGAGCGCAATATCGCCCGCATGGCGGAAATCGCCCGTGAAGGAGGCAAACAGCTTCGTCCGCATATCAAGACCCATAAGACGCCGGAGATTGCCCGGATGCAGATGGAGGCGGGCGCGGTCGGATTGACTGTCGCCAAGCTCGGCGAGGCAGAGACCATGGCGCGCGCAGGTTTTAAGGACATCTTTATCGCCAACCAGATTATCGGCGAGGTGAAGATCAGTCGTCTGCTCTCATTGCTGCAAAAGTGCCGGGTGATGGCGGGAGTGGACAGCGTTGAGGCGGCGCAGGCTCTTTCAGACAGCGCGGAACGCGAAGGGATTCCCGTGACGGTTCGTCTGGAGGTGGATACAGGCGTGCATCGTGCCGGCGTTCGCGAAATTGAAGAGGTGATTACGATGGGGCAGCGCATTGCGGAGATGCCCGGTCTGATCCTGGAGGGCGTCTTCTCGCATGAAGGTCATGCCTATCGCGGATCGCAGACGGATAGAACGCTCAATACGATCCATGCCTCGGAAAAGATGCGGCTGGCGGCGGACGGGCTGCGTTCGGTCGGCTTGCCGATCGCTTCCGTCAGTGTAGGCTCGACGCCGGGAGCCGGGGTGATGTCGCGGGAAGATGGCATTACAGAACTGCGTCCGGGAACCTATGTCTTTTATGATCAGGTGCAGATGATGTGCGGGGCTGCTGAGGACGACTGCGCCCTGACGGTGCTGACGACCGTCATCAGCCGACCGGAAGAGGAGGTGGCGATCATAGATGCCGGTTCCAAAACCTTATCCGGCGATCACGGACAGGAAGGCAGCCGGTACGGATATGTTACGGATGACCCTTCCATTCTGATTGACTGGGTGAATGAGGAACATGGTCATCTGGATCTGAAAGCGTCGGCTTTTCGACCGCGAATCGGGCAGAAGCTGCGGGTCATTCCCTATCATGTCTGTCCGTGCGTCAATCTGCATGAGACCCTGTATGCTGTGCGTGGCGAGCGTGTCGAAAAGGTGTGGGTGATTGAAGCGCGGGGCAAGGTTCAGTAGATCGCATACAGGTTCAAGCCTCTGCCGTTTCCGCGCTGACAGTCTGCAGCGATACGTGAAAACCTAAAACTTAACCGTTTCTTAATCCTTTCTTAATATTTAACCTGTATGATAAAAGGTGAATTACATCTTTATAGTCTCTGAGAAAGGAGTGTGCAGGATGCAGGAACGCAGAGGCTTTACGCTCATCGAATTGTTAGTGGTAATCGCTATCATCGCGATCCTGGCCGCGATCCTCTTTCCGGTCTTTGCTCAGGCGCGATCCAAAGCGCGTCAGGCAACCGCTATCAGCAACCAGAAGCAGATGGCAATGGCGTTTATGATGTATGCGCAGGATGCGGACGAGACTCTGCCCTTCTTGACCTGGGCGGACAGTTTCAACAACACCGGGGTGGGAGAGAATTACGGCAACGGGTGGTATTTCCATGGCGCGATTTCCTGGCCCGTGAGCCTGGTTCCCTATCATAAGAACGACACGCGCAACGGCAACAAGAACTCTTTCTTGATCAGTCCCGGGGACGGGCAGTACGGCAACTTTAGCAAGCCTGAGTTCAAACTGATGCTGAAATCGGTTAACTGGCCGCGTTGGGAAGAGTTCAGCGAGGACGCCATCAACAACGCGCGCATCTTCCCTCTGAGCTTCTGCGCCAACTATCACCTGAGCTACTCCCATCGCCAGAATCCGGATGGCTCCTGGACTGCAGGAACAGCTTATACCGGACCTCGCAACCTGGCATCTATCGCCGCTCCCGCGAACGTTGTTCTGGTGACCGAGTACGGGGTTGGCGACGCCTGGGCGAACGGGCGCACCTATAGCAACTACTACTGCGCGCTTGGATATGGCGGTGTAGATCGGTGGCGTAACGGGCGTCGTTACTCCGACGGGCGCACCTTCAGTTTCACCGATGGGCATGTTAAGTTCTACCGCGACCCGGTCTTCATCGAGCAGCTCACTGGCGGCAACGTGCAGGTGCAGGTGCGAGAGGCGTATGCCCGGATCAACGTATTCGACATCCCGGATCGCACTGCTCCCTGAAAATCTGATTGAGCAGCCTCAGTAAACGGCGCGGACGCTGGCCCGCGCCGTTTTTTTGCTCTGGACCGTCTAGCATACTTGTTTCGCAGGAATCGATTCAGACGGCAGGGAAATAGAATGCATGATTCATGCAACGGCTGGGAGTCTGTAAGGAGTGGCTGAATGAACAGCATTATCACACGTCGGAGGTTTTTCAAACAGGCGGCACTGACTGGACTGGGTCTTGCCATTCCCGCGATCGTGCCTGCCGGAGCGTTAGGGAGGGCAGGCAAGCGTCCCCCCTCCGAGCGCATTACCCTTGGCTTTATCGGGGTAGGTGGAATGGGCGGGGGGCATCTGGGCGGATTTCTGGGGAATAATCAGGTGCAGGTGCTTGCTGTCTGCGATGTGTATGAGCAGAACCGGATGAACGCAAAAAACCGTGTTGGGGCGGACTGCGCGGCATATAACGATTTCCGCGAGCTTCTGGATCGAAGCGATATTGACGCGGTCGTAATATCCACGCCGGATCACTGGCATACTCTGATCTCCATCATGGCGGCGCAGGCGGGAAAGGATATCTACTGCGAGAAGCCTCTCACCCTGACGATCGGGGAGGGGCGTCCGCTGGTGAATGCCGTTCGCCGATACGGGCGAGTCTTTCAGGTTGGCAGCCAGCAGCGTTCCGAGTGGAATTTCCGCTACGCTTGCGAACTGGTGCGGAGCGGAAAGATCGGCAAGTTGCACACCGTAAGGACTGGCTTTGGCGGCGGACCGCAGGGAGGCGATCCGACAATCACCGATCCGCCTGCGGGACTGGATTGGGACATGTATCTGGGACCTGCCCCGAAAGTGCCGTTTCAGCGGGATCGGTTCGGGTTCAACTTCCGCTGGTTTTCCGACTATTCCGGCGGTATGTTGACCGACTGGGGAGCGCATCATAACGATATTGCTCAGTGGGGAACCGGATACGATCTGAGCGGACCGGTGGAGATCGAGGGAACCGGAACCTTCCCGACGGAAGGCGCTTACGACACGGTGGTGAACTGGAATATCACCTTCACCTATGCTAACGGCGTGAAGGTGATATGCCGTCCCGATCAGCACGGCGCAAAGTTTGAGGGGACGGATGGATGGGTGCATGTGGATCGCGGTTTCCTGACCGCCAGCAGCCCGGAACTGCTCCAGATTCGTCTTGGTCCGGACGATGTGCATCTCTACGAAAGCCCCGGGCATCACCAGGACTGGCTGAACTGCATCCGCACACGCCAGAAACCGATCTGCGATGTTGAGATCGGGGTGCGCTCCGTATCGGTATGTCATCTGGCGAATATCTGCGCGCGGGTGGGACGTAAACTGCGCTGGGATCCCGCGAAAGAGCGATTTGTCGGGGATGAAGAGGCGAATCGGCTGCTTCACCGACCCTATCGCGCTCCCTGGCATCTGCCGGTATAACGGTTAACAAGGAAGAGGACAGGTTCCATGAGATATGTTCACTGGTTCGTCCTGATGGCAGTCCTATGCGCGCCGATTCGTGGCGCGGCGCAGGATCAGGATTCTCTGCTTGCCGCAATTCGAGGCGGAGATTCAAATGCGCGGCGCGAGGCGGTGGAGAAACTGCTTCAGAGCGAAAGTCGGCCCGTTGCAGAACTGATCGCCATGCTGTACGGGGAGAATATGAACGCGCATCGCGCGGCGGAGCAGACGTTAACCCTGCTGGTATACCGCGCTACAAGACCGGGCGCAGAGAAGGAGCGCGCTGAGATTACCGGCATTTTGTTGCAGTGCATTCAGAATCGCAGCTTGAGTCAGCCTGCGCGGGAAAAGTCGCTCTACTACCTGTCGCTGGTTGGCGGAAGGGAGGCTGTTCCGGCTCTCTCCGCGCTGCTGAACGATCCGGTGATGCGGGAGATGGCGCGTTTTGCGCTGGTACGTATCTCTGTGCCGGAGGCAGGACGGGCTTTGTTGAGCGAGCTGCCAAAGGCGGACCCCGCATTTCAACGGGCGATTCTAGGAGGGCTTGCGGAGCGCAAAGAGCGCGCTGCGGCGCAGCCCGTCGCAAGAATGCTGAGTTCGACTGATCCGCAGATTCGAAAGGCGGCGATAGAGACTCTCGGCAGCATCCCGGATCGCGCCTCCGCAGAGGCACTCTGGAGAGTACGAACGACTGGAACCGGGTGGGAGAAGATTGCCGCGAGAGACGCCTATATTCGACTGGCGGAATCGCTTCTGGAGTCGGGATCGTCAAAAGCCGCCGAACCGATGTTCTCCCGTCTTCGCAGTCAGGCGGAGAACTCCATTGAGAAGTGCGCGGCTCTGAATGGATTGTCGAAGATCAAAGGCGCGCAGACCACGCGCCTGCTGCTGGAGAGCCTGACGGCGCCGGAAGAGGATGTGCGCGGGCTGGCGGCATCGCTGTTGATCGCCTCCGACGATCCTGGGGCGACAACGGGCATTGTCCGCGCCATGAAACAGGGAGATCCTGCGGCGCGGGCGCAACTGGTAGAGGTTGTGAACCGGAGAGAAGGTAACGAAGCGACAAACGCGCTCTTTGAGGCGGCAAAAGATCCGGACAGCAATGTTCGCGCTGTCGCTTTGCGGGTTCTCTCCTCACGAAGAGGGGCAGCGCGCTCCCGGCTTCTGGAGACCTACCATTCCTCGTTGCCCACTGCTGCTTCGGAAGAGGAAGTGCGGACCATTCTGACGGGTATCGAGCGTCTGGGAGATCCCTCCTCGCTGCCACTTCTGCGCGATCTATGGGAAAAAGGGACGCAGCGCGTTGCGGTGATGTCCGCCATGCTTCCGATTGCCGATACGCTGGCGGCGGGTGGAAAACGCGAAGAAGCCATTACGATCTTCCGACTGGCGTTGGAGCAGGGAGGTGACGCCCGGATCGTCCGCGAAGGGGCGCGTAAACTGCGACAACTTGGTATCGAGGTGGATGTTGCCACTCAGCTTGGTATCATCGGAAACTGGTGGGCACTGGGACCGATCAACGGTCGGGAGGAGTGGCGCGATAAAGACGCTTTTGACGTTGCCGTAGAGATTAACCTTGCCACAGAGGTGGCGGTCAGCGTGGGAACACTGCGCTGGAAATACGTTCCGGTGGACGATCCACAGGGTATGGTTGATCTTGAGCAGGCGGTTGGAAGCCGTAATAACGCTGCCGCCTATCTTTATGCGGAGGTGACCAGCCCTTCGGATTTGGATGCTCTGTTCAGATTGGGCAGCGATGATGACGTGATTGTCTGGCTCAACGGTCAGAAGGTGCATCAGTATATCGGGGATCGGGGCTGGGGGATGGATCAGGATACGGCGGCGGTGAGTCTGAAGCAGGGGCGCAACACGATTCTGGTGAAGGTGCTGAACGGCGGCGGTCAGTGGGCGTGCAGTCTGCGAATCACGGATCGAGATGGAAAGCCGTTAAAACTGGAACAGCGCAGGCGATAGCGAATGTTTGACCTGATTATTCGCCATGCTGAACTGATAGACGGAACAGGGGCGCCTGCCCGAACCGCAGACCTTGCGGTACGGGAGGGGAGAATCGCGGCTATCGGGGTCATCCCCCCCGAAGCGGAGTCGGTGGAAGAACTGGATGGAAGCGGGCTGACGCTTGCGCCAGGATTCATTGACATCCATACCCATGCCGACATTGCGCTGCTCTCCCGTCCCGACCATCTGCCGAAGGTCATGCAGGGGGTGACGACCGAGGTATTCACCAACTGCGGACTGGGATTCGCTCCCGCGACTGTCGAAAGTCTGCCGATACAGCGGGATTTTCTCCTGGCTCTCTTCGGCGACGATCTCGGCGTGGACTGGGGATGGCAGTCGGTCGGGGAGTTCCTGACGCGCTATGAGCGGCGTGGGATCGCGACAAATATCGCCTACCTGATCCCACATGGCGCAGTGCGCGTGGCGGTGATGGGGATGGCGGCGCGTCCGGCGACGGCGGAAGAGCGCGAGCAGATGGAGCGGATCACCCGTGAGAGCATGGAGGCGGGAGCATGGGGACTCTCCACCGGTCTCTGGTATGCGCCGATGTGCTATGCGGACCGGGAGGAGAATGTTTCGCTCTGCCGCGCCGCCGGGTTTTTCGCCACGCATCAGCGCGACTACGGCGATCATATCTTCGAGGCGACCCGCGAGACGCTGGAGATTGCGCGGGAGGCGGACGTTCCCGTGCAGATTTCGCATCTGCAGATGAATGGGCAGGCAAATGCCGGGCGCGCCGGAGAGCTTCTGGCACTGCTGGAAGAGGCGCAGCGACAGGGAGTGGATGTTGCCTGCGACACCTATCCCTATACGGCAGGCTCTACCTTCATTCAGTCGTTGCTGCCGGAGTGGGCGACCGACGGCGGACCCTCCGCGATCCTGAGAAGGCTGGCGGATCAGAGCGTTCGAGATCAGATTCTACGCTATCTGGACGCCTCCGGCAAAGACTGGAGCCGTTATACGCTGGCGGGAGCGAACTCTTCCGTTAATCTGCCTCTGGAGGGACTATCGTTCGATCTGATCGCCAGAGATCGAGGGATGTCGGTTCCCGAATGGGTCTGCGCGGTTCTGGAGGAGGATGAACTGCGAGCCTGTTATATTCATCATGGAGCGCACGAGGGCAATGTTCGCGAGATCCTGCAGTGGAAAGATCAGATGATCGCCAGCGATGGACTGCACCTGCCAGGCAAATGCCATCCCCGGCTCTATGGAACGTTTCCGCGCGCGCTCGGTCACTATGTGCGCGAAACCGGAACACTGACGCTTCCGGAGGCGGTCTATAAGATGACCGGCGCGCCCGCGAGGCGACTCGGTCTGAAAGATAGAGGGATCATCCAGACGTGCAGCGCAGCCGATCTGGTTCTGTTTGATCCCGTCACCATCCGGGATACCGCCACCTACGAGGATCCGCTGCGCTACCCCGACGGCATCTCTCATGTCTGGGTGAATGGGATTGCCGTAAAGCGCAATCATGAACCGACCCATGCTCTACCCGGACATGTTCTGCGACGAAAATAGCTTTTTGGTACGATAGAAGGAGACCTTGAGTTATGACTGCCATCGAACAGCAGCCCGGCGTTATCGTCGAGACCGGACGCATCGAACTACCGAAGGTTGTCACCGATGATCAGGTGCGGTTCTTTGTGGAGAACGGCTATCTCATCGTTCCCGATCTGATGACGATGGAGGAGGTCGAGGAGATGCGCCGGGATACCGTGCATCTGGCGCGTGGCGGTTATCCCTGCGAGTCGCTGCAGCCTCTTCCAGCGGATATGTCGGACGACGAAGCCCTGCAGAACATTCTCTGCATTCACCAGCCGCACTACATCAGCCCGGTGATGGAGAAGTATGTTCGGCATCCGAAAATCTGCGGTGTCCTGAGCCAGATTACGGCGGCGCATCTGCCCTGGTGGGATGGCAGCGTGAAGTGTATGCAGTCCATGCTGTTCGTCAAACCTCCCGGATTTCAGGGGCAGGCGTGGCATCAAGACGAGATATACATCCCGACCCGCGACCGCTCGCTGATCGGCGCGTGGATTGCTCTGGACGATGCCACACAGGAGAACGGCTGTCTGTACGTCATCCCCGGCTCGCATCGTCGCGGCTATCTCTACCCACAGCGTCCCCACAATAACCCGGAAGAGTTCGACTTCGCGCAGGAGAGCTACGGTTTTGATGAGTCGGCGCAGGTTCCGGTGGAGGTAAAGACCGGCTCGCTGGTCTTCTTCAATGGCTATCTGCTCCATCGCTCCTTCAAAAACCGTAGCGGCATCTATCGCCGCGTGCTTGTCAACCACTATATGAACGCCTGGTCGCTGCTTCCATGGAGCCTGAAAGAGGGGGAGCATGTGGCGATGGCGGATCGTCGCGCCGTCATTCCGGTCGCGGGGTTAGACCCCTATGCCTGGAAAGGCTACGACAACACTCCCAACAATGTCTGGCTTCGTACCTGCAAAGCCATACAAGATCGGAAATCGCAGCACGAACACTAGTTCTCCTTCAAGGTAGAAGGGATGCATCGTCTGACTGTCCTGTGGAGCGTAGCGAAGTGCTGTCCTGTCGAGCGCAGCGAGACATCTTAAGATTCTTCGCTGCGCTCAGAATGACATCCATGCTGCGTTGAGGATGACAGCTACACAGTGCTCACAATGACACCCTTCCCGCGCAGAATGACATCCGAACTACCTTGACGACGTACTGGTCCTCGATCCTTTTTACAACACCAGGAGGAGATGATGTCAAACGAACTTAGCCGACGCGACCTGCTGAAGAATGCCGCTCTGGTGGGCGGACTGGCGGCGCTGGGAGGAGTCTGGACGGATCGTCCCGCGCGCGCCTCCCGCTCTCCCAACGAGAAGCTGAATATCGCCTGTATTGGCGTGGGAGGCATGGGAGCCGCCGACCTGAACTCCGTCAGCAGCGAGAATATCGTCGCGCTCTGTGATGTGGATGAAAGAAATGCCGCCGGGTCTTTCCAGCGCTATCCGAATGTGCCGAGATATGCTGACTTTCGCCAAATGCTTGAAAAAGAGGGCAAACGCATAGACGCCGTCACCGTCAGCACGCCGGATCATGTCCATGCGGCGGCTTCGGTGATGGCAATGAAGATGGGAAAGCATGTCTACTGCCAGAAACCGGTTGCTCACACGCCGAGCGAAGCGCGAATCATGATGGAGGTGGCGCGGAAGCAAAAGGTCGTCACCCAGATGGGGACGCAGGGGCATCCCTCCTATACGCGGCTGGTTGAGTATGTGCAGGCGGGCGTCATTGGCAAGATCACCGAGGTCCATGTCATGACGGATCGTCCCATCTGGCCGCAGGGAATGGATCGTCCGACAGATACGCCCTCTGTTCCCTCCGGGCTGAACTGGGAACTGTGGCAGGGACCGATCAAATCGCGTCCCTATCATCCCGCATACCTGCCTTTTGTCTGGCGCGGATGGTGGGACTACGGCACGGGCGCGCTGGGCGACATGGCGTGTCATCTGATGGATGGGGCGTTCTGGGCATTAAATCTGTCCTATCCCACAACGGTTGAGGCAGAGGGAGAGCCTCGGCATCCTGACAGCGCGCCAAAGTGGAGCATAGTCCGCTATGAGTTCCCGAAGCGCGGCGACATGCCTCCTGTCAAACTGATCTGGTACGACGGCGGTAAGATGATCCCGGAGGATCTGCTGGAGGGGCAGAAGATCAATCGTGACTTCAATGGGTCGCTCTTTGTGGGCGAAAAGGGCAAAATGCTGGTATCGCATGGAAGTGACCCGGTTCTGTTGCCGCAGAAGGATTTTGAAGGATTTCAACCGCCTGAGCCGACTCTGCCGCGCTCTCCCGGACACTATATCGAGTGGATCAATGCCTGCAAGGGGCAGGGGAAGACCGCCAGCAACTTCGACTATGCCTGCCCGATGACGGAGAGCATTCTTCTGGGGAACGTCGCATTCCGGCTGGGCAAGAAGATCACTTACGATTCCCGGCGCGTAAAAGCGGTCGGGATGCCGGAAGCAGATGAATATATACAGCACCACTACCGAAAAGGTTGGTCGCTGTAGTGCGGAGCGAACCGCAGCACACGGAGGAGATACACTACCGGGGAACTGCGGTTCGCCACTACTTTGATCGGGAGAGGGCGATGAAACTGGCGCTCTGGCTGCTGACGTTCACAATGCTGTGTTCCTGTGCTGCGGAGGCAAACATGCAGATTGCATCTCGAGGCAAAGCCAAATGCGCGATACTGCTGCAACCCGGCGCGACTCCTGTAGAGCGATATGCGGCGGATGAACTCGCGCAGACGCTGCAGCAGATAACCGGCGCGACATTTGAGATTCGAGAGGGGATCGCCAGCGTTCCGGAGACCGCGATCATCCTCGGACCGGGGCCGCTGGCGAAGGCGATCTTCCCGGAGGCGAATCTGGAGACATTCGGATCGGAGCAGGCGACGATTCGAACCAGAGGCGGCAGACTGCTGCTGGCAGGAGGAAGACCCCGCGGGACGCTCTATGCAGTCTACCATTTCCTGTACGACTACTGCGGGGTTCGGTGGTGGACACCCTGGGCAAGCGATATTCCGCGCAAGCCGAATCTGACCATTCCCGATGTCTCAGTAGATAAAAAACCGGCGTTTGAATCTCGCGATCCTTTCTGGTTCCCGGCGTTCAATGGAACCTGGGCGGCGCGTAACTTTTCCAACAGCCAGCACTCCGGTCTGACAGACCAGCAGGGCGGGAAGATCATCTACAAGGGGTTTGTGCATACCTTCTATCCGCTCGTTCCGCCGGAGAAGCATTTCAAGGATCATCCCGAATGGTACAGCCTGCTGAACGGGAAGCGAACGGTGGAGGGCGGACAGCTATGCACCACTAATCCGCAGCTACGCGATTTTCTGGTTGAACGCGTGAAGGAGTGGATCCGCGAATCTCCGGAGGCGAACATCATCTCCGTTTCACAGAACGACTGGTACGGCGCGTGTCAATGCCCGGACTGCAAGGCGATAGATGACCGCGAGGGCAGCCACTCCGGCACAATGCTCGCGCTGGTGAACTACATCGCGGAGAAGGTCGGCAAAGAGTATCCGAACGTCGCGATTGATACGCTGGCGTATCAGTATACGCGCCGCGCTCCGAAGACGATTAAGCCGCTGCCGAATGTGATCGTGCGACTCTGTTCTATCGAGTGCAACTTCGGCGCGCCGTTGACTGACCCCAGCAATGCAGCGTTTATGAAAGACATACAGGACTGGAGCAAAGTCAGCAATCGGCTCTATGTCTGGGACTACACCACAAACTTCGCGCACTATGTTCAGCCGCATCCGAACTGGTTCTCGCTGGGACCCAATGTGCGCTTCTTCCATGAACACGGAGTGCGGGGACTATTCGAGCAGGGAGCCTATCAGTCCTTCGGTTCGGAGATGTCAGAGATGCGCGGCTGGGTGCTGGCGCGACTGCTCTGGGATCCCTATCAGGACGATCAGAAGCTGATAGATGAGTTTCTAGACGGCTACTACGGGAAACCTGCTGCGCGGTATATTCGTCAATACATGAAACTCATGACGGAGCGCGCGAAAGGTTTCTATCTGACCTGTTACTCGCCTCCTTCCGCGCCTTTCTTGAACTTTGACACCTTGAATCGGGCGGAGAAGCTGTGGGAGCAGGCAGAGCAGGCGGCGAAAAACGACCCGGACAGGCTGTGGCGCGTGCGGATTGGTCGGCTTCCGCTGCGGTATGTCTGGTTGGCGCGATGGACGCAGCTTCGCAGCGAATGCCTGATAGCGGGAGCAAAATGGCCCCTCCCGCCTTCGCGGAAAGCGGTGGCGGATGAGTGGTTCGCGCTGGCAACCGGTCCGGGACCAAAAGGATGGAACCGCGTTACGCATCTAAATGAAGGGGGATTGACGCCGGAGGCGTTCGTAGCGCGATTTGTAACCGATCCTGCCGATCCAATCATTCAGCCGCGCCCGAAAGGCAGTCGGCATGCGCCTCCTCCCGCCGACATCCCAAACCTGATTCCGGGGGAGTGTGTGGATTCTCAGGAAAATGAGATCCGCCTTGCCAATGAAGGGGAGTGGGCGGAGGTTCAGACCGACAATCTGGCTTCAAACGGCGTCGCGGTGCGGATGCCGGGAACACACTTTGAGTGGGCGTATCAGCTTCCCGTCGTCAATCTGCCGACGAAGGCGCACAGCGGAACCTGGAAAGTCTATGCGGTGGTGCGGATCGAGAAGGATGAGGGCGTTGATCCGGGAACAGATGCCTTTACTGCCGGTGTCTATGATAACGGCGAGCGTGCCAGCCGAGGGGATGTGCGAGTCTATGTGAAGGATATGCCCGATGGATATAAGTCCATCCCGCTTGGATCGGTGAAGCTGAACACCAATCAGTATGTCTGGGTCGCCCCGACAGGAAAACCGGGCGTCAAGGCGGTCTGGGTAGATCGAATCTACTTTGTGCCTGATAAAGTGGCGGCACCTTAGTCTCTTGTCTCGGCTTGACAAAACGGGCGAGGAGCGGCATACTGACGGGAATGGGCAGGCATGCCTGCCCATTCATGAGGAAAAACCTCCGAAGGAGACACTGACGCGATTATGACCTCGGAAGAGAAGGTCCGGCTGGTTATTGAGGCCGCGGATGGTAAACAGGCGCGCGATATGGCTCTGCTCGATCTGCGCGGCCTGACATTAATGACCGACTACTTTTTTATCTGCAGCGGAACCTCCTCCACGCAGATCCGAACCATAGCGGACGCCGTGATCGAGACCATGAAGCATAATGGCATGGGAGGAATCCGCGTGGAAGGCTATGAGGCGGCGAACTGGGTGCTGATGGATTACGGCGATGTCGTAGTGCATATTATGCACCCGGACACACGCGAATACTATGGACTGGAGATGTTCTGGCAGGATGCCCCGCGCCTCCCGCTGGGACTTCCCACGCCTGCCGGGAGCGAGTAGTCCGATGGCGTCGGATGAAGAGAACAATCCGAATCAGGAGCCGGAAACCACCGCCTCCATGCCGGCGCACAAAGCCGGGGAGGGAAACGGGGAGCAGTCTGCCGAAGAGACGCTTTCGCGAGAGGAGCAGGACCGTCGTCTGGCGACTCAGTTACTAAAACGCGGAATCCCCCCCGAGGAGGTGCAGCGACTCATTGCTCTCGGTGCGCAGGAGGCTGTGTCGGCTCAAGTCGGCACGCCTGCTAAAACACCGGTTGCGCCGATGCCGACGATTTTGCCGGAGGAGGAGCCGTTTGTCCCAAAGCCGACCATCATTCTGCCGCCGCCTCGCGACGCCACTCACGCAGAGAAGGAGCAGGCGGATCGCCTGTTAACAGCGGCGAATCTGGCGCGAAGACGCGGCAACTATGTGGAGGCGGAGCAGCGATGCCGGGAGGCGATAGATAAAAATCCGTCCGATGCCTCCGCGCTGGAGATATACGGAGATATTCTGCAGGCTACCGGTCGCGTGGATGATGCGGTGCTGGCATATGACCGGGCCAGACAACTGGATCCGAACCGTCGCAGCGCGGAACGAAAATATGCCGATCTGGTGCTTCAACAGAATCGCAGTATTGAACTGCTTTCGGAGGAGTATATACCGCGCAATCCTATGGTGGCGGTACTGATGTCCTCGCTGCTGCCGGGAGCCGGGCAGATGTACAACGGGCAGCCGGTAAAGGGGCTGCTGATCGCGATCGGAATGCTGATCTGCGTCTTCGTGCTGGGATGGACCGACTACGGGTTTTCGACCGGGCTGACCTCCATCACGCCGCCGCTGGTGATCTTTATGCTGCTGGCGGGAGCGATCTATATCTATGCGGTAGTAGATGCCAATATGAATGCTCGAAAAGGCCGAAGACGAAAGACCGGCTGGGAGGTCTGAAGAAGCGGGCGCAGGTTCCTGTAAATTGAACGCCCTTCGACAGATTACCTGTCGAAGGGCGTTGCTCGGAGGAGAGGAGGTAATCCGGCTCCAAGCGCTCTTTTCGGCTTGCTGCAGGGCGGTATGGAAAGCGCCCGCGCTACCTTAACAGCGGCATACAAGCAGCGCGATCCTGTAAAACGGGGCTGTGTTCCACCTGCTGGAGATCACATCCCATTCGTTACAGGAGCATCGGACAGATACTGGTGGTTTGCATCTAGCCTTTTCGCCCGCCTTCCATCGCCCATCCGCATCGCCCAGGCCCCTTCGGTGTCATCCACCGCTGAACGATGCAGCCCTGAGAGGCTCTTTGCCCCGCGTACTCTGAATGGTGGTTTTCAGAACCCACTCCATCCCTGCATGAAGTGTCTTTACGGTCTGTCGCCCATCGCCCCATTGCACGCTCAGACCTATCTTTCCGCATTCTGTTCAGGATCACAGCAGAGAGAGATGCGAGGTTTTCAGCCTGTATCAAATCGTCCGTTCGATTTCTCCCGCTCCCGGTGATCCTTTATTGTCCTGAGCGCGTATGATATAATGCCCGCAATGAGGATACTTGACCGCTACCTGCTGCGAGAGATGTTTATCCCCTTCCTGATTGGTCAGGGAGCCGTTGTGTTGATGCTGACCGGTACGGTTCTCTATAATAACGCGGATACCTTCCTGAACTACGGCATTCCGGCAGCAGGCGTGGCGAGAATCGCCTTCTACTTCATGCCCTATCTCGTACACCTCACCATGCCGGTGGCGATGGCGATTGCCGCTTCCCTCACCGTCAGCCGCCTTGCAAGAGACAGCGAGATTACCGTCATGCGTTCCGCCGGAATCAGTCTGCGCCGCATCTTCTTCGGTATCTTCCTGCTGGGCATTGTGATGAGCGTCGGGGACTTCTTCTTTGGCGAGAAGGTGGTTCCCTGGGCGAATACGCAGTATGAACGCACCATGACGGAACTGTCACGCAATATCAAATTTCTCGTTCCACAGGACAGGCAGGTCGTGCAGTCGCCGGATAGAAAATACACCATCTATGTCGGGCGCATGACGCTGGAGGGGGAGCAAAAAGCGCGGCTCTCCGAAGTGCTGGTGCTGATCTCCCTGACCGGAAGCAAGACGCCAACCGTTGTACAGGCGGATACCGCAGACTATTTGGACGGCGTCTGGACGCTCTACGACGCAAAGGTGCGCGAGTACAGCGACGGGGGGCTGCGGGAGCGGTTTTCGCGAAATGAGAAGGTTCATATCAATTTCCGGCTGGCAGAGAAGACTTTCAATCTGATCTATCTTCAGCTTCCCCTCTACTCCGCCAGCTCTTCTATCAGTTTTCGGGACCTGTCCGAGAGAATCGCCATAAGCCGACGCTCCGGCTGGGTGAGTCAACAAGACCTTCTGGACTATCATTTCAAGCTGTCGGTTCCCTTCTCGTGTCTGGTGTTTGCCATCGTCTGCCCGCCGCTCGCGCTGCGCTTTGCCCGCGCCGGTAATTTCATGGGGGTGCTGCTCTCCATTATTCTGGTTTTCGTCTACTGGAATACGCTGTTGGCGGCGAAGATCCTCGGCGCGAAGTATCCGAACATCCTTCCGCCGATTGTCGCAGGATGGGGGCAGAATGTCCTCTTTTCCGCTATCGGGGTCTATTTTCTCTGGAGAGGCGAGTAAGATCAGCATGAATGCAGAGGTGCGGAGGCGTTATCTGGTTACCTGTATCGCGCTCTTCGCGTTTTTCGGACTGATGCGCCTGCCTCTGTCGGCACAGACGCTGTCCGATCCGCAGAAACCTCCTCCGACTCCGGTACAGACACCAGCCGGAAATCCGCAGACCCCCTCAACCGACAGACGGAACCTTCCTCCCGGTCAGCTTCCTCCCGATCTTGCCACGGTGGAGTATGAAGAGGCGAGCATCGTCGGCAGCCGCATTAAAGCGAGAAATGTGCTGGCGGTCGTGGGGGAGTATACGCTCAGGGGAGGAGAACTGGAGGGCGATCTGGAGCAGGAGCTTGTCTTTACTGGAAATCCCTCTCTGACCTATCGCGGACAGATATTGACGGGAGACAGGATACACTTCTCGCCAAAGGCGAAGACGTTTCGCGTGGAGAATCTACATACCGCGCTGACGCCCGATTTCCTGCAGGGACGCCTGCTCTCCCCGCTCTATCTCTCCGCCGGAAGCATATCCGGTCGAAGGCGCGATCCTATATTCGGCATGGATCTGGATGCGACCACCTGTGAACTGTCTCGTCCGGACTATCTGGTGCGCGCTGGCGAGGTGATTGTAGAGCCGGAAAAGCGAGTCATCCTGAAACGCGCAACGTTCATACTCTGGGGTGTGCGGCTTTTTACGCTTCCCGTGATCGTCATTCCGCTGGACCAGCGGATTCGTCGTCCTCGCGCCGACTATCTGCCGGAGTTCGGTCGTTCGCAGGATGAGGGCTGGTTCGTGAAGGCGGCTCTCAGCTATCTTTTAGCGGATCGCGCGCCAGGGCTTTACCGAGTCGACCTGATGGAGAAAAAAGGAGTAGGGCTGGGCGTCGAGCAGAACTGGAACCTGGCGCGATGGGCGGGAACGGTCGCGCTCTACGCCATTCCCACCGGCGGGACCAGCCGAAACTTCTCCGGCAGGATCAGTAATCGGCTCAGTCTGGGAGGAGGACAGTTCCTCTCTCTGGATAACGACTTCCAGCAAAACAGCTATCTCTCCCTGCCGGAGACAACCAACTTTAGCACGCGATTCGGGTATCAGCTTCAGGTAGGCGGGATCAGCACAGGGCTGAACCTGGCCCGAATGGCGACCGACACGGAGGGCTTTCGGACTCGCTCCTATACCGCCTCGCTGTCGCAGTCATTTCCGCTGGGACGATCCGGTAGCATCAGCTTCGGCGGGGACTACTCCCGGTTCTCCAGCGTTACCCTGCCATCGGATTTCAATCCGAAAGGGGCGTTTCAGCGTACCGAGCAACTGAATACGCGTATGCAGGCGGATCAACGCGGCGAAAACTATCTACTCCAGTTTTCCGCCAATAAGAGCATTCCGGTGGGCAAGAGCGCCGGGCAGTCATTCTTTGGCGGGGTGGAGAAGATACCGGAGATCACTCTGTCCAACTATCGTTTCCGCAGAGGCTATCTCTCCACGCTGCCCCTGACCTTCTCCCTCTCCGTCGGTAAGTATTCGGAAGGGGGATCGCTCTTCGGACAGCAGACCTCGACGAAGACAACCAGCGAACGGGTGATCGTTGGATTCGACGCGACCAATCTGCGATATGCGCTGACGCGCAGCGCCGAACTCAATATCCAATCGGGCTTTCAGCAGTACTTCTACAGCGAGGGCGCGGCACAGTATGTCATCCGAAACACTGCCAGCCTGACCCAGCGTTGGAATAAGCGATCCGGGATCAATTTCAACTACTCCTATCAGAGACCGGAAGGAGGAACTCCCTTCCGCTTTGACCAACTTGGGCAGTATCACACGCTGAATACAGACATCGGCTTTCTGGATGACAGCCGTCTACAGTTAACGGCGAGAGTGGGCTACGACTTCGCGCAGAGCGGTTTTGGGGGATTTCGTCAGCCCTGGCAGACGCTGGCAGTCAATCTTCTGGCGCGTCCGGCTCCCTGGGCGCGTTTGCAGAATCTTCTCTCCTTTGATCCCAACAACGGCAAGGTGCAGAATATCATCAGCGACTTTCGATTTCGCGGACGAAACGACTTTTCGCTGGATATGGTTACGCGCTACGACCCGCAGAGGCATAAATTCGGCAATGTTAACGGCTATATAAACCTCCCTGTCGGCAATCTCTGGAGGGTGGTTGCGCTGGTGCAGTACAACGGCTATCTCAATCGCTTCGAGAGCCGTAATTTTCAGATCGTTCGCGATTTTCACTGTCTGGAAGCCTCCCTGACCTATATTGACAACCCATTTGGCTTTCGCAATGATCGTCAGATCTATTTTCAACTGCGGATAAAGGCGATCCCGATCTTCCAGCGTTTCGGAACGGGGCAGTTCGGGCAGGCGATAGATACCGGCATCGGCGGGTATAATTAGATGCGTTTATCTCCGAAAAGACTGGCTCTTATCTTTTGTATTTTTATCTTGTGCGCCTGCGAAGTCTCTGCGGATACCCTGATGCGCGGAACGGAGCTTCGCGTGCTGCCGAACGGTCTCCGCCTGCTGACGCGAGAGCAGCATGGCGCAAAACTCGTCGCCATAGATATCTGGGTGAAGGCGGGATCGGGGGAGGAGCATCCCGATGAGAGCGGCGCGGCGCACTTCATAGAACATCTGATTTTCAAAGGCACGCCTACTCGCGAGCCTGGACAGATTGACTCTGCCATTGAAGAGATGGGTGCGCTTCTAAATGCTGGAACGCTTCGGGATGCCGCACACTTTTACACCACCGTCGCCACGCCGTTTCTGGAGGAGGCTCTGACCGTTCTGGCTGATGGACTGCGCAATGCGGAGTTCAGATCGGAGGAGGTGGAGCGAGAGCGCGCGGTGATACTGGATGAGATCGCGAGCGGCAACGCGAATCTTCTCCGACAGACGCGCAACCGCCTGTATGAGGCGCTTTTCCCCAATCATCCCTATCGCAGGCCGATTCTGGGTGAGATTGAATCGCTTCGCGGCATGACCAGAGAGACGATTGTCAACTTCCATCGCAGGCTCTATACGCCGGACAACATCACCCTGACGCTGGTGGGAGATATTCGTCCGGCGGATGCGGAGAAGCTGGCGCTCCGTCTCTTCGGTGACTGGCAGCAAAAAGATAACCGTTCTGCGAAAAAGGCGACATCTGGAAACGCTTCGAAAAACATATCAGATATGCAGAACCCCCTTGTTTATGAAACTCCAATCTCGACAGTAAACGCCGTCGGGATCGGTTGGCGTTTCCCGGCGGGATTGACCTTTGTAGAATCGTGCGCTGCGGACCTGATCGCGGCAATCCTGTTGGATCCGCAGATCGGACGGGTCACCAATCATCTGGAGTATGCGAAACGGGTGAAGGAGTCTGCCGGAGAGTATGAGACACTGGCGGATGGCGGAATGATGCTGTTCTATCTAGCCTCTGACCCGGCAAACCTGGAACACGTGCAGAGCCTTCTGAATGGCGAGGTGGACCGCCTGCTGAAAGAGGGTGTGACGACGGAAGAACTGGAGCTTGCGAAACGCCGGATCATCAGCAGCTATCTGTTCGAGATTGAGACATACGCCGGACAGGCTAGAGCGCTGGGACACTATGATCTTCTGAACGACTATCGAATGGCGATGAACTATGCGGACACCGTTCAAAAGGTTACGCGGACGGATGTGATGCAGTGCATCCGTAAATATCTCCAGCCTTCTCAACGCGCCGAGGTTATTTTTCATCGAAAGGAGGCGGGGGCAGGCCGTGAGTGAGAGACGAATTAGCATCCTGCGATATCTCCCGGCTGCGCTGATCGCTCTTGTTTCCATCTCCCGCTCCGCCGCGCAGCCGCAGCCAATATTCAAGCAGACTCTCCCGAATGGGGCGCGTGTGATCGTTCAGAACGATGCGAACAGTGATTTCATCGCCATCTGTGTATTTATTCGTGCCGGGATTGCAGAAGAGGATGGCCTTGCTACGCGGGGTAACGCAGCCATCGA
>CAYSDM010000029.1:53027-58559 GCA_964429855.1 uncultured Chthonomonadaceae bacterium
AGAAGAGGAGGGAATGACCGGAGTTGGACGTGTCGTCGCCTATTCTCTATTCGGCAGCAATATCAATCAGTCGCGGGACTCGGTGAACCGTTCTATCTTTTCGGTGGGGGGCAGCCTGGAGACCGTCTGGAATCCGGACTACACCCTGATAACCTGTATCACCACCCGCGCCATGTTCGAGGATGCCTTCTGGAGCATCGGGCAGGCGATCAAGAATGCAGATATTGACCGGGAGACGTTCGAAAATGCGCGTCGGGGGGTTCAACAGGAGGCGTCATTAGATGCCGCCGATCCTTTCAAGGTCGCCTATGGTCTGCTGCGCCAACGTCTCTATTCGGAGAGCGCCTACCGTCAGCCGTTCTTTCCCTCTCCGGAAGCATTAAGACGTATCACTCGCGACACGGCGTTTCGATTCTATCAGACACGCTACACGCCACAGAATACCGTGATCTCCATCGTCGGCAATATCTCCTCTGAGCGCGCTCTGCGAACCGTTGAAAACCAGATGATAGACTACGACCGACCGGAGAACGCCTATCGCCGCCGCCGTCCTTCGCCGGAACCGAGTCTTCCCTCAGATATGAACGTCATTCGGTACAGAATGCCTGCCTCTGCAACGCTCATTCTTGCCGGAATGCGCGCCCCGGGCGTGACGGACGCGGACTATCCTGCCTTTGCGGTACTGACATCACTGATCGGGGGTGGTAAGAGTTCTCGTCTATTTCGCGCGGTCCGCGATACGCAGGGTATCGGATATCGAGTCGGAGCCTATTCGCCTCCTCTGGCGAAAGAGGGGCATCTGCTGGCATTTGTGGAGTTCGATCCCAGCCACTCACGCGCAGGCGGTAAAATCCTCTCCGCCGGGGAGGTGGAGAGGATACTTCGGGATACGGTACGCTCCGTGTTGTCTTCTCCTCCTGCCGAACAGGAGGTCGAACGCGCGAAACGGTATACGGCAGGCTCTTATGCGCTGGCGCGCCAGCGCGCGCGTGATCGCGCCTTCTATCTGGGGTGGTATGAGAGCATTGGCGCGGGATACGGCTGGGATGAAGAGTTTCCGCGCAAAATAGTCGAGGTTACCATTCAGGATATTCGCCGTGTCGCAAGGCGATATCTACGCGAGATGGCGGTTGTCGTGGTGGAACCCGGAAAATAGACGGGAAGGATCGGGAAGAGAGTATATTTTCTCTCTTCCCCGATCAATTTGACACAGATGACCGCAAATGAAGGGGGTTCTATGACACTGCCTTCCGGAGCATCCGAACATAAAACTCAGGCGGAAAGACTGGAATCGGTGCGCTGCGCGGTGGTTACCGTCAGCGATTCCCGAACGATAGAGACCGATGAGTCCGGCAGACTCATCCAGCAGTTATTGATGGAAGCGGGACATCGGATTGTTCACTACTCGCTTCTGCCAAACAGTGAGGAGTTGGTCACAGACCACCTGCGAAAACTGATTACACAGGAGGTAGATGTCATCATTTTGACTGGCGGAACCGGTCTGGGACGAAAAGACAGAACGGTAGAAGCAGTCCGGTCTCTGATTGAGAAAGAGATACCGGGTTTCGGCGAGCTTTTTCGATTGCTCAGTTACCAGGAGCAGGTGGGAACCGCCGCCATACTCAGCCGCGCCGTGTGCGGGGGATTGAACGGCAAACTGCTGGTTTCGCTCCCTGGTTCTCGCGCGGCTGTCGAACTGGCTTTGCAGAGCATTCTGCTGCCTGAACTGAGACATCTCCTGTGGGAGATGCGTCGTTAAGCCTCTCCCGTCGGAGTCTCCGTCTGGCGCTGCTGGCATTCCGAGCAGTGTCCGTAGATCTCAAAAGCGTGGCTGATGATGCGAAAGCTCGGATCCTGCTTGATCTTAACAAGGTTTTCTGGCAGCGGACAGGCATCTACACAAAGGCTCTTCCCGCAGCTCAGACAGACGGCATGGTGATGATGCTCCTGCCCCTGGAACTCGAACCGCGCGATTCCTTTGTTCTGGAGATTGACCTGATTGACCAGTCCGGTGGTGGTCAGCATAGTCAGGTTGCGGTAGACCGTATCCAGACTGATGTTGGGATAGATTTCCCGGACGCGCTGATAGACGGACTGTGCTGTGAGAGCGGACCCAGCAACCATGAGCGTGCGAAGAATCTCGGTGCGCTGCGGGGTGAGTTTATGCCCTCTCTGTTTTACGTATCCGATCGCCTCTTTGATATCCATCAGTTACCCCTTGTGGAAGTTGGTTTTAATTATACCGTAAGAGTTATGGGAAAATAAATATATCTATGAACCAATATGGAACTTTCCTTGAAAAAAAAGGTTCTCATAATTAATGACGGAAAAAAAGATCATGAGTAACATGAAATAATATACCATGTACGTTGACGGAATCGTTCTTATTTCAAAAAATGACAGACAGGAACCCGGGCAATACAGAATGATGATTCTGTGAATGTACGGGTTTGGTCTGTTATTGGTCTAGCTTTGGAAAGTATTATAGATAAGAACGTCTTTTTTCGTCAAGTAGAAAAGGATGATTTACTCGATCAAAAACATCCAGCAATCTGTCAATTCCGTAACGAAGTTTAAAGTTGCATTCAGCGGTCGTAATGGGAATTAGCCAGAGCAGTTGCACGGGACTGTTATCGAGTTTCAGAAGGTGGGGGAAACTGTCATCGGGGGAGAGAATAGAGTTGCATAGCAGCATGGTGTCGAGTTTCGATCCTTCGAAAAGAGGGACAGGGGGATGTCCGTTCGGGATGGTGTGCCCATGTCCAAGCCAGGAGCGCTGATCGTGCGGAAAATGCGCCAGAAACCGTAGTAGACTGATGTGAGATTCTGTCGGCTGCCGCACATAGAGTATCAGTTCCGCGCGGCGATAGCAGTCGGAGACATCGTTCGGCACATGCATGGGCAGGTCGCTCATACCTCCCGTCACCAGCGTATAGAAATCACGCTCGCCCGCTTCCGGAGCATAGATATAGATGTCTATATGCGGAATGAGCGGAATCATCTCATGCCGAACGGTTTCACAGGAGCCAAACAGCGAACGGTAGACCTTTTCCCGACGCATTCGGTAGAGATCCGTAGGCGCGTCGGCGTAACCAAACCGGGGGCTGTTCGGTTGATCATAGCGGTAGATGGTCGAGCCTCCAGGACTGACTTCCTGACCGCGTGTGCTTCGGCGCTTACGTATGCGTTTATGCAGATTCATCACGTATCGCTCCGGGACACGGATACTCTTATAGTATTCCTTTCCGTGTTGCGACGTGAAACCCCTGCAAAAAAAGAAGAAAATGCATAATTTTCGCGAAAGATGTCGTTGGAATCTGACGATGATAGTTGTGTGTCTTCTCCGGACGCCTTTTTGTTTCATGTAAGAGTGAGAGGATTGCAGGCATCTCAACCCTGTAACATTTATTCGTTGACACTGTGAATTGGCAACGGTATAATACTCACAATCCCAAGTTGTGTTTAGATAGATTGGGTGAAACATTCCAGTCAGTCTCTCCACACCTGGCTATCGCTTCAGGGCAGATTTCAGCGCGCAACATCCAATCCGAGAAGGATATTTCGAATAGATATGTCTTCTGGTGGAAGCGGGCTGCTTTTTCCGGGATACTGAACTTAGGAGACGGTGAATGTTCTGTAAGTGGTGTGGAATGGAGAGCGAAACCAGTGATGTTTGCAGCTGGTGTCGCAAGCCATTCAGCACAACCGCAGCCACCTTATATACGCCCACTTCAACCGATACGCAGCCGACTCCCGAAGACTCCCCGCCAGCGGTGGAGGTAATTGCGTCTAAAGGCACGCCGGAACGTCCCGCAGCGCCGCCCGTTTCTCCGCTGGGGGCGTCCTATGAGGATGAGATTGAGGATGATCTCAATCCGGTCCCCTTCGCTGCGCCTTCGCGACCGACCGGAACGGAGTCAACTGCAGCCAAACCGCCGCCGGCTCCGCCTGTAACGCCGATCTCCCCTCGTTCTTCACCACCGCCGCCCACCTTTACTCCGCCGGCAGCATCGCAGCGTCTTGGAGGGGGATACACGCCGGTCGCGCCTCGACAGCCTGCAGATCGTCCTCCGCTGGAGGCGATTCCGATCAAAGGAAAAAGCGCCGGTACGGGCGCTCCTCCTCCGATCATTCCGATCGCGCGGCCATCACAGCCGACACCGCCACCTGACGAGCCAACTCCCGCGCCAGCAAAACAGACGCCTGCATCAGAAGGGATCGCGCCGGAAACGGCAGCGCCGACAGGAAGCCCTTCCCTCGATCAGGTTCCTCCCGTCACCTTGCGCGCGACTCCCTCTGCCCCGCCGTCATCGCCTCCAGTCGCTCCTCCCAGACCGGCTCCTGCGCCGATGGAGGAGGCTCCGGTGGAGATGACTCCGCCGCCGATGGCGGCAGAACCGGAGACGCTCGATCTGCCACCGTTGATGCCTGCCGGTGATGAAGAGGCAGAGGTAACGCCCATCGTAACGGCGGGAAAACGCTATGATCTGGGGGGAGGCGCCTCCTCGCCTCCGCCTGCGACGACCACCACCATGCCGCGCGGCGGAAGAACCTTCTATTGCCGATGGTGTGGTATGGAGAGCGACAACCCGGATCAGTGCAGTTGGTGTCGTCGAGACCTGCGTAATATGCCCGCCTCTGGACAGGGCGGCAAGGGACCGGTGATCACCACGACCAAGGGGCCGGTGAAGGGAAAAGCCGCTCCGGTGCGTCAGCCGGTAGTGACGGCAAAACCTGCGACCGTGGCTCCTAAACAGGCTCCATCTCCTTCGCCCTCACAGCCCCAGCGTCCTGCACAGACGCCCGCCAGCAACGGCGCGCCGACATTGGGAACTTTTCAGGCGCAGAAATCCAAGTACTATGCGGACAAGGTGATGGATACCGTGTCCGGGACGCACTACGATGCGGATACAGGGCAGGCGGTAGATGCAAATGTTCAGATGGTGGAGGATCTGGCGCGCGATGAGCGTCAGGAGCAGATCAAATCCACCGCGAACTACCTTGGCAGTCTGGCGCTCCTGGCGACACTGGCAAGTGTCGCCGTCCATTTCGTGCCATCCTGGTATCTCGGTCTGATGGCAGTGTCCAATTTCGCCGCCTGTATGTTAATGACAGTTATGCGGGTGGTTCCCTTCAGCGATGACGACTCCAGCGATATGCCGTTGGCGCTGGCGCTGTTCCTGCTGGCGGGTCCGTTTGTCGGCTTTATCGCCTACATCATTCTGGGGATCATGAAACAGGATGCTAATCCCGCGATTGTCGGCATCTTCATAACCTACCTGTGTATACGGATTCCGCTCGATACGGAGCTTCTCTCGCCAAGTTGTTCACGCTGCCGTTTGCCGACCTCACTCCGGTTGGTCTGGCAACGATGTGGATGACATTTGCCGGACTGCTGGGGTGGTTGTGCGCGAATATGTTCCATAAGACCGATGAGTAGGCGATAGCAGCCGGAGAAAAAGAAAAAGACCCGCTTCATGAGATGCGGGTCTTCCGTTTACAAAAAGCGCGGATCTACTCTTGAAGGGCGCG
>CAYSDM010000030.1:0-57860 GCA_964429855.1 uncultured Chthonomonadaceae bacterium
GTGGCCTTCGTTCATAATCTTGGTTCGAATCTGCGGCAGGAAGTAGAGCATCTCTTCCCGGAGGATGTTGAGAATATCGCGCTGCCAGTCTTCCAGTTCCAGCGCATGATCCCGCAGAAAGCGCAGCAGGTCTTTCTCCGGCTCCGGCGGCAGTTTGCGGCGACGAGGCGCGGAGGGTTTCGTCGGCTCACTCTGCCCCAGCCTCCACAGATCCTCGTATTCGCCCGACGCCTCTGACGGATGCAGACGCTCCTGCTCATACTCTTCCATCGTCTTGCGGCGGTAGGCGGTGGCGGTCGGATCAAAATGCTCCTCGATGGAGAGCGCGGCGTCGAGGAATCGCTCCACCTCCTCCGGCCCGTGCTGCGTCTCATATTCAGCGATTCGCCGGGCGTGCAGGCGCACCTGCTCGATCATGCGGCGGTCCGTGTGCGAAAAGAAGGTGTTGCGGCGGAAGAAGTCGGAGTGCCCGTAGACGTGCGCGATGACCAGCTTATGGGAGACCATCGAGTTGTTGTCGAACAGAAACGCCTGCGTCGGATCGGTGTTGAAGACGATCTCGTATATCTTGCTCATCCCGTACTCATAACTGGTCTTCTGGCGGTGGTAGTCGCGCCCGAAGGTCCAGTGCGAAAAGCGGGCGGGCAGTCCGTAGGCTCCCAGTTCATAGATCACATGATCCGGCACAACCTCGAAATGGGTGGGGAAGGGTTCCAGACCCATCTCATGCGCCTTTTCCCAGATGATCTCAATCCACTTTTCCAGTTCTGCACGCTCTGTCCGATCCATGACAACCCTCTCCGATCCTGCCACGCAGCGTGAAGGCGCGCCGGGATGCGCTCAGGAGATCGCCTGCACCTCCGGGTGCTTGCTGAAGAAGCGTTTCAGGGCGGGCCATACGTCCTCCTTATTGTTGATGCGAACCAGCACAACGCGGGGATCCCCCGAAAAAGCCTCCTGGTACGCCTGTCCGAGCGGCGCAAAGTTGGCGGACTGGCTCCAGATATCGTTGGCGATCTCGCCGTAGCCAACCAGATTACTGATACCCGCCATCGTTCGCATCAATTCCACACATTCGGCATCGCCCCAGTTATAGCCGTCCGAGAAGAGAAACGGGTAGATGTTCCACTCGCGCGGATTGTACCGCTTCTCGATGATCTTGAGCGCCAGCTTGTACGCCTCCGACATCCGCGTGCCGCCCGATTCGCCCAGCCCGAAGAAGGCGTTCTCATCCACCTCTTTCGCTTCGGTGTGACAGGTAATGAAGACGATCTCCGCGCTGTTATACTTTACCCGCAGGAAGCGCAGCATCCAGAAGTAGAAGGAGCGGCATATGTAGGCTTCAAACTCGCCCATAGAGCCGGAGACATCGCGCATGGCGAAGATCACCGCGTTGCGCTGCGGCTCCGTCACGATCTCCCAGGTGCGATAGCGTTCATCTTCGCGGCGCACTTCCCAGCCGGGCTTTCCCTGCCGCGCATTGCGTTTATAGGCTTCCAGCAGGGTGCGTTTGCGGTCAAGATTGCCCGCAAGACCGCGCTTGCTGATACTGTTAAAGTCGGCGTGTTCGCTGAGGATCTGCTTGACGCCCCGCTCTTCGAGATTGGGCAGGTGCAGGTCTTCAAAGACCATCTGCGCGACCTCTTCCAGCGTAAATTCGGCTTCGTAGAAGTCTACGCCCGGCTCCTGCCCCGCCTGTTTTCCGGTTCCCTGTCCGTTCTGTCCGGGAGCGCGTCCCAGCACATCCCCCGGCTTCGTGCCGCCCTGTCCCTGACCGACTCGTTCGCGGGAGCCGTTATCATAGCGAATACGCGGCAGTTCCAGTCCCCGGATCGGAATCTTGACGATTTTTCCCCTGTCTGCCGTAATAATGTCCTGATGGCTGACGATGTCGCCAAGGTTCTGTTTGATGACCTCTTTGATCTTCTCGTTATGCCGCTGTCGGTCGCGCTCGGCGCGCCGGTGCAGGTCCCAGGAGTCCGTGCTGAGTGAGAAATCTGGCATGATAGTCGCTCCTGCTCTTCCACTGGCTCATACGCCAGTCATGCTGGCAATACCGCCAGTCATCACGAATGCAAACATATTCCTGTCGGCAGAGAATCCAGTACGTCGTCACGGTAGTCTGGATGGCTGTCATTCCGAGCGAAGCGCCCCGGTTGTCATTCTGAGCAAAGCACAACCCGTTTGTCATTCTGAGCGAAAGCGAAGAATCTTAAGATGTCTCGCTGCGCTCGACAGGACAGGGTTCCACTGCGCTCGACAGGACTGTCAGGCGATGCAACCCTTCTACCTTGAAGGAGAACTAGCTTTCGGTCTTCGGAACGGGTCTCGGCAGCAATCCCTCCACGCGCACCGACATGCCCGGAGCCGACAACGGCGCAACGCTCTCCGTTTCGGCATAACGCTGTGTGTGGCGATAGCCATACCCGAACCGATCGCTCTCCATCTCTCCCGGTTCCCGATAGACCTCCAGACAACGCTCCGGCAGATTGACGATCCAGTACTCCGCAATCCCCGCCTCTGCATAGAGCGACGCCTTCACCCCGCGATCATAGGTCAGGGTGCTGTCCGATACCTCCACCAGCAGTTTGACATCTTCTGGAGTCGGTGCGCGGTGATCGTAATCCTGCGAAGAGCCGGAAACGACCAGCACATCCGGCTCCGGTTCGCTGTCTTTCCCGATAGAGAGCGGTCCCTGCGCCCGCACCTCGTACCCCTCTCCCCAAATGCGTTCCATCATCTTCGTAACAGCGCGGATCGCGCCGAAATGCTGCGCTTTTTGAGGGGTCATGCTCTCCTTGCCCTGAAGGCTCTCCTGACTGCGCTTTTCATAGATAACGCCTCGAATTAGCTCTACTCGCTCATCCAGTCCGAGCAGACCTGTCTCCGCCATGCGGTAGTACTCATCGCGTGTCCATCTGCGCGGAAGGACTCCGGTATCCTGCGTTTCGACCTCCGTAAAGGACTGTGCTGTTTTCAGTATGGCGCTCATAAACTATCTTCCTGAAGAATTACCGGATCGGTTGTTGCCGCTCTCGGCAGAAGGTCCTCCACGCGCACCGACATGCCCGGAGCCGACAACGGCGCAACGCTCTCCGTTTCGGCATAACGCTGTGTGTGGCGATAGCCATACCCGAACCGATCGCTCTCCATCTCTCCCGGTTCCCGATAGACCTCCAGACAACGCTCCGGCAGATTGACGATCCAGTACTCCGCAATCCCCGCCTCTGCATAGAGCGACGCCTTCACCCCGCGATCATAGGTCAGGGTGCTGTCCGATACCTCCACCAGCAGAAGAAGATCCGAAGGACGGGGCTTGCGATTATCGTACTCCCGGCGTACACCTCGAACAACCATCACATCCGGGTCCGGCTCCGTCGCTCTGCCGATATCCAGAGGTCCCTGAGAGCGCACATGACAGTTCCCGGTAAATGTCTGCAAAGCAACATCGTAGACGTAACCACATGCCTGAAGGTGCGGCGTATCCTGTGGAGACATTCTCTCGACGATCTCTCCTTTGATCAGTTCCAGCCGTTCCGGATGCTCGAACAGCCCCGCCGAAAGAGCGCGGTAGAACGTCTCCACCGTCCAGCAGTAGGGACGCACGCCCGCAGACTCCATCGGCGCAGAAATATCGAGATTCTGAATGACGCTCATTTGCCTTCGCTCTACTCTGAAATGTCTGCCTGTATCGTCTATAATTATCTGTTATGTCTGAAAAACGGAAACTGTTAATCACGGGCGCGGCGGGAAACATCGGCTCCTACTACCGCGCCTACCTGGGCGACCGCTATACTCTTCGACTGGCGGATATCGTTCCCATCACCGATGCGCCGGACTGCGAAACGTTCCTCTGCGACCTGTCGGAGCCGGAGGCAGCGCAACGCATCTGCGCGGGCATGGACACCGTTTTGCATCTTGCCGCCAATCCCCATACGCACGCGGAGTTCTATCAAGACCTGCTCGACGCCAACTTCAAGGCGGTCTACAATCTCTATCGCGCCGCGAAGGATCAGAGCTGCCGACGAGTGGTCTTCGCCAGCAGCATCAACGCGGTGGGAGCCTATCCCCGCGACCAGCAGATTCGCCCGGAAGACGCCCCGCGTCCCGGAAACGTCTATGGAGCCAGCAAAGCTTTCGGAGAGACTCTCGGCAGCTACTTTGCCTATGCGGAAGGGCTGTCGGTCATCTGCATTCGGATCGGCGCGGTCGGGCATCTGGAGCATATCAAAAGACGCTCCCCGCACTACTACCGAAGCATCTTTGTCAGCTATGCCGATCTGTCGCACCTGTTTGACCGCTGTATCGAGACGCCTGACATCCCTTTCGCGATTGTACACGGCCTCTCCAACAATCGTTTTCTGCGTCTCGACCTGACTGCCACCCGTCAGCTACTGGGTTACGAGCCGAAGGATGACGCCTTCTCCATAGGATAGCCGCGCTCCTTCTAGCGATTGAGCAGCGTCCCGACGTACCGCAGCAGTTCGTTGGCGCAGACCGGGCAGTAGCCCTGTTCCCGCACGAGCCGATCCACCACCTCATTGATCTTCTTCAACTGGTCGGCATCCGGCGTCTTCGTGGAGGTTGTAATCTTCACCACATCTTTCAGATCGGTGAACAGCTTCTTTTCGATCGCCTCTTTGAGCCTCTCGTCCGAGGTGACCACAAAGGGCTGATTGCGGCGCGCCAGCGACGCCACGGAGCGCAGAATTCCTTCGCGGAACTCCCGCTTGGCGTTCTCGGTGACCCCGATCTGCTCCTCGATGCTGCGCATCAGCCGCTCATCCGGGTCTATCTCGTCTCCGGTGATCGGGTCTTTCACCTTGCTGCGGTTGCAGAAGGCGTCCACATTGTCCAGATAGTTCTCCAGCAGCGTGCGCGCCGACTCTTCATAGGAGTAGACAAAGGCGCGCTGCACCTCTTTCTTGGCGGTCTCATCGTACTCCTTGCGCACCTCATCAATAAAGCCCAGCATCCGGCGACGCTCCTCCTCCCCGCTGACATACTCCGCCAGTCCGTCGCGCAGGGAGCGCAGAACGTCTATCGCGTTTACGCAGTTCTTCCCGCCCCGCACCAGCGCGCTGGAGAGGCGGTTGATGATATAGCGGGGCGAGACGCCCTGCATCCCTTCGTCCGAGTACTCTTCCCGCAGTTCGCGCACGTGCTTCTGGTCCCAGTCGCCGACCTGCTTCTCTCCGTCGTACAGCTTCATCTTGGTAATCAGCGACAGTCCGGAACGCTTGGAGGGCTTCAGGCGCGACATCACCGCGAACATGGAGGCGACCCGCAGCGTTCCCGGCGCGATATGCATCCGGCTCAGGTCTACTCCTTCCTCCTGCACCTCGCTCTGGGAGATCAGTTTCTCATAGATTTTGATCTCCTGAGAGACCTGCAGGTTGTAGGGAACCTTGACCACAAAGATGCGGTCAATCATCGCCTCGTTCTCTTTGTTGCCGAAGTAGGAGTTGTACTCATACTCGTTGGTATGGGCAACGACAACCACATCGCAGTAGATCAGCGCGAAGCGGGATGCCTTGATCGTCTGCTCGCCGGCGACGGTATTGAGTTCATACAGGAACCGCTTCTCCGCCTTGAGCATTTCGATGAACTCCATCATGCCCCGGTTGGCGATATTGAGTTCGCCGTCGAAGTTATAGGCGCGGGGATCGGACTCGACGCCGTATTCGGTTAAAGCCTGAATATTGACGCTGCCGGTTAACTCGGCGACATCCTGGCTCTTGGGATCGGCGGGCTTAAAGGTTCCGATCCCGATCCGGGTCTTCTCCGAGAAGGTGATGCGGTGGACAGGAACGTTTTCGATCTTGCCTTCAAACTCATGCTGCAGCCGCCACCGGCAGACCGGGCAGAGATCCCCCTCGATATAGACTCCGAACTGCTTCTTGAAGTCGGCGCGCAGGTCTTCCGGGATCAGATGCAGCGGCTCCTCATGCATCGGGCAGCCTTTGATGGCATAGATAGCTCCAGCGTCGCTCTTGCTGTAGCGCTCCATCCCCCGCTTCAGCAGCGTCACCAGCGTGGATTTACCGCCGCCGACGGGTCCGACCAGCATCAGGATACGCTTGCGGATATCCAGACGGCGCGAGGCAGGGCTGAGATACTCTTCGACAAGCTGCTGTAGTGTGCGCTCCAGCCCGAAGATGTCCTGCGCGAAGAAGCGATATTGACGCGGCTTGCCCTCTTCTCCCCCTTCCACTCCTGCCGACATGATCATATCGTACATGCGGGCGTGAGCCAGGTCGGCGATATTGGGATTGTTTTCCAGTATCTCCAGATAGTCGGCGAACGTGCCTTCCCAGGCGAGCTTCTTCTCCAGAGCGCGCTGCTCTTCCGCCTGTTTGAGAAAATCGGTCGGTTTCATTGAACCCATGGTACTCTTCCCCTCCCTGGGAGGGCGGCGGATGATCCGCCGCGTGGCAAAAACGGCAAAGCCAGATGTCTGGACGCTGCAGTCCCAATCCTGCCCTTTCTCGATCGCCTCGGCAAACCGAAAGACCCTGTCAGAGAATTAAAAAAAGCCTCGGTTATCTAACGATACCGAGACTCTGACTTCGAGGATGTGTGCCTATCACGACAGGCTCGAGTCATGCTCAGAAGCGCGTATCGCTCCTGATGCCGCGTTCGCCTGTCATCCATCGTCTGCTGCCCGATCCTCGCCGTGTGCGCGATCTCTGACAGAAACCTCCGTCCATCAACGCTTCGAGCAAGCGCGCGGATGAAAGCGAACGGCAGCGGTCAGAATCTCCCTCTCGATTACGAATGGTTGGATTGTCGAAGGCCTCTCCACAATCGCCGGTTATCCGGTCTTTCGTCCTTCAGAGAGAACCGGGTCGCCGGAGAGATGCCGAACAATCCCCGTGTAACTGGATTATAACACAATCCTGACGGCGCAACAAGTTTCACCGTGTGTCTATTATCGGCAATCAGTTTACTTTTGCTTATTGTCCGGCAGCGTAACGGTCGAAGCTGCCGAAAGTGATGGAGCCGATCATAGTCGAATGTGGAGGGTTTATGAGACATTGAGTGCAGGTGGGAGGTTGTGTTTGCGGCCTGCCGTTGAAGGCGGTCATTCCGCGTTCTGCTTCCTCCGCTCGCGAAGCAAGACAAACGGCAACATCAACAGGCTCCCGTTGGCGATGTCGAGAACTGGGATCACGAACATCCAGTTCTTGTCAGCCTTTGGACAGGTGATATGGGCAACTCCCGCAAGAATGAAGGAAATGACCGGCACGGTCGAATAGTGCCGGTCAATACCGCGCCTCCGATTTCGGATGCTGACGATCACACAGACCCAGTTCATGGCGACGATATGCCCCGCAAACAGCAGAACGATGGTCGCCAGAATGAGGCGCAGGGTGTCCATGCTAGTTCACCGATCAGAGGTTCGGCGTGAAGGAGGTTCCGCAGCCGCAGCTTCTCCCGGCGTTCGGATTGGTCCATTTCCAGCCCCCCTCCAGCAGGTTCATCAGGCTGAAGTCGAGGGTTGCGCCAGAGAGGAATCGCGCGCTCTTCCTGTCTATCATGACGGTTAAGCCGTCCACCTCATAGACCATATCCCGCTCGGTAGGCGTCTCATCGAGCGCTATGGTATAGGAGAGACCGCTGCAGCCGCCGCCCTTCACGCCCAGACGCAAGCCGCAGTTCTCCCGGTTATTCTTTTTCATCAGGTAGCGCACCTGCTTCACCGCGTTCGCCGTGATCGTCACGACCGGCTGCCCGGTATCCATCAGGTTCACCGAATTCATAGCCCCATCTCCACAGAATCAGGATTGATCTCAGAAGAATCCAAGCTCCAGTTTCGCCGCTTCCGACATTCGGTCGGGCGTCCAGGGCGGATCCCAGACGATCTCCACCAGCACGTCGGTGACGCCGTTGATCGCCCGCACCTTCTCCTCCACCTCCACCGGAATCTGTCCGGCTGCCGGGCAGGCGGGCGAGGTGAGGGTCATGCGGATATGCACCATCCCTTCCTTATGAACCTCTACGTCGTAGATCAGTCCCAGTTCGTAGATGTCCACGGGGATCTCAGGATCATAGACGGTGTGCAGCGCCTCAATCACTTCGCCTTCGATCATCAGCATGCTGAAGGGTTTTGTATGTATCTCATGCATCGTGTTCTCACTCCGTAGATGCCACTTTATCGTCCGAGTTCAGCGCGTTATGAAGCGTGTGCCAGGCAAGGCCGGCGCACTTGACGCGGGCAGGGAACTCGCGTACCCCGGCAAAGACCGTCAATTTGCCCAGCGCCTCGCCCGGTTCGCTCTCCACCGGCGCGGTGATCATCTCCTGAAAGCGATGGAAAAGCTCTTCCGCTTCGGCGACCGTCTTGCCCTTGACCGCTGTCGTCATCAGCGAGGCGGACGCCTTCGAGATGGCGCATCCCGACCCCTGAAAGCTCACATCGGCAACCACGCCGTTCTCAATATGCAGAAAGACCTCTATCTGATCCCCGCAGAGGGGGTTATGTCCATGCGCGTGATGATCGGCGTCCGGCATGACCCGAAAGTTACGCGGCTGGCGGTTATGATCCAGAATGACTTCCTGATAGAGTTCGCGCAGATCCGACATTAACCAAACACCTCCCGCACCCGCGCCAGCGAATCCACCAGCCTGTCCACCTCCTCGCGGGTGTTATAGATGGCGAAGGAGGCGCGCACCGTCGCCGGAACGCCCAGACGGTTCATGAGCGGCTGGCAGCAGTGATGCCCGACACGCACCGCCACGCCCTCCTGATCCAGAATGGTGCCGATGTCGTGCGGATGCACGCCCTCCATCTCAAAAGAGATCACGCTTGCCTTCTCCCGCGCCGTCCCGATGAGACGCACTCCCTGCACCGTCTCCAGAGCGTGGGTTGCATACTCCAGCAGTTCATGTTCATATTCCGCAATCGCCTCCATCCCGATATTCTCCAGATAGTCAATCGTCGCATGGAGACCGATAGCGTCCGCCGCATTGGGCGTTCCCGCCTCGAACTTCTGCGGAATGGGGGCGTAGGTAGACCGCTCAAAGGTGACCAGGCTGATCATGGAGCCGCCACCCTGATAGGGAGGCATGGCATCCAGAAGCGCGGCTTTCCCGTAGAGCGCGCCGATCCCGGTCGGTCCAAACATCTTATGCCCGGAAAAGGCGTAGAAATCGCAGTCCAGTTCCTGCACATCCACCGGCATATGCGGAACCGCCTGCGCGCCATCCACCAGCGCCGGAACGCCATGCCGGTGCGCCTCGGCGATCATCTCGCGCACGGGGTTGATCGTTCCCAGCACATTGGAGACATGCGTGATGGAGACCAGCTTCACGCGGCCATGGAGCATGCGCGCATACGCCTCCATGTCCAGTTCGCCCCGACCATTGATCGGGATGACCCGGATGCGCGCTCCCTTCTCCTCACAGATCATCTGCCAGGGCAGGATGTTGGAGTGATGCTCCATTTCCGAGAGGATGATCTCGTCGCCTTCCGTCAGGCTCTGCCGTCCGAAGGTCTGCGCGACCAGATTGATGGCTTCGGTGCACCCGCGCACGAAGATAATCTCCCGCGACTCCGCCGCGTTCACAAAACGCTGGACGCTCCGGCGCGCCTCCTCATAGGCGCGGGTCGCCCGCTCACTCAGGGCATGCACCCCGCGATGGACGCTGGCGTTATCTTCCGCATAAAAGCGCATCAGCGAGTCTATCACGACCTGCGGCTTTTGCGACGTGGCGGCATTATCGAGATAGACCAGCGGTTTGCCGCCCCGCACCTTCTGCCGGAGGATCGGAAACTCCTCGCGAATGCGATAGGGGTCGAGCGAAGGCTTCATCTCGCGTCTCTCTCCACCAGTCTTTATATAGGTTACCATAAGGTTTTCCTTCTGCAGTAGTCGGCGGCGCGACGCCAGAGGGAGGGACGAAGAATTGCTCGCGATTCTTGCTCCCTCTCGCCCCGCGCGCCGTTAATGCGGTTTTGGAAGCTGCGCCAGCATCACCTCATCGAGCGCGCGGCGCAGCGCCTCGATCTGTATACGATCCAGAATGTCCATGGCGAAGGCATGGATCAGCAGGCTTCGGGCATCCTCCAGATCAATGCCCCGCGCGCGCAGGTAGAAAAGCTGATCGGCATCCAACTGACCGACCGTTGCGCCATGCGTGCACTTCACATCGTCCGCAAAAATCTCCAACTGCGGTTTGGTGTTGATCTGCGCGTTATCGGAGAGCAGCAGCGCCTGATTGGTCTGTTTGGCATCGGTCTTCTGAGCGTCCTGCCGCACGAAAATTTTGCCGTTAAAGACGCCGCGTCCGTGCTCATCCAGAACGCCTTTGTATATCTGATGGCTGCTGCAGTGCGGCCTGGCATGATCCAGAGTCGTATGATTATCCACCATCCGCCGACCATTGACCAGATACAGACCGTTCAGCGTACAGTCAATTCCCTCGCCATTCAGCAGCGCGTATACATCGTTGCGAACCAGACCGCCGCCCAGCGTGATGGCGTGCGACCGGAAGTTGGCGTTTCGGCTCAACTGCACATGGGTATAGGAGATATGATAGGCGTCCATGCTCTCCCGCTGAGTCTTGTAGTGATCCACCACCGCGTTCTCTCCCGCGATGATCTCGGTGACGGCGTTGGTCAGGTAGGTCTCCCGCTTCAAGCCGACATAGCTTTCGATGAGGGAACACTGGCTGTTCGCTCCGGCAACAACCAGTACTCTCGGATGCGAAACGGTCGGAGCGCCTTCGGTCGTGCTGATGAACAGCAGGCGGATCGGCTCTTCGACGACCACATTGCGCGGAATATAGACGAAGGCTCCGTCGTCCATAAACGCCGTATTCAGCGCGGCGAAGGCATGGGTATCATAGGCGGCAAAGCGCGCCAGATAGGTATCCGCCGTATCGGGATCGTCCGACAGGTGCGCCGCCAGACTTCCAGCCTGGACACCGTTGGGCAGAGGGCGCAGGCTGGTCAGTTCGGGCGAATACCTGCCGTTGACAAAGACGATCCGGCTGTAGTCCATACCCTGAAAATGGTAAGGCGCAAGCTGCTCGGAGGTCACCGCGACTGGCACGGAGGATGCCGGAACAAAGTCGGTATCTACGATAGGATGAATGGGCGTGAATCGCCACTCCTCGTCCTCCAGAGTCGGGAACCCCATCTGTTGGAATTGGTGGAAAGCCATCTGCCGGACGCGCTGCAGCCATGCGGGCGAGCGATCCTCTCTTTCCCTTAAAAACGCCTCAAACTGCGCGGAGAAGAGGCTTCCGGTAGTCATGACGGGACTCATCTTCTGTCCTCTTTCTCCTTCTTAAGCGTTGACAAGAGAGGCTTTCGCGGATTCCTCGATCCATCCGTAGCCCTTCTCTTCCAGTTCCAGTGCAAGTTCTTTGCCGCCGGATCGGACGATTCGCCCGTCCGCCATCACATGGACGATATCGGGAACGATATAGTTGAGAAGCCGCTGATAGTGCGTGACCACCACGAAGGCGCGCTCCGGGCTGCGCAGGCTGTTGACGCCGTTGGAGACGATCTTCAGCGCGTCAATGTCCAGTCCGGAATCGGTCTCATCCAGCAGCGCCAGCTTCGGCTCCAGCACCGACATCTGGAAAATCTCGTTGCGCTTCTTCTCCCCGCCGGAGAATCCCTCGTTGACCGGACGCTGCATCAGGGTGTTGTCCATCTCCAGCAGCTTGATCTTCTCGCGCACCAGCGCCAGAAACTCTATCGCATCTAGCTCTTCCTGCCCGCGATGCTTACGAATGGCGTTCAGAGCCGCCTTCAGAAAGTAGGAGTTATTGACGCCCGGAATCTCGACGGGGTACTGAAACGCCAGAAAGATGCCCTCCTGCGCTCGCTCCTCCGGCTCCATCTCCAGCAGATTGACGCCGTTGTAGAGCACTTCTCCTTCGGTGACCTCATAGTCTGCATGACCGGCGATCACGCGGGCAAGCGTGCTTTTCCCGGAGCCGTTGGGTCCCATAATGGCGTGAACCTCTCCCGCATTCACGGTCAGGTTGATGCCTTTCAGTATCTCTTTTCCTTCCACGCGGGCGCGAAGGTTTTTAATCTCAAGCATGGTTATTCTCTCTCCTGCGTATACACTGTGTATAGTTTTTCGGGCACTACGCGGCTTAGCCGACGCTTCCCTCCAGGCTGATGCCGAGGAGCTTCTGCGCTTCGACCGCAAACTCCATCGGCAGTTCGCGGAAGACCTCTTTGCAGAATCCGTTGACGATCATGTTAACCGCGTCTTCTGTGGAGAGACCGCGCTGACGGCAGTAGAAAATCTGGTCTTCGCCGATTTTCGAGGTCGAAGCCTCATGCTCTACGGTCGAAGTGGTGTTGCGAACGTCAATATACGGGAAAGTGTGCGCGCCGCACCGGTCGCCGATCAGCAGCGAGTCGCACTGCGAGTAGTTACGCGCATTGGCGGCGCCTCGATTAACCCGCACCTGTCCGCGATAGGTGTTCTGGCTGCGTCCGGCGGAGATTCCCTTGGAGACGATGGTGCTGCGGGTGTTCTTGCCGATATGCACCATCTTGGTGCCGGTGTCCGCCTGCTGACGGTTGTTGGTGACGGCGACCGAGTAGAACTCTCCCACCGAGTTATCGCCCTGTAGAATGCACGACGGATATTTCCAGGTGATGGCGGAGCCGGTCTCCACCTGCGTCCAGGTGATCTTGGAGTTCACCCCGGCGCACTTGCCGCGCTTGGTCACGAAGTTGTATATGCCGCCCTTGCCCTCTTTGTCGCCGGGATACCAGTTCTGCACGGTGCTGTATTTGATGGTGGCGTTGTCGAGGGCGACCAGTTCCACCACCGCCGCGTGAAGCTGATGCTCGTCGCGCATGGGCGCGGTGCAGCCCTCCAGATAGCTCACGTAGGCGCTCTCTTCGGCAATGATGAGCGTTCGCTCGAACTGACCGGTGTTCAGCGCGTTGATGCGGAAGTAGGTGGAAAGCTCCATCGGGCAGCGGATGCCCTTGGGCACAAAGCAGAAAGAGCCGTCGGTAAAGACCGCCGAGTTAAGCGCGGCATAGTAGTTGTCGCTGTAGGGAACCACCGACCCCATATACTTGCGAACCAGTTCGGGATGCTCCTGAATAGCTTCCGAGAAGGAACAGAAGATGATCCCCAGTTCGCGCAGCTTCTCTTTGAAGGTGGTGGCGACAGAGACGCTGTCAAAAACGGCATCCACCGCGATCCCGGCGAGCATCTTCTGCTCCTCCAGCGGGATACCCAGCTTCTCAAAGGTTCGTCGCACCTCCGGATCAATCTCGTCCAGACTCTTAGGCGCGTCCGCCATGCTCTTGGGCGCGGCATAGTAGTAGGCGTCCTGATAGTCAATGGGCGGATAGTGGACGTTCTGCCACTGCGGCTCCTTCATGGTCAGCCACTTGCGAAACGCCTTCAGCCGCCACTCCAGCATCCACTCCGGCTCTCGCTTTTTGGCGGAGATGATGCGAACGATATCTTCATTCAAGCCCTTCGGGACGGTGTCCATCTCGATGTCGGTCACGAAACCGGCTTTATAGTCCTGAAGCGCCAGCTCTTCAATGGTATTGGTTGCCGAACTCATACTAATCCTTTCCAAACCAAGCACAGATAACCTGACTGCGGCGCGTCCGCTCAACGGACCAGGGGAGCGCTCTTTCGATCTATAAATGGAAGGCTGTGCTGCCGGGGCGCGCTCTCTGAAGGCTCCGGGTCAATGATCTCTGCCAGCGAAATGCGATTGAGCAGTTGATAGACCCGCAGATTCACTCTCTCCAGCGGGGCGCGTATGGTGCACTTCTCAAGCTGTTCGCAGCCGTTTTGCGTATCTTTCATACACTGAGCGATGGCGGGACGACCCTCCACCGCCTCCACCACCGCGGCAATGCTGATCTCATGCGGGGCACGCATCAGACAGTAACCGCCGGTTGGGCCGGGCGCAGACCCCAGCATTCTGGCGCGCGCCAGCTTCTGCATAATTTTCGCCAGCAGTTCCACCGGAATATCGTACTGCTCGGCGATCTCCTTGGCGCGCACGGCGCGCCCCTCCTCCTCCTGCGCCAGATGGGAGAGAGCAAGCAGCGCGTAATCGGTCTTCTTGGTCAAGCCTAACATGCGAAGGTGATCCTCTCCGACCGGTGAGGTCTCCGACTGAATTAATCTCCGACTTTTTCAGTCGTATATATAGTAGCATATACTCTGCGCACAACGCAATCGTTCCGATTAATATTCCTTGATCTCCCGTGCGAATGAATTCGCGGGCAGCAACCACGCGAAATCCGCTTGCAGACACCGTCAGCGTCATGTGAGGCAGCAAACCACTGGCACAATGGGGCGAGTATCTGTATAATGTGTGGGTCAGGAGGGACACAGCAACCGTATGTTTGTACTGCTCGTTAAAATGCGGATACAGAGTCTGTGGAATGTGGCGATCTATACCGCCAACCGGCATAAGCTGGTTGCGGCGGGATTGACGCTCTTCGGCATTCTACTGTTTATCGGCGTCTTCTATGGATTCCGGCTGTTTCTGACCCTTTTTCAGGGTCCGGGCGGTATGGAGACGCTGATCTATGAGGTCTTCTTCTTCCTCTTTCTCTTCCTGCTGGCGGGCGCGGTTCCCTTTGTCGCCTCTACGCTGCTGCACTCCCACGACTACCTGCTGTTGAGCGCTGCGCCGGTGCGTCCGCGCACCATCGTCGCCGCCAAACTGCTGGACGCCACCGTGACCAACTCCCTGCAGTTCACTGTGATCGGCGTGCCGGCGATTGTCGCCTGCGGCTCCGCTCTGCACCTGAATCTGATCGGATGGGGCGTGCTGTCGCTGGTGGTGGCGCTGTTTGTCCTGCTTCCCGCGCTCATCACCGCCTTTCTGCTGCTGGTCGCGCTGGCGGCGTTCGGGATGCGGCGGGTGCGGGGAGCGATTACGGCGGTAAACGCGCTGATGGCGCTGGGAGTCTGCCTGACGATTGTGGTGCAGACCAGTCAGCTTCAGTTGAATCGCGGGATTCATGGACTGCTTGCGAACGCCCGCGCCGCTTCGCCTTCCGCCATGTATGGACCGTCAGGCTGGTTCGCCGACTGCCTGATCGCCATCTCTCAGGGCGATCTCTGGTGGAGCCTGCGGAATCTGGTCGGGCTGACCGCTCTGGTGACGCTGCTCTATGCCGCCTGTATGGCGCTGGGGGGACGGATGCTGTCGGCGGAGACGCTGGCAATAGATCAGGAGGGCGGCGAGGTCGTCGCCGTCGGAGAGATGCGGGCGCACCGCACCGGCATTCTCGCGCTCTTCTCCTCGCCCGTCGCCGCGCTGATCGCCAAAGATATGCGTTATCTGATGCGCGACAGCGTGCTGCTCTCACAACTTGGGATGCCGGTCATCCTCTTCTTTGTGCCGTTTGTGCTGGCGTTCCAGGAGTCGTTTCAGTCGCTGGGGTCGCCGATGGAACTCTACCCGTTCGCGGCGGCGATGGTTGGCATCATCGTCTTTATGCAGACCTCGATTCTCTCCCTCTCCTCCATCGGGCTGGAGAGCCGCAGCTTCTGGCTGATCCTCTCCTCTCCCAACGGAGGAATCACGCTGGTCTGGGCAAAGTTCATCATGAGCGCGCTGGTGTCGGCGGGCGTCGGGCTAACGCTTTCGTTGATCTCAGCGATCATCTTCCGCGCCCCGGTGTGGCTGCTGGGGGCGCAGTGCGTGGTGGTGGTCTCCAGCGCGGTGGCGCTGTGCGGGATGGGAGTGGGGATCTCCGCCGCGCTGCCGCGATTCGTCTATGAGAATCCGGCGCATCGCGTCAGCGCATGGGCATTGATTATCGGGTTTTTCGTCACAATGGCGTATGTGTTGCTGATCGGAGTCCTGATCTCCGCCACCTGGGCGCTGGCGGGGCAGTCCGCGGAACTGGCTCCGGTCTTCTATGCGCTGGGGCTGCTGCTCCTGCTGATCATTACTCTCTTCTCCGCGATCCTGCCGATGGCTATCGGCGCAAAGCGAATCGGCGTCTATCAGTGGGAGCATTGAGCGGACGCGCTGTCCCGCTCACTCCCCGACATGGCGCGGGGCGCGATACTCCTCCAGACGCCCCGCCAGATCGCGGGTAACCTCCGCCTCCACCAGAATATACTCCGCCCGGTAGTCTGCCTTCAGCACGCGCCCGTACTCGTAGCACTGCCCCACCAGATCGCTGCGGTTGTAGGGTATCCGCAGCACGACCGGTACCAGCAGCGATTTGAGTGTGATGACCACCCGCTCCATAAGAAAGGGAATGCCGTCAGCTTTGAGCGCGGAGATATAGCAGGCGTTCTCGGTGTCGGCGACCAGTTCGCGCAAAGCGTACTGATCGGTTACCAGATCGCTTTTATTGAACGCCGTGATGACCGGCTTATCTACCACTCCCAACTCCTCCAGCACCTGCAGCACAGAATCGTGCTGCAGATCGCGCTGCGGATGGCTGGCGTCCACCACATGGATCAGGAAGTCGGCTTCGTGGACCTCTTCCAGCGTGGCGCGAAAGGCGGCGACCAGATCATGCGGCAGATTACGGATAAAGCCGACGGTATCGGTCAGAATGATTCCCCATCCGTCCGGGAGCACCACCCGGCGCGTGGTCGGATCGAGGGTCGCGAACAGTTTGGGGTCGGCGTAGACGTTCGCGCCTGCCAGCGTATTGAGCAGCGTGGACTTTCCGGCGCTGGTATAGCCCACCAGCGCGGCGGTCGGGAAGGGAGTGCGGCGGCGCAGGCTGCGCTGCTGCGTCCGGCGGGACTGCACCTCCGCCAACTCCTCCCGAAGAGCGTTGATGCGGTCTCGCACCTTGCGCCGATCCGTCTCCAGCTTGGTCTCTCCCGCGCCGCCCCGCACCCCGATACCGCCCTGCTGCCGCTCAAACTCGGTGTAGAAATTCATCAGACGGGGAAGCATGTAGGTCAACTGCGCCAGTTCCACCTGCAGCTTGCCCTCGCGGGTATGCGCCCGCTGCGCGAAGATGTCCAGAATCAACTGCGTGCGGTCAATCACGCGAGTCCGCACGATCTCCTGCAGGTTGCGCTGCTGCGTCGGCGACAGTTCACAGTCCACAATCACCAGATCGGCTCCGGTGTCGGCGACGCCTGCGGCGATCTCTTCCGCCTTCCCCTTGCCGATATAGTAGCGCGGATCGGGCTGGCTGCGATGCTGATGGAACACCTCCACCACCTCCGCGCCGGCGGTTCCGGTCAGGGAGCGAAGCTCCTCCGTCGCATACGCTTCCGCCTCCTGGTCCGTCTCCACGCAGACGAGAATGGCGCGTTCTGCGCGGTCAATCTCCTGAGTCTGTCTGGGCACAGCAAGTTACCTCACTTCTTTTCCGACAGGCGGCGGCTCAGATAGTCCCAGGTCCAGGCTTTTGTCCCGTCCGGTTTAATGAGCCAGAAACCGCGTACATCGTCATTTTTCGTTACCGGCTGCCGGCGCGCCTCATTGCAGTAGACCTGCCAGTAGATCACGTAGGGACATCCCCACTCCAGCGCCGTATCGAGCGCGGTCGTGACGATCTGCCGCACCTTCTCCAGCCCTCCATCATTCTCCGGGTAGCCGTACTCGCCGACATAGACGCTGCGCTTCCCGAAGGCTCCGCCCTCCCGCATATGGGCGGCGATAAAGTCGAGAGCCTTCCGCAGAGTCTCCGCATCGCCCTGACCATCCCAGGCGGAGTAGGAGACCAGATCGAGTTTCACCTTCGGCAGCACCCGGTCGGTCACTCCCGGCTTGTTGTCGCGCATCGCCTGCACCACCAGGTTGACCTCGGAAGCGTGAAAGACGCGCACGCCGTCGGGCTTCACCTCGCGGCGCGCTCTCTCCACGCCCGCCTGCCGCGCCGTCAGCCAGTCCGCCATTCCCTGCACCGCCACCGGATCCAGTTCGGCATTGGCGTCATAGCTGCCGCGAATAGCCCAGTCTCCCTCCCAGTGCTGCAGCACAAAGGTCTTGCCGGTCTTGCGGTAGGCGGTCAGAAGATGCTTCGCCAGATCATAGAACGCCTGCTCCTCGACGCGCTTCTGATCGTCGTTCATGCCCTTGCGCCAGTAGTGATCGTCGCGTCCAGGGGCATAGGCGACCATGACAATGGTTGTGAAGGGCCGGGCAAAGAGAGCGCGATAGTAAGGTGTCTGCACGATTTCAACCAGACTCTTCGTTGGAGACCACTGCGAATTGAACGGATAGTCGCGTTCGGGGCGTGACAGCCAGAGCTTGATAACCTTCGCGCCCAGCCTCTCAATGGCTTCCGCGCCTTCGGAGAGAAAGTCGCGATCCGTCAGATGGTACTTTCCGGCGACATGCGTCACGCCGACTCGCTGCCGGATATCCTGCGGCAGACGCTCCTCCGCGGAAGAGCCTGCGCTTGCGCTCTCGCTGGCATGCATTATCCCCGCCCCCATACAGAGATAGAGAGTGATGAGTGTCAGATATCGCATACATTTTGCCTCATCCGCCGCGTGTCTCTATCCGCGCAGCCTCATCTTTGCGATACGCTCCACCGCTTCAGCGCAGCGTTCGCCGTTTCGGTCTCCGGCGACGGTCAGAGACATGCGAACGTAGCCGTCGCCCTGTTCACCGTAGCCGATGCCGGGGATCACCAGTACGCCCGCCTCTTCGAGCAGCCGCTTCGCAAAACTCATACTGGTATAGCCCTCTGGAACCGCCGCCCAGACGTAGAAGGTCGCCTTCGGCTTCGGAATGCTCCATCCGAGCGCGTTCAAGCCGTCCACCAGAATATCGCGCCGACGCTGAATCAGCGACAGCGCGGGACTGTTGTCAGCGTGTTCAATGGCATAGGCGGCGGCGCGCGAGATCGCGGCAAACTGCTTGCTGTCCAGGTTGGACTTCAGTTTATTGAGGGTGGCGACGGCGTCAGGATTCCCGAACGCCATGCCGATTCGCCAACCGGTCATATTGAACATCTTGGAGAAAGAGTGCAGTTCGATGACCGCCTCCTTCGCGCCCGGAACCTGCAGCGCGGACGGCGGCTGGAAGCCGTCGAAGGCGACCTCCGAATAGGCGGCGTCGTTGATCAGCAGCAGGTCATATTCACGGCAGAAAGCAACCGCGTCCCGGTAGAACTCCAGCGTCGCGACCGCGCCCGTCGGGTTGTTCGGATAGTTGAGCCAGAGCAGTTTCGCCCGTTTTGCCGTGTCGGTCGGGATTGCGGTCAGGTCGGGAAGGAAGTTATTCTCCGCCTTCAGCGGCATGGTCGCCACATCGCCCCCCGCCATAAAGGTGTTGACTTTATAGACGGTGTAGGCGGGGTCGGGAACCAGCGACAGATCGCCTGGATCAATATATGCCCATGCCAGGTGCGCCAGTCCCTCTTTGGAACCGATGAGCAGCAGCGCCTCCGTCTTCGGGTCAATCTCCACGCCGAAGCGGCGCGCAAACCATCGGCAGACCGCCTCTAAAAAGGGCGGATCGCCGGCGGGCGACTCGTCATAGCGGTGCGTCTCCGGATTTTGGGCAGCTTCAAACAGCGCTTGAATGATCGGGGTGGGGGTAGGCTGGTCGGGATCGCCGATGCCGAAATCTATCAGATCGCGTCCCTCTGCCAGCGCCTTCGACTTCAGGGCAGCAATCTCCCCGAACAGGTACGGCGGTATCTTCTCCAGACGTCTGGCGCGTGCAATCACGAAAACTCTCCTTCTTTCCGGTGTTCCGGTATCTTTCTCACAGATGTTACGCGGTTATCGAATCCATGTCTGCCGCTGACTGATCCGGGTGGTTGAGACCACCTTTTCGACGCCCGCCTCGTTCTGAAGGCTGGAGGAGGTGACAACAGTCATCGCGGCGTTAATCTCAACGTCTCTCCCCATCTCACGCGCCAGATAGTTGGTCACCGTGCCGGACAGAGTGCCGCTCAACGCGCGTCCCTGCCGGTCTGCCGCGGCGCGAAAGGAGGAGGAAAAGGCGATTTCTATCTGCGCGCACTCCAGCCCGGCGCGGCGCGCGGTTCCGACCAGCCGTCCCCGGTAGCGGACTATCAGCGGCTTGCCATCTATCCCGACGACGGAACACTCCCCGCTCCAGCGGTCTCCCGGCGCAACCGGCTTTTCAGGGAGGGCGAAGTTCATCCCCTCCAGAAAACGCGAGTCGCTGTCCTGCACGCCCGGCGGAACCACCCGTTCCATCTTCACGAGTCGGCCGGTCGGCAGGAACGTGTAGCGGCGCGTAATCTGGGGCACGGCGGCGACGGTGGTTCCGGTAACGGTGTGCGACTTCGATGCTCCGTTTAGCGGCGTCTCTTCCACCACAGACCGACTACCCGCTCGGGAGATGACTTTACGCTGCACCGTCATGGCAAGATTCTGTTCAGCGGTCGGACGCTCCGGTGCGCTGCCGCGCTTCACGGTCGTCGTTGAGCGGCTCTCAATCCGATAGCGGTCGGCCTGTCCCGGCGCAAACTGATAGCGCAGCATCATCTTCTGCGCGGGCAGCGCCAGAACGGCGAAGATGACAACAGTCAGAATCTTCATTCAAAGGCTCTTTTCTGCGGGCGGCGCTCCGATTGTCCCGCTTCGGCGGTCTACTCCTCGTCTTCCACGACCTTCTCGCCGGTTCCGTCTAAAACCTGCCGGATCAGAGTTGGCAGGCGCAGCGACACCGCCGAGTTGGGGCATAACTTATCTGCGCCCGCTTCCAGCGCGGCGGCGCGTATCTCCGGGATGCGGACGTGGGAAAGGAACGCCAGCACGCGCGGCGCGCCCGTCTCCGACTTGAGACGCCTCAGGGTCTGCAGACCGCCCAGCCGCTCCGATCCCAGGTTGAGGATCACCAGCGCGGGGGAGAGGGCCGCCGCCCTCTCTAACGCCTGCTGCGCCGTGGAGGCGGTCTCCGGCAGATAGCCGTTCTGTCGGAGGACGCTGAGAATACGCGCCGAAAAGAATAGATCGTCATTGACAAGCAGCACACGTTCAGGCGTTACTGACATACCATCTCTCCCTTGCTGTCCGCGTGACCTATAGTATACCCTGCGTGGGATGTCGGCGCGGGAGAGTTGCGCGATCGGCGTTCGTATACAGAGAAGAGATGCCGACACCACAGGAGATACGATCATGCATTGGCGCGAGATTCTGCCGGGAATCTGGTTGTTTCGGGATAGCTGTAATGTCTACGCGGTGGAGGGGAGCGAGGGAATGCTTCTCATCAACGCCGGGACAGGATACTGGATGAGCCATCTGTCGGAGCTTCCCCGTCCTCCCGTTGCGCTTGCCTGCACGCACTACTTCCGCGACCACAGCGCCGGAGCGGCGGCGGCCGAACGCGCCGGGATCGCGGTCTACGTGCCGGAGTATGAGCGAGCCGTCTTCGCCGACCCCGCGCAGCACTTCCGCCAGAGAGAGAGCTACATCATCTACGACAATCTGTGGGATCTGTTCGCGCCCATTGAGCCGATCCCGGTAACAGGCGTTCTACGGGACTACGAGACCGTCCATCTGGCGGGGCTGGAGGCGGAGATCATTCCGCTTCCCGGCGCGACTCTCACGCAGATCGGGCTGGGAATCCGGGGGGCGGACGGGAGGCGTGTGGTCTTTTGCGGGGAGGCGATTCACTCCCCGGGACGTCTGGCGCGTATCGCTCCCCTGCAGTATAACTATAACGATCTCTCTGGCGCGATTCAGTGCTACCGCTCCGCGCAGACGCTCAGAAAGTGGCAGCCCGACGCGCTCCTGCCCGGTCTGGGGTATCCGATCCTGACCGAAACCGACGCGGCGCTGGCGGCGCTTCAGGAACGGTTGCAGGAGATGATGGCGGTTCGCCCGGGAATGCCCGATATGCGCGCGCAGATGGACGCGCCTCCCCTGCAGCGCGTCACCGATCATGTCTGGCTGGACACGCAATCGGTCGCCAATACCTGGTTTGTCATCAGCGAGAGCGGCAAGGCGCTGGCAATAGACTACGGCTATTCGCTCGATATCTGCAGCGGCTGGTCAGGCTACGCCAAACCGGAGCGGCGCCGCGCCTTGCTGCACGGTCTGGAAGGACTGAAAACACAGTTCGGCATCGAGCGTATTGACGCCGTGCTGGTCAGCCACTTCCATGATGATCATGTGTGCGGGATTCCGGTTTTGCAGCGGGTCTTCGGGACGCAGTGTTTCGCGGCAGACAACTTCGCCGACCTGCTGGCGGAGCCGCAGGCGCACTGCTTCCCCTGTAACTGGCCTGTCGCTTGCCGGATAGATCGGAGACTGCCGCTCGATCAGCCTTTCGTCTGGGAGGAGTACACTTTTCGGCTGCATCCGATGAGCGGGCATACCCGTTTTGCCGCGCTGATCGGGTTCGAGGCGGACGGGAAGCGTTTCGCCCATACCGGAGATCAGTACTTTTTCATTCCCGACGTCAACGACTTCGAGACCAATCGCCGGATGCAGAACCACGTCTATCGCAACGGCGCGCTGCTGGACGGATACGCCGTCAGCGGTCGCTGGATGCTCGACTGGCGTCCGGAAATAGTCATTCAGGGACATCAGCCCGCCATGTTCACCAACGACGCCTTCTTCCGCCATATCGAGGGATGGCAACGCGACTATACCCAACTGCATCAGCGGATTATGCCGCTTGGAGCGGAGGAGACTCACTTCGATCTGGACAGTTGGGGCGGCTGGATATGGCCCTATCGCACGCATCTGCCCGAATCGCGCCCCTTCTCCGTTCGGGTGACCGTTCGCAATCCCCTTCCACATCCGGCGACGCTGGAGGCGCGTCTGGTCGGTCCGACGGGCTGGAAGGGCGATACCGCCACGCTGGAGGCGGCTGCCCGCGCTGAGGTCTCCTGCCAGTTGACCCTGGTTCCCGACGGATCCTGCCGGCGTCAGCCCTTTGCGGTGGAACTGATTGCCGACGGACAGCCTTTCGGACAGGTGGCGGAGGCGCTGGTAACGATCGGAGAAGAGGAGTTTTAAAAAGAGACGGGTCATTGCGGTCCAGGTCTGCCGCAATGACCCTCTTCGTCAGTTGTAGAGCGTCGGTTTCGCTCTCCAGTCTTTGTTCTTATCGTGACCGTATTCGAAGACGCGAGGACGCCGTTCTCGCAGACGCGCCGATTCGATCCCCAGATAGTAGCCCTGCGACAACGGACTCTTGCCGACGCACTCCAGCCGCAGTGTATATTTGCCGGGGGCGGGCCAGTAGTCCAGCAGGTGATACTCCTGGTTGACGATCTGTGCGCTGTAGAGGTCGAGCGGCTCGCCGATCTTGACGCCATTGAGGTAGACCTGATACTGCCCGAAGTCGTAGGAGCGGGTCATATTCAGCAGCAGACGCAGCGGCTCTTTCGTCTTCACTTCGAAAGGAATCTCCAGCCAGGCTCCCTCCTGCTTGGTCGGCATATAGAGGATCTGCGGACCGTCGTAGAGGGAGAGCGTCTGCGGGACAGCGCGTCCTTCGCCGTGCGTATGCATGTCGCGGGCGTAGGCAATGATGCGTTCCAGGCTTGGAAGTCGCCGCTCGCGGGCGTGGGGGGCGCGGGCTGTGAAGGTCGGCGCGCCGGTCTGATACCAGAAGGCGACGCTCGCGTAGTCGTCTTCGCGCTCGTTCCAACTGGTGCTCTTGTAGTCGGGGTTTTCGTCGGGCGATATCCAGCCGAAGTGCTCCAGAGTCACTCTGATGCCGGTGTTGAACACAATCGGATCGTTGAGATGCCACCGGTAGGCGCTGGTGTGTCCGCCGACGATGCCCCACTGATCGAAGTAGGGGACGCCGAAATAGGGCGTGCTGGTCTTCTTCAGTCCCCAGGCGGAGAGGAAGTAGTCCTCCGTGCCGGTTCCCCAGAGGGAGGGTGTCGTCTCTCCATCAATGTATATCTTCTCGTCCCCTTCGCCAAACCAGGAGGGGCTGCGCGTGCGTACCGAAACCACCGCCCCCACGAAGTGCCCTTTCCCTTTGGTCTCCAGCAGCAGGTAGTCCTTGCTCTTCTCCGCCGGATACTCCTGCCGGTACTGCGCGTAGAAGTAGGGTATGTTGGCGGGGAGGCTCTTCTTTTTGATCCAGTCAATGTTATAGTAGAGCAGGCTGATCGGCTTGTCGCTCTCGTTGACGATCTCCACCCGCGCCGATTTTCGGAACGGCATATGCCAGTAGCAGTTATAGGAGTCGGCATCCTCGACAATCACCGGCAGGCTGATCACCTCGCTGCGCTTCCCGAAGGCGCTGGCGAAGAAGTCTCCGACCGGAGCTTCGACCGCCGGGCGGGGATTGCCGTCCCAGTAGATGCGCAGCAGCATCTCCTGATGGTTGGCAGACCCGTTGCGCGCCCAGGGCTGCGGCTCCGGTCCCAGAAAGGTCATCCAGATATGGGTGATGACGCCGGGACCCTTTACATCCATCAGCACGTGGGTCTCGCCGGGGGCGACCCGGAAGTTATCCCAGTTGCTCTTCTCGTCGCGGTCTCCTTTTGGGGCGGCGCGGGGATCGTACCTGCCGTCGCGTCCCTCGCGAAAGGTGGAGGTGGCGCGCATACTGCGCCCCTCCTGCGGCTTTGCCAGACCGCTCAAACCATCGTCCGCCGCGCCGGATGCCCTCAGACCGACCACGCCTGCCAGCAGGACCGCCAGCCGCAGCAGAATCCATTTCATCATCGCGCTCCTCCTCCCGAAACGTTTTGTACGGCGATTGTGCAGAATCGCGTCCATCCCTGCCTCTGCCCGAATAACAAAGCAGTCTGGCGTTTTTCCTCTGGAAGAAGGGGCTTTCCTCTCCAAAGGCGAATCACTCTCCCGATGACCCGACCGGGAGGAGCGAAAGATGGCACAGGGACTGACCGAAGCGCAGGTGAAGGCGTATCAGGAAGAGGGATATCTGATTATTTCCCGCCCGGTCCTGCCGCCGCCGGTATTTGAAAAGCTGAAACGACTCTCCGCGAGCAAGTTTGCAGAGTGCGCGGAGAAGGCGGGAGGCGCGGCTCCCTCTCTGATAGACTGTCCGCACTGGAGCGATCCCCGCCTGTTCGAGTTTCTCTTTGCCGACGAGATACTGTCGCTGGTAGAGCCGTTGATCGGACCGGACATCGCGGTATTCGCCTGCCACCTGCTGCAGAAGCCGCCCCAGGTCGGCAAGCGCGTTCCCTGGCATGAGGACTCCGCCTACTGGAAAGGACGGCTGGAGCCGATCATCGTGGCGTCCATCACGCTTTCGCTGGAACACTCCACGCCGGAAAACGGCTGCCTGTGCGTCCTGCCCGGAACGCACAGGCACGGCTACTCAGACTATGTGCCGGTCGCCAATCCGGGCGATCAGATATTTCCGATCGAGGTGCAGGCGGATCAGATGGACGAGTCGCGCGCGGTCGAGATCGTGCTGGAACCCAATCACGCCTCTTTCCACGATGCGCGGATTATTCACGGTTCCGCGCCCAATCTGGGAACGCTTTCGCGCAGCGCGCTGACTATCCGCTACTTTCCGACCGATGTGAAGTTCATCCCGGAGAAGAACCCGAATTTTCATATCTATCTGGCACGCGGCAAAGACCGCGCCGGGAATCCCTACAGCGATCCGACGAAGGTCTACCCGCCCGCCGGAACCATCGCGTAGCCCTGCACGACGCAGGGCAGACCGTCAGCGTCCGCGAATCCAGTCTATCTCAATGCGAGAGCCGCGAGTCGACCCCGGATCTAGCCGCAGCGCGGAGATGGTCTGCCCCTTCCATGCAGGATGGTCTCCGACGGGAATCGCAACCTCATGCCATGCGCCGTCGGTCGGGAAGACAAAGCGCATGGACTTCTGCTCATTCCAGTCGGGCGCGTTCAGGGTTGTCCAGAACAACTGTCCTCCCCCGTCTCCGCTGCCGCGAATCCGTATAACCGCCTCTCGCACCGCGCTGCCGCGAATCTGGCACAGATAGCGCTGAAGATAGGGATCGCCTCCCGTCACGCGCACGAGGAGCCGTCCCTGCTGCGTCTCCAGCAGGGCGATATCGTTCGCCGCAATCCACCCTTCCACGCCCCGGTCAAAGGAGAAATTCAGCGTCTTTACCACGCTGCCGAATCGGCTCTCCATCTGCATGGGGCGCGCGCCGCGAACCTCGACAACCGCTTTCTCAGCCGCAACGGGCATCGCCAGCAGCCCTCGCGTCTCGTCATAGCGCCAACCGTCCGCCTCCTGCGTGCCGGTAAGCTGCGGCAGGGCGCGCCCGTTGACCAGCACGCGAGCCGGTCGCGTTATTCCGGCAACCACGATCCGATTCGTCTCCATCGGATGATACCGCGTCTCTACTTTCAGCGTGGAGGCGTTCCAGCGCGCCGAGACGATTCGGCCGCCGGTCGAGATACGTATCGGGCGGTCTCTCTCGGCGGAGATCGTCACGGTTCTCGGCTCTTCCGTCCGCTCCAGCAGCGCATAGACATTCTTCAAAATCTGGCGCGGCGCGAAGTCCCAGTCGGCGCGCATGTTGGTAATGGTGTGCAGCGCGTCGGGCCAGAGGGCGAGGTTTTTGGGCAGCGGGGACTGCTGATACATGGCGCTGCGGGTCACTCCCTGCGCGATGTCGCGCCACGTCTGACCGCCCCACCGCGCTTCACGATCGTACTCGTACAGCTTCAGAATGGCATAGGCGTAGCGCAAGCCGTTCCACTGCACCAGGTTGCCGAACCAGCTTCCCTGAAACCATGTGGCGCCGAAGACCGGAATAGAGCCGTAGCGCATCCAGGGCTTTCCGGGAGCGTTCCAGACATAGACGAAGGGCAGACCGGCGCGCGCCCATCGTTGCGCCTCCCGCAGCCAGCGCGGGTCGCCGTTGCTCTGACCGTTGCGGCAGGTATACCGGTAGGCTTCGAGATAGGCATCTACTGCATCGGCGGCTGCCAGAATGTCGGGCGTATGGAACGGAACCTCCCAGACCTGCGCGGCGCGCGGCACGGAGTAACGGCGCATAAACTCCAGCGATTTGACCCCGGCGCGATAGGCGCTCTCATCTCCGGTCAACCGGGCATAGAGCAGTATCTCGTAGGCGTTGCGGGCGACGGTTCCGACCTCTTTCCCGCCGTCCGTTCCCAGCAGGTGGTAGTCCATCCCGACGAAAACTCCCTCATCGCGCCGGTCCGCGTCAAAGATCCAGGAGCCGTCTTCCTCCTGCGAAGCCATCAGTTGATAGGCGCGTCCCGCGTTTCCGCCAATCTGAGGCAGCGGGTCGCCGAACGCAAATCCCAGGTCATCTCCCTGCGGATGTCCGATTCGCGGCAGAACCTCACGCACTCTCTCACGCCATGCCGGAGCGTCCGGGTGGTTCGGCAGGATGAGCGCAGCCTGCGAGAGGTCGTAGGCATGGGCGTGCTGAAAGGCGGGTTTTCGCCAGATGCCGGGGCCGCCCAGGAACGGCAGCCAGCCCTCCTGCGGGGAGACCCACAGTGTCTTCAGATACGCCTGCATGCTCCAGGCGATCTGCGCCCGGTCGCTGCCCTTCGGCGCGGGCAGAACCGGATCGAATCTGAATCGGCGGAACCATTCGTCCATCGCCGCCAGCGAGTCGGAGGCGTTCGGGTCGGCATACAGCAGCGCCGTCAGCGTCAGCGGGCGATGGGCAGCCAGCCTGTAGCCCGGCTTCGCCTCCAGCGCGTTCTCGGGCAGACCGTTCAGGACGTTTGGCGCGATCAGCCCCATACGGTGCGCGGCGGCTCCCGTGAAACGATCCGGGACGGCATAGACCGGCTGCGGGCGGTTCTGCGTCCCGTCCCATCGTTGATGCGCATCCCACAGCAGCCCTACCGTTGCAACGGGCGTGCGAACGCCCATGACCGGAATGGTCACCTTATGCGGATGCGGGGCGAAACGGGGACGCTCCGGATGACTGGCGGCAATATCGAGATCGCTGCTGCTCTCCTCTTCGGCGGTCAGCCACTCCAGACCGGGGAATAGCGCGTCGGTTTTACGGTCTTTCGTGCCGCCTTCGCCCGCCAGCAGCATCGGTCCCTCAAAAACAAGGAGCGCGCGCGGCTTATCGCAGCGCGCCGAGAGGGAGAGACGGGTGGTCTTCGACGAGACGGGGGTCGCCGTTGCGCTAAAGGTCCAGACGCCTCCTGCGCGGTCACGCTGCCGGGAGGTCATCCCGGACGCGCCCTTCTGGAGACGAATTCCGCTCATACGCGCATAGAGCGTCTGTACCGAGCCGTCAGGCAGCCGCGTTATCACCTTGCCCAGATGCGGTAGTCGGGCGGCAGGCGATTTCGCCCCGGGCATCCAGAGTTCACCCACCGTCCGGTCGCGTCCGGTGCGCGTCCGCAGGCTTGCGATGACCTTCACGGGAGGCTGAAGGAGCGCATCGGTAACGGCGGCAACGGCGCGGGCGGTCATCGGCGGAACATTCGGCGCGCGGACCTCGCACTGGAAGCGCATCTCCCGGAGTTCTCGCGGCATACGCGCGCGCCAGACGACCCGCACGCGTTTTCCGGGCGGAAGGGGACGAATATTCTGGCGGGCTGAAGTGAGCAGCGAGACGCCGCCCGGCGCGTTCAGAACCGCCTGTCCGCCTTCGGAAATGCAGGTCCCCCGATTCTCCAGCGTCGCGGTTACCGTCGCCGCGCCGCCCGGCGGCGAAAGTGAGGGACCGACCAGCAGCGAGACGATTTCCAGTCGTGGCGCGAGGCGCAGGAGATAGTCTGTTGAACTGGCTCCCTCCCTCGCCTCAATGCGAATCTCTCCCGGTCGCAGCGCGCCGCGAAGCTGCCAGTGGAGCGTTTTTGCTCCGCCGACCGGCTGCGCCTCCAGAGTCTGCTCCAGCGGGGATGCGCTGACGCCCTGCGGCAGGCGCAGGCGCACGCGAATCGTGTCGGAGGCGGAATCTCCGGCGTTTTCGACCATCGCCGTCAATCTTGCGGCGCGCTCCGGCTGGCGGGCGTCGTGATAGAGATGAACTTTCCCCACCTGCAGCACCGCCCCGATCCGCTCGACATACTCAAAATCGTCCACCAGCAGAGTCGCCGATCCGCCCGTCAGCCGCACGCCGATATGCACCCACTTCACCTTCGGGTTGTCGGAGAGGTCGTAGACCAGGCGTCCCTCGCGCCACGCCTCCTGCCCGGCAAGATCGGGGGAGATTCGGTAGATGACCCGTCCCGAGCCGGTGTCTTCCCAGGCGCGCGCGCTCATCGGGATCACCTGAATGCTGATCTCGGCGTCCGGATCGGCAGAGACGACCTTATACCAGAATCGGATCGCTCCTTTCGTCTGTGCCAGCATACTCCCCTGCTGACCGCTGTTAGCCTGCCAGGCGCGGTTTAAGCCGACCTCCGGCGGCGCGGCGGCGCCTCGACCACGCTCAAAACGCAGCGCGTACCGCCCCGTATGCGCCTCCGTCGTGACCTCGACCTTTTCGCCCACCCGTCCCCAGTCCGACGGAAAGCCGGAGGCGTCAAGCTGCTCAAATCCGCCGTTGGTGATCGGGTTCGTCTGTGCAAATACGGGCAGGGCTATCCAGAGAAGGCAGAACGCCAACAGGTATCTTCTCATGCGCCGGACCTCCAGAATCGTCTCAGATATTGTGAAAGCTTCGGATAACTCTTCGACGGGCGCGAAAAGACTGCCTGCAAAAAAGAAAAGCAGGCTCTCCTTACACAAAAAGGAGAGCCTGCCGGAAAGATCGCCTACTTCAAGCTGCCCAGATAGGCGACCAGATTATCCAGATCGGCATCGGGTATCTTTCCCTCAAAACTCGGCATTCGCGAGGAGGGGCTATGCGCGCGCGGGTTCTTGATGTGCTCCTTGAGCCACTGGGGGGTGCGGGAGGTATTCGCGCCGATGCGGGAGAGGTCGGGACCGCCGGAGCCTCCCTGCCCGCCGATCTGATGACACTGTGCGCAGCGGAAACTGGCGTAGACCGACTTGCCTTTCTCGATGGCAGATCCTCCGGAGGCGGTCGTATTGCCGCCGGAACCGGTAGAGCCGGATTCGTTGGTAGAGGGCGTCTGCGAACACCCGACAAGTATCGCCAGAGCGCCGACGGCTGCCAGACCGGTCAGCCAGCGTACATGACGGCATAGAGTGATTTTCAATGTCGTCCTTTCTGTGGGGAAGAAACGGCGGCTACTTGCTAACCTTCTCCAGCATAGAGATCAAGTCGGTAAGCGCCTGTTTATTGCGCTCGGAGGCGAAGGGGCGTTCTGGATCCTGCTGACCGCCCATCATGCCACCTCCGCCGCCCGGCGCGCCACCGGTCGAACGGGCTCCGCCGCCGCCGGGAGCTCCCGGCGCGCCGCCGCCCATCCCGCCACCGCCGCCAAAGCGGGGCTGCAGGTCCTGAAGCGCCTGCTTCTGGGGTTCGCTCAACGTCTTCTCGATCTCATCCAGCTTCGCTTTCGCCTCGGCTTCCGGCAGCTTCTCGGCGGACTGGATCGCCTTCAGGATCGGTAAAATGGTCTTCGCCTGCTGCGGGCTGACCCCTTTATCCTGCACTTTCTCGATGGTGGAGAGGTTGCGAACAAGGCGAGCGAGCGAGGTTCCGGGAGCGGGCTGCCGGTTGCCGCCGCCCATCCCGCCCATGCCGCCGCCACCGGGACCGCCGCCTCCCATCATGCCGGGCGGTCCGCCCCCTCCCGGCGTCATGCCGGCGGGAGGCGCGGTGGAGGTGGAGGCAGGGCGCGCCTGATCGTTCAGACCGCGCAGGACATAGCCGCCAATGCCCCCGATGAGAAGACTGAATACAATCGCTGGAACCAGGGGAGGCATACTGCTCTGGGAGGACATGGTAAGACTCCTTTCTCCGGGGAGGGAGCGCGCAGGGCGTCAAAACGGGTCAGCCCTGCGCTGTCTAAAGCGTGCCTTCCTGCTAATCAGACGACGGAAAGCGAGATCGGTAACGGCGAAGAATCGTTCTGTTCGGAGACTCTCCCTTGACCTGTACCTATTTCCACTTCTTCGACTGCCCGTAGCCCCGCACAAATCCGACGCACTGCGCGACCATCGGCATGGAGCGCGCCATCTCATGCTCGTACTCGATGGAGATGTTGCCCTCAAATCCCTGTCGCTTAAGCTCCTCCAGAATCGCCGAGATATCGCAGATGCCCGTGCCGAAAGGCACATCGTGCGCGCCGGGACTCATCTCATTCAGGTCCTTGAGATGACTGCTGATGATGCGCCCTTTGAGAATCCGCAGGCATTCGACCGGGTTCAAGCCGGAGCGCGCCCAGTGTCCGGTGTCGGCGCAGGCTCCGATGCGCGGGTCGCGGTTTTTCACCAGACTCAACACATAGTTGGGATCCCACACTCTGTAGTTGGGATTGTTGGGCTGACGCGGGTGGTTGTGAATCGCCGCCATGATATCGTACTCTTTGACGAGTTTCTCGATGGTGTCGAGGGCTTCGACCGATTCGGTGGTGACGGCGCGCAGACCGAGAGCCTTTGCGAACGCGAATACTTTGCGCGCCTCGTTCTCATTGCGGGAGATGCCGACCACGCCGTAGTTGACCGCTTTGATCCCGTGCTGCGCCAGCTTCTCCTTCACCTTCTGAATCGTCTCCGGGCTTGCCATATGGCTCCACTGGACGTTCGGCTCCTCGGGGCTGAGCCGCTGACCGGGGTAGAACTCGATCACCTTGCCGCCCGCCTGCGCCGTCTTCTCTATCGCCTCAAAGACGGTGAAGTTGTTCCAGGTCCATGCCTGACAGCCCACAAAAAAGCCGCCGGAACGGTACTCCTGCGGGATCGGCTCCGCCGCGAGTCCGGCGCGGGGCATCCACATCGTTACGCCGGTCAACAGCCCGGCGATCAGTAAATGACGAAGCGTCATCTGTCTCCTCCATGAAGGGTATGGTGCTAAAAAGGTTGGCGATGGGGTCGTTTTCAGTGTAGCACTCCGCGTTGCGATGGTCAACCCGCTTTGGAACGAGCAATCAACCACTATATAGTACAAATATTAAGTAGACAAAAAATAGTATTGCATGATATTTTGAAATATAGTACTATTATTCGTAATACTCGTTTTCACTATTCCGCACGCAACTAATTAAGTTCGCTCGGTAAATGCTTGATAACTTGTGCCGATGTATCTCTAACCTCATAAAGATACATACATTATCATAAGAGACAAAAGGAAACTTCCCATCGGTAGAAAGGAGTTTGAGCTGTTTCGCACAAGATTTCTTCTGGCTTTCACCCTCCAGTTCATGGTCGGGGCGCTGATGGCTAAATCGGTTCCGACAAGAGCAGATATTCCTGCCACAGGAATGCATGCACAACAAGACATCCATGCATCGGGTTTTGATCATTTGACTTACTGGGACAACCCTTCCGTCGGCTGGACGATCAAGGTTCGTTCTTAGGATCAAGGGTACACTCCTCTCAGTTTTTATGACACTAATGGCCATCCTATGGATGCTATAATCGCCACAGGACCCGGCCCTAATGGGGACGACATAGACTCTGTAGAGGTTTGCTACAATATCATGGTGGTGATAGGTTATTATCAACCTGGCTGGGGAGACGTACCTTATGCCTATTGCAATAGCAATAAGCTGTCTGCCGGTTCAACTCCCGTGAAAGTCTGGACTGTCATTCTGAGCCGTCCTCGCTGAGAAGTTTTCTATCGCAGGAAGGTAATCCCATTATGATGCGAAGACTGATAGCAACGTACCTGCCTCTGTTACTTCTTGCCGGTGGAGTCGACGCGCAGCCCGTTTCGTTGTTCGGACAAATGCCGGAGCCTGCGCGACCGGACTGGTTCCAGAAAGACGCCGCGCTGCAGACGCCGGTAACGCTGAATGCGGACGGGCAGCCTCTGCGCGCGGCGCTTGCCTCCCTTGCCAGACAGAGCCGCGTCAAGGTGAGAGCCTCCCGCGAACTGGAGGAGTATCGCGTCACGCTTCATGTACAGCAGCAGCCGCTTCAGAAGGTGATGGGGCGGCTGCTCGATCTTTTCGGGCATGGAAACCTGCCGACGCGAGGCTGCTACTGGGATCGAGTGGGGACGGGCAGGAATCCGACGGAGTATGTGCTGCGCTATACCGTCTATGGAAGGCGCGAAGAGGAGGCGCTTCTGAGGCTTCCGATGGAGACCGTTTTGCGCTGGCTGAAAGATATCCGCGACTATGCCGGACTGCCAGAGGAGAGGCGTAAATCCTTCCAGACCGATCTGCCCCTGCTGCAAAGTCTGGCTGCTGCGGGCGCCTCCCTGTCGGAAAGCGATGTGGGTCCGATCGCGGAAGCCGTCGCCTCCCTGTCCGATTCGCAGATTGAGTCTCTTCTCCAAACGCGCAGGGCGGCTCTTCCACAGCTTCAGCTTTCATCGAGCGCGCAGGAGGTTCTGAACAAACTGGCGATGCCAAAGCAGGAGGGGAGGCTCCACAGCAATTTCAGCCTCTCCATGGAACGCGGTATGAAGGATGGAGAGTACTACTTTCAGATCAGTGGACTCTCGCCCGAGCCGTTCTACTACCCGCTCAGCATTGGACTCGATCCTCTGAATATGTGGGTGGGAGAGGATGAGAGAAAGGCGATCGAGGAGGCGCACGCGCTCGAACAGGGTCCCCTCATCAATCTGCTTGCCGGTGAGGATGCGCCTGCCGGAAAGACGCCGGTAACCAGCCTGAATACCGCTCTCTCGCTGTGGGCGCGCGAGTCGAAAAGGACGATCTACGCAGAGATATTCCTGAAACCGAGGCGGGCGATTCGCGTGACCTCCGGAAAGCCGGAGTACCTGTTGAGTAAAATCTGCCTGGAGTTCGACTGTAACTGGCGCAAGATCGGCAGCGACTACCTTGTCTGGAGCAAATCCTGGGCGCAGGATCGCTATGCCGACATCCCGCAGCCGCTTCTGGACCGCTGGTCCGCCCGGTACGAGAAACAGGATAAATTCCTTCTGGAGGATCTGCTGGAGATGGGAGCGCTTTCGGACGCAAAAATAGAGACTCTCCAACGGGTTCTGGAGGCGACGACCAGCCCGCTGACGGCTCCCAACCTTCAGGCGCTGCGCGTTTTAATTGCCATGCATCCCGCCGCGCGCCAGCGCGCCTGGGGGAAGAAGGGCGCGGAGATTGCTCCCCGAAATGAGGCGGAGGAGGCGCTGCTGCTTAAAATACTGGGGGTGCCTCAGTTAACGCCGCCGGTAACCATCCGTCTGGAGCAGCAGCCGACAGGAATAGGAGTGATCTTTTCCGACGGCTCCGGGGTGAAAAAGCCGCGCTGGTTCTATCAGGGGAAACTGTCTCCGATGTTGATGCCGCGCTGAGCCTCACGCCATGCTGATCGGGTCCATGTCCACCGTGACGCCCATGCGCTCGGCGGTCGAAAGGCGCGCCAGCGCCGCCCGCGTCAGTTCGGAGAGCGGGGCGTCGGCGGGAGCGCGCAGAACGACGTGCCACCGGTAGACGTTTTTCAGACGGGCGAGCGGCGCGGCGGCGGGACCGATCACCTCGACTTCAGGGGGAACAACCTGCTGCAGGGCGCTGGCAAGCGCCTGCGCCCGGGCGCGCGCCGCGCTCTCCTGTTCATCCGCGCAGATCATGTTGGCAAAGCGGGAGAAGGGGGGATAGCGAAGCTCCTCCCGATAGGCGATCTCCTTCGCATAGAAGCCGGGGTAGTCCTGGCGCATGGCGCGCTGGACGCTGTAGTGATCGGGGCTGAAGGTCTGGATGATCACCTCGCCGGGATGCTCCCCGCGTCCGGCGCGTCCCGCCACCTGTGTCAATAGCTGGAAGGTGCGTTCGGCGGCGCGAAAGTCGGGCATATTGATCGCGGTGTCTGCGCTGATGACCCCGACCAGCGTCACGTTGGGGAAGTCCAGTCCTTTCGCCACCATCTGCGTTCCGATCAGGATATCCGCCTCCCCCTGCCGAAACCGATGGAGAATCCCGGCGTGCGCCCCTTTGCGCGTCGTCGTGTCGCGATCCAGCCGGGCGACCCGCGCGCTCGGAAACAGCTTCAGCGCCTCCTCCTCCACCTTCTCCGTCCCGATCCCGAACCCGCGAATCTTCGTGCCGCCGCAGGCGGGGCAGACGTGCGGCGCAGCGCGGCAGTAGTCGCAGTGGTGGCAGCGCAGGCTGCCGTAGGCAAGGTGCAGGGTGAGCGAGACGGCGCAGTGGGGGCAGCGTTCGACGTGGCCGCACTCCCTGCATAGCACAAACTGCGCGTATCCCCTGCGGTTAAGGAAGAGGATCGTCTGCTGTCCCCGGCTCAGCCGCTCGCCCATCGCCTCTACCAGCGCGCGGCTGAAGAGGGTGCGGCTCTCCTTCCACTCCTCCCGCAGGTCTACCACCGCAACACGCGGCAGCGGGCGATTATCTATGCGCTCCGGCATCTCCAGCCGTGTGATCTCTCCCTGCTCGGAGGCGTAGAAGGTCTCGATGGAGGGCGTCGCGCTCCCCAGCAGAACCACCGCATCGGACAGCCGGGCGCGCTCCTGCGCCACATCGCGCGCATGGTAGCGCGGCAAGCTCTCCTGTTTATAAGACGCCTCATGCTCCTCGTCCACCACGATTAAGCCGACGTTTTCCACCGGCGCAAAGATGGCGGAGCGCGCCCCGACGGCGATTCGCGCCTCTCCGGTCTGAAGCCGACGCCACTCGTCATGCCGTTCGCCGTCCGACAGCGCGCTGTGGAGAACGGCGACCGCATCCCCGAAACGTCCGGTGAAGACCTCCACCACCTGCGCCGTCAGCGCGATTTCGGGAACCAGCACGATGGCGTTTCGTCCGGCGTTAAGCGTATGGGCAATCGCGTTCAGATAGACCTCGGTTTTGCCGCTGGCGGTGACGCCAAACAGAAGCGCGGCGCGGGAGTCGGAGGGGGATTCAATCAGATGCGCCAGACGGGAGCAGGCGGCGCGCTGCCCGGCAGTCAGAGTCGGGGGCTGCGTCAGGCGATGGGGAACGGCATGGGGAGCGCGGCGCACCGGAACCTCGCGGATGATGACCGCGCCTTTTTCTACCAGAGTTTTCAGCGCGCCGGAAGATGCCTGCGCCGCCGTCAGAAGCTTCTCCGGCAGAACAGGCGTCTCGCCTTTGCGGGTGAACTCGGAGAGCGCATCCAGGAGGCGTCGTCCGGCGGGCGTGGGGCGTCCATTCAACGCATCCGCCGCCTGTCCCAGTTCATAGGCGCGCGCCATGCGCGTCACGGTGCGCGCGCGGGAGACCTCGCGAGTCTCGATAAAAAGCCGTTTGCGGAGCAGCGCGCTGTAGGCGCTGGCGAACGCGCTGATCCGGGCGGTGTCGCGCAGGGTCTCCAGTTCCGCCATCCCGCCCAGGCTTCGCAGGGTCTCCACCAGATGCGCCTGCACCATCGAACTCGCCAGGTCCTGACCGCGCAGATTCTCGTCTGCCATACGCACAATCGTTACAACCCGCGCTCCCATCATCGCCGGGGCGATACAGCGCACCACCGAGGTCAGATCACAGACAACCCGCGCGGTCAGCCAGCGCGCCAGCGAAGCCTGCGCCGCATTAAAGGTGATCGCGCCGCCCACCGGGGCGATGATATCGCGCAGGCGCGCGCAGAGCGGATCGGACTCCGGGATTCGCCGCCGCTCCATCACATATCCGAGCTTCTCCTGACCGCCGAACGGCACATGCACGCAGCGTCCGACCGATACCTCCTCGCGCAGATGATCCGGAACGCGATACGAGTAGGTGGGCAGCAGATCCGGGGCATCCACGTCCACCACCACATCCGCCACATCCACCTCTGCGAACTCTTCCCAGAGGCTGCCGGTTCCCGCTCCCATCGCTCCTGACTCCTGCGGAGGTCGTATTCATCGGGGTTCTCGCCCGCGAATCAGGATTCTTTGCCGCCGGGCAATCTTCCTCTTGTTTCCAGGGCGGCGGCAGGGAAAGTCTCTTCCGCCGCCAAAATAAAAGCCGGGCAAGCGGTTTCCCGCCGCCCGGCGCTTCCGGTGGAGAACGGCAAAGGTAGGACCGTTCATGACCCGAAGGCTAAAACAACCCTAGCCTTCGCCACCCTCCGGTTGACTATAATCCATGTTTAGCCACCACCTCCTTTTATCCAAGGGTGATCCTATTATGCGGGAAGGTTGTCGGATTGTCAAGCCCGCCCTGCCATTTGAATCCGTGCCGCCACCCACCCGCGGCATGAATCCGAGCTGCTTTTATGGAAGGAGCCGATAGATATGCAGTCCAATCAAGTGGAGCCGCTCTATCAAGACCCATCCCGTTCTCCCGCAGAGCGGGCGGCGGATCTGGTGGCGCGCATGACCCTGGAAGAGAAGGTCTCGCAGATGGTCCATGCCGCCGCCGCGATCCCGCGTCTGGGTGTGCCGGAATACAACTGGTGGAATGAGTGCCTGCACGGGGTGGGACGGGCGGGAATCGCCACCGTCTTCCCGCAGGCAATCGGGTTAGCCGCCACCTGGAATACAGACCTGATCCATCGAGTCGGGGTCGCCATTTCGGATGAGGCGCGCGCCAAGCATCATGAGGCGTTCGATCAGACCGGAAAGTCTGACTGGTACTACGGGCTGACCTACTGGTCGCCCAATATTAACATCTTTCGCGATCCACGCTGGGGACGGGGACAGGAGACCTACGGGGAGGATCCCTTTCTGACAGGGCGCATGGGAGTCGCGTTTATCCGCGCTTTACAGGGCGATCATCCGCGCTATCTGAAGCTGGTTGCCACGCCCAAACACTATGCCGTCCACAGCGGACCGGAGGCGCTTCGGCATGGTTTCGATGCGCGAGTCAGTCCGCGCGATCTGTGGGAGACCTACCTTCCCGCCTTCAAAGTGTGCATTCAGGAGGGAAAAGCGGCTTCGCTGATGCCCGCCTATAATCGTACCAACGGCGAAGCCTGCGCCGCCAGCCCGACTCTTCTGGAGGAGATTCTGCGCCGGAAGTGGGGATTTGAGGGCTACGTTGTCTCCGACTGCGGTGCAATTGATGACATCTTCCGGCATCATAAACTGGCGAACACCCCGGCGGAGGCGGCGGCGATGGCGGTCCGGCACGGGTGCGATCTCAACTGCGGCGACACCTATCTCGCGTTGACAGAGGCGGTACAGCAGGGGTTGATTGAGGAGGCGGAGATTGACCGCGCCGTGCGTCGTCTCTTTGAGGCGCGTTTCCGGCTGGGAATGTACGACCCTGAGGAGATGGTTCCCTATGCGCAGATACCCATCTCGGTCAACGACTGCGAGGCGCATCGCGAACTGGCGCGACAGGCTGCCCGCGAAAGCATCGTTCTGTTGAAGAACGAGAACCGTCTGCTGCCATTCGGAGAGAGCATTCGTTCGCTGGCGGTGATCGGTCCCAATGCGGACGATATCGAGGCTCTTCTGGGCAACTACAACGGCACGCCATCCCATGCCGTAACGCATCTGGAGGGGATCCGCAAGCGCGCCGAATCCGCAGGCGTCACCGTTCGTTATGCCAAAGGATGCGATCTGACGGATACCTCCCGCGAGGGATTTGCACAGGCGCTGGAGGCGGCGCGGCTTTCGGATGCGGTCGTGATGGTGATGGGGATTGCGCCAAAGCTCGAGGGCGAGGAGGGCGAGTCGAGTTACAATCGCAGCGGCGACCGCGCCGATATCGGTCTGCCCGGCGCGCAGGAGGCGCTGATCCAGGCGGTTTATGCCCTGGGCAAGCCGGTCGTTCTCGTCCTGTTGAGCGGCAGCGCGCTGGCGGTGGAGTGGGCGGCACAGCATGTGCCGGCGATACTGGCGGTCTGGTATGGAGGCGAGGAGGCGGGAACCGCGCTGGCGGAGGTTCTTTGGGGCGACTATAACCCGTCGGGCAGACTGCCCGTCACCTTCTACCGCTCGCTCGATCAGGTCCCTCCCTTTGAGGACTACCGCATGGAGGGACGCACCTATCGCTTCCTGCGGGAGGAGCCGCTCTATCGCTTCGGGGACGGCTTGAGCTACACGCAGTTCGCCTATAGCGGGTTGAAGCTCACTCCGCAGCGTCTCTCGCCGGGCGAAAGTCTGCAGGTGCAGGTGACGGTTGCCAACACGGGGGAGCGGGCGGGCGACGAGGTGGTGCAGCTTTATCTGCGCGATGTCGAGGCGTCTGTGCCTGTGCCGATCCGGCATCTGGAAGGTTTTCGGCGCGTGCATCTGGAGCCGGGAGAGAGTCAGACAGTTACCTTCGGTCTGGAGCCGGCCCGGATGGTCTGCTGGACAAACGACGGGCGCAGCATCATCGAGCCGGGAGTCTTTGAGGTCTCAGCGGGCGGCGGACAGCCGGTAGACGGCGTAGCGTTCGTAACGGGATCGTTTGAGGTGGTCGGCGAGACGATGGAGATGGAGGATTAGGGAGTCAAAATAAAAACCGGGAAAGAGTTGACCGTTCCACTAACGCTTTCTCTGCGTCTCGAGTTTCGTCGGAGCCATCACTCTATCGCTAAGGATAATCCTGGGGATGCTCGGCGACTGTCTCAGTTGGTCACTCTTTCCCGGTGGTTTCTGATAAAGTGTCCGGTGGTGTCAAACCTTCTGCGGCCCTCCTTTATGGAAAAGGTCTGTAAGCTTGGGTTTCGGGCATCACCCCTCCCTTGCTAGCTTAAATTCATTATCGCATAAACGCCCCGGTTTTGCAATAGCTATTTTTTACAGTTTTTTCGCGGCGATTTTGAGCGTAAATGGAGACAGAGAGAGTCTGCTGATGGAGGCGTTCAGGGCACTCTCTCTGCGGTCTGGCGAATCGGCGGCAGGAGCGCGCGGCTTTCGGCGGCGATCAGGCGGTCGAAGCGGGTTTTCAACGCCTCATCGGTCCCTTCGCGCAGGATATGCGTTAAAGTAACCGTCTTGAACAGGCGGACGAATCGCATCAGACGCGCCTCCTCAATCTCGCGCTTATAGTCCTCGTTCTCCGCAGCGGTCAGGGCGGTCTCCGCCTCCAGAAGTTCCTGGAAGACGCTGGTCTTTGGGAGATCGGCAAGCGTTTTCGACGCCTCCGCGCGCGCCTCCTCAAAACCGGCGATACGTGGCGTCTCCAGCGCGGGCCAGCGCGTGAAAAGCTCCTTGCGAGCATCCTGATAGGCGCGAGAGTAGCGTCGGCGCGCTGACCCCAGCGGATTCTCGGCTGATCGGTCGGGTTCAGGGCCGCGCATCCGGCGATAGGCGGTCTGTCCACGATCATCGCCCGTCAGCTTGAGCGAACGCGCAAGACTCTCCAGAGCCGCGCGCTGCGCCGGAGTCGCCCATGAGAGCATTTTTGTGTAGGAGGTCTTGAAAATCTCCTCGTCCGGCATCGTCACGAAACGGCGCAGGAAGAGGTCGGAGGTGCAGGTCGGCACGTCAATGGAGGTGTTATGGATCAGCGTATAGCAGTAGGCTTCGTCCATGCCGACGCGCCCATCGCGGTTGTAGTCCGCCCCTTTCACCGTTCGCCCGATCCGATCATAGCCCGCCATCGCCGCGAAGAAGTAGGAGGTGAAGTCGTGATACTCGGCTTCATTGAGTTCCGGCGTGCATCCGGCGGCGACGCGCTCCCGAACCGTCGCGAAGAATCCGGCGAGGTCGCGTTCGGTGGTCGGTCCGGCTGGATCGCCGCCTTCAAACAGCAGATTGGCGAACGCGCCGGAGTAGCACTGCACCATCACCAGCGTTACCGGACTCTCCTTCGGAAGCTGCGACAGGTGCGCCGCCAGTTCGCGCACGGAGACTGTCTCTTTTGCCCAGAGATCAAAGATATTGTTGTTGAGATCGCGATTTCTTGCCTGTCGTCCATGCCCCGTAAAGTAGAGCAGATACGACTTCGCCGTTTCGCCCTCTCTCTGCGGCAGTTTTTCGAAGGCGGAGGAGAGTTCTGCCCGGCTCAGTCCGCCGTCCATCTGCGACAGCGAGGGCGCGCGGTAGCGATGAACGGTCGGGGCGGCGGCGGCGCGATTCTGTAGCAGCAGTTTCAGAATACGCTCACCCGGCGGGAACGGGCGAGTCTTCTCCTCGAACACCACCGTCTCGTTCTGGCGGTTTCCATCGGCGAAAAGCACTGTCGCGACGCTGCCTGCCGGAAGAATTTTGAGCATATAGCGCACGTTGCTCTCGATGGAGACCTGATTCTGAGAGGGTTCCGGACCGCCGCCGACGATCAGAACGCGCAGATCGTCGGCGCGGGCAAGAGAGAGGGAGAGCGACAGCGTGACGGTTAACAAGAGAAACCGACCCGCCGCCCGAAGCCATCTGGAGAGAGACCTGTTCATGAGATATGCCCTGTTGCCTGAGATGATATGAGTATAGTTATCCATCAGACGCGCAAATAATTCCTTTCGCGCTGTTAAATTCGCGAAAAAGGAGGAGGATTGTTTTTTTTTGCTGTAGAAACAGGCCTGTGGTCGTTCAGTCGAAAGACGCAATGGTATCATTGGCAGATTCTACGATGTGGGAGAGGCGAGCGTGGGATCGGGAGGAAGTTCATGGGAACACCGCTTGCATGGGGTCGCGCCCCCCGATCTGATCCGCAAAGATTTTTTTGCGCTGGATTCACGCGATACGCTTCGCACCACACGCGCCATTGAGGAACTGCTCCTGCTGCAGTCGGTGGAGGGGCGGGCGCATGAGGGGCACGGGCTGTTTCAACGGCGTCGCTATCCGAACACCACAATAGACGATGTTACCCGCGCCCTCCGTCTGGACCCCGTTCGGATCCGCTCGGAGCGGCAGGCGCTGATCCATTCGATTGGTCGTTACGTGGACCTTGTTCTTCAGGGCAGCGCGCCCCCCGCGCTGCTGGACGAAGACAATAACCCGCTTCTGGGTATCTCGTTTCTGCGCTTTCTGCGCGTTGCGCCGGGCGATGTTCTCCGCGGCTTGTATCTGGGCGGTCTTCGCGATGACCCGGATATTCGCCGGGAGGTGGAGAGACGGCGCGGCGTTCGGATCGGCGGAGGACGTTCTTATCCGGTCTCTCTCCCACAGATGGACTCGCTCGGTCTCGATGCGGAGAAGCTGGCGCATGGCGAATGGGAAGAGGATCTGGAGACGTTTCGCCGAAAAGGTCTGATCGTCCAGACGGACCGGCAAAATGATCCGGGCGTCGCCAGCCTGTATATTCGCCATCGTCGCGGTTCCGGCGCCTCTGACGATTCCGCGATTGTAGGAGCCGGAATGCTGTGGGGACTGGGCGTCGCCGTCGGGGTCTTCTTCGCCGACGCCATAGATACCCTGGAAAAGTATGTTCCCGTCTATCGCGACCAGGACGAGGAGATATCCTCCCGGATCGAACAGGCGTTTCCCGCGCTCAACATGGGGCGCGAGGAGGCGTATACGCTGACCTATCTGGCGGCGATCCCGGAAGGCGTTTCGCAAGATGTGCCGGATAGCTCTCTGCGGCACATGCTGACGATAGATCGGCAGTACGACCTGTGCGCCATAGAAGCCCATTTTCTGGCGGTGGAAAACATCCCGGCTCCAAGTATCGGCTTGAGCCATGAGAGGACGCCGAGCCAGGAGTTCTATGCCTATCTCAGGGAGCGCGTCCGCGCTCTTTAGCTGGTTCCCCGGTCACCCCGCAAGGGAGACGGGCTTTTCTCTCGTTGTCTTGGACCCCGTGCGCGCCGTGTACAGTCTCATCTGACGGGGTACTACCTTATGTGGAGAAGGTGGAAGGTTATGAAGCGTCGTCTGAAGACCCTCTTCCATTGGCTGGCGCGGGGCCGACGTGTGGCGCTTACGCTGCTTCTGGCTCTGGTGGCGGCGATGGTGGTGCATGCTGCCGGAGCGCAGGTCGGGCGCTATAAAGTCGGTCCACCGCAGCGCATTCCCGGCGAAATCCTCGTCTGGGCGCAGCCGGGCAACACACCCGATGCCGTTCGCCAGATGGCGGTGAACGCAGATTCAGAGATTATTCGCCCTCTGCTCAAAGCCAATATGTATCTGCTGAAGGCAAAGGGAGCCAACGGCAATGCGGCGACGGAAGCCGATGTGGACAGGGCGATCGCCGCCCTTAAAGCCACCGGCAAGTTCCGCTGGGTGGGACCGCACCGTATGCGCTTCCCGCTGGATGTGCCCAACGACCCGCGATTTAACCAGCAGTGGCATCATCAGGTGATGAACACCCCGGCGGCATGGGACATTCAGAAGGGGCAGAGCAACGTCGTCATCGCCGTGATTGATACCGGTTTTGATGTCAATCATGAGGACCTGAAAGCGCGACTCATCGGCGCGCGCAACTTCTACGATCCCAACAATCCCAACGACGTTTCATCCACTCCCGATCACGGCACCCATGTGGCGGGACTGGCGGCGGCAACGACCAATAACGGGATCGGCGTGGCGGGAACCTCCTGGGAGAATGTCGGGCTGTTTGTGGCGAAGGCGGGAGATCCCGGCTTCCCGGACGGTCCCCTGATCGATTCGATCACCTATATCCGCACGCAGATTGCGCCAGGAAAGAAGGTGGTCGTTAATATGAGTCTGGGCGGTTTCGCTCCTTCGGACACTCCCGATCCCAATGATCCCTTCAATGCGACCGTGCTGGAAGCGGCGGAGTCCGGAATCGTCTTCACCATCGCGGCGGGAAACGCCTTTGAGTTCGGCAATCCGCCCATCAATCCGGCAAATCTGGCTTCGCTGCACCGCAACATTATCTGCATCGCCGCCTGCGGCAAGCAGAAGGAGCACTCCTCTTACTCCTCCGCCCGTCCATACACCACCGTCACCGCCCCCGGCGGAAACGGTAGCGACGACATTATCAGCACGCTGCCCGGAAGCACCTATGGCGGTTCTGGATGGCAGGGAACCTCTATGGCGGCGCCCAACGCGGCGGGAGTGGTCGCGCTCTGTCTGAGCGCGGGCGCGCCGCCAGATCAGATGAAAGACATTCTGATTCGTACTGCCGACCCGGTCGGGCGCTCGGTTCCGAATGACGAGTACGGCTACGGAGTCATTGACGCGCAGTCGGCGGTTCAGCGCGCCGTTTCGGGCATCAGTCTGGAGTTCCCCGCCAACGGAACCTACGTCTATGGAACCGTCAACGTGCGGCTTCGCGTCGGCAGCCCCGGCAGTTTCAGCAGCGCGGAACTGCGAATTGACAACGACCCGACGGTGGTCGCCTCTACGAGCGGACCGCCCTATGTGCTGCCCTGGAACTCTCGGGCGGTAGACCCGAATACCGGGCAGCCAAAGTACGCCAACGGCAACCTTACCCTGCATGTCCGGGTGCAGTCCACCTTCGGCGTGCTCAACTTTACCTCTCGCGTGCGTCTGGATAACCCGACCGCGGCGATCTCCACGCCGGGTCCCTCCTCCTATGTAGCGAAGAGCACGCAGGTCATCGGCACCTCCGACGGACTGCGTATCCCCACCTACACGCTGGAGTACTCGCTGCCGGAGTCTCCCAACACCTTCACGCCCATCGCCGCCGATCAGCGTCTGAAGATCACCGACGGGCTGCTGGGAACATGGGATGTTTCCGCCGTGCGCGACGGAACGGCGACCCTTCGCCTGCGCGTGAAGAATCCGGACAACTATGAAGTGTCCGCGACTCGCCTGGTGACGGTAGATAACTCCCCGCCGACCATTCCCGGCAATCTGCAGGGAACCTCGTCGAACCGAATGGTCAATCTGACCTGGAACGCCTCCAGCGACAATAATATCGTCGCAGGATACTATGTCTATCGCAGCGAGCAGTCGCTGGCGGGATATGTGAAGCTGAACGGCACGCCGATTCCCAGTCCAGGCTACATGGATCAGAACCTGACCAATGGCAAGACCTACTTCTACAAGGTCAGTTCTGTGGACGGCGCTGGAAACGAGAGCGCGCCCACCGACTTCCTGGACCTGACGCCCAACCGTAACGGCACGGCCTCCGGACAGGTGACGGCGCTGGATGGAACCTTCGTGCAGGGCGCGACGATTACCGTGTTGAAGGATGGAAACATTGTACGCACCACCCAGACCGACTCCGCCGGACTCTACACGTTCCCGGCTCCGCCCGGTTTTGATCCGGGAAGCTATACCCTGAAGTTTGAGGCGCCCGGGTATGTGCCGCAGTTAATCGAGAACGTCTCGGTGGATCTGGGGCGGGACGCTCCCAATCAGAATGCCGTTCTTCAGCCGCAGCCGCAGCCATCGCTGGGATGGAACATGATTACCATTCCCTATAACTATCAAGCTGGCTCCGCGCTGACGACGGTTTTAACCGGTGTGACGGCGGATGCGCTGCGCTACTGGGATTCCAGGGCGGCGCGCTATCTGCGTCCAACGGATCCGGGGTTCCCGAATCCCGCGCCGGGCATCGGCTACTGGGTCTTCCGCAGCGGCGGCGCGCCGGGCATCGTCGGAGCGGGCATTCCCAACCTGCCGACAAAAGCGGTGGAGATTCCCATTCGCAGAGGCTGGAACCATATCGGCAACCCGTTCCAGTATCCAATCAACTGGGTGCTCAACAACCTGATCGTGAAGAACACGGATCCTGCCAGTCCCGGCAACGGTCAGCAGGCGACGCTGAGCGCGGCGGTCGGTCTGGGATGGACGCTGGACTTCGCCTGGGGCGGAGCCGACGGACGCGGCAGAACCCTGATCTATGATCGCAGCGTCATTCCGGGCATCTCTGATACCATTCCGCCCTACGGCGCGTTCTGGTTCTTCTCGAATGTGGACGGAATCCTGAGCATCGCGCCGCCGAGCGTCATCAACCGCTCCGCCAGCGAGATGCCGGGTCTCTGGACGGCGCAGATCAACGCCTCTTCCAACGGACAGACCAGTTCCGCCTACTTCGGTCTCTCCAGCACCCGCCGCCAGTTCCGCGCCGCGCCTCCCATCGAAGACGGGCTGCGAATCGCCTTCGTTTCCGAGGGACAGACCGGCTCTGACCGGGGCGTAGCAGTGGACTTCCGCAATAACGGAGCCGCCTCGCAGACCTGGGATATCGTGGTGGACGGGCAGGGCGACAAACCGGTCACGCTGACCTGGCCCAACTCCTCCCGCGTTCCGCGCGGCTACACGCTGACGCTGGTGGATAAGTCCTCCGGACAGCGCGTGAACCTGCGCAATTCGTCCAGCTACACGTTGAGTTCGTCTCGCGCCTCTCACGCGCTGCAGTTGGTGTTGACCCGCGACTCCCACCGCCGCCTGTTCATCAGCGACCTTGGCGTGACCACCACGCGCGGCAATCGCCCGGTGATTAACTTCACGCTGTCGCGAGAGGGACAGACGACGGTATCCATCGTGAAGGCGAACGGCGAAACGGTGCGCACACTGACCAGCCGCAGCGCCCAGTCCGGTACCAACAGCCTGGTCTGGGATACACGGGATGACGCGGGACGCAGCGTGTCTCCGGGCGTCTATCTGGTGCAGGTGCGCTCGGTCAGCGACGGCGGCGAGATGGCGCGCGCGGTTGTTGCCTTCGTGATTACGCGCTAAGGAAGGAAGGACTATGCGAATGCGGAACATACGCGCTCTGCGCGCTGCAGGCAGTCTGGCGGCGGCGCTCTGCGCCTTCGGGATGGCGGCGGCAACGGGATGCGGGGGCGGCGGGGATTCCGCCCCTCCCCGGGTCGTCGTACTTGCCGACAGCATCGTTACCACCCCGAATCCGTTGACCTTTTCGGGAGGAACCGCCGCGCTGAAGGCGCAGGTGGTCGATTCCTCGGGGGTTGATCCCGCCTCGGTGAAGGTGGATGTGAAAGACTCCCTCGGAAACTCGCTGCTCGGCGGACCGGTCGTGATGACGCCCGTCGCAGGGCAGGCGAACACCTATACCTCCAGCGTCACGCTGCCGAATAACGCGCTGGGAACCGTTCCGGCGGTCTATACGGTGACGGTCACTGCCGCGGATCTGAACGGCAATGCGCTGGGGACCAGTTTCTCCCCGGCGGTTGTCCTCGGAACGATCACGGTGCCGATCCCGCCCGGACCGCCCGGCAGTCCGTAACCCGTTGCAGAGGAGGATGCGCAAGGCATCCTCCTCTTTTCCCCTTTTCAGGATGTCATGAAACGCTCTCTTCTGCTGATATTCCTCTGTATTATCCTCGCTCCCGCAGTCTCTGCGCAGGAGACAGCGGCGATAGACCCCGGCGCGAAAAAGGCGCTGGAAGAGATGGTGCGCGCCTATCGCCGACTGCGCACGCTGGATCAGGAGTCGGTCTACACTCTCTCCGGTATGGGTTCCGCGCCGATGGTTCGCTCGCGGCTGGTTCTTCAACGTCCCAACCGCCTGTTGATTGAGACCTTTCAGAAAGTCCCGGACAGGCAGACCCCCCTGTTGACTCGTCTTCTCGCCGACGGAAGAGACCTGTATACCTATCAGGAGGCGCAGGGCTACTACACCCGCGTCAAAGCCCCGAAGAACCTGGAGGGGCTGCGCGAGTTCGTGATGAGTCTGGAGATGGCGGCGCTGACCGGCTTAAATCCTTTTGAGGAGTTGGAGAAGCAGGCGCGCGCGGTGCGCCTGGAGGGAACGGAGCCGCTGGACGGCGTGATCACCGATGTGATTCTGCTGGACATGAGCACGGAAGATCGGGTCTCCGAGGCGCGACTCTATATCGGTCAGAAGGACCACCTTCTGCGCCGTTTTCAACTGGATCAGCGCGACCTCCATAAGCCCGATCCTCCGAAAAACGATATACAGCCTTCTCCAGATGAGCCGCTTCGCCTGAAAGAGCCTCCCCTCCTCTACCGCTACGATAACCGGGTGCTGGCGGATCGCAGCCTGCCGAAAGAGACCTTCCAGTGGGTTCCCCCGCAGAACGCCATGCTCTACCTGCCGCCGGAGGAGATGTTCGATCCCCGGCGCAATCGCAATACCGTGGCACTGCCCTCCGGCAAGCCGCTGGACACCTCCCGGAAAACCAAACCCCTCACCTATAAGGATCTGCTGGAGCAGGCGAAGAAGCAGAAACGCCGCTGAGCTGTCCGTTCTGTAGAATTAAGCCGCTCGACGCGAGCGCTTGTTGTCATACATCTGCTGGTCTGCGCAGGACATCAGTTCCGTCAGACTGGCGGCGTCTTCCGGATAGATGGAGATGCCGATGGAGACGCCGATCTGCGGGAAGTTGGGATCGCTCTGACGCAGTCTGGCTCCGTAACGGTCAATCACGCCCCGCACCTTTGCCGCCACAACCCCCGCCTTCTCGCGATCCGCCTCCGGCAGCACGATAGCGAATTCGTCCCCGGCATAACGGGCAACCAGATCGTAGTTGCGTACTACGGCCCGAAGGATCTGCCCGATCTCACGCAGCACCTCATCGCCGCGCGCATGACCGTAGTTGTCGTTGACCTGCTTAAAACCGTCCAGATCGAGGTTGAGGATGGCAAGCGGCTGCCCGTTTTTCTGCGCCCGGTTTAACTCCTGATCCAGAAACTTCTTCAGGTAGCGCACGTTCCGCAGACTGGTCAGAGCGTCGGTGTAGGCTGTCTCCTGCGCCTGACTGAACAGATGAGCGTTCTGCACGGCGCGTCCCGCCATCTCTCCCACGCAGACCATGACCCGAACATCGTCCGGGTGGAAGGCGTTCGGCTCCGTGTGGTACAGATTGATGGTTCCGATCACCCGCCCGTCGGCGCGCAGCGGCACGATCAGCGTCGAGCGCAGGGGTATCCAGGGATCGCTCGGAGACAGGTTCAGCCACAGATCGTCCGCCATATAGGAGGCGAGCGCCGGTTCGCCCCGCGAGGCGACCCTTCCGGTCAGATAGGTTCCCATCTGCGCCAGACTGTTGTAGAAGAACGCCTGATTGACGCCAGAAGCGCAGTGAGCGCGCAGATTCTCATCGCCGCCTTCTGTCAGAAAGATGACGCAGGTCGAACAGGGAACGATGGCGGGCAGGCGTCTGGCAAGCGTCTCCAGCGTGGCGTCAAGCTGCAGGGTATTGCCGACCTCGCAGGCGAGATCGTACAGCGCGCGCATCTCCATCTGAGCGCGGGCGATCTCCAGCGCGGCATTTCGGCTGGAAGAGAGTTGATCAGGCTGTTCAAACTCTGCGCGCGCGGCATCCACCACGGACAGGAAGGCGCGTACAACCTCCGGGTCGAACAGCGTGCCGGAGCCGTCCTCGATGCAGGCTAACGCCTCCTCATGAGACTGCCCGGGACGATGGGAGCGCGAGGAGGTCAGGGCGTCATATACATCGGCGACCGCCAGGATTCGCGCTCCGAGCGGAATCGACTCGCCTTTCAGACCGTCCGGGTAGCCGCTCCCGTCAAAATGCTCCCGGTGATGGCGCACCATCGGAACGATGGGCCAGGAGAAGGGAATCGCCGCCAGAATACGGCTGCCGAGCACCGGATAGAGCCGCACGCGCTCACGCTCGATCTCGGTGAGAACGCCCTCTTTGGAGAGAATATTATCCGGGACGCCCAGACGCCCGATGTCATGCAGCAGGGAGGCGATACGCATGCCTTCAATGGCGTCTTCTTGCAGATTCATGGCGCGGGCAGTCGCCTCCGTCAACGCCTGGACACGGGAGAGATGCCCCAGATTATGGGGAGTCCGCGCCTCGACCGCATAAGCGAGCGACTCGATGGTGGCGCGGCAGACCTGAATGGCGGCGGTGCGTTCTTCGTCTACCTTCGCATGGGCGGCGCGCTCACGTGCAAGAACCACCTGAAAGTAGCAGAGCAACGTCCAGGTTCCTATCACCGACAGCGGTATATAGATGAGCAGAAGCGCTGTAAAGCTCTGTTCTCCATACAGGCTGTTGCTCAGGTGCCAAAGCGCGATCAGGCTCAGGCTGGCAGCCAACAACGCAATGGCACGCAGGATGAGGGGCAAGCCGGAGCGCACCATCTGGAAACAATCCCTTCTATCCGCCAGAATGAGTGGATATCATAGGGATTATGCCGCTCCCCATTCCCGGCGCTTATCGGCGATGTTACCGGGTTTTCTCCTTGAATACGTGTATTCTCAGTAAGGATTTCCGACAGATCAAAACCTGTTCCATCCCGTGAAGGCGTTTGCAGACCCGGCTCACAAAAAATGCCGGAGAGCGTCCGCTCTCCGGCATCTGTCTCTCTGGCGTCAGGCTGCCAGCACGCTGCCGTTTGCCGCCTGAAACTCCACAATCGCGCCGCAGATCGTCTCGATCTGGTCGCGGGTGATCTCCGGGAAGAGAGGCAGGGAGAGCGCCTCCCGACAGGCAGACTCGGCGCCGGGAAAGTCTCCCGGCTTGCCTCCCAGCGTGGCATAGGCAGCCTGAAGATGGATCGGGATCGGGTAGTGAATCCCGGCGCCGATCCCCCGCTCGTTCAGGAAGCGCAGCAGTTCATCGCGGCGCGTGGAGCGAATGACGTAGAGGTGATAGACATGGCTGACCTCCGGCATGGCGGATGGAACCGGAATTCCCTGCCCGGAGAGCAGACGATGATAGTGCGCGGCGGCTTTGCGCCGCTTGCGGTTCCAGGCATCCATGTGGCGCAGTTTCACGCGCAGGATCGCAGCCTGTAAATTGTCCAGTCGGCTGTTGAAGGCGAGAAAGTCGTGATGATATTTGCGGCTCTGCCCGTAGTTGCGCAGCATCCGCAGCTTTTCGGCGATCTGAGGGTCGTTGGTGACCGCCGCGCCGCCATCGCCATAGGCTCCCAGGTTCTTGCCCGGATAGAAGCTGAAGGCTGCCACCTCCCCCAGCGAGCCGACACGCTGCCCTTTATACTCGGCTCCGTGCGCCTGACAGGCATCCTCGATGATCTTCAAGCCGTATTTTCGCGCCAGCGCCTGCAGGGCGTCCATGTTGGCGGGCTGCCCGTACAGATGCACCGGAATAATGGCGCGGGTGCGCGGAGTGATCGCCTGTTCGACGGCTGTCGGATCGAGATTGAACGTCCAGGGGTCTATATCGGCAAAGACCGGCGTCGCGCCGGAGAAGGTGATGGCGGCGGCGGTGGCGACGAAGGAGTTGGGGGCGGTGATGACCTCGTCGCCGGGACCGATCCCGCAGGCGCGCAGCCCCAGATGCAGCGCGTCCGTGCCGGTTGCCAGCCCGACGGCATATTTCGCGCCGCAGAACGCGGCAAACTCCTCCTCAAATGCGCTCACCTCACTGCCCAGAATAAAGTCGGCGCGCTCCATTGCCGTCTGAACCGCCCGATTTATTTCGGCAGCCAGCGACCGGTACTGTATTTTCAGATCCACCAGTGGAATATTCATCGGTCTGCTCGGTTCTATGATCGCCGGTATCTCTCCGGCTCTCTCTCAGGTTATGCGGCGGTCAGGAGACGCTCACGCAGGCTGCGACGTAACTCCACTCCGCACAGTCTCTCTTCTTCCTCATATTCGCGGGCGCACTCCGGGCATATCCAGAGCGAGCCTTCGCGGTTCATCGGTCTGCCGCACAGACAGACCCATCCGCGCTGCTGCGCTGGAACGCCCAGATATAGAGCCTGTGGCGGCACATTCTCGCGCACCAGCGCGCCCGCGCCGATGAAGGCATACGCGCCGATCGTTACACCGCATAAAATGATGGCGGCGGCGCCGATGGTCGCGCCTTCGCCGATGCGAGTGGTGCGAAGCCACGCTTTTCCGGCATAGCGCTCCTGCACGATGGGCAGACGGGGAGAGCGGGGGTAGGGATCGTTGGTAAAGACCGCCTGCGGTCCGACAAAGGCTCCGCTGCCGATCTCGACGCCCTCCCAGACGCAGACTCCATTCTTGATCGTTACGTTGTCGCCGATCACGGCTCCGCGCTCGATAAAGGCATGATCTCCGATATTGCAGTTGCGCCCGATCTTTGCGCCCGCCATCACATGGGCATAAGCCCAGACGCGAGTCTCCGCGCCGATATCCTCGCTCTCAACGAGCGCTGTTGGATGATACATAGTCGCGTACCTCAACCTGCGCCCCGCGTTTCGCCAGCGACTCCTCGATGGCGACCAGCGCGCGTACATTTGCCATGCCAACGGCGCTATCGCTGATCGGGGGACGGTCGGTCATGATGCAGTCCAGAAAGTGCTCCATCTGATTCCTGAGCGGTTCGCTGGGCGCGATGCGTGGGCTGATAATATCCCCGTCGCGCACCTGCAGGCGAAACTCGCCAAAGCTGTCCGGCTCAATGCGCGTGGAGCAGATGCCCTTTTCAAACACGCGCACCGGCTCGCCCGCGTTCAGATCGTTCAGCAGCACCCGCCGCTGACTGCCGACCACCACCACCTCGCGCACCTTGTTGGGGTCAACCCAGCTTACATGGACATTCGCCAGAATGTTGCCCGGATATCCGAGCGTGACAAAGGCGATGTCCTCCAGGTCGTGATCGAGAACGGTGGACGCCTGCGCCTGCACCCAGACGGGCGTCTGATCCAGCAGGTAGTCACAGATCGCCAGATCGTGCGAAGCCAGGTCCCAGATCGCGCTGACATCATAGCGCACCGGTCCCATGTTGGTTCGCGTACAGTGAAGATAGTAGATCGCGCCGAATCCGGGATCGCTGACTATCTCCTTGAGCTTGCGGATTCCGGAGTTGTAGAGAAAGGTCAGACCGACCATCAGGACGCGGTTGTTATCGCTTGCCGCCATCCTCATCTCCTCCGCCTCTTCGACGGAGGTCGCCATCGGCTTTTCCACCATGACGTGTTTGCCGGACTGGAGTGCGCGAACCGCCAGTCCATGATGGGTGGCGGCGGGGGTGGCGATCACCACCGCATCCACCCAGCGGTTATCGAACACCTCATCCAGATTATCGGTGACGGAGAGCAGCGGAAATTTCTGACGCATGAGCGCCATGCGTTCCGGCCTGGAATCGCAGACACAGACCAGTCTGGCGCGGGGAATCTCGTGCAGCAGACGCACATAGTTGACGCCCCAGTAGCCGCAGCCGATGACAGCGAGATTGATCATGGGGAACTACCTCATTGTGGAAAGGAACGTCGAACGAATGGTAGACGCGCAGGCATCCGGTCCTGCCTGTCTCTCTTTTCGGCAATTTCCCGGTATTTCTTCATGGGAATCTGCGAAAGAGAGCGCAGACGCTTACTATCACGGGCGATTCAGCAGAGGAGAAAACAAAAACCCCTCTCTCCCGACCGGGAGAGAGGGGTTTCAGGCGCATGTCAGGCACGTTTTCGACAGCACAGGGAGAGGAGGACGCTCAACCCCATACCGCCAGCAGTGCAAGAGCGCGGAGTATCAAGTAGTACTGCGAGAATTCCCCGCATAAAATGTGCCAGATGATGCCCCCGAAGGATTTACAGCGAAACACCACGAAAAGAATCGCCCCGGCAGGCTGCGTGAGATGCAACCAGAGATCGCGGTAAAAGGTATAACAATGCAGGGAGCGTCTTTCAAAAAAGAGAGAAATTAACGGTTCGCTCCCGGTGTTGCCGGATCGGTTCGTTGCCGTCTAAATTCATGAAGAGGTTCCTTCAATTCATGAAGCTGCCAGAGAGCAGCATGACGGAGAACGGTCACGGATGCAAACGAGCGCTGTGGTGGAACTGAACAACCGGGGCGGTGCAATTGAACTCGAATCTCTGGCGCATGGTCATGAACAGGTCTATTCGGACGAGGATCTGCTGCGATTTTGCGCGCGTGGAGAGACATCGGCTCTGGAAGAGTTGACCCGCCGCTATCAGGCTCCGCTCTATCGTTTTCTGATGAGAATGATGGGATCTGCCGATGATGCGGAAGAGGCGGTACTGGATGTGTTCGTGCGTGTCTGGCAGAACGCGGGACGTTTTCAGTATCGCGCGCGGGTCGCCACCTGGTTGTATCGGATCGCCGTGAATATCGCTCGCGATGCACATAGCCGACGAAAATCCCGGCCGCAGGAGACGTGGATCGAGGAGCGTCAACTGGAAACGATGGCTGTCGGCAGCGCAGAAGAGGATGCTCTGCACCTTCTGGAGCGAGAGGATCAGGCGCGCAGGCTGCAGAAGGCTCTGGCGCATCTGCATCCCAATGACCGGCTGCTGCTGGTACTCTACTATCTGGAGGATCGGGACTACGAAGAGATCCAGGCGATCACCGAGTTGTCCTATACGGTCCTGAAAACCCGTCTGGCGCGGGCGCGCCGTCGGCTGCGCGATATTCTGAATGCCGACCACTAAAGAGATGCGATCATGAAGTGTCGTGATTTTGATGAGAACCTGATGGACTGGGTCGCCGGGAAGCTGCCGGAGCATCTGGCGGCGGCGATGTCCGCGCACTGCCTGTCCTGCGCCTCCTGCGCCCGTCTGGAAGCGGAGGAGCGCGGTCTGCGCTTGCGCTGGCAGAGCGTCCCCGATCCAGGCGCGCCACCCGATCTCTGGCCCCGTCTTGCGGCTCGCCTGGAGCAAAAACCGGCTCGCCGGTGGCGACTTACATTCCGCCCGGTCTGGATGGCGGGCGCGACTATGGCGGCGGCGGCATCCTTGACGCTGGTGGTCTGGCTGCGATTTCAGGCTCCCCCGATTGCGCGGGTGGATGCCCCGCATCCGGTGATTCAGCAGACCGCTTCCGGCGTGGATGAGGGCAAAGTGGTGCAGATGATCTCGGATATGCAGTCGCTCCCGGACCCGGGTCGAGACGAGGTGCTGGCAGAGAGCGATCACTATCGGAAAGATATGCGGCTGCTTCTGGCGGGAGGAACGGGGAGATGATGGTCAGAAGATGCCTTCTGTTGTCCGTATGCGCCCTGTTGCTGTTTACGCCCGTCCTCGACCTGAGCGGACAGACGCCCACCCGCGATTCTCGCGCCGAAAGACCGCGCCCCCCGGGGGGACCGCCCGGATTTCAGCGCGGTCCGTCGGAAGAGGAGAAGGAGCGCATCCGCCTGCGAATCGGGATTACCAGGGAGCAGCAGCAGCAGATCGAGGCGCTCTATATGGAGACCGAGCGGCAGAAAGGCGAGGTCTTCACGAAAATGCGCGAACTCTACACGCAGTTGGAGAGCATGTACGATGTATATGAGTTCGACCGCGATCAGGCGCGCAATATCCGCCGCGAGATCACCCGACAGCATGTGAAGATCATGATGATCCATGTGGATAACGAGGAGAAGCTGCGGCGTATCCTTACGCGGGAGCAGTTTGAGAAGCTGCGAGCGATCATGCGCGAAGGACGGGAGAAGCTGCGGCGCGACTTCGAGAATCGGTTCCGCAAGCCGGGACCGCGCTGATCTCCCGGCGAGAGGTCTCGCGCACAGCCCGGACAGACCAGGGATCGCACGACACGGCGACAGGGGTTACCCTGTCGCCGTGTCTATTACGTCGGCTACAGTTTCCAGCCGGATCGGTATCGGGAGCGAATGACAGGCTCCACCTCCGGCGCGTTTTTCGCGCGCAGCCGCTTCGCGTCCCATTCGATCTTCTTGCCGTTCGCCCAGACCGCCAGATTCCCCAGCAGCACCGTCTCTGTCAGCGGCCCGGCATAGTCCGGGAAGTTGGACATCGCCGGAACCTTCTCCTTAATGGCGCGGGCAAACTCCTCGAAATGTCCCGGCGATTCCACAAACGGAGCCTCGTTGACCTGAATATCGCCGAGGAATCGCCCGCCTCCTCCGTAGTCTCCGGGCGTGTAGAGCCTGCCTTTTTCGCCGATGATGAGGGAGCCGCTGCTGGCAAAGTTTTCGCCTGGCAGCAGGTCGGGAGAGGGGCGCTTTCCGCCGTCATACCAGACCATCGTCAGGGCGGGACGCTGCTTTGTGGCAGGGAACTCATAGCGAATAATGGACCACTGCGGATAGCTGTCCTTATTATGTCCGGGAGTCTCCGCCTGCACCGAGATCGGGTCGCGCAGATCCAGCGCCATGAACGGCATGTTCAGCGTATGGCAAGCCATGTCTCCCAGCGCGCCGGTTCCGAAGTCCCACCAGCCGCGCCAGGCGAAGGGATGATAGCCAGCGGAGTAGGGGCGATCGGGCGCGGGACCGAGCCACAGATCCCAGTGCAGCGTGGAGGGAGGAGCCGCCGGGGAACTGCGCTGTCCGCCCTGGGGCCAGATGGGGCGGTTCGTCCAGACGTGCAGTTCGGTGACCTTTCCGAGCGCGCCAGCGCGCACCAGCGCGGCGTTGCGGCGCAGACTGGTATCCGCTGTCCCCTGGTTGCCCATCTGCGTGGCGACCTTCGCTTTTCGGGCGATCTCCGCCAGCCGTCGGGCTTCGTAGAGGGTGTGGGTCAGCGGCTTCTGACAGAAGCAGTGTTTGCCTTTGAGCATTGCCATGGCGGCGGCGGGCGCATGGGTATGATCGGGCGTGCTGACCGTGACGGCATCAATCTCCTTTCCGACCTCATCCAGCATCTTACGGAAATCCACATATTTACGCGCATCGGGGTAGCGCGTTCCCATACGATCCAGGGTATTTTCATCCACATCGCAGATCGCCACGATGTTGCCGAACCGCGCCGCATCGTTGGTGTCGCTGTCCCCTTTGCCTCCCACGCCGATGCAGGCGAAGTTAATACGCTCATTCGGGGACTGATAGCCCCGTGCATAGGCTCGTTCGCCGATCCAGATGGCGATGCCGGAGAAGGCGGCGGATTTGAGGAACTCGCGACGGCTTGTCTCATGCCCCATACTGGTGGTTCTCCTTGCTGTAAACACCGCGCAGGATGCGCAGACTCTATCTCTCCTCTATTTCGACGCGGTCCCTCGAACGACCTGCCCGGCGAAGGGGGGAGCGAGGATTGACATTCATTCTCCCGCCGCGTAGAATGACCGGGACATACCATCCTGACAGAGAAGAGGAGACGCAAGATGAAACTGCGGGTGGCGGGGGCGCAGCTTCCGGTAACGAAGTCGGTGGAGAGTAACATCGCGACGATTCGCCGCGCTCTGGCATTCGCTGAGAAAGAGGGCGCGGACATTCTGCTGACGCCGGAAGGCTCGCTGAGCGGCTATACGCCGCACTTTGACCGCGCTGCAGTACGGGAGGCGCTGGAGATCGTCACCGGCGAGGCGGCAAAGGCGGGCATCGGGCTGGCGCTCGGAACCTGTTTTGAGGAGCCGGAGGATGGTCTCTGCTACAACCAGATTCGTTTCTATGACCGGGAAGGCTGCTATCTTGGCTTTCACAGCAAGACGCTTACCTGCGGCTCCATGACCGATCCGCCGCAGGGGGAGATCAATGATTATGCGGTGGCTCCCCTGCGAACCTTTATGTGGGGAGACCTGACGATTGGCGGCTTGATCTGCAACGACCTCTGGGCGAACCCGACCTGCACGCCCGTTCCGGACCCGCATCTGACGCATCTGCTGGCGAAGATGGGGGCGCAGGTGATCTTCCATGCAGTCAACGGCGGGCGGGACGGCAGCGAACTCTCCCGCGTGAACTGGCATTTTCACGAGTCGAATCTGAGGCTGCGAACGATGGCGGCGAACCTGTATGTGGTTACGGCGGACTGCAGCTTCCCGACAAGTCTGCCCTGCTCCGCTCCGAGCGGCGTCCTCGACCGGCGCGGCAACTGGATTGTGCAGGCTCCTTCGCAGGGCGAGCAGTTCTATGTAACGACGCTGGAGTTCGACTAAGTGTTTCATCCGGTAAATCCGGCGACGGGGTTGGCAGGAGGACAATATTCCGGGCGCGAGCGGCTTCGAATGCCAGCAGTCCGGTCTGCCCGTCAGTCGGAGGAGGAACGGGTCTGACGGCGATACGCGGCTCCGATCTCTGCCTGTCGGTCTTCTGCGTGGTATCGGAAGCAGAGAGGTTCATTTTCACACCTCGATTCTCTGCGCCATCATGAAGGCAGGAACGATGGCTGGAATGAAGCTGACGTTCCGGCTCGGATGGGTGGGGCAGAACCGACAACGCCAGCATTGCCGCCAGCGCATAACCGTATCGTATACTCATCTTAGCGCCTCTGTCATTGTTTCCCCGTCGTCCCCACACTCTGACCGAAACCCTCATACGCGATCGTCCCGACCACCGTCTGGCTGGCGTTGGTGATGCCTCGCGTGCTGCCCAGAGCGTCCCCGTGATACTCCTTGCTCACCCCTCCCCGACGCTCGCTGATCCCCGGCGTGTAGACCGCCGAACCGTCCGACAGCACCCCGCTGCCCGGCTCCGCTCCATCACACACATACAGCCGCGTTCCACTGCTGTCCACCGTGCGCACCCGAAGACACGGACCCTCAGAGTTT
>CAYSDM010000031.1:0-57515 GCA_964429855.1 uncultured Chthonomonadaceae bacterium
CGGCGAAAATGCGACGCTGTAGACATAGTTTTTATGTCCGAGAAACTGCCGCTTCTCCTGCCGTTCGGCGATATCCCACAGGCGAATGGTGCGGTCGAAGCTGCCGGAGAGGATGCTCTTTCCATCCGGCGAAAAGAGGGCGCAGGAGACGCTGGAGGCGTGCCCGGCGAAGATATGCGGCTCATCGTCGGGAACGGGGGAGGGTTCGGCATCGGTCGGACTCGCCTCCGAATCCGGAGCGGTCGCATGCTGCGCCGGCTCATCCATTCGAACCAGACCGGTCTGATCTCCCCCCGGAGGCAGAGCGTTCTGCCGGAGCGTGACGCCGGGGATCTCGATGTCGCTGCCCGGAATCGCGCGTTGATGCAGCAGCAGGCGCACCGTCTTCTCAAGCTGTTCGAGATGCGGCTCGATGGGAAGCGTCAGCGCATCCAACCAGTGGATGGGACGGATATAGAACTCCATCGCCTTCACCGGAACCACATCCTCGATCCGAAACGGAAGCACCGGGACGTTCTTCTCGAAGGCGTACTGCACCTCGCGGCGCACCTGCGGCGACTGATTGGCGCTTGCCGAGAAGACCAGCACGACCAGATGACACTCCGGCAGCGACTCCGCGATCGCCTCGCCCCAGTCCACTCCCGGCACGATATCCCTGGGGGCGATCCAGCAGCTTAACTGCTGCGCCTCCAGGGTCTCGCAGATGGTTTCGGCTATCTCTTTGTCGCGGACGGAATAACTGATAAATACGTCGCGAGCCATGCCCGGCTCCTCACCCCGAAACCGATTTCCAGACCGGTTCGCGCCTCTCACATCTCCCGAATCGCTGAAAAAAGACTAACTGCTGACATAGTGCGGATCGGTCTCTCGCGTCTCGCGCACCTGCGTTTTGGATTGCGATGACTGCTGAAGCTGCACAATCAGCCGGTCATAGGCGGCGCGGTCTACCGGAACCTCCACCGTCTGCTTTGTATGGCTGGAGAGAATGATCCCATTGATCAGTTCGACCGCCCATATTCCTTCTGCGCCGGGAGAGAGAAGCGGCTCGTCATGAAGAATGGCGCGGCAGAAGTTGCGGGTGATATCGGCATGATGACCGCCGCCGGAAGCGATCTCCACCGGAACCTCTTCGGCGGCGGGGCTGGCCCACATGCTGGTATTCTCTCTTGAGTGCGTGCGGATCGAGGGTTTCACGCGCCAGAGCCGCACGCTGGAGCCGTGCACCACAATCTTCCCTTCATCGCCGCACAGTTCCAGCATCTCGTGTCCGGGCGCTTCGGTCGTGCTGGCGTAGAGGTAACCGTGCGCCCCGTTGGCGTACTCCAGTGTGGCGAAGGCTTCGTCCTCGACTTCGATAGCGTGCATCCGGGTGCGGGTGTGTCCGGTCAGGCGAGTCGGAAGTCCTCCCAGCCAGGCGTAGAGGTCGAGAAAATGGGGAGCCTGATTGATGAGAACGCCGCCCCCTTCGCCTGCCCAGGTTGCCCGCCAGCCGCCGGAATCGTAATACGCCTGACTGCGATACCAGCCCATCACCAGCGACGTGCGGTATATCTCTCCCAGATGCCCCTCCTCCACCAGCCTGCGGACGGTTCTCCAGGTATTCGCGGAGCGCATCTGATACATCACGCTGAACTTGCAGCCCGACTCCCGCGCAGCAGCCAGCATCGCATCGGCGGCAGAGACGGTGACGGCGATTGGCTTCTCGGAGATCACATGAATGCCGCGCCGGAACGACTCGATGGCGATGGGCGGATGGAAGTAGTGCGGGGTCGCGATAATGACGGCATCCACCAGCCCGCTGTCCAGCAGGTCTTCCGCCTTCGCAAAAGTCGGCACGCCCTGTTTCTCCGCAATCGGCTGCATCGCCTCCGGCGCAATATCGCAGATAGCGGTTAACTGCGCCTCCTCGATCTGCGGAATGATATGGCAGTGTCCGGAGCCCATGCCGCCCGTTCCGATGACGCCGATCCTGACCTTCTCCATCGCTGTTATCTCCTCCGAGAGTTGAATAGAAAGCGGGTGATGGGATCATAGAAACCCGGATAGTATTGCGCCCGCCGCCCCTCTATGTTCCCGTCTTCTCCCGCTATCTCCTTCTCCCGCCTGCCCGAAAAAAGAGAAGACCGCCCGAAGGCGGTCTTCCGAGAGGAACAGAGAGAGATCCCTGAAGGATTAGAGGATTACGACTACTGCGGTCGGCAATCCGGTCCCCAGCCCGTCGCCGGGATGGTGGTCCACTTCTTGCCATACGGAACCAGCTTGGCATGTCCGTCAAAGTAGGTGCAGTTGTAGCCACGCGGATGGTTGAAGGTGCTGTTAGGAGCAGGCTGGCAGCCCCAGTCGCGTGCGTCCGGTCCATCCCATCCAAACGCGCCGCGCTCGATGAAGAGCATGCGCTCGGCGGGGATGTCCACCTTCTCCGAGGGGTTCTCCAGCACCTTGAACGTGCCGTCCGGATAGCGAACGTTGCCCCAGCAGCAGTTGGCGTTATAGATCCAGTTGGGGAACCACTGATAGGACTGCATGCCGGTCGTGATGTTCTCACGGCTCGGGCGGCGGAACTTGTCGGACGGGCAGTACCAGATCTGCGTGTTCTTGATGTACGGACCAACCTGAACAGTCATGAGCGTGCGATAGAACTCTCCGCCATAGGCGCATCCCACATAGTTGGGTCCGCCGTCGCCGGGATTGAAGCCCGCCCACTTCCCCGGTCCCTGTCCGTTTGCATCAATCCAGCAGTCGTTCCATCCCAGATTCTGCTGCGGAACGTCCGGATTGACCTCCCAGTTGCGGGGACCGTTGTAGGTTCCCATCGGGAACTCTTCGTCGTAGTCCTGGGCATACATCTTGACGCCCAGACCGATCTGCTTGTTGTTGGAGAGACAGGAGACTGTGCGCGCCTGCTCTCGCGCCTGCGCGAAGACCGGGAACAGAATGGCGGCCAGGATCGCGATAATGGCGATAACAACGAGGAGTTCGATCAAGGTGAAACCTTTTCTTGCCACAATGCTTCTCCTTTCAGGATGTGTCTCAGGTCCATTCCTGAGACCGAGATGAGATCGAAAATAACCTTACACATTCCCCCGGGGAGGAAAGAAAGGGTATACAAGAAGCAAACACACGATGCCGCTAAAGAGATATCTCAGCGTCCCTGATTGGGAGCGGTCATGCCGCCAGGCATACCCCCCGGACCGACATTCGTGCCTGAACCGCTGCCCTGGTTGGGCGCCGTCATAGTGCCGGGTCCCGCTCCAGGTCCTCCGGGTCCTCTCGTGCCGAGTTCCTGAAACTTCTTCGAGACTTCAGGCGGCATTCCAGGGGGCTTATCTCCTTCACGACTGCCCTGCGAACTGCCCGTGAAGGAATAGATAGCGAAGACGGCAATCCCGATGACCACCAGAACCGCGATGATCGCAACAACGGGAGACACCTGTGACTTCACAATGGTTACCTCCTTCCCAATAGAATGGAGAGCGATTATGCCTCCACCGGTATTTCATCAAATTGAACCACCGCCGACGTCTGAACCGGAGCCGTGCGCGGCTCGCGCCACAATACCGGCACAGGATAATAGTAGACACGCGGGCGAGTAGAGTTCTGGTACGTAATCGTCTGGTTCAATACCTCGACCGCAATCTCGCCCAGCCGTACAAAGTCCGGCCTGGAGGTCGGGAAGAGCGGCTGGAACAGCCGCGTAATCAGCGGTTCGCAGTCGAACCCGACCAGACGTATATCCTCCGGTATCCGCACTCCCAGATGACAGAGCGCCTGCGTCATATGCGCGGCGACATCATCCATCCAGGCGATCACCGCATCCGGGCGAGGGTGCAGTCTTAACAGATTTTCGGCGATCTCCTGATAGTCGGAATCCTCCCGTGATTGAGAGAAGTCATGCACCCCGACGGGCCAGCCCCGATAGCTTTCAGGCACCTCCAGTCCCGCCTCGCCCATCGCAGCCTCCCATCCGCGTTGACGATCATGGATGGAGGTATGCAGATAGTCGGGGGAGGTGTGCATGAAGGCGACGCGCCGATGCCCGTGCCGGATCAACTGCCGCGTCACCTCGTAACCGAGACGATAATTGTCAAAGAGCACCGTCGAACAGGGCCAGGCATCGCAGGCGATATCCATCGTGACAACCGGAGCCGACTGGCTCCAGCGCGCCAGATAGTCGTCCTTTATCTCCGCCTGTCTTCGGGTCACCGGATAGAGAACGATTCCCTGCACGCCTGCCTGAAGATGCTGCGCGACCAGATCCTCTTCTCGCGCCAGACTGTTCTCGGAGCTTGCCAGCAGCACCTGATACCCCAGTTGGCGCGCCCGACGCTCCACGCCGCGGCAGGCGGCGACGATCACCGGCGCATGCAGACGAGTCACAATTAAACCAATCCGTCTGGCTTCGTCTCCACGCGGCGGTTTCTGCGCCACGTAGACTCCGCTGCCCTGCTGGGAATGGATGTACCCCTCGGCAACCAGTTTTGAAAGAGAGCGCACGATGGTCGAACGACTGACGTTGAATCGTTCAGCCAGTTCCTCCTGCGTGGGGAGTTTGTTGCCGTGCCGTGGGTCAGCGCTGGAGAACCACTCCTTTTTGATCTGTTCGGCGATCTTTATATACGCAGGAACTGTTCCCACAGGACACCTCCCGATGGTGGGAGAAGATATCTGTTCTACAGTCCTTGGAATCTCGTAGCGTAACGGCTCAATGCGCAAATGCGGGGTTTCAAGAAGCTGTTAAGGTGATTGTAACACCCCCTTTTCAAAATGTCAATCAAATTTTTAATTTGTCCGACATATTTATCGGCAATGTTATTTTCCCATCCTTTGCAAGAACAGCCAGAGCGCGGCGGCGCCCCGCGAATCCATCGGAATCCTCTGCGACTCGATGCCCGCCCTCTCCGCGATCTTCTGCGCCTCCTCAAAGGTCAGCGGATCATCTGGACGGAAATTCAGATCGTCGCCTCCCGTCCAGATTCCCGCCATCGCCAGAGTCTGCGCCGCCACAAACTCCGGTCGCTCCGAAGGCAGGTCCGCCCACCAGTAGAGCGGTATTCCCTGCTCCAGCAAGACGCGCTGAAAAGCGCGCAGAGCCGCCGAGTCGCGATAGAGGGCGTGCGGCGTTGTGCCTCGCGCGGCGCAGTATGCGGCCAGCGCGCCTGCCGATTCGCCGATGTTCCATTCGATGGGGTGCAGGCGGTAGGCTCCGTTGGTCAGATGGGTGACTCCGAGATTTTTGCAGGCAGCCAGCAGGTTGACGACACGCGCGGGAATGAGCGCGCCCAGCGGTATCTGAAACGGGCGCGTCTCCATAAAGCGCCCCGGCTCCGGCGTTCCGCCCCGGTGAATATCAAGCCAGTAGTGACCGATACCGCAGGAGTCGGAGAAGAAGGCGGCGCGCGCCCCGGTCTGGTGCGCGTTCCCCGCGCTGTCCTTCGCAACGATCTCCTGCTGTAACACCGGGCGCAGGGAGCGGATGCGCCGCGATTCGCGAATGTAGGGCGCGGGCGCGATCCCATCGGGCGTTCCGAACAGGTCGGCGCGCAGTCTGAATTCGGGATAGCCCCGGCGGGCCGGATCGTCCACGCGGGGGCACTCCGTCTGCAGCCAGTAGACGTAACCGAGGGAGGCGCGCCGCGCGCGCGCCAGCGTCTGTGCATCGGCCTGCGGCGATTCGCCCGGCACAACGCCGCCCATAAAATCGTTGGAGCCGGTGTTAATCATGGCGATATCGCACGGGAAGGCGGGATCATCGAAATTCTCCGCCGCGATCACCCGCCGATAGGTCCACCATCCCAATTCGCCAAACATGCCCCGCATCGCCCCGTCCAGGATGTGGTACTGTTGCAGCGCCTTCAACGCTTCGTAGTCGGAAGGCGGTGAAATGGTATGCTCTTCGCCTGCGGGACGCATCTCCAGCGCAAAGGGAAAGGTGAAGGGTTGAATCCATTCGGGATGAGCGGTCTCCGGCGCGTCCGGCTCGCCGGTCTCTGCCCTGCTCTCCGCCCCGACGACATACTCGACTCCCGCCAACGGCAGCAGGTCCCCCAGTTCGGTGGCATCCAGCAGATACGCGCTGCGAAAAACGATCTCCTCTCCGTCAGGTCCGACCGCCCGCAGCGCCGTGATCGCGTCGCCCTCGACTTCGGCGGCAACCACGCGGGTGTTCAGATGCAGCGCGACTCCGGGCAGACTCTGAAGTCTCTCCCGCACAAGCGCGGCGGCGACCCGCGGCTCCATCGCCAGCCGGCTGACCCAGCAGTTGCCGGGATTAAAGTGCGGCTGCGCCTGCCCGATCTCCGACAGCCGGTAGCGCGAGGCGTAGTGTTCGCGCACACGCTGCCGAAAAGCGCGGTAGGAGGCGGTTCCTCCCGCGGATTCGATCCAGCGGTTTTCATCAGGCGTGCAGACTCCCTGCGCGCTCAACTGCCCGCCGATCCACTCCGTCTCCTCCACCAGTCGAACGGACGCCCCCATCGCCGCCGCCCGGATCGCTGCCGCCACGCCGCCCAGACTCGCCCCGACTATCAGCACATCGCTATACAGACCACTCATGCATACCTCCCGCCGAGAAACAGAGAAAATATGTTTCGCTTCTAGAAATTGTCTGACTTTTCGCCTGCCGCAGAACCGTTCGACACGCGGCAGCCGGAATCCCCCGTCTCTCAGTTACCGGTAGAGCAGTAACGGCGAACGCCGATCCGCCATATCTGCAGCGACGCCAGCAGAAAGAGCATGCCGAAGAGCGGGGCAAGCCACTGAAACAGAGTCGGCGCGCCGAACGGATCGCGGCGATCCAGAATCGCGCTGATGGGCAGATAGTTCATACAGGCAAGCGGCACGACAAAGGTGAAGAAGAGCCGAAACCAGGGGCGATAGATCGTCAGCGGATACATGCCTGTCTCCGTTCCCCCGTGCGTCAGAATGTTCATGATCTCCAGCGTCTCCACCGTCCAGAAACACATCGTCGCCTGAATAATCAGCAGACCATAGAAGAGGCAGGCTCCTCCCAGCGATGCCGCCAGAAGCAGGAGAAACTTCGGCAGCGTCCAGTCAATCCCCAGCATGTACGATCCCCAGAGCAGCGCCGCCATTCCCTGAACTGTGCGCCCGAACCGAAAGAGATGCACCTCCTGTCCGGCGACCTGCAACGTCGCGCTGCACGGGCGCAGCAGCAGCCGGTCAAAGTCGCCGCGTATCACCATTCGTGAAAAGGAGTCGAATCCGCGTCCCGAAATCTCTGCCAGCGAGAAGGCGATATTCACGATCCCGTAGAACAGCGCGACCTCCGGCAGCGTCCAGCCCTCCAGCGAACCGAATCGGTCAAACAGCGCCCATATCCCGATATACTCGATCCCCGTAATCAGCAGATACCCTGCCGCCAGCATCCAGAAGGAGGCGCGATACTGCATCTGCCCGCGCAGGGAGATGCCGATCAGACGCAGATAGAGACGAATCGCGTGGATCATGCCTCAGCCTCCCTGCACCACCAGACGACGCGCCCCTCTCGCCAGCATCCAGCGTCCCAGCAGAACGAACGCCATCGTCCAGGCGATCTGGTGCGCGAACGCCGTGCCGGTGTAGATGGCGGGGATATGTCCCAGATAGAGACGAAAAGGAACATCCACCAGACCGCGAAACGGCAGGAAGTTCAGGAGAGGCTGCATCCAGTCAGGAAAGAGCGGCAGAGGGATGATATTGCCGGAAAAGAGCATCACCAGCGCGGGGATCATCCGCATGACGCCCTCCCCCGAGAGGGTCCAGAGCAGGGAGATGTTCAGCAGGTTGGTTACGGCGGCGCTCAACAGAAGCGCGCCGAGCGTCGTCAGCGTGAATCCCAGCGCGGCAGCGGGCGAAGCCGGAAGGCGCATTCCCAGAAAGAGCAGCGCTACAGTGAACATGGGGATGACGCGCAGCAGGGTTGCCGCGGCGCGCCATGCGACGGCGCGAATAAACCAGAGATTGTAGAGATCGAGCGGGCGCGTCAGTTCATAGGCGACCGATCCCTCCCGTATCATGGTCTGGATATCGCGATCCACATTCCAGGGCAGCAGCCCCAGCAGCGCCTGCCCCAGCCAGATATAGGTGATCACCTCCTCGATCCGCATCGGGGGCGTTCCGGTGGAGGCGCGATAGAAGGCGTCCATGATCATGACGCGGATCAAGCCCCAGAAAAGCTGTGTGGAGAATCCGGCAAAGGCGGCGGCGCGGTACTGGAGCATCATCCGAAAGCGCGCGCTCAGGATGGCGCGGTAGGGTCTCATGCGCGGCTCTCGCCATAGAGCCGCGCAATGATCTCTTCAATGGGAGGATTCTCCACGAACAGATCGCGCACGGCATTTTGAGCGGTGATTCGGCGTATCAGATCGGCGGTCGGGGTGCGCGCCGGATCATAGCTCAGCGTAACGCGATGCCCTTCCCGGCGCAGAAGCTCCGCCTCCGGGTCGGTTACCTCCGCCTCCGCCTCCTCCAGGTCCACAATCAGCCAGCGTTCGCGGGTGACTCGCTGCCGGAGGCTCTCCAGCGTTCCATCAGAGAGGATGCGCCCCTGCCCGATGACGATGATCCGGGTGCAGAGGGCTTCGATGTCGTCCATATCGTGCGTGGTCAGAATGACGGTGACGCCGCGTTCGCGGTTGAGTCTTTTGATGAAGTCGCGTACTGCCAGTTTGGAGACAGCGTCCAGCCCGATGGTCGGTTCATCCAGAAAAAGGAGCGGCGGCGCGTGCAGCAGGGCGGCAGCCAGATCGCAGCGCATGCGCTGACCGAGGCTTAACTGGCGAACCGGAACATCCAGCAGCGATCCCAGATCGAGCAGAGAGATCAGCTCTTCGCTGATCCGCCGATAGGCATCCGGGGAGACACGGTAGATTTCGCGCAGGAGATCAAACGACTCGATGACCGGAAGATCCCACCATAGCTGCGTGCGCTGTCCGAAAACGACTCCGATCTCACGGACATGGGCGATCCGTTCGCGCCAGGGAACGCGCCCCATCACCTCGCACCGACCGGAATCGGGAACCAGAATCCCTGCCAGCGTTTTGACGGTGGTGGACTTCCCGGCTCCGTTGGGACCGATGTAGCCGACCAGTTCGCCCGGCTCCAGTTGAAAGGAGATTCCCGCCAGAGCCTCGACGGTACGGTAGCGGCGATGCACCAGACCGCGCACTGCGCCCCACATGCCCGCATCGCGCTCGGCGATGCGAAACGTCTTCACGAGGTCTTCCACAACGATTTGCGGCATCGCTCTCCCCCGCGCTCGCAGGTATCTCCCGGCGCAATCATGAATTATATCACAGCTTTGCTCGCTGCGCCTATAAAGGGGAAACCACTCTGCGGGCATCCTGCGTAGAGAACACAGGGAGCGCAACACAACGTGAAACCGCCGGTACAATCCCTTCGCACACTGGACGAAGAGACTCAACGCCGCATAATCCTGCAGGCTGCCAAAGCCGCCGGTCCAGACGCCTTTCGGGAGATGAAGAAGAAGCAGCCGACTCTGGCAGAACTCGACACCGAGTTAAGAGAGATGTTCTGGGCGGGAGTGCTTCTGGTCTGGACATTCATCGTGCCGATTCTGCTGGCGCTCGGATCCTCGGCTTCCGTGCGCGTGCGCAACATCGCCTGGGCGAACTGGCGGCAGTGGCTCACCCAGGTTGACCCGGAGTGCGCCATGCTGGTCATCGAAGGCGATATTCGGCGCATCCTGCGAAAACTCCCCCGCCAACACCGAAAACAGTCGCGAGAGGTCTCCCGCGAGTTAGAGCGCGTCATGAGCTACTGGGGCGATCTGAACGAGAAGAGCGAAATGCTCTCCCGCTCCTTCCCCAACACCTCCGAAGCGGAACTCAATCACCGGCAGATTGATCTGGTGGAGCGCATAAACCGCGAGGACGATATGATTGTGCTGGCCTCTCTGCAGAGGCAGCTTCAGGCGATTGAGGGGCAGCGCGACGCGCTGCGCAATCTGGTGGTCTGGCGGGCGCGTCTGGAGACAGCCCGCGAAGAGTGTCGTCAGATTCTGCTGCATCTGCGCTCACAGTTGATGCTGATGATCGCCGCGGGCAACTCTCTGGAGAACGCCACCTTTGTGGAAGCCGCCACCACCCTGCAGCAGTTGAACGCGAATCTCTCCTCCACGCAGGACGCGGTGGAGGAGGTTCTGCGCATCTCCACCTCCTGAAGGATCTCCTCATGTGGGTCTGGACTGCGCTGACAGCGACTCTGGTCACCGTGTTGTTGCTGCGCGAAATGTGGGTCTTTGGGATCTTGCCCGGCGCGGCGCAGGCGGCGCGCAGTCACGGAAATCTTCGCGCCGCGATCCGCATCCTGGAGCGCGTCCTGCGCTCTCCCTCCCTGTTCGGCGACTACCTGCGAACCGATCCCCGGTTTCGCCTGGCCTGGTTCTATCTGGAGAACCAGCAGCCGGAACAGGCAATAGAGATGTGTCGCCAGTGCCTGAAACGCCGCCTTCGCCCGGCGCTGGAGTCCAATATCCGGCGACGCCTGGCGGACTGTCTGGAGGCGGCGGGCAGACCGGAAGAGGCGGCGCAAGAGCGTAAACATGCGGCGGAGCGACTTCAGGACAGCCCTCACGACACGGGATTCTATGTCTCGCTGGGGCAGTCTCTGGTCGCAGAACGCCGCTACTCGGAAGCGGTCGAAGCCTATGAGCAGGCGCTCGCTCATCTATCCTCCGAACGCATATCGCCGGTAAAACGCCCCGTCGCCTCCCTTGAGCGCGGACGGCTGCTGCTGCGGTTGGCGCTGGCGCTGTGGGAGAGCGGGCATCCCGATGCGGCGCTGGCGCGCGCAAAGGAGGCGCTGGCGAATACCGACGATCTCTCGACCTGCATGGTCGCTCACAGCGTGGCGGCGCTGGCATGCAGCGACCGGGGCGATCTGGAGGAGGCGGAGCGGCACTACGAACAATCTTTTGGCTGCGCCGTGAGGCTGCGCAATGTGGATAAAGCGGCATCCTACCTTGCCACGCTCGGCAGCATTCAACGACGGCGCGGGATACTGGTGAAGGCGGTGGAGACCTGTCAGAAGGCGGCGGAGATGAGTCTGCAGGCGCGTCGCGCCGCACGGCTGGCGGAGTTTGAGTGTATGCTCTACTGGGGCAAATTCGAGGATGCGCGGCAGATGCTGGATCAGGCAGCCAGAGCCTACCCCTTCCCGACCCCCTCCGATGAACGCCGCTCGCAGGCGGTCATACAGCTTGGACGCTCCTGGCTGGAGGCGGAAACCGGTCACCCGGAGAAGGCGCTGGAGTGCCTGCGCGAGGCGGAGGAGTCGCTGGGAAAGGAAGAGAAGCTCGGACTCGCCTGCCTGACCACCGAAGCCTGGATTCTGGCGTGTCTGGGTCGCCGGGAGGAGTCGCGGCAGAAGCTGGAGGAGGCGCAGGAGCAGGCACAGCGTTTTCCCGACAGCCGGGCGACTCAGGCAAGCTGCTGCTGCCTGCTTGGACGCGCCGCCTATGCACAGGGCGATGACGCCCTCTGTCTGGATTTGTGGGAGCGATTTCTGCAGCTTCGCCCTGATCCGGTAGACATTCCCCGCGCCCACTACTACATCGGTCTGTGCCGCGCCCGACGAGAAGAGATCGAGGCGGCGCGCGCGGCGTTTCAGGCGGCAATAGATACCGAACTGCAGACCTATCACACGCAAAAAGCGGAAGAGAGGCTGGCTAATTTGTCGGAGAAAACCTGAAGAGGGAGGAACCGGCGAACCGATTGCGTATACTCTAAGTCATCATCTATTGTGGAGGAGCATTCAATCATGAGATTTCGACTGATTGCGCTTGCGCTGTTCTGCGCGTTTCTGACCGCTGGAGCCTTGTCGGTCAGCAGCACCTTGCTGCCGCCTAAAAAGAAGAAACTTCTGGTGGTCAGCCATACCGCCGGATTCCGGCACAGTTCCATTCCAACCGGCGAAAAGACCCTGACCGAGATCGCGGAGAAGAGCGGTCAGTTCACGGTGGACTTCTGCCGCACGGCGGAGGATGTGAAGACCATGCTGACGCCGGAGTATCTGAACGCCAACGGCTACGACGGGGTCTACTTCAACAACACCACCGGCAACCTGGGCATCCCTGATCTCAAGGCGTTCCTGAAGTGGATCGAATCGGGCAAAGCCTTCATGGGATCGCACGCCGCCACCGACACCTACAAGACCTCTGACCTCAACGGCGACACCAGCTTTGTGGAGATGATCGGGGGCGAATTCCGCACGCACGGCGCGCAGTGCGAGGTGGATGCCCTTGTGGATGATCAGAAGCATCCCGCAACCAAACACTTCGGCTCCAGTTACAGAGTCTTCGATGAGATCTATATTCTGAATCACTCATCCCGCGACCGCGTGCGCGTGCTTCTCTCGCTGGATAAATATCCCAACGATAAATCGCAGTCCGCCGGACAGCCGGGAGATCACCTGCTCTCCTGGTGCAAGATGTACGGCAAGGGAAAAGTCTTCTATACCGCGCTGGGTCACCGCGAGGATGTCTGGGAGAGCGAGCCATATCGCCAGCACATTCTGGGAGGCATTCGCTGGGCGCTTGGACTGGCAAAAGGCGACGCCGCTCCCGGAAATAAACAGCCCGCGCGCCCCTGACCGCTCTGCTCAAAGAGATTGCTTTGCTTCGCGCGTAATGATAGACCTTCTTCCTGTCACAGAGAGCGCAAGCGACCGAATCAATCTCCTGGCATCCGCAGAAAGCCCCTCTCTCCCTGAACGAGAGGGGCTTTTTCCTTCACGGATGAACCATGGTTCCGACACCGGCATCGGTGAAGATTTCGATGAGGATGGCATGTGGATGGCGACCGTCTATCATGTGCGCGCGCGAGACGCCTCCCTCCAGCGCGGTGATGCAGGCCTCCAGTTTCGGGATCATCCCCTTCTCCGCTTTGCCCGTCTCCAGCATCTCGCGCGCTCGCGTCGTATCCATTTCGGAGATCAGGGTGCTGCGGTCGGGATAGTCGGCGTAGAGTCCCTCCACATCGGTCAGCATCACCAGCTTTTCCGCCCCGACCGCCGCCGCAATCGCCCCGGCAGCATGATCGGCGTTGACATTGTAGGATTCGCCGTCCTCGCCAATCGCCACCGAGGAGATGACCGGAATATAGCCCTGCCCGACCAGCAGCGTTAAGATATCCGCGTTCACCTGCATGATCTCGCCGACAAATCCCAGATCGCCCTTCGGCGACTCCAGTTTGCGCGCCACCAGCAGATTGGCGTCCTTACCGCTCAACCCGACCGCCGTCGCGCCCTGCTGATTCAGCCGCGCCACAATGTTCTTGTTGGTCTTGCCGGTCAGCGCCATCTCGACAATCTCCATCGTGGCGGCATCGGTCACCCGCAGCCCGCCCACAAAGGTCGGCTCATGTCCCATCTGACGCATCAGCGCGCTGATTTCCGGTCCGCCGCCATGCACCACCAGCGGGCGAATGCCGACATAGTGCAGCAGCGCGATGTCCTGCATCACCTGCTCTTTCAACTGATCGTCAATCATGGCGTTGCCGCCGTATTTGATGACCAGCGTCTTGCCGAAGAACCGCCGTAGATAGGGCAGCGCCTCGATAAGGACGGCGGCGCGTTGATCGGGCGTGGCAAGAGGAGAAGATAGATTGCTCATCGCTGGGAGACTCCTTGCATGATTGGCGGGACGTTTTCGCCTCTCATATTCGCCGTCCCGCGCCCGCACTCCTGTACAGGCAAAACGGGGCAGGCGCAAGTGCCTGCCCCGGTGTCTACCAGCCCCGGTCTATGCAATATAACGTGCCTGTTCAGCGCAAAGCCGATTCAGGCGCGGTGTTGTCGAATTAGTAGCTGCTTCGCTTGCCCCGATTCATCACGGTCATGACCAGCCAGATGATCCCGATGATGACCGCGACGACCAGCGCGATCTTCAACAGGTGGATGAACTGACCGACGATCCAGAAAACGATCTGAATGGCGATCAGCGCCAGGATAATCGCAACCAGCCACTGCCAGATGCCCCATTTACCCACGTTGTGGTTCCTCCTTGCCCTGCAAATGCGACACGGATAAGGCGTATGCTTCTACCTGCAGTACGTGAAAGCGGTGAAACAGGTTTCAGGGCGTCTGTGTGAACTCAGTCACAACGCTGGACGCCAGCAGGCGCGCGGCAATCGCCTCCGGATCGTAGACGCAGCCGCCCCAGACTCCGCCGCCCGCCGTCTGAAGAGCAGCCCACAGGCGCGTATCTTCCGGCAGATCGGGATCGGGCGCAAGGTCGGGACGCGGGGCGCGCGCCGCCAGCACGCGCGCTCCCTCCTCCGCGCTGAACGTCATATCGCCCTCCCCGACCAGATTGACGCTGCCGGTCAGGTTCGGACGGTCTATGATAACCTCGATCTGATCGCCATCCCGCACTTTCCCGATGGGACCGCCCGCCAGCGCCTCCGGTCCGATATGTCCGATGCAGGCTCCCGTAGAGACGCCAGAGAAACGCGCATCGGTCAGAACGGCGACGGTCTTCCCCCACGGCAGAAACTTCAGCGCGGAGGTGATCTGATAGGTCTCTTCCATTCCCGACCCCATCGGTCCCCGGCAGATCAAAACCAGTACGTCTCCCGGCTCTACCCGCTTTTCGCCGGTTCCTTTGATGGCGGCGATGGCGGCGCGTTCGGTGGTGAAGACCTTCGCCGGTCCCCGCTTTCGATAGACCCCGTCCGCATCCACCACGCTCGGATCAATCGCGGTCTGCTTGATGACCGAACCTTCCGGAGCCAGATTGCCACGCGGAAAACAGACCGTGCTGGTCATGCCGCGTTCGCGGGCGCGCTCCGGCGAGAGGATCACATCCTCCGGGTCTACGCCGTCCTCCTGCCGCAGACGCTCTCGCAGCCGCCTGCGTCGCTCCGAACGCTCCCACTCCTGTAGATTTTCGCCCAGCGTCTTCCCGGTGATTGTCAGGCAGTCGAGATTTAAGAGTCCGAGCGCGCGCAGATGCAGCATCACCTCCGGCACTCCGCCCGCCAGATAGAAGCGGATTGTCGGGTGATCGGTCGGACCGTTTGGCAGCACATCCACCAGACGAGGCACGGCACGATTGACCGCGATCCAGTCCTCCACCACCGGACGACGCAGCCCCGCCGCGTGCGCGATGGCAGGAATATGCAGCAACAGGTTAGTGGAGCCGCCACAGGCGGCATGAACCGTCATGGCGTTGCGAACCGCCGCGTCAGTCACGATATCGCGGGTGCGAATTCCCTGCGCCTCCATTTCCGTCAGGCTGCGCGCGGTACAACGCGCCATATCGAGCCAGATCGGCTGACCGGAGGGAGCCAGCGCAGCATGCGGCAGCGTCAACCCTAACGCCTCCCCGACGACCTGCGCCGTCGCCGCCGTGCCGAAGAACTGACAGCCGCCGCCCGGCGTCGCGCAGGCGCGACATCCCAGTTCCGCCGCCTCTTTCAGCGATATGAGACCGTGCGAGAAGCGCGCCCCGATGGTCTGTACCTTGCCGGCATCTTCCCCCTGCTCCGCCGGAAGGGTTACTCCACCCGGAACCAGCGCGCAGGAGAGATTCCGCATCGCCGCCAGCGCCATCATCATAGCGGGCAGCCCCTTATCGCAGGTCGCCACCCCCAGTACTCCCCTTCGATTCGGCAGACTGCGAATCAGGCGGCGAAAGATGACGGCGGCATCATTGCGATAGGGCAGGCTGTCGAACATCCCCGTCGTTCCCTGCGAGCGTCCGTCGCAGGGATCGGAGCAGTAGCCTGCAAAGGGAATGCAGCCGAGTCGCTGAAACTCCTCGGCGGCAGCCTGCATCATCAGACCGACCTCCCAGTGACCGGTATGATAGCCGAGGGCGAGAGGCGTCCCGTTGGGATTACGAATGCCTCCCTGGGTGCTGAGAATCAGAAACTCGCGCTGGTTGAGCTTGCCGGGATCCCAGCCCATGCCGGCGTTCTGCGACAGCGCGAACAGGTCGCCGCTGGGCAGGTCGCGCAGCATCTCCCCGGTCAGGGGAAGCTCGCCTTGCGGTCCGGGAGCGCGAGTCTTCACGTCATAGATATCCGGTTCCTCCATCGCGATCTTCAGAGGCTCCTTTCAGGCTGCGGGATCAGGTGATCGTACAATGCGTATAGAATACAGACACGCTAACATTCGTGTTTATGCCCCTCGCTTCCTTCCCGATGCGCCTGATGAAAGACCTCGTAGAGCATCACGCAGGTCGTTATCGCCACATTGAGCGAATCGCACTGACCGACCATCGGGATGCGGGCGATGGCATCGCATAACGCCTGCCGTTCCAGCGGCAGTCCCTTCCCTTCGCTTCCCATATACAGAACCACCGGCGTCGGGTAGGCGATCTGCCGATAGTCCGTCTGCGCGCCAGGCGAGGTTCCCACCACCGTCAGGCGATGTCTGGCTTTCCAGTCCGCAAATGCCCGAAAATCGGCGCGAATGAGCCGCTGATAGAAGATCGCTCCCATGCTGGCGCGCACCGACTGCGGGTCGTAGGGATCGGAGGTGTCTCCGATCAGGATCACGCCCTCACATCCGACCGCATCGCAGCCGCGTAGAATCGTGCCCAGATTGCCGGGATACTCGATCCCGTCCAGCGCAACCCAGACGCCCTTTCGCGCCGGAAGGACCGTCTCCAGAGTTTCCCATCGCTGACGCATGACCGCGCTGATCCCCTGCGCCTCCTCGCGGTCCGCCAGCGAGCGCATCACCTCCGGGGTTACCAGCAGATTGGGAGGACGGCTTCGGCGCAGCCCCATCAGAAATTCCTGACCGCGCGCGCTCTGCTGATGCTCTGGCGTCACCACCAGAGCGACAATGTCGGCGCGCTGCTGCAGGGCGGCGGCGACAAAGCGAATCCCCTCCACAAAGAAGAGACCCGTGCGTTCGCGCTCTTTACGCAGGCGCAGGCTGCGTATTATTTTTATCGTTGGATTATTCAGGCTGGTGAGAAGGGTCTCCCCGGCAGGCAGGCGAAACGCGCCCTTCTCATCAAGAGCTATGCCGCTGCTCATCTGGCTTTCTCCTTGAAGACATGGTTCGAAACGCAGGCTCCGGAGCGCCAGAGATAAGCGATCAGAGGGAAGAGACCCGAACGGGGTGCAGAGACCGTTACAGGCAAAAAGGAGGAAGTTCGCTTAACAAGCGACACGCGCAGCGCGCCGTCTCTGATCCGTTTCAGAGCGGTCTGTCTGGCGGTCCGGTAACCTGTTAGCGAACTAGCAACATGAACGTGGAACTCTCGACAGGGATTTATGCGGACAGACTCGCGGGCATCCGAAGATGCCCGCTTATCTATTATACGCCTGCTCCTCCAGTTCTGCAAGAGGAAACTAAAAAAAGAGACAACCATCCTCCCGTTCTTCGAGAATGGTCGTCCAGTACAACGGCGTTCAGCGACCCAGCGGAAAACCTATCGCCAGAAACGGACCCAGACGATCGGTCTTCACCGCCAGGATCCCAAGACGCACGCTGCTCCCGTTGATCTTTCCGACAGACGTGGTCAGTCCGAACGTCGGATAGCGTCCGTCAAACTGCACGGAGAAGATGGTATCGGGAGTCAGATTCGCGCTCGCTCCCCATATCCACAACGGCTTGCGTTGCGTGTAGACGACAGCCGTTCCGACGTACAGATGTACGGGAGCATTGACCCACGGGCGCAGGCCCTTACCCACGGTCAAAAAAGCCTTCAGTTCACCTCCGGAGGGGTTGGACATCTGTCCTGCACGCACAGAAGGACGCTGGCGTCCCTCCGGAATCAGCTCATAGTTCACCAGCGGGCGCACCTTCTCGGGGCGCCATAGATAGCTGAATCCCAGCTCCAGACGCGGCGTTGCGCCGTATCGAATAAACGTCTCCGTCTCCCCGGCCAGCCCCTGCGAGGAGAGCGTCGAGATCTGGAGCGTTCCCTTTTTTGTTCCTCCCTCGACCGAACCGGTCGAGTCTCCGCTCTGCGCGGAAAAACCGCTGGAGGGTCAAAGCGGACACCCGCCCCCGCTCTGTCCCCAAGCCGTCGCCGGCAGCAGGCTCAGAACGCAGGCGAGTGCAAAGACAGACAGCGTTCACACTTCGTTTTCTCCTTTGTCTTCTTATCGGATATGTGTCTCGACAGGAGGAGGGTCTCTCTGCCGCAAAGGTTGGACTACCCTTTGAGAAGAGCGGGCGGAGCGCGAGACGAGCGAACTGGAGAGGGAGACTCCGGCGGTGGACAGATGAAGTCGAACGCCGGAAGCGCAGAGGTCTCAATGTGTTCCCGCCAGAGCGGAGTCGGAAGATCGCGGACCGGATCGGAGCCGACCGGCGAATCGGAACGATGAAGCGTATCGGGCGTGGGACGAACCTGAAGCACGCAGGAATCTCCCCGACAGCCCCGACACGCCGCGCTCTGATCGAGTCGCGTCTCGATCTCCTGCTGCGGACAGCAGGAAGCGGCAGGAACAGCACGATGCAGCATCGGGCAATCCAGCGGACAGGGCGTGCCGTCCCGGCAGAACCAGGCGGCGCGCGAGGTCAACGCCGGAAGGATCAGAATCGCCGACAGCAGCAGCGACATCCATCTGCGTATATTTCGGAGAGGCGCGTTCATCGTATGCATAGTATACCGTAAACGACGGGACGTTCGTTACGAAAAGCGCGAAGATGGGAGAGCCGCATTCGGATCCGGATGAATGCCTTGACATCTGCCCGGGTTCATGGATACAATGAGCCGTCGGCATCCCCCCTTTTCTACGGCTTAACTGCCTGCCGAAGAAGGCGCCCGCCGTCCACTCTTACGACCGGTATCAGGCTCATGATCGAACTGCGCAACGTCTCCGTCATCTATGGAAAAGAGCGTACAGCCCTCTGCAACGTCTCCCTTCAGATTCAGGCAGGCGAGTTCGTGTTTCTGGTCGGTTCTACGGGCGCAGGCAAGTCTACCCTGCTGAAACTGCTCTATCGCGAGGAGGTTCCGACGCAGGGCGAGGCGCTGGTTGACGGCGTAAATCTGTCGGCGATTCGACCGCGGGAGGTTCCCTATCTGCGCCGTCGTATGGGCGTGGTCTTTCAGGATTTTGGACTTCTGCCGGACCGCACTCTTTTTGAGAACGTCGCCTTCGCGCTGCGGGTGATCGGAGCCGGAAGGCGGGAGGTTCGCAAGAAGGTTCCCGCCGCATTGAAGACCGTCGGTCTGGTACACCGGTGTGACGCCTTTCCGCATCAACTCTCCGGAGGCGAACAGCAGCGCGTCGCCATCGCCCGCGCTCTGGTCAACGAGCCGCCTCTGCTGCTGGCGGACGAACCGACCGGAAACCTCGACCCCGATACCTCGCTGGGAATCGCGCAGCTTCTTGCCGACATCAATGCGCGGGGAACCACCGTCCTGGTCGCCACCCATGATAAACAGATGGTGGACTATGCGCGCCGCCGCGTGATCGAGTTGGAGCGGGGCGCGCTGGTGCGCGATGAGAACGAAGGCGTCTATAACCGCGCTATCGTTCAGCAGCAGGTCTGAGAAACGCTTTCCCCAAAAACCCGGAAGGCAGAGCGTGATCGCTCTGCCTTCCCGATGACTATTCTCCGGACAGTATTCCGCCTTGCTTTAGAATAGCCAGTTAAACTCCACCTGCATCTGTCTGCTGTAGGCGCTGCTGCCCGATTTGTATCCAGAGAACTCCAGTACGATCCGTCCGACATCTCCCGTTCGCTGAGAAAGACCAAAAGTGAAGCCATTTGAGCGAGAGGCGGCTATGGGGACGAGATCGTTATAGATATGGTCGTAACGGGCATATCCGGTCAGACTGTCGCTCAGATTATATCCGCCCTCGAAATAGTAACCGCTCGGATTGCGCTTTCCGCCGGTGTATCCGGTGGGCGGACTGGCGACCGGAGGCGTTCCCGATCCCAGGTTGGAAGGAGCCGGAAGCTGGTTCTCGCCGAAGAAATAGCCGCCGCTGATCAGCCAGTTCGGGCGCACGAAGGAAGCCAGAACGCCCAGACGATTGAAGCGGTCTTCCCAGTTATTGATGTAGACTCTCCCCCCCGACAATCCGGCTGTTCCCGACGGAACAAGGAAGCGTCCGGTATAGGCGTAGAGAGACAGCGCCGATCCGTGCTCATCAAAGCTCTTCTCGACCGTCAGATAGGCGTCTTTGAAGTTGTTCTTCTCTTCGAGGTTGGGGCGGGCATTGGTTCCAGCGCTATTGACGACTGCCGCTTCTACTGAGTAGCCTTTCTCATCGTTCACGTACCCGACAGAGAGACCATACGCCCGGTCGCGCGGAGTGTACAGGTTTCCTCCGCCCAGATTAGCGTTGATAGCCAGCGGTCGGTTGATCGAGAGGCGTCCTCCAGAAGAAGCCATGTAGATCGTATAGGGATAGAACTGCCCGGCGCGTCCATACCAGTAGGCTTCTCCCTGCGGGTTGGTGCTGTACTGAATGTAGGCATCCGCCAGTTTACTCCGATTGGTGGTGGTGCTGGTTGCAGAGCCAGCGGGATTGGAGAACCCTCCACGCTCATGGAAGTAATACTCGACGAAGTAGCTGAACTTGCCGGAGAGAGGCCCGCCGGTGTAGAGGGAGAACGCCTCAACATCAATACCGGTAGATACATCGGAGTTGTTGGCGGTGTAGCGCCACTTGGAGGCAAACGAGGCATAGTCGAGGTAGTTGAGCGTCTTCATGTTCTCTTTGTTGATGCCTTCATCGGTCTTCAGGCGATGTCCGCGCATCAAGAACTGATAGCCCAGTCTGGTCAGGCGATTGCTGCCTCCCATATGACAGGAAGTGCAGTCCAGTCCTGTTTTACGTGTCCAGGCTGGTACCGCCTGCGCAGGAGACAGGGCTGCGAGCAAAACGCCAATGACAGCCAGCGCTCCCCAGAGCCTTGAGACGGCTTTCATAACGGTTCCTCCTATTCTCCCTTGATTGTGGAGATTGCATATTGATTCCGCTCAAGATGCTCCGGTGGGAGTGTGAGCGGGTGCATCTGTGCGACAACTTCCGCGTTGCATCTTTCAGAAGGATAGGGACAGTTGTCAGCTTTACCCCTCCTGTGTCTCTTCCTCTTCAAAAAGCTCGTGAAACAGTTCCTGAACCTTTCGTCGGGCGATCTGCAACGCCTCTTTTCCTTTCGGCGTAATCCGGTAGGTACGACGGTAACATCCCTCCAACCTCTCTCTGGTAGAGATAAGCATCCCCCCTCTCTCTAAACCATGCAGAAGCGGATAGAGCGTTCCAGGACGAACACGATACCCCTGCTGCTCCAGTTCCTCCATAATCCACAGCCCGAAGATCGGGCGCGGTTTGCATGATGCAGAATATGCAGTCGGATCAGCCCGGGGAAGAGCAGTTCATCTATCTCAACGCAATCATGACAAGTAGCACAGCTATACAATAAGTAAATATAAATGATAATATATATAAATAGATATTATACTATATAATACTTATAGATAAAGAGTCAAAAATTGCTTTAATGGTACTCAAGGCTCGTTTGGCGCTATCCTATGAACTGAACAGAAGGTTCGCAGAGGGAGGAGATACTGAAATGAATCGTAATCTTTCATTCCCTCCTCTTTCATCCCCTTTTTGACGGATTATACTTTTTTTACACGGTATATTTACCGGGGATACACGACCAGACAGAGTGAACGCCGCCCGATTCAACGGCGGGAAAAAGCCAGGAAGGGAGTTTATCGCAGACCGCGAACTCTATGGTGATCCCCTTACCCGGAGGTTTTTTTGATGTCTGACTTAAGCCTGCGATTTCGACAGATACACCTTGACTTTCATACCTCGCCTCTGATCCCTGATGTCGGCGCGGAGTTTGATGCTGAGGTCTTTGCTCGGACTATGGAGGAGGCCGCCGTAGACAGCGTAACCGTCTTCGGCAAGTGCCATCACGGGATGTGCTACTACCCCACAAAAGTTGGAAAAGTACACCCCTCGCTCACCTTTGACCTGATGGGACAGCAGATCGAGGCGCTCCATCGGCAAGGCATCCGCGCTCCGATCTATCTTACCTGTGTCTGGGACAACTACATGGCGGAGCAGCATCCTGACTGGCAGCAGCGCAACCGAAAGGGAGAACTGGTCGGCGCGAAGCCGGGCGAGGCTGGCTGGAAATGGATATGCCTGAACAGTCCCTATCTCGAATACCAGGAGGCGCAGACGAAAGAGCTGCTGGAGAACTACGAGGTAGACGGCTTCTTCTACGATATTGTCTTTCAGGCGAACGATCTGGCGGGAAGGGAGGACTGGGGCTGCTGCTGCGACTACTGCCTTGCCAGCATGAAAAAGCTGAACCTGAACCCGGAGGATAACGACGACCAGCGAAAGCACGCTCAAATTATTATCGAGAAGTTTATGAGTCGCCTCTCCGGGCTGGCGCGCGCGCATAAACCGGATGTCACCCTCTTCTATAACGGGCGCGTTCGGCAGGGAATCGGACAGGAGACCCGATGGATGAGCCATGTCGAGATCGAGGCGCTCCCGACCGGCGGGTGGGGATACGCCTACTATCCGTTCTGGGTGCGCTATGCGCGCTGCCTGGACATGCCGACAATGGGCATGACGGGGCGATTCCACCGCTCCTGGGCAGACTTCGGCGGGCTGAAATCGCCTGCCGCCCTGAAGTTCGAGTGCGGCGCGATGCTCGCCAACGGCTCTGTCTGCTCGATCGGCGACCAGCTTCATCCCCGGGGCAAGCCCTATTCAGCGGTCTATCAGGTGATCGGCGAGGCATATCGAGAGGTAGCTGCTAAAGAACCCTGGTGCCAGGGCGCTAAACCGGTTACCGAAATCGCGCTGGTGCTGCTGCATAAAGAGAACTTCAAGCAGATGCGCAACGACAGTGACGAAGGCGCGGCGAAGATGCTGCTGGAACTGCATCATCAGTTCGATATTCTGGATGCAGAGGCGGACTGGAGCGGCTATCGCGCGCTGGTGATCGCGGATCGGGGCAAACCCTCGCCGGAGATGGCGGCAAGGCTGCGCGGCTACCTGCAGAAGGGAGGAAAACTGCTCTTCTCCCACGATGCCCTGCTCGATCCAACCACCGGAGAGTTCTGCAATGCCGACCTCCTCGGCGTCCATTATGTCGGTCCGTTCGCATGGTCACCGAGCTTCTTCCGGCTGCGACCGGAGTTTGCCGGCAATGTGCGCGACTTCGAGTGGGTTCTGATGGGCAGCGGCAACGAGGTGCGCCCCGACGCGCAGACGCATACTCTCGCCGACGCCTACTCCTCCTACTTCAATCGCACCGGAGAGCATTTCACCTCCCACTTCTACTCCCCGCACGATCAGCCGTCCGGCGCGCCCGCGGCCACCTATCACAACGGCGTGGTCTATCTGTATGGAACCTTCTTCGGGGACTACCAGAGTCAGGGAGATACGATCTACCGGAAGGTGGTCGGCAACGCCCTGGACCTGCTTCTGCCGGATCGCCTGCTGACTACCGATGCGCCTGCCTCCACCGAAGTCACCGTCATGCAGCAGGGAGATCGGCATATTGTTCACCTGGTCAACTATCAGCCCAATCGTCGGGGGGCGCACGTGGAGGTGATCGAAGAGGTCGTTCCGCTGCGAGAGGTGAAGGTCGCTGTGCGGCTTGCGTCGGCTCCTTCGCAGGTCTATACTGCGCCGGATCGGACTCCGCTGGCGTGCGACTACCAGAACGGCGTTGCGCACGTCACCGTTCCTGTTGTGCGTGAACACGCGATGGTGGTTTTTGAGTAGCCGCTGTCGCCTGCTTCCTTCTGAAAACAGCCCTCTCCTTTCTGGAGAGGGCTGTTTTTCTACTCTGGAATGTCGGTGTTGTAGACCGATAAGGGTTTGTTATTCGGTCGCCACCGCCACTTATCGTTCAGCGCGCCGTCGGGGATATGTTCGAAGTCCTTTTCATCATACATCTTGTACTTCTCCAGGATCAGCTTCCCATTCTCGGCTTTATCTTTGTACTCCAGCTTGAGGGGCCAGGCGCAGATATGTCCCTGGCTCGCAATGCCGAAGGCGTTGGGAGGGCGCAGGTTGTACCGGAAGTTATTGTAGTTGCGAATTCCCTCCATCCTTAACTGGAAGTAGTCCATCTCCGGCTTCTCCCAGCCTGGTATCAGGGTGGTCATCTGCGGACCGAAATGCTCCTCCCATAGCTCCTTGCGAAACTCTTTCACCTGCGTGATGCAGTCCGGCAGCACCCGGTCGTTGGCGGGCCAGACGCTGATGCAGATTTCGCTGTCGCGTCCTCCGGCAAGGCTGCGCTCGTTCAGATTCGCGCTGCCAATGATTACATAGCGGTCATCCACGATCATCATCTTGGAGTGGACATAGATCATATACCGCTCGTTCTTCTGAAGCATCTTCTCGCGGTCGCCGCTGCGATCCATAGATTTAGTTCCCTGGTCTGCCCACTGCGCCAGGAAGTAGAAGGAGAGGTAGTTTTCCCAAGAGAGGTATTCGCCCTCCGGGTCCAGTTCGTTGATCTGATCGCATTTGGCCTGCACCAGCCGCGCCATATACTCCATCGTGTTCCACTCAAAGATACGCTGCGAGACGGCGGCTGCGCTGGTCGGGTTGCCTTCGGGAAACATCGGCATGACGACAATGGCGTGAAACGGTTTCTTGTTGGAGATATGCGTATTGATGCGGTTGACGATCTCCTCCGGCAGCGGATTGGCGATAGAGCTGCGCCCCCAGCGATTCCCGGAGCCGATAAAGTACTGCGTCTCGATGTAGATGAACCTCTCCGCCTGCCGGATCGCCTTGATATAGGCATCCAGAATGCTGCGCTCCACTTTCTGCGGCAGAGTCCATTGCAGTTCGCCCTCCGGCATCATCGGACTTTTGATCGCGCGTTTGGCTCCCCAGTGATGCTGCACCATCGAGCGATAGACCTGCGCCGACCATTTGCCCTCTCGCGGCTCGAAGGGCAGCACGAACTTGTAGGTTTCGCCGTCCTTCTCCCACAGCGACTCAAACTTCTTGTTGACCTTCTCTATGGCTTCCGCGCTGTTATCTCCCTGCGTGGGCGTCCAGGTCGGATCGAGGTTCCACCGTCCGACAAACTCGCGCACCACATCCCAGGCGGTCGGTCCTACCAACTGCGCATGGATATCGTGCCATGGCTGACGGGGCAGATCTGTGTTTCCGGCATGCGCTGCGGCCTTGAACTCGGCGTTGTACCAGTCGTCGTAGTCCACCTTGCTGTCCCAGATCATCCCGATCTCCCAGCCGTCAATCGTCTGCAGAAAGTAGCGGGCGGCGGTGTCTCCTGGAAGAATAGTATGCTGATGCCAGTCGAAGCGTCCTTTGGTCAGGTCCAGACCGCCATAGAAGACCTTGATCTCTCTTCTTCCGCCGGGTCCGGGACAGTCCAGCACCACAAACTTCTGATGATGCGACCAGCCAAGCCCCGCGCCGCCGTCCTGCCCCGTGCGGGAACTGGCGCGCCAGAGCAGGTTCGCGGGACGTTTGCCTCCCGCCATCTTCGCCAGAATCTGCCCGCTCGAATCGTTCTGCGCGTCCGGCGCGCCAATATTGGTATGATCCCAGGTGTGTATGGCAATCAGCAGATTATCATTCCCCTTCGCCTTATCCAGCAGCTTCTGCCCGATGGTGGAGGAGACAGCGGCGGGATCGCCATGCTTCAGACGCATATAGGGATGAAACGACCAGTCGGCGATAAAGATGAAGTGCTCCGCCTGCTCGATGGCTTGGGCAATCGAGGCAAAGGCTCCGTTGGTTCCGTCCTCATCGCGGCTTGCGTCATTGTAGAAGATCACATCGTTCCCGGCGTGCCAGTCGTAGGTAGCCTGCCGGTTCTGACCACGCACGGTCAGGGCGCGGTTCACCTTCGCCAGATTGAAAGAGGGCGACTCGACCGCCGGATTGACGATCTGCGCCTGTATCTCCCAGTATTCTCCCTCGTTGCTGCCCGCCTTGCCGTCCGGCTTGATATTGTAGATCACCGCTTCATGGTCATGCGCGCCGGGTTTGGGAAACTGGAATCGTATACGCGCCGGTCCAAAAGTATCCGGGTCTTTTTTGGAAGGAACCAGCGTCAGCACAACCCCCTGCGGCGTGTCCATATGCTTGACCAGTTTGCCCTTGACGGAGCCGAGTTTCGTATCCTCCTTATGATCGTTCGCCAGTGAGCTTTCATTGATCTCCCAGAAGACGACCTCCACCTCCTGCCCTTCGTCAAAGCCCTGAAAGGTTAACTCGAACGCGCCTTTCGGGTCCACATTGGGACCGTCTTTGGGCGGCGGGGGCGGGGTCGGCTTCATGATGATGGTCTGCGACATCGCATCTCCTCTATGGCTGCTTCTTACCGGTAAACTCGAAATCGTTCTCGAAATCGTAGTAGGGACGACCGATCGGCAGGACGAGAATAAACGGCTCCTCGATGTCCGGCACGGTACAGACGATCGTTGCCGGTTGATACTGAATCTGGCAGACATAGTTGCCGATGGGAACCGGCTTGAGCAGCTTCGCCACGCCGTCCTCGTCTGTCTTCACCTTCTCGCCAACGGCAGCGCCCGGCTTGCCGTCCGCGCCCGACTGGAAAAACTCGACCGTAAGATCGGCGATGGGCTGCTGATGGAAAAAGACGATGACCGACAGGAAGGCGTATCCCTTCGGCGGCGGCAGCGGACGTTCGCAGGGCGAATTCACTGCGAAGCGATGATAGAACCGGCAGGCAAAAGTATCCCGCGTATTTTTGAACTCGCGCCGCGCCGGACCGTTGGCCAGCCGCGCTGACGAATCCGACCAGAAACGCTTACGGCAGCCATCGGGACCTTCCTGCGCCGCCGGGCAGGGCCAGCGCGCCGGGTTGACCTTGCGTCCCGGACGAAACAGAAAGATCATCACGCGGCGGTTGGGCGCATTTTCGCGGTTGCGCTCGTTCTTGTTTTCCGGTCGAGAGAACTTCTGCTCCTCTTCCTGCGAGAAGATCAACAGCGGATTGAACTCGCTGCATCCCTGATAGTCGCCACGTCCTTTGGGATCGGCTCCCCGCGCCAGAAAGTCCTCCGGGGTCAGTTTCAGATTCTCGCCGCAGAGGGAGTCCATATACGCCAGAAACAGCTTTTCGCGGGTCTTGGGTCCGACAATGCCGTCGTCTTTAAGTCCGTTGGCTTTCTGAAACTCTTTGGCGTTTGTCGTCGGCGTGCCGCTGCGGTAGCCGAGATGGGACAGCATCGTATTCACCGCCAGGCTTCCCCAGTTATCGCCGCCGAAAGGCTGTGAATAGAGCTTCTCCCACATCTCCGTTTTGCGAATGAGCGCAGCATAGATCGCTATCGCGCGCCTGCCGCTCAGGGTCTTGTTGTAGTCGTCTTTGCCTACCGGGTCGGCATGACCGAAGACCGAGAGAGGGGGTTTCATCTTTACGCCCTCCCGCTCCTCCGAATGCTCAGAGATCAGATTCGCCAGCAGCGCAAGCTCCTCTTTCATCTCCGGCAGCACGAAGGAGGAGTCGAAGGCGAACCGCATATCCTCCACCTTCCAGCAGGCTTTGGGAATCAGCGTCAACTGATAGGTGTTCAGTTCGTTGGTGAAGGCGGGAGCGACCGGAATCGAGTCTCGCGCCTCTGTTTCGGGATGGGTGGCGCTCAGTCCGCCTGCAGTCGCCTGTCCGACCAGAGAGTCACTATTTCCTGACATTGAGAAATCCTAGCTGCCGTGCGTATTTTCCAGTTTGGCGCGTGTCTGCTCGTTACAGGTTCCGTCCACTTTCAAGCCATTGTTGCACTGAAATTCCTCCAGCGCCCAGCGAAGAGTCTCTGCATCCGGCTCACCCGGTTCGGCGAGGTACCCCAGGTTTCTCAGACGGCCCTTCCACCCGGTCTCCTCCGACGATGGATCGAGGTGACCGATCTGCAGTTTGATCTCCTCTCCCATCTCTTTAATCGTCAGCGTGCCCTCGGTCGCCGTCACCGGGATCTCCTCCTCCAGGACTCCCTCGCCGTTGGTCGTCAGGTTAGAGATATGCGCGCCGACCTTCAGCACGCACTCCATACTCTTTAGAGGCTCTCCATCCCAGTCTTTCAGCGCAATCCGCAGCTTCACCGTCGGTTCGTTCAGCACAAACTGATGGACCCGCGTGACGGCGGCTTCCTGACGCTTTTCGCTCTTGTCGGGAATGACCAGAATATCGCCGGGGAAGAGAACATGCGGGCTTTTGCGTTTTTTCTTCAGTTGCGCGTTGCGAGGGTCGTCCCAGATGGTGGCGGGGTTCCGAAAACCGTATTTCGCCGCAATCTGCGCCAGAAACTCCCCCTGGGCTACTTTATGATACGCAGGCATCGCTCAGTCCCTGTAACAGAGTAACAGAAATTCTATTGATGTTCCGCAGGCGATGAAAGCTGCCGTTGATCTTCGGAACATGATAGCATAAACGATTTCTGGACGCACGAACAATATCCGATTTCGCGCCCGACCATTCCAGTATTAAATACCGGACGCGCAGCAGGCATATTCCGCTCTACTCAAGAGTATTGCACTTTCTCCTGCCATAAATCGCTCGCATGGACATCGCGAAACGCCGGAAGGATTCCCCGTCTTTTTATAGAACTTAACGCTACTATCCCCATCTCCAACGATTGTCTGGCGAGGTCTCAGATGCGTCGAACTGTCCTGTGGCTCTGTTGTCTTTCGATCCTCCTCTCCTGCACCCAGTGCGTTCGACGCAACGACGCACTCACCCGGCGCACGGAAGCGAAAACGCTGACGCCGCTGGACTACCAGCAGCTTCGCGACCGGGAGCAGGTTAAGTACAAAGACATCCTTCTGCGCGTGCCTGCCAGTTGGGGAGGCGTCCTGCTGCCGGTAGACCCCGGAGCCTACCCTACTATTCTGGACAAGGTGGTGCATAGCGGCGATCTGGGAACGATCACGGGTCTCTACAATCAGTCGCTTTTTGAGTTGCAGCACCCGCGCGTCAAAATCGAATACATTCACTTCGATATGTGGTCGGATACCTTCCGTTCGACGCTTGCCGTCGCCCTCTCCGCCCGGCGCGCTCCCGCTTATTATATTGCCCGCGACCTGCCGCAGACCATTGAACAGGGGCTATACGCCGACCTGACCGACCTGATGAACAAGTGGGATCAGTTCAATATGCAGCCGGAAGGCTCGATCCGGGAGGGCACGGTAAACGGTCGCATCTACACCCTGGCGGGCAATGAGATGGGAGCCACCGTTATCCGCTATCGCAAGGACTGGTTTCGAGAAGCAGGTATCTACAACGAGTATGGAGAACCGGGTCCGCGCTCCGACTGGACCTGGGACGACTTCCGGCAGATCGCTCGTAAGCTCTCCGATCCGGCGCGCAGCCGCTATGGCTTTGTGGGAGAGATGGGCGACTTTCTCTATAATGCGCCGAATGGACTCGATCTCTATATCCCCGACCCGACCGGCAAAAACACCTGGAAGTTTAACGATGCCGACCCGGAACTGCGCAAATCGCTGCAGGCGGTGCGCGATTTGGTGAAGGAGAAGTCGGTATATACCAGCGTTTCGACCGGATGGTTCGAGTGGCACAACGAATTCGACGCCGGACGCGCCGGAATGATTGTCAGTTTTGCGCCGCACATCCCCCGGGAGTACCTGGAGAACCCGCAGAAGTTCGGCAAGGACAAGCCCTACGGGGAGACGGTCGGCATGACGACGCTTCCCCTCGGTCCCACCGGGCTGTCCGGCTTGCGACCGATCACCAACCCCATTGGCTTCGACCCGACGATGACACCGGAACAGTTGGAGGCGGCTTTCGAGTGGTGCAAGTCCTATTTCTACGGGGATATGTTCGTCAATCGTATGCGGACGGAGGCGCAGGTGGCGCGAGTCCTGAAACGGCGCAGCACGGTCTATGCGGAGGTGCTTGCGTTGCCCTACAAGCCCAGAGAGAATCTGCTGGAGGAGCCGCTGGAGAAGGTCTTTCCGAAGGACTATCTGGAGACCTACAGGCGGATACGCGAAAGCCACGCCCCCCCGCTTCCCCGCGAATTCGGCTTGAAAGAGCCGCCGACCAACGAATACAATCGCGCCGTTCGCGCCATGTACTCCGAAGCCATCACCTCCAATGCCGACCTGGGGGCGATCATCTCCAAAACCGCCGGTATTATCAACACCACCCTGCTCAACTTCCGGGGCAAGAACGACCGCGAACAGATGCGCCGCTACATCGCCGCGCGTACCGAGTTCTACAAACAACACTATCCGCGCTACTACGAACAGGTATGGCGCGACAAAGTTCAGCAATTCTACCAGGTTCCCTGATGGGTAAACGCGGCATCCGTTATAAACATATCAGCGCCTGGCTTTTCACCATCCCCGGACTGTTCATTCAGTTCTTTTTCGGCTGGTTCCCGATCCTGTTCGCCTTCTTCGTCGGGTTTCAGCAATACTACCTGGTTAAGCCGCCGGACTTTGTCGGAACGGCGAATTTCCGGGAGGTCTTCTCCGATCCGCTGGTACTCACTGCGCTTCAGAACACCTTCTACTATGCGTTCCTCGCCATCGGTTTGACCTTTATCATTCCGATTTTCGTCTCGATCCTTCTGATGGAGATGTCGGCGCGCTCCATTCGAGTCATGATGCTGCTCTGGTTCATCCCGGTCGCTTCGACGGCGGGCATAGCGATCTGGAAGTATATGTATAACCCGACGCTGGGACTGATGAACGGCATCCCGACCCTGTTTGGAATGGAACGCTGGGGAATTAAGTGGCTGGATAATCCCGATCTGGCGATGATCTCGCTGGTGCTGCCGGGACTCATTCTGTTCGGTCCGGGGTTAATCTATATCGCCGCGCTGCAGAATGTGCCGGAAGAGCTGTATGAGGCGGCGGACCTGGAGGGGGCGAGCTTCTGTCGTAAAATTCGCCTGGTCACGCTGCCGCGCCTGCGCCCGATCATCGCCATGATGCTCCTCTTCAGCATCATCGGCTCCATGCAGGTCTTTGAACTGCCCTTTATCATGACGGGAGGCGGTCCCGGATACGCCACCACCACCGTTGTTATGTATGTCTACAATCTGGCGTTCGGCGCGTATAATCTGGGCAAGGCGACCGCGCTGGCGATCGTGCTCTTTTTTATCATCATGACCTTGATTATGATCCAGCGACGCTTCTTTAAAGAGAACCTGGACGAGTAGATTCTGGAGACAGTTCCATGCCGCTGATCCCAAATGTCGGTCGAAAACGCTTCAAAACCCGCTTTTCGCTCTTCAGCATCGGCACCTTCCTCTGGATCGGCGTGCTGCTGCATCTGTTTCCGGTCGCCTGGATGGTCTCTGCTTCGCTCAAGCCCACCACAGAGATTTTTGAAAAACCGTTCGATCTGATCCCGGACAAGCCGACGACCGCCTCCTACGAACTGCTGTTCACCTCGGTCTCCGGCTTCCTCTCAACGGGCGTGGATGTGTTCCGCTATCCGATGAGCGTCTACCTGATCAACAGTCTTCTGATCGCCGGTTTGACAGTTCTGCTGCAGGTTCCGATCACGGCGATGGCGGCTTATGCCGTCTCCAAGCTACATGCTCCGCGCGCCGCCCGTCTGCTATTCTATTTTTTTTTCGGCACGTTGATGGTTCCCGGACAGATCGCCATCGTGCCGCGCTTTCTGCTCCTCTCGCACTTCCCCTGGCCCACAACCACCGTCCCCACCGTTCCGTTTACGGATGTCTCTCTGCCTTCCTACTCCTTCATCGGAACCTACTGGGGCATCATCCTCCCGGCGGCTTTCAGCGCGTTTAACTTCCTGCTCTTCAAGGGATTCTTCGATACGCTTCCGACGGAATTGATCGAAGCGGCGCGGATGGATGGCGCCTCGGAGATGATGACGCTCCGCAAGGTGATGCTGCCGCTGGCGCGCCCGGTGATTGCCGTAACCGTCTATTTCGCCTTTACAGGCGCCTGGAACGACTTTCTCGGTCCCTGGATTATCCTGATGTCCGAACAGGGAAAATGGCCCATGTCGGTGGTGCTCTATAAACTGCAGTGGTTCCTGACAAGCTGGCAGCCGACCCAGGGAAGCATGGACCCGGCGGCGCAGCGTCTCATCTCCTCTGGCGTGGGCTACAACGCGCTGATGGCGCTGGCGGTCGTCGAGTCGATCCCGATCTTCCTGGCATTTGTGCTCTTTCGCGAGCAGTTGATGAAGGGCATTCAGATCAGCGGCTTGAAAGGATAGAACACTTTCGACAGCGTGTTCGCATGGCATTACGGCCAAAGTCCAGAAACGCCTTGTGGTGATGACGGACAGCCGCCACTCTCTGCCCGTCGTCATAGACCTGTTCTCGTTGATTGTAATGGCGTCACCAACCGCCCGCGGCTCGGGTCTGCGCCTTCCGCGGGCGGTTCCGGCTTTAGAGACCAATACCCAACTCTGTTCTCTGGATGATATCCTCCTGGGTACCCGGGTGCAGCAGAGTGTAGAAGTCGTTATAGCCGGCCACTCGAACGATCAGGTCGCGGTAGTTCGCAGGTGACTTCTGTGCATCACGAAGCTTCTCGCCGAAAACGGTGTTCTCCTTGAACTTGCCGCATGCACCAGTTAGGCGCGCATCAGGAATTTCTTGGGACATTTTAATGTCCTGCCTTTTCCCGCAGAGAGTGAAGCAGGAAGGTGACCGGCCGATGATCGGCGCATCGGTGAAAGTGGCTCCCTTTGTAAAGGTAGGTGGCGTCCTATGAAGGAGACATCGCAGACGATCCCCTATCCCGACTACATTGCCGGAAGAGTCTCCATCACCCGCTGTTCGCGGCGGCGCATCTCCTCCGCGCCCGACTCGGTTTCGTCCTCGTAGCCCAGCAGGTGAAGTATGCCGTGTACGGCGAGGTGCGCCAGCTCCTCCCCCAGAGAGACGCCGCGCTCATGCGCCTGCCGTTCGGCGGTCTCAACCGAGATCACCACGTCTCCGAGGATTTCAGAGGGGAAGAGATCGGGGGGAAGCGGGGGGGCGTCCGGGTGCGGCTCGCGCTGCGCGAAAGAGAGCACATCGGTGGGACGGTCTTTACCGCGATAGTCCCGGTTCAGCGCATGGATGACGGCGTCATCGGTCAACAGCAGGCTGACTTCGGCGCGTGGCGCGCCTTCAATGCGTAAGGTCGTCTTCGCAGCTTGCCGTAAGCGGGTCGTTTGCATGCGCCGCTTCAGGGTGTTGGTGATAGTAATTGGCATCGGGGCGTTCCTGGTTCGGCTCTTTCAGGTTCAGCAGCGGGATCTGAGCGGGGTTCGCCATCGTCGTTTCGGCGCGCGGCAGTTCCGGATAGTCCTTGCGCCCGTGCAGCATACCGGAGAGAATCCGCACGAAGGCCGCCTGAATCTTCTGAATATCCTTGAGCGTCAGGTCGCAGTCGTCCAACTGACCGTCGGTCAGCTTTTCATGCACCAGCGACTCCACAAGGCTCTGAATGCGCGCCAGCGTCGGCTTGTTCAGGCAGCGTGCCGCCGCCTCGACGGTGTCCGCCAGCATAATGATGCCGCTTTCGCGGGTCTGCGGGCGCGGTCCCTCATAGCGGAAGTGCTGTTCGAGGATTCGATCCGGCTCCATCGAACCGCTCTCAACCAGCGCCAGATGATAGAAGTAGCGGATCAGGCTGGTTCCGTGATGTTCGGCGATGATGTCCTTGATCTGTCGGGGCAGCTTGTATTCGTCCGCCATCTCCTGTCCGTCGCGGACATGCGAGGCGATAATGAGGGCAGAGAGGGAGGGGTTCAGGCGGTCATGGATATTTTCGCCGCGCTGATTTTCGATGAAGCAGTGCGGTCGGCGCATCTTCCCGATGTCGTGGTAGTAGCTGGCGACCCGGCAGAAGAGCGAGTCGGCTCCGATGGCGTCCGCCGCCGCCTCCGCCAGATTGCCGACCGCGATGCTGTGCGCGTAGGTTCCGGGGGCGGTGACGCACAGTTTGCGCAGCAGGGGACGCTCCGACGCCGATAGCTCCAGCAGCCAGATGTGGGTCAGAATGCCGAAGGGTTTCTCCAGCACGGTGACGCCGAAGAAGAAGATGGGAACCGCCAGCGTCGCCGCCAGCGCCGCCCATGCCGATCCGGTAATCATCTCCTGCAAGGTGTCGCCGAGCAGTCCCCCGACCACCCAGACCAGCGCCAGATTCGCCGCGCTGATGGCGATCCAGGCCCGCAGAAGGTGACCGCGATCCCGGATGTTGGAGACGCTGTAGATTCCGACCAGACTGCTGAACAGGGTCATCACCGGGAAACGAATCTCGTGGTTCATAATCAGCCCGGAGATGACCGCCAGCAGCGCGGTGACCAGCACCGCCAGCGAGGCGTCCAGCAGCACCGCGATCATCATGCCCGCCGCCACCACCGTCATCATGCCCAGATACCCGAACTGCACGCCCGACAGCGACAGTCCCAGCATATTGCCGAAGATTTTCAAGCCGAAGACGCTGGAGATCACCAGTACAGCAAGCAGGAAGAGACGGCGCGGGTTATGGTAGATGGCGGGGCGCGCGCGGCGTATAAAGACGCCGACAACCCCCACCATCGCCGCCGCCAGCAGGAACAACGAGAAGCCGGTGACCGGGGTGATGCGCGGATTGACCAGTCCGAGCGCCGTGCATTTGTCCAGATGAAGCTGGGTGAAGACCTCGTCCTGACGGATGATGACGTCGCTCATCCGAATTGCGCCGGTGACCGGAGGGGTGTTGCGTCGCAGGAGTTCCGCGCGGGTTTCGGTTTTTCGCCGGTTGAAGATGTGGGTGGGTCGGAGCGCCTGCGCCCCGACCGCCTGCAGAATGGCGAAGTCGGCTTTCGTTCCAGCGATCTGACGCGCGTTCTCGTCATAGGCGGCTTTGGCATGTTTCAGGTCGTCGGTATTGTTGCGTATCTCCTTCTCCATCGCATCTTCCACCAGCCGCCGGGCATTGAGTTCCAGGCGCTCCAGCGTGGCGGTGGGAGCCGAGAGGAGATAGCGAAGCTGGCTGGGCGTGTAGACGGCGCCGAATTCGGCGGAGAGACGCTCTACCTTGCGGTCGGTGGTGGGGAGAGAGCGGTCTTCGCGCAGATAGATCACCCGGTCAAAAAGCTGTGAAATCGAGTGCGTCGCCTGCGCGAGAGCGGTGGGATCGAAATCGTAGACTTTCTCGGCGCGCGCGGCGACGGTCTCCCGCAGACGCGCGGTGGACTCGGTGTCGGTGTAGGTGACGCTGCGGGATGCGCGTATCTCGGTCGGGCTGCGGTCGCCGAGTGTCAGCGTGACCCGATCCGGCAGGAAATGGATGGACATCAGGAATGTCAGGGTGATGACCGTGACAATGCCCAGAGCCAGACGACGCGCATCGAATGGCAGCGTGACCGCCGGTCGCGGTCCGCCCCGTTTTTTGCGCCTTCTGAACGCACGAAGGAGATTTCTTGTCATATGGTTTGTTGATACGAAAACAGTGCGCCGATCTCACCGGGCAGGAAACCGCAGAAAGAGCGCTCACGCCTTAGAAAGAGCGCTCACGCCTTAGAAAGAGCGCTCACGCCTTGCGCTGTCCGTCGTTTCCTCGGTCACCCGCAGGCAATGAGTCAGAGTCTTCTCCCTCGATCCTTGCAACCATTTTACTCAGAACGCCAGACTCTGCAATTATAAACACAATAGAGGCGGGCTGTCAAGGAGAACGCAGGCAAAGTCATTAAAGCTCTCCTGTTTACGGGGTGGCTATGGTATAATCTCCGTAATCCTGTGCGGGTCGCTTTGCCGCGCCGGAGAAAGGAAGCGCATGATCCAGGCTGCACTACCCTCTCTACTTCAGCGTCGAGGCGTCCGGCAGTTTGTCAAATTCTGCATGATCGGCTTTACCAGCATGATCATAGATGTAGGGCTGTTCAATCTGCTGGTAAAACTGGCTGACTGGCACTGGATGGCTGCTCAGGTCGTCTCGTTTCTGCTGGCGGTTACCAACGGGTTTATCTGGAACAGCCTCTGGACGTTTCGCGGACTGGGCAGCGGTAAGCGGCATGAGCAGTACGCGAAATTTGTCGCCGTAAATATCGTCGGTCTGGCGCTTAACTTTCTTATCATGAAAACGATGCTGTTTTTTATGACCGGCGACATCTACCATCGCGAAAATCCCTCGCTGGTTCACCTGAATGTTGCCAAGCTGGTCGCTGTGGTGTTCGTGGCGGTCTGGAACTTTCTGGCTAACAAATACTGGACATTTCATCACAAACCGGAGAAGCCGCAGGAGAGCGCCTCCAGCCGTCAGTAGACGCCGACAGGAACCTGCCCGCTGCGTCGGCGACAGCATCTTCGCTCCCGAAAACGCTAACCATACATTCCACGATGACTCTTTCCACCTCCAGTGCGCTCCATTTTAAATTATCCGCGTTTGAAGGACCGCTCGATCTGCTGTTGCACCTGATCCGCAAGAATCAGGTGGATATCTACGACATCCCGATTGCTCAGATCACGCAGCAGTATCTGGACTATCTGACGCTGTGGCAATCGCTGGATCTGACGATTGCAGGAGAGTATATCGTGATGGCGGCGACGCTGCTGGAGATCAAATCGCGGCTGCTGCTGCCGTCGCCACCCGTGCCGGAGGGCGAGGAGGAGGCGGAGGATCCGCGCGCGGAACTGGTGCAGCGACTTCTGGACTATCAGAAGTATCAGGGCACGGTGGAGACCCTGCGCGAATGGGAGGAGTTTCGGCGTCTGCTCTATTTTCGCGCCGCGCAGGAGAATCCCGATGACTACCTGCTGCCGATGGAGGAGGGCGCGCTGCAGGTGAATCAACTGCTTGCTGCGCTGCAGAGGGTGCTGGCGGCGGCGGGAGTCGATTCGGAACCGGTGACGGCCGTGGTTCCCCGACGCCGCGTCAGTCTGCGTCTGAAGATGGCGGAGGTGCTCAAGCGTGTGCGGATGCACCCGGACGGAATCGGTTTCGAGGCTCTTTTTACGCTTCCCTGTGAACGCTATGAGATTGTGCTGATCTTCCTGTCGCTGCTGGAGCTTCTTCGACTGGGGCGGGTGCGCGTGGAGCAGACGGAGATGCTGGGCGCGATCACGCTCTACCCGCAGGAGGCGGAGGCGCCATGAATCGAGCGTCTGCCATTGAGTGCCTGCTGTTTGTCGCCGGAGAGCCGCTTTCGCTGGCGGAGATGGCGCGCTCGCTTCAGTGCGAGGAGATCGAGGCGGAAGAGGGACTGCGCGCGCTGCAGATTCGTCTGGGCGAGACGCAGAGCGGTCTGCAGGTGATTTCGATTGCCGGAGGGTATCAGCTTGCGACTCGCCCGGACTATTCGGAGGCGATCGGGCGGCTGTTTGCGCGCGGGAGCGCGAAACTCTCCCGCGCCGCGCTGGAGACGGTCGCGATCATTGCCTATCGGCAGCCCGTGACGCAGCCGGAGATCGAGGCGGTGCGCGGGGTTGCCTGCGGGGGCGTGCTGAAGACGCTGATGGAGCGGCGACTGGTGATGGAGGCGGGACGCAAGCAGACGGTTGGACGACCGATTCTCTATACCACCACGCCGGAGTTCCTGCACTATTTTGCCATTCACGACCTTTCGGAGCTTCCGCCGTTGGAGTAGGCGGCGAACGTTCGTTGTCCCGGAGGGAGACGCGCCGAAGGGTTCTGACAAGTCGAAAAGTCTATTGTCAATCACAGGGATGAAGAGATCGCTGATAGCGAAAGGAGAGTGGATCCGATGATATTCCGACCGCGCGCAGCAGCCTGCGCGCTGTTTTCTGCGCTGCTTCTGACCGCGCTTCTGGCGGAGCCGGTCTGCGCTCAGAAGAGACGCGCGTCAAGCGGCACGGATCGCGCGGCGACGCTGGGATCGCGCGTCATCGCGACCGTCAATGGAGAGAAGATCACGCTGGCGCAGGTGGTGGACGGGCTTTTGACCGACCAGACGGCGCGTCTGGAGGCGCGCGATTCCCGGTTTACAGATCGCAATCGCCCGGTGGCGGCGGCGGTAGGCGCGCTGGCGCTCAAGCGGATGAGCGCCGCCGGAGGCTCCTCCGTCAGCCTGACCCGCGCCGACATCTACGCCTGGTTTTTACAGGATAAGCCCCCGGTGTTTCTGGAGGCAGTGCAGAACAAGATCAGCGAGATCGCCATTCAGCAGGCGATGCGCAAGCAGAATATTACGGTGCCCCCCGCCGAGATTGATCGCGAGGTTGCAGCCTCCATTGAGCGCGTCCGGCAGCAGATGCGCCTGACGGGCAAGACCGATGCGGAGATACTGGCGGCCTTCGGAACGCGCCGGGACACGCTGACCCGCCTGACAGCCGTGCAGATCGGACTGCAGAAGATTATTCGCAAGGAGTTGGATCAGCGTCTGGGGCATCCTCTGGGACAGGACGACTATCTGGAGGCGAGTCATGTTCTGGTGCAGGTGAATCCGAATGCGCCGGTTGCACCGCCGGGCGGCAGTCCGCCTGCTCCCGATCCGGCAGAGCGCGAAAAGGCGTTTGCGGAGGCGAAGAAGCGGATCGAGGCCATTGCGGAGGAGATCAAGAGCGGCAAGAAGACCTTCGAGGATGCCGCGCGCGAATATAACTCGGATGCCACCAAGTTTCGCGGGGGCAGCGTGGGCATCTTCATTCATCGCAGCGGGACGATGGTCTCCGCTTTTGATGATGCGGCGTTCAAACTGGAGAAGGGCAAGGTCAGCGATCCGGTACGCACCGATTTTGGCTGGCATCTGATTCGTCTGGAACGGCGGGGCAGCGAGATGACGGCTCCTGAACGTGATCAGGTGCTTCAGAACTACCTGCGCAGCCGTCTTCAGATGAAGGTGCAGGAGTTGGTCTCGCAGGCGAAGGTGACAAACACGCTTCCCCTGCCTGCGCCTCCTCCGGGCATGATGCCGCAGGAGTAGAGACTAACATGCCGGGCAGGCTTTTCAGCCTGCCCGGTTTCACGCTCCTTCCCTCTTGTGTGAGGGCGAACCGGAATGACCCCGTCACTACCACGGGCAAGGGCGCAACCCGCGCCTTTCCGAGGATGTGCCAGCCCTCTACCGACTGCAAAGGGAGTACGCCATGATCCAGGACATTCTGACGCGGGTATCCGCCGAACGGCTTCGCCGTGACCTTTTCTATCTTAGCTGCGACCCGCTGCCCTTTCGCAAAGTGAACTACACCCGACCGGGGCAGAGCGTTAACTCGCTGACGGAAGCCGACGCCTTCCTTCGCCGCGAACTGGAGTCGGTCGGCTACACGGTAACCGCCACCACCTACCGCGTTCAACCCTTCCGATGCGATGAGACGAAACCGCTGCATCACTGGTATGCTGCGCCGCATCCGGACGACCCCTGGTACGACGCCTCAAACTTAGAGGTGATCCGCATGGGCAATGAACGCCCCGAAGAGATCATTCAGTTGATATCCCATAAGGATTCGATGAGCTGGATTCACTCGCCCGGGGCGCATGATAACGCCGTCGGCACGGTAGCAAATCTGGAGATGGCGCGGATACTGGCTGCGTGCGACCTCAAACGTTCGGTACGTATCCTCTTCTGCAATGAGGAGCATTCCCCCTGGACAAGCCGGTTCGCCGCAGAAGAGGCGGCGGCGCGCGGAGACCGAATCCTTGCCGTATTAAACGTCGATTCGCTGGATGGCAAGTCGGACGAAGAGATGGCAGCCGGGAAGATGAGCCATATTGTCGGGTACAGCACGGAGGAGGGGCTTGCGCTGGCGGAGTTTATCGCGGCGTGCGCCGACCGTTATGACCTCGATCTGGAGACGCGGGTGGTGCACAAAGCGCACATCAACGATGACGACGGCATGTTCATCCACGCCGGTTACCGCGCCACCGTCATGAATATCGGCTCCTGGCCCTACGGCGATTCGGAGTATCACCTCATCGGCGACATCCCGGAGCGCGTGAATATCGAGAACCTGAAACGCAGTACGCAACTGCTGCTGGCTGCCGTGCTGGAGTTAGCCTCCCGCGATACGCCCGCTCTATAGTCTTGCAGGAAGCCGACGCCCTTCTAGCGAAAGAGAGGAGAGAGAACCTTCCTTGGCGGCTGAGAGAATAGTACGTCGTCAGGGTAGTCTGGATGGCTGTCATTCTGAGCAATGCGCAGCCCGGATGCCATTCTGAGCGAAAGCGAAGAATCTTCAGATGTCTCGCTGCGCCCAACACGACAGCCAGGCGATGCACCCCTTCTACCTTGAAGGAGAACTGGTAGGAGCGCGCCTCTCTCTGAAAGTACCGTCCCCGTAGCGTCGGTATCTGCCCCCCCACAGAGCCTCTCCGGCAGAAACGAACCCGATATAGAATGATAGTGAGACGAGTGCCATAAGTGAGATACATACCATGATGAAAAGCCCCTGGCTGCCTAGCTCCCTTCAATGTCTGCGCGACTACTCCCCGCAGAAACTCCTCGCCGACCTGATCGCCGGTTTTACGGTTGGTCTGGTCGCGCTACCTCTGGCGATGGCGTTCGCAATCTCTTCCGGCGTTTCGCCGCAGTCGGGCATCTACTGCGCGATCATCACCGGGTTTATCATCTCCGCGTTGGGCGGCTCGCGCTGTCAGATAGGAGGACCGACCGGGGCGTTTGTGGTGGTGGTCGCCGGCATTGTGGCGCAGCATCAGATAGACGGTTTGTACATGTGTACGATGATGGCGGGCGTGATGATCGGTCTTCTCGGCGTTACAGGGCTGGGCACGGCAGTCAAATACATTCCTCGCTCTGTCATCGTAGGATTCACCAACGGGATCGCCGTGCTGATTGCCAGCACACAGATCAAGGACTTTCTGGGGTTGCGTATGGAGCACGTTCCCGGCGAGTTTCTGGGGCGCATGGAAGCGGTGGCGCGGAATCTGGGGACGATCTCCCTGCCGACCCTGTTGCTGGCGACCGGCGCATTGACGGTCATGATGATCATGATGCGATTCGTCAGGCGTGTCCCCGGTTCACTGGCGGCGCTGTTTGGCGGCACGGCGGTCGTGATGGTTTTCCATCTGCCGGTCGAAACCATCGGTTCGCGTTTTGGCGGCATTCCTACCGGACTTCCTCACTTCTCCATCCCCGCCTTCAGACCGGACCTCGTCGCAACGCTGATGCTGCCAGCAGTAACCGTAGCGATGCTGGGAGCGATTGAGTCGCTGATGTCGGCAACGGTTGCGGATCGTATGAGCGGTGACAGGCATAATCCCAATGTGGAACTGGTCGCGCAGGGCATCGCAAACGTGATATCGCCTCTGTTCGGAGGGCTGCCTGCGACCGGAGCCATCGCGCGCACGGCCACCAACATTCGCTCTGGAGCGCAGACACCCGTCGCCGGAATGGTTCATGCGTTGACTCTGCTGATAGTGCTTCTGTTTGCGGCTCCCCTGGCGCGCTTCATTCCGCTTGGCGTGCTGGCAGCGATTCTGTTCGTGGTCGCTTACAATATGGGCGAGTGGAAGGAGATACCGGAACTGCTGAAACTCTCCTGGGCGGATAAAGGCGTCTGGGCGGTCACGTTTGCGCTGACGGTGTTTGCTGACCTGACGGTGGCGGTGATGATCGGCATGATCCTGGCCGCGCTGCTCTATATCCGAAAGGTGACACAGACGACGACGGTTTCGCTGGTGACGGAGGAGTATATCGAAGAGGCGCGGGAGCATATTCTGCAGGACAAAGAGATACCCGACTATGTGCGGATATACCGTATTCACGGTCCGTTTCTGTTCGGGGCAACCGATAAGTTGAGCGAGATCACGGATCATCTGGAGGATATGCCGCCGATTGTCGTGCTGCGTCTGCGCAATATGACCGCCATAGACGGAACGGGTCTACAGGCGCTGGAGGATCTGGCGGACAAGCTGCACGCCTCTCACCGAACGCTTCTGCTGTGCGGCGCGCGGGAGCAGCCTGCCCGTTTGATGCATCAGGCGGAGTTTGAGCAGCATGTTGGTGCTGAGAACATCTGTGAAAGTATCGAAGTCGCCCTGACGCGCGCCCGTCAGATACGGGAGGGAGAAACCGCCATCTCCTGACAATCCGTGAGATCATTCGGCGGCTTATGCTCACGACGCCGAGAGCCTGGACGGAGGGGCGGGCGATGACGCTGGATCAGGTTATCGCCTGCGCGCTGCAAGAAGCCTGAACGCAGAGTCTCTTGCGGCTATTGTTTTCCGTGCAAAGCCCTCCTCCACCGGAGAGGCGCGAAGATTTCGCCAGACTAAATGTGGCGAGAGAAGGAACAATCCGCGCTCTCCTCCAGTCTGTAGAAGGGAAACGCCCCGGAAAACTAGCTGGAGGAAGTAAGCAAGATGACTCAGTTGTCAGAAGACAGTCCGTCCACCCAAAACCATTCCGGACGCGGCTGGCACGGGAACTCAGAGGGACACGCTGCCGCCGGACGCAAGGGCGGCGCCAAGGTGTCACAGAATCGTAATCATATGGCGGAGATCGGTAAAAAGGGCGGATCCAAGGTCTCTCAGAACCGCCAGCATATGGCGGAGATCGGTCGCAAAGGCGGCATGAAGGTCTCTCAGAACCGCCAGCACATGGCGACCATTGGCAAAAAGGGCGGCGAGAGCCGTTAACATCCCTTTCATCATTCCATTTCCTTACAGCGATAGGATTAGAACCATCCTATCGCTGTAAGGTTTTGTGACGGGCGAAAACGCCGGGAACGCGGGGCTGCCAGTCCGGCGCAGAGCCGGTTACCAGTCGGCAACCGAGCCGTCGGACTCGTGAAACCAGCGTCCCACATCGGTCTTTGGTCCCAGCGGACGCTCCTTCAGGTACTCCTCATTCACCTCAATGCCCAGTCCCGGACCGGTCGGCAGGGCGATATAGCCGTCCTGCACCACGAACGGCTCGCGCAGATAGCCTTCGCCCAGATGGACATACTCCTGGAGAAGGAAGTTGGGAATGCTGGCGTCAATCTGCAGCGCGGCGGCAAGATTGATAGGACCGTAGGGGTTGTGCGGCGCGACGGCGGCATAGTGACACTCCGCCATCGCTGCAATATGCGTCGCTTCCAGTATTCCGCCGCAGATGCAGGGATCGGGCTGAAGGATACTGGCGGCTCCCTTCTCCAGAACCTCCCGAAAACCCCATTTGGTGAAGAGACGCTCGCCGGTCGCCAGCGGCGTTTTGAACTGACGGGCGACTCGCTCCAGCGCATCCACGTTCTCCGGCAGCACCGGCTCCTCGATGAAGAGCGGATGCGAATCGCGCATCGCCTCCTCCATCCAGATTGCCATCGTCGGCGAGACGCGCCCGTGAAAGTCCAGCAGAATGTCCACCCCGCTTCCGACTGCGGCGCGAATCGCAGCCACCCGCGCCGCCGCCTCTTCCACAATCGCGTAGTGATCCACCAGCCGCACCCGGTCGAACGGACAGAACTTCATCGCCGTAAACCCGGCTTCCACCACCCGCTTCGCGCTGGCGGCAAGCTCCTCTGGCGTCCATCCGCTCGGGCGCGTGTAGACGCGAATGCGCTCCCGCGTCGGACCGCCCAGAAGCTCGTAGATCGGCACGTTCAGCCACTTCCCTTTGATGTCCCACAGGGCGATCTCCAGCCCGCTGATGGCGGCGCAGAGCGTCGGTCCACCCCGCCAGAATGCCCCTCGGAACATGGACTGCCAGTGATGCACGATCCTGCGCGGGTCCTGCCCGATCAGCGCATGTTCAAAACTGCGCACCGCCTCCGCGATAACGTAGGCTTTATCGCCCAGACACTCGCCCCATCCGACAACCCCCTCATCCGTCTCGATCTTCAAGAAGAGCCAGCGCGGCTCCACCGGATAGAGGATGATCTTCGTGATCTTCATCGTTCGCCCCTCTGCGTAGTTCGGCTCATGCGGACCGCTGCGCCGCATGGTCGTATGGTCAGAAGATAGATCATCCGCCGCGGTTTGTCAACCTCTTGCGTCGCCTGCGCGAAACGCGCCACCTATTTGCTCAGTAGTGATACAGGCAGGAGTACACCATCATGCGAAATATAGGGCTGTTGTTCACCCTTTTGCAGGATACCATCTTTGCCGGGGCGAAACGAAGTGCAGCCGGCACGGAGGCGAATGCGATGTCCCTGGGCAACTGGTTCAAACGATTTCTACAACAGATCGGCGCGGCGTTAGGGATCGGCGGGCTGAAACTCACCATGACGGTGAACGGCTACGCCCATCCGCGTGGCGCGCCGGTCAGCGGCGAGGTGATTGTGGAGGGCGGGGCGGTAGAGCAGACAATTCGCCACCTCAATGTCGTGTTGTGCGAATTTTCCGCTAACCAGACCCGCAACCACAACGACGCCGTCTACTCCACAAAGACTGTCGCGATGAATGTGATCGTCAAGCCGGGAGAGACTTTGCGTTTCCGATGGGTTTTCCGAATCCCGGACGAAGCGCGCATGACAGCGGAGGGGCTGTTTGGCGGCAAGCCCACGAAGGGCTGCATGGTGCAGACGGAAGCGAAGGTCGCCTGGATGATCGCGAATCTTACCGAGAAGTCGCTGTTAAATGTGGAGATGCACCGCGAGATACGCGCCATTCTGAGCGCGTTGCGGCAGATGGGATTTCGCGATGCTCAGGACCTTCGCTCGCTTTTTCATAACAGCAGCGAGGCGATACGCGCCTCTTTCTCCGCTCCGGCTCCCTACTCCGAACAAATGGATGGGGTGCAGGTGATGCTGCTGGCAGACTATGAGATGGTCTCCGGGCAGATCACCATAGACTGGCGGGATGAAAACCTCTCCGAGCGCCTGCGCGGGGTCTTTGGCGGCAACCGCATGGAGATTCAGATTAACTTCCCCTGCAAGGATCTGCTGACAGAGGATGGGCAGCCCGATATTTCTGGAGCATTGGAGCATCTTCGCAAGGTTCTGGCGGAGGCGATGAAGCTGCGCGCCAATGAACGCATGATTTTGCTGCGCCCCGCTTCCGCTCCCGATCAAGAGGCGGATATTCTCCTGCGCCCGGCTTCCTTTACGCCCGCCGCCAACCCGCAGGAGTTGCTGCGCCCTGCCGAGGAGCCGGAGCCGCTGGAAAATCGCCCGAAGACGGAGTAGACGGCGGCTGGACGTAAAAAAGAGAGGAGAGCGACGATGACGGCGCACTGCATGATGGTTCAGCCTTGCAGGGTTTCAAAAACCGTATCCGAGCGAAAAAGACGGCGCGGATGGTCTCTTCTTCTATTGCTGGCAGGCGTGACGATGGCGCAGGGCAACGATGCCCGAACGCCCGCGCTCCCCGCTCTGCCGGAAGGCAGTCGGGGCATCGCCGCCCGCTATCCCGGCGACGCCGGTATCGCCAAAGACCCGGCGGTTCTGCTGTATGAAGATTTCGAGTCCGATAACTGGCGGGACAAATGGGACAACATCTACCATGACCGCCACATTCGGATCGCGCAGGAGCCTGCGAACGTGCATGGCGGGAAGCGCGCGCTGGAGTTTACCATTCCCAAACAGCCGGCGGAGGTCAGCAACGAACTGGTCAAGCAGTTCCGGCAGGGGCATGACGTTCTCTTCCTGCGCTACTACTCCAAATTCGAAAAGGGTTTCGATCAGGTAGGCTCCAGCCACAACGGAGGCTATCTCGCCGCCATCGCGCCCGGCATACCATACGCCACCCCCGGCATACGCGCCGACGGGCGCAACAAGTTTGTCGCCAGCTTTGAAAACTGGCGGGGCGAACCCGAAACCGTCTCTCCCGGCGATCTGAACGTCTACTGCTACCACCCGGAACAGCGCAGCGAATACGGCGACCACTTCTTCCCCTCCGGCAAGGCGCTTCCCTTCTCGGCAAAGCCGGGCGACTTCGGTTCGCAGTTTGTCTCGCGCCCCGATATCATTCCGCAGTTAGACCGATGGCACTGCTTTGAGTTCATGCTGAAGGGTAACGCGCCCGGACAGCGCGACGGGCGAATCGCCTGCTGGCTGGACGGCAAGCTGATCGCGGACTTCCCCAACCTTCGCCTGCGCGACGAGAAGTCGCTCAAGATTAACTTTGCCGCCATCTGCCTGCATATCGGCTCCAACACCCGGCGCCAGAACCGCAAGTGGTACGATGATGTGGTGATCGCCACCTCCTACATCGGACCGACCGTTCTGCGAAGATAGAGGGGAGTTCGTACCGCCTTAATACGCTTCGTCTCCCTGCGCATACGCGACAGCCTCTTCCGCCGTCATCGCCCGCCCCTCCGCATATCTTCCCTGCGCCTGTGCAATCCCACCCCTACACTGTTCTCCTCCGATGCATACATCCATACTCCCGAAAAGACGGATTGCCAGCGGAGGCTCGAAAAAGACCGAATCCGACATGGCTCTTCACTCCGTTTGAGAGCGGTTTGCCCCGAAACCCGTTATCAGTTTTTCGTCGTCACGGCGTAGATGCTGGCGCTGCGCAGGAAGAATCGCAGCCGGATCGTTCGACCGGCAAGCTGCCGCGGGGAGGCGTCTGCCCACTTCAGCGGAATATCTATGCGGTCCGTCTCGCGGATAACGCACTTCTCCGCCTCAAATCCCGGAATGGTCTGCCCCTTCTCATCCAGAATCGCAGCCATAATGTAAGCCTGCTCCTTTGCGAACGGGCGTTCTGGCGAGGGAGCCGCTGCGTTCAGCAGCAGATCCGCCTCCGGCATCACAAACGCGTTCGTGGAGAACTCGGCATTGGCGCGCGCGCCGACATAGCTGATCCGGTCTTCGGGCATCCCCATGAGAAGATGGGCGCGCGGGAACAGGATCATGCCGTTGATAATCATGGGCGGCGTCTCGAGGCGGGGAATGCGCGGGAAGGTCTCCAGCGCATTGACGCCGCGCGCCGGACGCTCCCAGCGCAGACCGTCTGCGCTTGTCCACCATTCGTTTTCCAGATGCGGTCCGTGCTTTCGCGCCATGAGAGGACTGGCGGCATAGTTCAGCACCGTCATATAGGCGCGGTCGTGATACCAGAAGCCGTTTCCGCTGTAGAACTCCAGGTCCGGCGGGTCCTGCGCATCCGGCACAGTCAGGTAGCGCGCGGGGATCGCGCCCTTACGGTCATGGCGGTTCCAGACATCGGGCAGGGAGACATCCGGCTCCCAGCGGCGACCATCGGGGCTGGAGCGCATCATCAGAACGCGCCGGTCGCGCAGGGAGTCGTCTCGCAGTGCGGGAGTGGTTCCGCCATGATCTACGATCCGTTTGCGATAGGGCTGAAGACTCTTGCTGATACAGACAAAGCGACGCAGCGCGGGACTCCAGAAGAGGCTCATCGCGTCGCCCTCATAGAACAGCGGGTTGCCCGGATGCGCCTGCCATCGTTTTCCGTCCCGGCTGAAGAACGCCGTGTAGGCGAAACCGGAGCGGTCCACTTTCAGCTTCAGCAGCAGGTACTCCTTTGAGTCCGGGTTGTAGGCTATCGCGCAGTGGTCGGTCCAGGCGGCTGCATCCGACTCGATGACCGTCTCCCGGTTCTCGTACTTCTCGCCGTCGCGGGTGGCGGCGCGAATCAAAGTCCAGCGGGTTATCCGGTTGTACGGCTCGTCTCCCCGGCTGACCTCCGTCAGCTGCTGCCCGAACACCTCCCAGGCTCCGTCCGGGAGCGGGAAGCAGCCGACGACGGTGAAGCCCGGCGGCTCGCACTCGCGAATCAGCCGCACCGGAGTCACGCCGAAATGCAGCGTTCCCCAGGTATCGGCGACATCCTGCGCGCCGGAAAAGAGCAGTTTTACGGGTGTTGCCGGCTTCATGGGCGTCCCTCGATTCTGCGCCGCGCCGATAGATGTCAGGCACGAAAGCATGATGGCAAACGCTGCCATCCAGTGGATATTAATCGCCGTTCCATTCGCGCACGGCATCCGCCATCGCATGAATATTCTCCTCCGGCACATCATAGAGCAGGTAGTCGCTCGCGGCGACCATATGTTTTCTGCCCTGCGTCTCCTCCAGAATGCGGAAGGCTCCCTCGCGAACCGTCGCGGCGTCCGCTTCGAGCAGAACATCGAGTCCCAGGTTGCCCCGCGTGCAGATCGCCGGGTCAATCTTCTCCATCGCATCCGCCAGCGAAACCACGTTGCCGACCGGAGGCGGGCTTAATGTCTCGAAAAGGTCTATCCCCATCTCGTTATAGAATCCGAGAGAGAGAAACGGCTCTATCGGCGAGCAGATATGGGAGTAGACGAGCAGCCCCTTCTCATGCGCCAGCCCGGTCACCTGCTTCGAGAAGGGAACGAGGTAGTTGCGATAGTAGTTCGGCGAGATCATCTCTTTCGCAGGTCCGCCGAGAAAAATGAAGTCCGTTCCGGCGGCGGCGACGGCATCCATCAGGCGGTCATCAAGCTGCACGATCCGCTCCATCAGACGGACAGCGCGCTCCGGGCAGTCATGAACCAGCAGCGCGGTATCTTTTGTGCTGGGCATGCAGAGCAGTTCGTAGGGCTGCAGCGCCCACTGCGCATCCAGCGCCCCGCTCCCCCCGACCAGCGCGTTCACGGCGCGAATATGCGCCTCGACCGGAGCGAGATCGGCTTCCAGGGCGACCTCCACATAGTACTCCAGCGCCGACAGATCGTCTTCGGTCTCGACCGCATGCTTCGTCAGATAACCGCCGCGTGGGTCCATCATCATCGTCCGGGTCAGCGTGCCGACAGGCGTCTCCAGCGCCTCATCGCGAAAACGCCGCTCTCCATCCTGACGCTCCCCGACTGCGCGCCACTGCAGCCGCGAATCGCACACCCCGAGGTCGGGAATGCCGACATTGATCAGAGGCAGAATGTCAAAACAGGCTGCCGCCGACAGAGTATCCTCCAGCGTGGTCTCCCAGACGTTCCGCTTCCCGGCCAATTTGGTGTCAAATCCGGCTCCAGAGCCGATCTGCGGAGAGCAGACCGGAGCGCCTCCGCAGCGAACATACTGCAAAAATGCTTCCCGGCGATTCATCTTCTTCCTCATATCTTCCGCGTTATGACAGCCTCGATTCGCTCTCACCCTTCGACAAACTGCGTCTGGTAACCTTTTTCCAAACAAGATCGCGCCCCGTCTCTTTCCTAGAGACGGGGCGCGATCGCGAATCCGAGGCTTGAAAAGAGACTACGGGGTGACTTTGAGCGTCTTCGTCAGCGCGGAGCCGTTGACGGACGCCCGGATGGTGACATTCACGCTGGAGCGCACCGCGCTGGTGGATGTCTGGAAGGTGGCGGTCGAGGCGCCTGCCGGAACGGTCACTGTCGCCGGCACGCGGGCGACGGCAGTATTGGAACTGGTCAGGGTCACCTCCAGTCCGCCGACCGGAGCATTTCCGTACAGTTCGATGGTTCCGAATCCCTGCGATCCTCCCTGAATGGTTGCCGGGTCGAGTGTCAGGGTCTTCAGAACGGCCGGATTCACCGTCAGCGCGCGGGACTTTTCGCTGCCGTTATAGCGGGCGGTGATATTGACGATCGTCTGCGTGGCGACGCCCGATGTCGTCAGGGAGAAGCTGACGGAGGAGGCGCTGCCCGGAACCGTCACCTGCGCCGGAACCTGCGCCACGTTTGTATCCGAACTCGCCAGATTCACCACGATTCCGTCGGCGGGCGCAATCGAGGTCAGGGTGACTTTCCCGGTCGCGCCGAGGCCCCCTCGCACCGGATTCGGTGTGATCGTGACACTGCTGACGGAGGGGTTAACGATGACTCGCAAGACGCCCTGCGCCTGTCCTCCGTTGGCTCTGGCGGTGATCGTGACGGATCGGCTGGAGGTGACGGAGGAGGTGTTGACGGGGAAGGTAGCGGAGGTCTGCCCGGCAGGAACCGTCACACTGGGCGGAACCGCCGCCGAAGAGGGGCTGCTGCTGGTCAGATTTACCTCGGTTCCGCCGGTCGGGGCGGCGACGCTGAGGGTGACCGTGCCGTTCACCGTGCGCCCGCCGATGACCGGCGTCAGATCGAACTCGACGGAGAGCGGGAAGGGCGCGATCTGCACGGTGGCGGAGTCGAAGCGATTGGGATCGGCGACGCTGGTGGCGCGCACGATGGCGGTGGCGTGCGCGCTCAGGCTTGCAGGCGCGTAATAGATGCCGTCCGCGCCGATGGTTCCCGGTCCGGCGATCACGCTCCAGGTCACGCTGGTATTGGAAGCGCCGGTCACCGTGGCGGTAAACGGCTGCGAGCCGCCCAGCGGAACCGTCGCCCTGTTCGGAGAGATGGTCACGTGGACCTCAGATCCGCCTCCTCCCCCGCCTCCGCCTCCGCTGCTGGAGGTCAGCGCGAAGTCCACCGCCATTGTGTCGCAGCCGCTTTCGACGACCACCGGCCTCTGCATCGTCACCCCGAAGAACGTCGCCATCACACTGTAGTTTCCGGGCGGCAGGTTGGGAAGCCGGTAGGTTCCGTCGGAGAAGGTGGTCGCGGTGTAGGGACGGGCAAAGCCGTCGCGTCGCGCCACGATGGCGGCGTTCTGGACGGCGGTCTCGTTATAGGTCACCTGCCCGGTTATACCGCCGGGAGGTATGGAGGAGCGCAGTTCCCCGAAACGATCCTGCAGCGCCATAAAGGCGTTAATGCGGCCATAACCGATCTGCGGGTTCCAGCGCCCGCCGCCGCTGCCGAGGATATTATCCGCGCTGCGCTGAATGGCGCGCACCAGGATCTGCGGCGCGCCAGGCGTCTGCCGGGTGATGTTGCGCGAACCGGCGTAGAGCGCCGCCAGCCCCGCCACATGCGGCGAAGCCATCGAGGTTCCGTTCAGATAGCCGTAGGTCGGCTCAACAATCCCGGCATCCACCAGCGCCGCCGGATAGGTCGGGGTGGTGGACCAGACGAGAGTGTAGAGTTCCGGGACCAGTCCGAAGTCGCCGCCGTTGAAATAGCTGGCATCGCCTCCCGGCGCGCCGATCCCGATATACATGCCCCGATTGGAATAGGAGGCATAACTCTCATATGGCGGGATGGTGTTGGGGGAGGCGAAGGTAGTGGCGGCGACCGCCAGCACCTTGTTGCAGGCGGCGGGATAGCGGCGCACATAGTCCACGCCGTCATTTCCTGCGGCGGCGACCACCAGCGTATTGCGCTCCCAGCAGTAGTCCACCGCATCCTGAAGCGCCTGCGAGTAGCCGCCGTTGAGCGCCAGACTCATATTGATGATAAGCGCGCCGTTATCGGTCGCCCAGAGCATCGCGTCTATCACGTCCACGTCGTCGCCATCCCCCACCGGGTCGGTGACCTTGATCGGCATGATCTGCGCGTTAAAACCCAGTCCGGCGATCCCTCGCGCATTGTTGGTGGCGGCGGCGATGATCCCGGCGACATGCGTGCCGTGCCCGTTCTCGTCCAGCGGGTCGTCCGGCGTCTCATTATCGCCTCCATTAATCATGTTGCGTCCGTGTGTCAGATCCAGCTGCCCTCCGACAAGGGCATCAGTGCTCGCGCCTCCGGAATTGATAAAATCGGGATGCGTGTAGTCTATGCCGGTGTCAATCACCGCCACCTTCACCGCGTTCGCCGGTTTGTTCGCGGCGGTGTAGAAGTTGACAGGCCAGACTGACCAGGCGTCGGAGGCGCGGATAAAGTCCAGGGGCCACTGATAGAGCCACTCATTCTCCGAAAAGAGAGCGTGCTCCCGATCTATCCGCCGAAAATAGGGATCATTGGGGTCGCTGAGCAGGATGATGCGCTGACTCGGCTCGACATATTTCACGCCGGGCAGAGTTCGCAACGCCCGTAGACCCGCTTCCATCTGACGCGGGTCCGCCAGACGATAGACGACAATGCCAAGCTGTTTGATCTCCCGGCGAAACCGCATCTTCGGAACATCTGGCTGCTGCGCCAGACGCGCCGCCAGCGCGCGACCATCGGGGACCTTTCCATCCCGGAACCGGATGAGAATAGAGTCCGGCGGTTTCAGTTGCGGGACGGGGCGCGGGCGCATCTGCCACTGAGCCATCCCGGAAACGGCAAAGAGACACAACGCGACAAGAGACCAGATGAGGGAAGAGAGAGCGCGGCGAAACATGGTTGTAGACCTCCTCAATAAAAAGGCTGAGCAGAGAAGCCAGTATATATTTCGCACAGGGTGAATGGTTACGCAGCGTTGCGAACAGCCGGGAATTCCCGCTTAAAATTGCCGGGCGAGTGTCAACGGGGCAGAGAGTAGCATAGACTATTGCTAACTATTTGTCAATAATTCCGGGGAGGATTTCTGCGCTTCCGGCGCGAATCAGACCGCATGCGAAGCCAGACGAGCGCGCCGATGGGAGGGGCGTTCCGGATGAATATACAACTGCTTCCCGATCTTCAGGATCAGAACACGGATATCGGTTCCGGGGAGCATATTGTCATTGTCTATGATAACGATCGTAACACCTTTGAGGAAGTGATCTCGATTCTTATTCGGGCGACAGGCTGCACCATCGAGGAGGCGGAGATAGAGACCTGGGAGGTGCATCACCTGGGCAAGTCGGTGGTTCATCATGCTTCGGCGGAGGAGTGCGAGCGGGTTGCCTCGATTATTCGCACGATCGGTATCCGCGTGGAGGTCCGTCCGGAGTAGGCTGGTCACCCCCAATTTCGCGCACAGGAGGGCGAGACGTTGGAAAAGATTACGCGAAGAAAACTGCTGGAGGATTCGCTGCTGCTGCTGGCAGCCTCCGCGCTCCCCGTCTCGATTGCCGGGGCGGAGGAGAGACGCAAGCCCCGCGCCGTCGGTCCCAACGACAAGATACGAATCGCGGTGATCGGGTTTCGCGGGCGCGGCATGGATCATGTGCGATCCTATGCCGCCATGAGCGACGTGACGGTAGCGGCGCTGTGCGATCCGGACGAGGGCGCGTGGGGCGCGGCAGTCAAAGCGGTCACCGATCGTGGGCAGTCGGCTCCCAAAACGGTTAAAGACCTGCGCCGGATTATGGAGGACCCGGAGATAGACGCGGTCTCCATCGCCACCCCCAACCACTGGCACGCGCTGGCGGCGATCTGGGCGATGCAGGCAGGCAAAGATGTCTATGTGGAGAAACCGGCGACTCATAACGTCTTTGAGGGGAGACAGCTTATCGAAGCGGCGCGAAAATATAAGCGCGTCTGTCAGGTCGGCACGCAGAGCCGCTCCAGCGCCGGTCTGCGGGAGGCGATGGCCTATCTCCACTCCGGCAAACTGGGCAAGATCACGCTGGCGCGCGGTCTGTGTTATAAGACCCGAAACTCCATCGGCAAGTCCAGCGGCCCGACTCTGGTTCCCGAAACCGTCGGGGACGACGGCTACGATCTCTGGCTCGGACCGGCTCCGATCAAGCCGGTGATGCGGCAGCGATTCCACTACGACTGGCACTGGTTCTGGGACTACGGCAACGGCGATATCGGCAATCAGGGCGTGCATGAGATGGACAAAGCGCTCTGGGGATTGAACAAGCGCGGGCTGCCGAAATCTGCGCTCTCGGTGGGCGGGCGGTTCGGCTATGTGGATGACGGCGAGACCCCCAATACGATGGTCAGCGTCTTCGACTACGGCGACTGCCAGTTGATCTTCGAGGTGCGGGGTTTGAAGACCGACGACCTGATGGGCGCGCGAGTCGGCAACATCTACTACGGCTCGCAGGGAACGATGGTCGTTCCCAACTACAGTAAGGCGATGGTCTATGACAAAGATGGCAAGGTGGTTCAGGAGTTTGGCGGCGGCGGCGACCACTATCGCAACTTCCTGGATGTCTGCCGCAGCCGTAAGACCGCCGATCTGAACGCGCCGGTCGAGGCGGGTCACTACTCTGCCGCGCTGTGCCATCTGGCGAATATCTCCCATCGGCTGGGCAAGCCGCAGCCTCTGAATGTGAAAACGCAGGCGTTCGGGGACAACAAAGAGGCGTATGAGACGGTGGCGCGGTTCGAGCAGCATCTGGAAGCCAATGGCATCTCGTTGTCTGAGGGAACCTACCAACTGGGGAGAGCGCTTCAGATAGATGTCCGACGCGAAAAGATCGTCAAAGACGAGGAGGCAAATGCCATGCTGACCCGCGAGTACCGCGCGCCTTTCGTCGTTCCGACCAGCGTCTAACCGCCGGCGGGCGCATCGGAACGTAGGACAGCAGAGACTCCGGGGCAGACGAATTCGTCTGCCCCGGCATTTGTAAGACACCGTAAAGGAGAGCGTCGTGAGCCGGACACATATTCGCGTGCGCGGAATCTATGGCGGCGTGCCGACACAGCTTCTCTCGCAGGGAAAAACGCTGTCGGAATCAGGGGTCAATGCCATCTGGATCGGTTCCGGCGGGCTGCGCGCCGAAGATATCGCGCTGCTCAAAAGCCAGGGCGCGCAGGTGTTTGCCGAATTTAACACCCTGCACGAAGCGAGCTATCTGGAGAAGCACCCGGATGCGGCTCCCATCGGCGCGGATGGCAGAGTGTGCCCGCCCCCGGACGGCTGGCAGGGCATCTGCCCGACCCATCCCGGCTACCGCCGCTATCGCATGGACGCCTTCCGCCGCGCGCTGCAGAGTTTCGACATTGACGGCATCTGGCTGGACTATCATCACAGCCACGCAAGCTGGGAGCAGGCGGAGCCGAATATGCCGGATACCTGTTTCTGCCCTCGCTGCCGGGAGCAGTTTTCGCGGGAGACGGGAATCGCGCTGGCGGGATCAGCCTCAGAGCAGTCCGCGCGCCTGCTCGGTGAGTGGAAAGAGCGCTGGGTAGATTGGCGGTGCAGCGTCTTCACCGACTGGGTACGGGAGTTCCGCGCCATTCTCAATGCGGAGCGTCCCAGCGCGCTGCTCGGCACGTTCCACTGTCCCTGGAGCGACACGGAACGCGACGGCGCACTGCGTCGTAAACTGGCGATTGATTTGAAGGCGCAGGCTCCCTATCTAGATGTGTTCAGTATCATGCCCTATCATGCGCGTTTCGGTCACGCCACGGATCCCGGCTGGATCGCCCGGCAGACCGCCTGGCTGGGCAAGTTTCTCTCGCTGAAAGGCGATCCCGGCGAGGAGAAGCGGATATGGCCGATCGTGCAGCTCTCCGACTGGGGCGAAAACGTACGCGCCGAAGAGGTCGAAACCATCCTGGACTACGGCACGCGGCTCCCCGCCACCGGCGTGATGGTCTTCGCCTGGGGATCGCTGCAGGCGCAGCGGGAGAAGGTCGAGGCGATGGCGCGCTTCTATCGCTCGATTCGCCCCTGACCGAAGCGAACCGGCGAACGATCCGCTTGCGGCGATTGCAGGTTTCTCGGCCGTCGTTGTCGAAAGCCTATCCATCCTTTGGAAGAAGAGAACAGCGATGCCCACTCGGTTAGATCCGCTCGAATATCTGGAGCGCAGCGATAAGTGGTATCTTGGCGGCGGACGCGGAGCCTGTTTCGCCCCGGCTTTCCCGCGTTTTCTGGACTCCTTCGGGTTCTGGGATGAGGCTCATTTCGCGGACGTGCGTCTGGAGCGGCTGTTTACGGCGCTGGTTCTGGACGAGGAGGAGCGCCCGCTGGCGCTTCGACGAGACCGCGCCCGCTGGACTCCTGACGCCCTCACCCAGATTCACGTCACCCGCGACGGTCTTCGGCTGCGGGAAGACAAGGTCATCACGCCCAACGACACGCTCGCCTCCCGCCTGCTGATCTACAACGAGGGAAAGCGCGGGCGCGCGCTGCATCTGATCCTCTGGAGCCTGCAGAACCGGTCGGCGTTTCAGCCGGGCGTCGCCGCCGTCAGCGCCGAGCAGACCGTCCGTTCCGGCGACTATCTGGCGTTCGCGCACACGCTCTCTTACGGCGAGACTCCCTACGCCGACCGTCCGGCGGAGAACGCCGGCTGGGGCGAACGCGCCGCCGTTCTGCCGGGCGAGGAAGGCATCACGCTGCATACGCTCTATGTCGCGCTGGGCGCGGATCGCCCCCCGCTCTCCTGGTGCGTCAATCTGGCGGAGCGCACCGATACCGCGCCCTCCTGGCAGACTTCCATCGTCCCGGAGAAGCTGCGCGCAGGACTCTTCCCCAACGAATTTACGCCGAACGGCGCGCCGCCCGCAGGCAAAGGGGAGCGCCTGGCTCCTGTGGACGGGCATCTGCATCTCTGCCTGCACTATCGCCTGGAGATTCCGGTCGGGGAGAGCCGCACCATTCAGTTCGGCGCGGCGGTGAATCAGGATCGGAACCTGGCGCTTCTCCACCTTCAGAACGATCTTCAGGCGGATGTCTCCGCGACCAGCCGCGCCAGCTGGCAGGACTATTTCTCTGGCGTACCCTACTTCGAGTGCAGCGACCCGCACCTGCAGAAGTACTACTGGTACCGATGGTACGGGCTGAAGCTGCTGACGGTGAACATCCGCAGCGGCTCGGAGGAACCGGAGAACCAGGGAGGAAGCTACCCCTACCCCTGCGTCTTCGAAGGGATCGGCGGATTTCGCTGCCATATCTCCTACTCGGCGCAGTGCCATATGCTGGAGGCGGGCTGGATGCACGACCCGAATCTGGCGTATGGATCGCTGCAGGGAATGCTCGCCGCGCAGGAGCGCAGCGGCTTCATTCCCGGTCATATCTACCTCTGGCGCAGCGAACGCGGTTTCTATCACGCCAACTGGGGCGCAAACGCGCTGCAGGTCTACCATATCACGGGCGATCTCTCCTTTGTAGAGCGGGTCTATCCGGGTCTCAGCCGCTACGCCGACTACTTTGAACGGGAGCGCGACCGCGAGGACTCGCACCTGTACGACATCGTGGATCAGGGCGAGACCGGGCAGGAGTATATGTCGCGCTATCTGTTTGTGGACGGCTCCGCCGACGACTGGCGGCGCATCCAGTTAAAAGGGGTGGATGCGACCGTCTACATCTACCAGCTTCACCGCGCGCTGGCGGAGATGAGCCGCGCGCTGGGGCGCGAAGAGGAGGCGGCGGTCTATGACCGCAAGGCGGACGCCACCCGCGAGGCGGTGCGCGAAATGATGTGGGACCCGGAGCGGAAGCTCTTTTTTGATGTGGACCCGCGCACCGGCGCGAAATCGCCGTATAAGGTGGCGGTGGGATTCTATCCGTTCCTGTGCGACATCGCCGGAACGGAGCACCTGGCGGCGATTACCGAGCATCTGCTGAACCCGGAGGAGTTCTGGACGCTCTGGCCCGTTCCCGCCGCCAGTCTGGACGATCCCTACTTCAGCGCGGAGGCGGAGTGGAAGGGCAAGCGGATGTCCTGCCCCTGGAACGGGCGCGTCTGGCCCATGACCAATTCGCATGTCTGCGCGGCGCTGGCGCGCGCGGCATTAACCCTCGATCCCGCGCTCAAGCCGCAGGCGGCTCTTCTGATAGAGCGGTTTGTGAAGATGATGTTCTTTGACGGCGACCCGGCGCGCCCCAACTGCTTTGAACACTACAACCCTCTGACGGGAACGCCCTCGCTCTATCGGGGCGTGGACGACTATCAACACTCCTGGGTCGTGGATCTGCTGATGAAATACCTGATCGGCATCCAGCCCAACGCCACCGACACCCTCCTCCTCGACCCGCTGCCCATCGCCGCCGACCGGTTCTTCATACAGGATATTCACTATCGCGGACACCGGGTGGATGTCCAGTGGGACCGTGATGGGGGCTACTCCGTCTCGGTGGATGGCGAGGAGCGGGCGCGCGCGCCGGAACGCTGCCGGCTGCAGATCCCGCTCGTCCCGTAGGTTCGCCGCGCTCAGGAGACCAACCCACTGCGCGC
>CAYSDM010000032.1:0-34647 GCA_964429855.1 uncultured Chthonomonadaceae bacterium
CCCCTTCACGACGGACATCTTCAACAACCTCACCACAGGAACATGCCTCTTTCTGGTCGCAAGCATGAGCGGAGTATTGCCCTGTTCTGTCCTTGCGCTCACATCTGCGCCCGCGTTCAGAAGATGCTGTACGGACTCAACGCTTCCGCTCGCAGCCGCCAGATGCAGCGCCGTTAGCCCGGCAAGGTTGCGCGCGTTCACCTCCGCTCCCTTTTCCAGGAGCGCCTGAACCACCGTATCACGTGCGTTGGTTGCAGCCCACATCAGGGGCGTCGTTCCCTTCTCGTTGTGACTGTTCACATTGGCTCCCCGTGACAGATGGTCCTGAACAGCGGGAAGATCCCCATCAATAATCGCCTGCAGGAATCGACTACTCATTCTCTCTCCAATCTACCAATTCAGCAGCGAGCGCGCGGCTCCCTTTACAGGCTGCCAGGCGGGATGTTCTCTCATCCCGCCCAGTTCTGAGCCGTTCAACGGTTGAATCGCCTGCTGCGCTTCCGACTCGTTGGGCATCTCTACAAACGCAAAACCTTTTGCCGCTCCAGAATAACGGTCTGTAACAACCGGAACATCGGCTACCTGCCCGAACGGGGAGAATAACTCTTGCAGTGCGGTCTCATTAATACTGTAGGGAAGTCCTCCCACGTAAATCCGTTTGGACACAGGTTTCTCCTTTTTGATGATGACGCCTGTGAGCGTCTGAAAATGCGCCTGCCTTCTCTGTCGCTTCAAACAGCTATTTTCTGCCGTCGAAATACTGCGCCAGTTGCTGCAGCACCTCCGTAATAGCCTCTTTGCGCGTGGAGGAACCGCTCATCTGGTCGCCGCCCCGGATCAGCACATGACTGTAAGCGGGAGCGGCTGCGCTCCATAGATTGGTTCGGTTGTCAAACCAGGAGGTGACCGTTATCAGGTGACCGGAGAGTTCGTGCCTGGTCCTTTCAAAATCAATGCCCATGTTCTTCCCCCATGCGAATATCGTTGAAATGCGTCGGTCTCCCTTTGCCATGCAATATAATAAAACCTCTTCCTTCAACGCGCTATTACGCGCTGAAGGAAGAGGTTTTGACCTCTAGCGTTGGTAACAGTTTGTTCGTTTGAGCCGATGAACGGCTTATAGTTCATATTCAGTATACACTTACCAGGCTCGTTTCGCAAGCTTCAATTTATTGTTGCGTCCGGTACTGCAAGGAGTTTCATTCTATGGATGAGGAGTCGCTTCCTGATGGAAGAGGGTTTTCAGAGGCAAATTGCGAAAAGCGAAGCGTATGCACTCAACGCATTTCCTCACGGAGAGCGACCATGAAGACTTGCCCATTCTGTCGCGCAGACAATCCGGCGAATGCGCGCTTCTGCTCGCAGTGCGGTCGCCAGATCGCGGAGGAGTCTGCCTCCTTCGCCTCTCCCCCACGTCCCGCTCCGGCAGCTTCCGGTTCCGGCTGGCTGCGCTGGCATGATGCGTGGAACGGGTTTGAGATAGACTATCCTTCCGGGTGGGAGGTGCGTTGTCTCAAGGGAATCGTTACAGCGCAGGAGGACGTGACCGGCAACTGCGTCGCGCTGCTATGGCCCATCCGCCTTCCCGCGCAGACGCCGCTGATCCAGGCGGCGCAGCAGTTGGTAGGCTGGGGACGCAGCCTGAACCCGACCTTCACCGCCTGGCAGGTTCCCGAAGCCTCCTCCTCCCGTTATCTCACTCTGCGCACTCAGTCCCAGAACGCCGGCGTGATGCTGGTCGGCAGCCTGACCATTCACGCCGATGCGACAGGATGCGGGATGATCTCCGGCTTTCAATGCCCGGCTGCCGCCGTCTCCTCCCGCGTGGAAGCGCTCGGAAAGATCCTCTCCTCCTTTCAGCCGATAACGCCGATGGCAAAAAAGACGTTTCGCGAGCCGGGAGAGGGCGCTTTTACCGCGCAGATTCCCGAAGGATGGCTGGCGCAGGGTATGGTGAACCGACAGCATATCAACGCTGCCGGAACCATCCAGTTCACCGCCATGCACGACCCGCGCGGACTGGTACAGGCGGCGCAGACCAATATGCTCTGGTTCTTCACGGAAGGTATGGGCATGATGGAGATGTTCGGGGTCGGGGCGCAGAGCCGCCCCTATCTGCCTGCGCCGCAGTTCTGCGCGCAGTTCCTCGCGCCGCAGTTTCAACAGACGTTGATGCATTTTCGAGTCGAAGGCATCCAGGAGCGTCCGGACTGGATTCCGGCGATGGCGGCGGATATTGCCCGCGCCGGAATGTCGCCGCAGAGCATGCAACTGAGCGCGGCTCTGATGGTCACCGGCTATGAGGAGCAGGGAACGCGCCTCCAGCAGAAGACTGCCGTCACCGTTCAGCGTTATCATGTGGGCATGGGAATGGGCGGATACTGGTCTGCCAGTCTGGTCTTCTTCTATCGCGCCCCGACAGAGGAGATGGCGCAGGTCGAGACGATCCTGACGGGCATCCTCGATTCGGTGCAGGCAAACCCGGCATGGGAACAGAATGAACTCCTCCGCGGCCAGCAGTATACGCTGTGGGCGCAGCAGGATATGGCGCGCCGACGCGCCGACATCTCGCGCACGCTGAGCGAGACCACCGACATGATCACGCAGGGCTACTATGAGCGGTCAGCGGCGCATGACCGGATGAGCTACGCCTGGTCCAACGCCTTTCGCGGCAGACAGGATATGACCGACTCCTATGGCGATGTCTATAATGTGCCCATCGGATACGACCAGTACTGGCGCGACAATCTGGGCAATATCTACGGCGGAACCTGGCTCACCAATCCCTATCCCTCCTGGCATCGTCTCGACCCGACCGGACTCTGATACACCCGGTAAACGTACTGGTTTTCCCCCGCCTGTCCATAGACAACCCCTGTTAGAAGTACCGGTTTTTCATACTCCCTCCAAAATCCGGTACTTCTGGCATATAAAATGCAACTTTCCTGATTAACGGGTTTATGCGCGCCTGCGTTCCAAACGAAACGCCCCTGTCAGGCGCTGCATACGCCCTTATCCATCACAGGAGAGGCTATGAAATGAAGCTGCGCAACCCCCTTGGGAGCCTCGCTGTGTTGACGGTGTGTGGATGTACGCTGCTCACACTCTCTGCTCTCAGCGCACAGGCTCAAAAGGTCTGGATCAACTCCGACCAGGTTACCGGTATTGTAGAACAGTCCACCGTGGTAGGCGGTAAATATCGTCTGTCTCATACCAACTTCGATATGTCCCTGGATAACGGCAAAGGCACTACGGTCATCAGTGGACAGAACACCTTCATTTCTCAGAATCTGAGCACTAACTCGGCGCTGAATGGCGTGGAGTATCTCTTCTCACTATCGCATGAAGCCAATAAAGGCTTTACCCTGACTATGACGAAAACAGGCGGCGGAACCTCCACGTTGACATGGCGAAGCGATGTCCTGATTAACAGCTCTACCGCTTCAAACTCCATTCAGGGCGTGAGTCCGACGGGACGGCAGTTCAATGCGCTGTCCATCTTCGCGGTTGCGAATCGCAACAGCACTCCGGCAGCCTCCATGTCCTTCTATGACTTCTCCTTCACCAGCGGCCTGACGGTCGCCGACAACGACGGGCTCGGCGGAACCGTCACGTTTGCCAATGGCGGAACGGGACTCAAGCAGTGGATCTATTCCGATATAGACCTGAGCCAGTACAACTGGACTCTGTCCGGTAAGGTGAAAGGTCAGCGCGACGCTGCTTCCGGTGGCGATGAGACGGTGAAGTTCGTGGTAGATGGAAAAAAGATTATCGCCAGCGTCCCGGTTCCTGAACCCGCCTTCTTCCAGATGGCGGCGCTGCTCGGACTGGGCGGCCTGAGCTATCATCGTCTGCGCAGAAGGGGCTGGAAGTAGGTCTCTCTCCTATTTCTGCTGCGCGACTCTGGGGAGGGAGGGCGCTTTGTAGGATGCCCTCCCCGCTCCCGGTTCCAGTTCCCCGATTACACAACCCAATAACTTCCGACCCGTCTCCCTGCCCCAGAAGGCCTTCACCGCCCCTGTGAATGGCGGTATGCGGAAACGGACGCGCCTTCCACGATCCGACCGGGGTCTGGCCATTCCCCGCAACGATGTATCGGACCCGTGAGAGTGGCGCCAATCTCTTCCCGCAAAAACGCCGGTTTTCCCGCCCGCTCGCGGGATATGTCTGCTTCTGGCATGAATTATGCAATCACCTATCAACAAAAGCTTTTGCCTGTACTCCCATTGACGAGGAGGGGTGTACGGCGCGGTACACGATGAAAGGGATTTCAATGGTCAACAGTGTTTGTCGAACCCTTTTTACGTTCTCCCTGTTGGTCTTCGCGGGAATCTTCTCAACGGCTGCATCTGCACAGTTAATCGGTCCCTATCCGGGCGGCGGCCTGTCTTATCGGAGCTTTGCCAACAGCCCCTTCAAAGGAGGACTCTACTCCTACTTCCATCTGGAGGATTTTGAGGATCATCTTCTGGACAAGCCAGGAGTATCCGCCAGCGCCGGGGGCGTCACCAGCGTGATATTCGGACCAGGATACCACGACTCGGTGGATGCCGATGATGGAGTCATAGATGGCAGCGGACTACTCGGCGACTCCTACTTCTATCGTTACGGCAATATGAGCATCTTGTTCCGCTTTGATGCCAGTGTACTGGGCGAACTGCCGACCCATGCCGGTCTGGTATGGACGGATGGGGAAAGCCCCATCATCTTTGAGGCGTTTGATGCCAACGGCGCTTCGCTGGGCATCCTGAATGGCAGCCACTCCACCAGCGGATATACCGGTCAGACCGATGAAGACCGGTTTTATGGCGCGATTCATGGAGACGGCATCTCCGCCATCCGGATCGGCGCGCAGTACGGCGGGATCGAAATTGACCATCTCCAGTTTGGGCGGATCGCCGCCGTGCCGGAACCCGGCGTTCTCGCCATGCTTGCGGGAATGGCGGCTTTTGGAGGCGGGCTGCTATTGCGCCGCCGTCGGTCATAACGCGCCTTCCATCTTTTCACCGTCCCATCCATTGGAGCAGCCCGTTCGCTCTCCCGCTTGCAGGAGGAGCGAACGGGCTGTCTTTTGAGTGTGCGACGCTGTTCCGGAGATGCTTCGACAGGCTGATGAAAATAACGGTTTCCACTCCCGGCGGCTATTATTGGCACAAATTATGCACTGCATGTAATCGGGAAGGTTTTCTCCTGAACCGACAGGCTCCCGAAACCCTGGTGGAGGGATTCGAGAGAGGAGAGCCTCCTGCTGTCTGCGCTGCATTTTAGCGGTATGCTGCGCCCCTTGCATATGTGTTTTGGCAGATGATGACAGGAGAGAGAGGGATGGCGATCACCAACGAGGTATTCAACGCCCCCATGACGGCGGCAGAGGAGATGGCTCCTGAGTCGGATGTGGAGACCGCCATACCTGTGAATGACGTACCCTACGCCGCAGCGAAACGCGGACTGGACATTCTGCTTTCACTGATCGGAATCGCGATAGCTGCCCCGCTGTTCGCCCTTTCTGCCCTTCTGGTTCGCCTCTCCTCCCCGGGCCCGATTATTTTTCGTCAGACTCGCGTGGGCTGCGGAGGACGCGCCTTCACCCTCTACAAATTCCGCACCATGTATTCGGACGCCGAAGCGCGCAAAGCCTCGCTGATGCACCTGAACGAGGCGGACGGTCCCGTCTTCAAAATGAAAGACGACCCGCGCATCACGCCGGCGGGCCGAATCCTTCGCAAATTCAGCCTCGACGAACTGCCGCAGCTGATCAATGTATTACAAGGGGATATGTCTGTCGTTGGCCCGCGTCCGCCCGTGCCTTATGAAGTGGCGCTGTACGGGGAAAGAGAAAAAAGGCGGCTGTCCGTCCCGCCGGGACTGACCTGCCTGTGGCAAATTTCAGGACGCAGCAATATCAGCTTTGACCGCTGGATGGAACTGGATCTGCTCTATATCGAGACCATGTCGTTCTGGGGAGATATTCGGATTATCCTGAAGACCATCCCGGCGGTGATCAGCGCCCGCGGCGCACACTGACGAATTTCACAGTAGATTTACCGGTTATAGATGTGGAATATAGGGAGGATAGGCTCAAAATGTAGAGGAGCATAGCGCGTTGCCCCTACCCGGCCCCACGTAAGCCGAGAACGCCCTATGCGCCGCTACATAAATGCCGCTACACACGCCAGGAGCCTGCCGCTCGCATCGCTCCCTGCCGCTTGTGTCACGTGGACGGCTGGATGAAAATACGGGGTAACGAGGAGAGTTCTACCACGTACTTCGAATGTCTGACGAATAGGCGGGACAGATTGTTCCCGAAAATCGGTTGATTTTTTAAATTAGTACAAATTTTCGAGTCTTCTGCGTAGAAATGGCTTTTTTTAATCCATGTTGGACTGCTTTATGCCTTGAGGCGCGCTTGCGTCCGATCGGACGATGGGAGTAGAGAGATGAGTTTACAGGAGAAGATCGCTGTTGTCGGACTGGGATATGTCGGACTGCCAGTTGCGGTAGAGTTCGGCCGTAAATGCGAGGGAACCATCGGCTTTGATATCAATGCGCGCCGGGTGGAGGCGCTGCGCCGGGGAGAAGATCATACCGGCGAGATGGACGCCGAAACGCTGCGCGCGCCCTACCTGCGTTATACCAGCGATCCCGAAGATCTGCGCGGCGCAACGATCTTCATCGTCTGCGTGCCGACCCCGGTGGATATGCACCACCGTCCCGATCTGGGCGCGGTGGCTGCCGCCTCGGAACTGGTGGGAAGCGCCCTGCAGCCGGGCTGCGTCGTGGTCTATGAGTCCACCGTCTATCCCGGCGTCACGGAAGATTTCTGCGGACCGATTCTGGAGCGCGTCTCCGGGCTGCGACGGGGAGTGGATTTCAAACTGGGATACTCGCCGGAGCGAATCAATCCGGGCGACCATGAACACACGCTGACCCGAATCGTCAAGGTAGTCTCTGGAGAGGACGAGGAGACGCTGGAGCGTATTGCCCGCGCCTACGAAACGATTATCACGGCGGGCGTGCATCGCGCCCCCTCCATTAAGGTGGCGGAAGCGGCAAAGGTGATCGAGAACACGCAGCGAGACCTGAACATTGCCCTGATGAACGAACTCGCGCTGATCTTCTCCCGTCTTGGCATTCGCACCAAAGATGTTCTGGATGCGGCGGGAACCAAGTGGAACTTCCTGCGTTTTTCGCCGGGACTGGTGGGCGGACACTGTATCGGCGTAGACCCCTACTACCTGACCGCGCTGGCGGAGCAGATGGGCTATCACCCGCAGGTGATTCTCGCCGGTCGCCGCGTCAATGACGGTATGGGCGTCTTTATCGCGCAACAGGCGGTAAAGATGCTGATCAACGCCGATATTCCCATCAAACGGGCGCGTATCGGCGTGCTGGGACTGACCTTTAAGGAGAACGTCAGCGACCTGCGCAACAGTCGGGTTCCAGATATCGTGCGGGAACTGGAGCAGTTCGGGGTCACGACGCTGGTGCATGATCCGCTGGCGGATCCCCATGAGGTGCAGGAGGAGTACGGCATTGCGCTGTCCCCCTGGGAGCGTCTGCGCGGGCTGGACGGGATCGTGCTCGCCGTTTCGCACCAACACTATATGGAGATGAGCCTCCCCTGCCTGTTTGAAGGGCTGCGTCCGGACGGTATCATTGTAGATGTAAAGTCGGCGCTGGACCCGAAGCAGCTTCCGGCAGGCGCGCGGTACTGGTCGCTGTGAGACCTTCGTCCACGGCGGAACCGTTTCCCTTACGGGAGGTGTATAGTGTCGGGTGAACCTTTTCGCGATCAGGATAGTCTGATCATACTGCTGCTGAGGGCGTTGCGCCGGTTTCGACTGGTGCTTCTTCTGCGCCTGATGCTGATGACAAAGCGTCAGCAGAGATACTGAAAGGATACGGCGCGGGACGACAGACAGACGGTTCGCCGGAGCGTCCCGCCTATAGGATAGAAGCAGATGAGCCTTCCGACCCTACAAACGGCTCCTTTTTTGCCCTTCGCGCTGCCGGATATCGGCGAAGATGAGATCGCCGAGGTGGTGGATACCATGCGTTCCGGCTGGCTCACGACCGGACCGAAGACACGGCAGTTTGAACAGGAGTTCGCGGCGTTTGCCGGTCCCGATGTCGAGGCGATGGCGGTAAATTCCGCGACCGCCGGACTGCATCTGGCGCTGGAGGCGGCGGGCGTGCAGTCGGGAGACGAGGTTATCACCACCACCTATACCTTCACGGCGACGGCGGAGGTGGTGCGCTATCTGGACGCGCATCCCATTCTGGTAGATATAGATCCGAACACCCTGAATATTGACCCGAAAGCGATCGAGAAGGTTATCACGCCGCGCACTAAGGCGATCATTCCGGTTCACTTTGGCGGGCTTGCCTGCGATATGAAGGCGATCCTGAGTATCGCGAAAGAGCGCGGCTTAAAGGTGATCGAGGACGCCGCCCACTCCTTCCCCTGCGCCTATCAGGGAACGCGAATCGGCGCGCTGGGGAGCGATGCCGCCGTCTTCAGCTTCTATGCGACGAAGACCCTGGCGACCGGCGAGGGAGGAATGATCGTGACCCGCAATCCCGATCTGGCGCGCCGCTGCCGGGTGATGCGTCTGCATGGCATTGACCGGGACGCCTTCAACCGCTATCGCTCGGAGAAACCGGCGTGGTTCTACGCGGTGATTGCGCCCGGCTTTAAATACAATATGCCTGATCTCGCCGCCGCCATCGGTCTGCACCAGTTGCGCCGGGGTCTCGCGCTTCAGGCGCAGCGGCAGCGCATGGCGGCGCGGTACGATACAGCCTTTGCCGACCTGCCGCTGCTCCTGCCGCCGCAGGCTCCGCCCGGCGATATGCACTCCTGGCATCTGTATGTGATCCGCCTGACGGACGACGCGCCCGTTTCGCGGGACTCCTTTATTGAGCGACTGGCGCAGCGCGGTATCGGAACGAGCGTCCATTTCATTCCGCTGCACCTGCATCCCTACTGGCAGGAGACCTACCATCTGCGCCCGGAGGCGTTCCCCTGCGCGCAGAGGGTCTTTGAACGCTGTGTCAGCCTTCCGATCTATACGCGCATGACAGAGGAGGATCAGGCGCGGGTGATAGATGCTGTGCGCGAGATACTGCGGGGATAGGCGCGCCATGTTGAGCGAAACCAGCAATCACCCCTCTCAGGCGCAGTGCGCCGGTAACCGACGGGATGAGATTGCCCGGCGGGGCATGGATATCGCTCTGTCCGCGCTGGTGCTGCTGCTCTGCGCGCCGCTTCTGCTGACTCTGGCGATTCTGGTAAAGCTCACCTCGCCGGGGCCGGCGCTGTTCCGGCAGCAGCGTGTCGGGCGCAACGGACACCCGTTTCGACTGTTGAAGTTTCGTTCCATGCGGATCGGAGGAGGCGGTCCCTCCGTCACTGCCGACGGCGACAATCGGATTACGCCCATCGGAAGGATACTGCGCCGCACAAAACTCGATGAACTGCCGCAGTTTCTCAACGTTCTGCGCGGAGAGATGTCGCTGGTGGGTCCACGCCCGGAGGTTGCGGAGTATGTGGCGCACTACACCGAGGAGCAGCGCGAGGTTCTCAGCGTCCGTCCCGGCATCACCGGACCGACGCAGCTTGCCTATCGCCGGGAAGAAGAGATGTTAAAAGGCAAAGAGGACGTAGTCGCTTTCTATCTACAGGAGATACTTCCCGCGAAACTGGCGATGGATCTGGCGTATGTCCGCCGTCGAACCGTGTGGGGAGACATCGGTCTTCTGTTCCAGACGGCGCTTCAGATGATTCGACGCGACTGAAGAGAGACCGCCCTGCGCGCAATCCGGCAGTTTTACAGGTGAAAAGACGTTCCTATGGCACGTTTCGTGCGTATTATAGGTATAGAAAGAGAAATCGGTTTCCATGTGTCCGTCACAAGACCCGATGCGCCTCTATAACCCGCCGTATCTCCGGGATGAGACGTCATGAACTGGGCTAACCTGTCCGATAAATTCAGACGCCTGCTGGCGCGGCGCGTGCTGCGGCTGCGCAATCGCCACTTTATGGCAATGGACGCCCTCTTCTTCGCCATCACGCCGACGATTGCGCTCCTATTTCGGCTGGAAGGACGCGAATCGCTCCAGCCCTACATCCAGGCGCTGTTGCAGTACACCGTCTTCGCGCTCTTCATCCGTATATTCTGCTTCTATATCTTCGGAATCTACAGCTTCTACTGGCGATCCGCCACAGCACGCGAACTGGTTCAGCTTGTGCTGGCGACGGCGGTCTCGGTGATTCTGATTGCGCCTGCCTACCTGATGCCGGTCGCCGACGATGAAAACGCTTTCTTCCTGCCGCGCTCTACGCTGCTTCTGGATGGGATGCTGGCTTTTCTGACCGCCTGTATGACCCGTTACAGCGTGCGCATTCTGGGAGAGGTGCCGATGGAGCAGCCCGGCGCTGACTCCATGCGCATCCTGGTGGTCGGCGCCGGGGTGATCGGGCAGATGATCGTTCGGGAGATGCGCGCCCGTCCGCATTTGGGCATGGTTCCCGTCGGGTTTGTGGACGATGATCCCGCCAAGCAGCACCTGATTCTGATGAACCTGCCCGTCTTCGGGGGATGTGATCGCCTGCCCTATCTGGTGAATCGGCACGATATAGATGAAGTGGTGATCGCCATCACGCATGCTCCGGGTAAGCGCATCCGCGAGATTCTGCAGCTTTGCGATGCCGCCGGCGTGAAGGCAAAAACCATCCCCAGCATGACCGAAATCATTGACGGGCGCGTCAGCATCTCCAAACTGCGCACCGTCCAGATTGAAGACCTTCTGCGCCGCGAGCCGATTGCCACCGACCTTACGGAAGTCAGCAATATGATTCGCGGCAGGCGCGTGATGGTGACGGGCGGCGGAGGCTCCATTGGAAGCGAACTGTGCCGTCAGGTGCTTCAGTGCGCTCCCAGCGATCTGATCATATTGGGACACGGCGAAAACTCCGTCTTTGAAGCCCGTAATGAACTGAACAACTACCTGCAGCGACACCCGGATATTCCCACCCGCCTTCATGCGGTTATCGCCGATGTTCGTTTTGAGCAGCGGATTCTCAGCGTGGTCAGCAGTATGAAACCGGACATCATCTTTCATGCGGCTGCCCATAAACACGTTCCGCTGATGGAGGAGAATCCCTCCGAAGCCGTCACGAACAACATACTTGGCACGCGCAATGTGCTAAGGGCGGCCATTGCGGCGGATGTCGAGCGGTTCGTATTGATCTCGACGGATAAGGCGGTAAAGCCGACCTCGGTCATGGGCGCGTCCAAACGCGCCGCGGAACTGCTGGTCATCCGGGCAGCGCGTCAGAGCGGGAAGCCCTATGTGGCGGTGCGGTTCGGCAACGTGCTGGGAAGCCGGGGAAGCGTGGTTCCGGTCTTCAAGAAGCAGATCGAAATGGGCGGTCCGGTCACCGTCAGTCATCCGGACATGACGCGCTACTTTATGACCATCCCCGAAGCGGTGCAGTTGGTGCTGCAGGCTGCCGTGCTGGGAAAGGGAGGTCATGTTCTGATGCTGGATATGGGCGAACCGGTGAAGATACAGCAGTTGGCGGAAGACCTGATCCGGCTGTCCGGGCTGGAAGTAGGGCGCGATATAGATATCGTCTATACCGGTACTCGCCCCGGAGAAAAGCTTTTTGAGGAACTGCTGATACCTGGCGAAGTGTATGAAAAGACAGACCATGAGAGTATCCTGGTGGTTCGAAGCGCCAGCGATTCCGTCCCGACGCACCTTGACACCCTGATCCATCAATTGGAAAAGAGCATCGAGAGCAGCGAACGCGAAGAGATTGTCGGCGCAATCTCCCGGCTGGTACCGGAGTTTCAGCCGGATGAGATTCGGCAGATGTCTTCCTCAACACAACCGGAGCGAGAGAGTTCGACTTCGGCAACGCGGGAGGCGTATCGAGTGGAGCAAAGGCTGCCTGCTTCGGTGCCGTTTCTGGAGTTGTAGGGATGAATCGCTCCGCCGCGCTGCGTTCTGGCAGCCGTATCACCGGATTGGTTTCGGCAGCGCTGGTCTGCTTATGGGCGGTTCCGACCGTGGGAGAGAAGCGGGAAGCGGCGACGGTTTATGAGATTGCCGATCTGGGCGGACCGGTGGAGATGGAGGCGGTCGCCTGCGCCATCAACCGCTATGGGACGGTGATCGGCGAGGCGCAGGGAGAGCCGAAGGCAGAGCATACCGTTCGCGGGTTTCGTTATGTTTCCGGCAGGCTTCAGTATCTGGAGACGCTGCCCGTCAGCGGATGGAGCGCCGGAAAGGGAATTAACGCCGGGGGCGTGATCGTCGGCAACGCGGAAGCGAAAGACGGACAGACGCGGGCGTTTATATGGAACAATCAACGAATACGCGACATCGGGACTCTGGGTGGAGAAAACTGTCAGGCATCCGATATAAATGATGCGGGGCTGGTTGTCGGAGCCTCCGAAATTCGCCCCTGGAACGAGGAACGGCACGCCTTTGTATGGCGGCAGGGGAAGATGCGCGATCTGGGAACACTGGGCGGAAAGCGCAGCTACGCCAGCGCGATCAATAGCCGGAATGTGATCGTTGGCGGTTCACAGACGAAGGCGGGAGGCTGGCAAGCCTGTCTCTGGGAAGAGGGGCGCATTCGCGCGCTGAAGACCCCTTCGGGAAGCGAGAGCGGGGCGCAGGACATTAATGAGCGCGGAGAGATCGCGGGATGGTATCTTCCGGCTCCCACTCCGAACCAGCGCAGGACGATGCGCGCCTTTCTCTACCGGGACGGACAGATGCGCTCCCTGAGCGGGAAGACGGATCGCAGCAGCGTGGCTTTCGCGCTCAATGATCGGGGACAGGCGGTCGGGCAGGTCACCGATGCTTCAGGAGTGAGTCGCGCCATGCTCTGGTCGGAGGGGTCCGCCGTAGACTTGAATGAATGTCTGGTTCCGCAGCCGGGAGTTCGATGGCAGTTAATGGCGGCGCTGGATATCAACGATGCGGGACAGATCGTCGGGTTCGGAGAGCGCAACGGGGTGCGTCGGGGATTTTTGTTGACGCCCCGTCATTGAGCAGACCGGTTCTCATGTCGCGATGCAATGATGCAAGGCTCCCTGGAGACGGTCTCCAGGGCTGAGGATATACGGATCAGGATTATGGAATACGTACAACAGATGGATCAGCCGTCAGAAGTTAGCGCGAAGGCGATTGCGATTGCGGTCTGGCGTCGAAAATGGATCGTGATGGTAATCGTGGTGGTCGCGCTGGCGGCGACCCATTATATCACCCTGCGGCAGCCGCGCCTCTACCGCGCCACCTCACAGATGATGCTCCTGCAGCCTGCGCCTACCTCCTCGAACTCCCCGGAGGCGCAGTTGAGCAGTCCGGCAATGGAGACCGCAGAGACTCAGCTCTCCCTGCTTCGCAGCGACGGAATGGCATGGCGGGTGCTCGCCTGGCTGAAAAACGACGCCTTCAATAAAGGTCAGACTCAGGACCGCCTGGGCATGATCAATAAGAATAAGCTCTGGAGAGACTTTCAGAATATCGTAAAGTTTGCCAACCCGGACAACACCAACATCATCACGGTCACCGTCTCCCACGACAACCCGGAGATCGCCTCGGAACTGGCCAACGTGATCTGTCTGGCTTTTGCGGACTGGAAGAAGGAGTTAGCCCAGGAGCGGGTGCAGAAGATCATGGCGAATCTGGAGGTGCGCGCCAGGCGTGCCCGCGAGCAGATGCTGGAGGATGAGCGGCAGCAGTTGAAGCACTCCCAGAGTTCACGCATGGTGGACATCCCGGCGGAGAAGCAGGCGTTGATGCAGAACTTCCTGACCAAAGAGGCCGAGGTGGAGACGCTGCGGCAGGATGTCCTCTCCCAGCGCGAGCGTGTGAAGCGGATGGATCAGCAGTTGAAACAGGCGGATCAGAGCCTGCGCGCTGCCCCTCCCAATGCGCGCCCGAATGAGCAGATCAGCTATCTTCAGCAGCAGTTAAATCAACTGGAGACGGAGCGCGCCCGGCTGACGGTTCGCTTCGCCTCAGAGCATCCGGACGTAAAGACCATAGACGCGCAGATACTCGATGTAAAGGGGCGACTGGCGAAAGCGATGAGCGACAGCCTGGACTACCGCCGCCCGACGACCCAGTCTATGGAGCAGCTCTACTACGAGTTTAAAAGTGCGCAGACGCTGCTGGCATTCAACGAAGCGAAGCTGCGCGCCGCCATGACGATGCGCGATCAGCTTCGCGAGCAGTTAAAAGGACTGCCGATCCCGGCAATGCAGAACACGCGCCTCTCGCGTGAGGCGGATATTTCCAGCAGCCTCTACTCCTCTATTCAGGCAACGCTCAACGCGGCCCGACTGAATGCCGACATCGCTTTCGGGAATGTGCAGCTTACCGCCTGGGCAGTGACTCCGGAAGCGCCATTCCAGCCCAACGTATTTCGCAACTGGCTGCTGGGCGGGGCAATTGGACTGGCGATGGCGTTGATGTCCGCGCTCCTGCTGGATCAGGCGGATCGGCGGGTACGCAGCGTGCGCGAGGTGCGCCGTCTTGTCAGCGGTCCGGTGATCGGCGCGCTGCCGGCGCTGAAGCGCTCACAGCTGCAGATGCTGCAGCGCGGCGAACTGCCTCCCGTTGCAACCGAAGTCTACGGCATGGCGCGGGCGAATCTGGCGGCGGCGATGCGCAGTCAGGGCATTCAGGATCCCTGGCACAAGCGGGTAATTCTGGTTACCAGCGCGCTGCCGGGCGAGGGGAAATCACTCACCTCCGCGCATCTGGCGCGCTCGATTGCGCGCAGTGGACGCTCCGTGATACTGGTGGATGCGGATATGCGCCGTCCGGTGCAGAATCATCTCTTCGGCACAGATGAGCCGATAGGACTGGCGGATGTTCTGGCAAAGCGGACTTCGCTGGATGAGGCCGTCGTCACCTCCGACACCGCCGACCTGTGGATACTGCACAGCGGCAAACCGGATCGGAATCCCACGGAACTGATCGCCCTGCCGGAGATGGCGGAGATCGTCAACCAGCTTCGCAACGAGGTAGATGTGGTGCTGATAGACGCGCCCGCCTGCGCGGTGGTAGCGGACGCTCTGCTGCTGGCTCCCCATGCGGACGCCGTGCTCTATGTGATCAGCGCGGGACACGCCAATGAGGAGTTGATTCGCGAGACGGTCAATTACATCAGTTCCGCAGCCGCCAGGCCCGTCGTCTATTTCGTCAACCGCTCTCCGAAAGAGACACACCATCCCTACGGCAAATACTATACCTACTACAGCGCGCCGGAGGTGGTGGATGTCACCACGACGGAGAACGGAGTCTCTCCGGCTTCTGAGGAGAGCGGTTCCGAATCGAAACCACCGGATGGAAAGCCGGAGCCGGTCGGTCCGGAAAGCGGCGGGCGCGCATGATCGGGGAGAAGGAGCGGATTGCGGTTGAGGTGTCGCATGCCGACAGCGGCTCTCTGTCGGCTGGCTGGCTGGCATGGCCCCGCTCCGGCTGGCTGTTTGCGATTCTGTTGATCGCGCTCTACTGGCCCGCGCTGATGTGGACGGGACGGCTCTGGCTGACCCGCGACGCCTACTCGCACTGCGTCTACATCCTTCCGATCTCGCTCTTTGTGGTGTGGCTCCGGCGCAAAGAGATACGAGAAGCGACGGTACAGCCTTCGGCATGGGGTTTTATTCCGCTGGCTCTGGGACTGACGATCTACTCGGCAGCCTACCTTCTCCGGATGGAGATGTTTCTGATGTGGACGCTGGTTCCGGTTCTGGCGGGAGGCATTCTTGTTCTGCATGGTCCGGGATTGTGGCGCATCACGCGGTTTGCGGTGCTGTTTCTGGTCTTTGCCGCGCCGATCCCCTACCCCGTAGAGGATCAACTGAATGAGTGGCTGAAGAGCATCACCTCCTTTTGCACGGCGGGGATCGTGTCGGCGATGGGCTTTACGCTGGACCGGCAGGGCAACCTTCTGGAGGTTCCGGGAGCGCTGCTGGAGGTGGCGGATGGCTGCAGCGGCTATAAGAAGTTCATCGCGATGGTGGCTTTTTCGTCCCTGTACGGCTATCTGTTCGCGATCTCCAACCGCAAGCGCGCGGCGCTGCTTCTGCTTTCGATGCCGATCGCTGTTCTGGCGAATGTCATTCGCGTAGTCGGACTGACTCTTGCGGTTATGATGGGAGGGGTTCCGCTGTTTGAGCAGGTGCACGACTGGGCAGAGCGGTCGGTACTGGTGATAGCGTTCGTGCTGTTCATCTTGGTGGGAAAGGCAATGGGGTGCAGAAGACTGCGATTTATACCCTCGCGGGACTCCTCCTGACAGCCGCTTCGCTGGCAGCCAGCTATCTGGCTCCCCGTGTGCCGGTTGTTCAAGCGCGTCCGATCCACCTGGAGCATCTTCCGCAGACTCTCGGCGCGTGGCATGTCGAGAGTGCGGCAGAAGGAGCGGATGAGAGGAAGAGCCGCCTGCAAGCCTCTGCGTTTGTGTGTCGTCTCTATCGGTGCAACGGGGGGCCCAGCCTGGAGCTGATCCTGGCGGTCTCGACCAGTAAAGAGAGGCTATCCGATCCCCTGAACAGCCTGCCGCCGGGAAACTGGCGCATTCTGGATCGCAAAGAAAGCGTCTTAGCCGGGCAACAGATTACGGAGGTGACAGCCGATAATCTGTTTCAGCAGCAGCGTATCCTCCTCCGGGTGCAGGCGATAGACGAACCGGAGACGGAGCGAGGATTGCTAGAAGACCTGCGCCGATTTCACGACCGAATGCAGAACAAACGGCGCCGCACGCGCTGGCTGCTGACTCGCGTGAGCGTTCCCGCTCGACACCGAAAAGCCGATGAGATTCATCCGTTCTGGGAGACGCTTCCTGCCGGTGTGCAGTCGCTGGCAGAACGCGCAAAATGAGAATCCGTCCGCACTTAGATCAGGGAGTTGTTTGATCTCTTGGAGAGAGAAACGGAACCACAGACAGACGCTCCCCGGAATGTTACGCAGAAAGTGGTTCGGAGCGGGGCTTGGATATATGGTCGCCAGATAGTCACCAACCTGCTGAATATTGGCGTGATGGCGATTCTGGCGCGCCAGCTTACTCCAGCAGAATTTGGTCTTTTTGCGCTGGCGCAGGTCATTTTACGGTTTCTGACACTCCTCGGAGCGGGCGGCATCGGGGACTATGTGATCTTTGACAAACAGGAGGGTCGCGAAGAACGGCTGCAAGCCGCCTTCTGGCTGAACCTGACGATGACGCTGGCAGCGGCAGCCGTCGCGCTGTGTTTGGTTCCTGTCATCTCCCGTTTCTATGCGATTGCAGGACTGAGCAGCGTACTGGTCGCGCTCATTGTCCGTTATATCATCGGGCAGATGGTCATCGTCCCGGATGCCATTGTCAAACGTTCTATGGACTATCAGCGGTTGGTAATCCGGGATACGATACTGGAGATCGCCGGCTCTCTCTCGTCCGTTGTTCTGGCGCTCATGGGGTGGGGCGTCTGGAGCCTGATTATCCCTTCCCTCTGTATCGCCCCGCTGCAGTTGGGGCTGGCGCTGAGACTGTCTCGCTGGTGTCCTCATCTGCCTCTGCGAATCGGGCAATGGAAAGAGATATCGCGCTACTCTTTTAACGTCATCGGGGCGAACCTGGTCACCAGCATCACGGCAGAGGGAGATACGCTGCTGATCGGCAAGACGCTGGGCGTGGTGCAACTGGGCGTCTACAACCTGGCATGGCAGTCCGCCAACATCGTCAGCCGGAATATCAGCGGGGTGGTGGGCAAGATCGCGATGCCCGCACTCTCTGCGGTTGCCGAAGACCGGGAGCGGCTGCAGCAGGCGTTCAATCGGATGCTGCGGGTTCTGGCGATCTTCAGCTTTCCTCCCCTGATCGGCTTATTTGTCACCGCGGACATCTTTGTTCTGGTGCTCTATGGTCCGCAGTGGACGGGTTCTATCCTTCCCCTGCAGATTTTGATCATTTATGCGCTGCGTCAGTCCATCGGCTCTCCCGCCAGCGTCATCTATAATGTGGTCGGAAGACCGGATATCGGGCTGCGTTATGGCCTGGCATTCGTGCCGTTCTACCTCATGTCGATCGTCGTCGGCTCATACTATGGCATTATTGGGGTGGCTGTCGGCGTAACGCTCTCTCGCACAATTTACGGGTTCCTGCAGCTATGGATCGGAGCACGGCTGGTTGGCGAACGATATACCGACCTGTTATCGCATCTGGCCTCACCTTTACTAGCTGCCACAATCACGGGAGCCCTGATCTATCTGGTTAAATTCGTGTGTGCCCCGCTAGCTATCCCGAAAGTAGTTCTGCTCATCGCTCTAGCGCTGTTAGGGGGGGTGATCTGGTGTGTTCTGGTTATAAAGCTGTTTCGACAGCAGTGGGAAGAGGTGCTTCAGGTCATCTCAGCTTTGTCCCCCGCTGTTGGCAAACGTCTACGAACCTTCACCGGTTTTACACAGCCCGTATACTTGAATGAGAAATAGATGGAAGCGTAATAGTACACCAGACAGTCTGTTTCTACGTTTGATCGGATATCTATCCTATAGAAGGATCGCAGCCATAATGACAGCCGGGCACGAATATCGGAAACATTCCCTGCATCTTGCCGTCTTCCAACCGGTAGATGACATGAAAGAGTACTGGGAAGAGCACTGGCATTCTGGCTCCATTGAAGAAACACTGGAACGCAGCAGATCCGGTGATCTGGGAGAACTGGAAACGCCCTTCATCAAATACCTTCCCCGGAGCGGGGTGATTCTTGAGGCGGGATGCGGCACCGGCAAATTCGTTAGCGCATTAACGGAGCGAGGTTACCAGATAGAAGGCATAGACTACGCCGAGGGGACCATCGCTCACAGCCTGCGTATTGATCCAACCTTACACCTGCGGGTCGGCGACATCTTTGCGATTGACCGTCCTGATAATCACTACGCAGGGTATATCTCCATCGGCGTGGTGGAGCATAACTTCGAGGGTCCGGAAGCGGCGCTTCGCGAGGCTTATCGTGTTTTACAGCCTGGAGGCATTGCGCTTATAACCGTCCCTCAACTCAACAGAATCCGCCGAAAAGTCTGGCAGCGCGTTCCAGAGGCGAACGCCAGCGAACTCTCCAACGGTTTGAGATTCTATCAGGATCACATGGATGTTCACAATTTTCAGGCTGTACTGGAGGCTGTCGGTTTTCAAGTGCAGGAGAGATATCCCTATCAGCTATATGGCGGCATCATTCGTGATACGTCCCTGGGAAGATATCTTCATAAAAAGCACTTCTTCTCCTGGCGAATCAGCGGGATAGTGAAACGCCTGTGCATGAAAGCGCCGCATTCAGTACGCTGGAGCTATTCGCATATGATGCTGTTTGCCTGTCAAAAACCCGGTTCGGATTTATAGAGAGGCGCTTCTGATGGATGCGGACGGTCTGAAACAGAAGAAAATCCTGTTCTGCCCGCACGAGATCGGCGGACAGATGCAGCTGATGGTGGAGGAGCTGCGTCGGCGCGGTTACTATGCAACGGCAGCCACCAACACGCAGGAGTGGTTCGGACATGTCAACGATATTCACCTGAATATAGATAAGATGCGCAGTAAAATCCGCCGCCAACTGACGCTGCAGACGTTTGCGGCATGGGCTGCCATCAACTACGATATCTTCCACTTCTTCTGGGGAAAATCGCTCTACGGGTTTGGTCCCTTCCGACATATAGACCTGCCCTGGCTGCGGCGTATGGGCAAAAAGGTCTTTGTGCATTTTCGCGGTCTGGACATTGTGGATGTCGCCTACTTCGACTACCTTCGGGCAAAGACTGCAGGCGATGCGGTGCGGGAGCCTCCCATCAGCCGGCCGGAACAGGTGAAGTCTGCCGCAAAGTGGAAACGCTACGCGCATAAGATGCTGGTTTCGGAACCCGACCTGTTCCGCGTGGTCCCTGAGGCAGTGATGGTGCAGCAGGCAATAGATCTGGAGTACTGGAAGCCGGAGCGTCCGCACCCGCAAAGCCACGAAGACGGGATCATTCGTATTGTCCACGCCCCCTCGCTGCGCCGGAAAAAAGGAACGGAGTTTGTGGAGCAGTCTGTTGCCGAACTGAAGGCGGCAGGCTATCCGGTGGAATTGGTCCTGATCGAAAAGACTCCGTTTCACGAGGTGAAAGGCATCTATGAGCGGTGCGACATCGGGGTGGATCAGGTGCTCTATGGCTGGTACGGCAAAGTGTCCATCGAACTGATGGCGCTGCGCAAGCCGGTCATCTGCTATATCGCTCCCGAATGGCACCCCTATCGCGCCGATATGCCCATTATCAGCGGTCACCCGAAAAACCTGACGGAGGAGCTTCGTCGGCTGGTGGAGGACGCTTCGTTACGCTGTGAACTGGGGCGTCGGGGCGAAGCCTATGTGCATCAGTACCATGACGTGAAGACCATTGTTGATCAGTGCCTGCAAATCTACGCGGAGTCTTTCTAGCCGTGCATGTTTTGATGATCGGGGCGGGAGACCCGCCTCCGACTTTTATCCGCCGTCAGATCGCCGCCCTGGAACGACTCGATATCCAGATCAGCGTTCTGCCCGAAGCGGGTTCGCGACGCTATCTGCGAAGCTGGCTGCTCCGAAGGGGACTCATGCTTCCGCTCTCCTCCGAAGCGCGCTCGCGGATACGCGCCGCAGATATGATTCACTACCAGTGGCCCGGACATCTGCTAACCTATGGAGTGATCGCACGTAAAACGCATAAGCCTGCCGTTTTGAGCCTGCGGGGGCGCCAGATTAATATCCAGCCTCATATGCCGGGTATGGAAAGCTATGCCGCCGCTCTGAAGCGCGCACTTCCGACCTGTTCCGCCTATCACTGCGTTTCCGAGGATATCATGCGGGAAGCCATCGCCTACGGGCTAGATCCGCAGCGCGCCTGGGTGATCCGTCCAGCAGTGGATACCGAGTTCTTCACCCCAGCAGACACATCTCCATCCTCTCCACGACAGCGTGTCGCCATGGTCGGCGCGTTTATCTGGCGAAAAGGGTACGAGTATGCATTGCTGGCTTTCCAAGAAGCGCTTCAGAGCGGCGCAGACCTGCTGTTAACAATTGTCGGAGATGGCGAAGAACGCGACCGCGTCGAATATACCATCGCAGACCTGGATCTGATGGATCGGGTCGAACTGCGCGGGAAACTCTCACCGGAGGGTGTGCGTCAGACCCTCCGGGAGAGCCACCTTTTTCTGCATGCCAGCCTCAGCGAAGGAATCGCCAATGTAGCCCTGGAGGCGATGGCTTGCGGGCTCCCGGTTATCTCAACGGATGCAGGAGGCATGCGCGAAGCGATTACGAATGGCGTGGAAGGCTTTCTTGTTCCGCCGCGTGACACCAGTTGCATGGCGGAGCGGCTTCTGTCTCTGTCACAGGATCAGGAAACAGCACGGCAGATGGGGCTGCAAGCAAGAGAGCGCGCTGTGCGTGATTTCAACCTGCGGGATCAGGGATGCAGGTTCAAAGAGATGTATGAGAAGGTGCTGAGCCGGTGAAAGAGAACGCATCCTCCCGGTCGCATCGGATATTTGTTATGCCGGATCCTTTATACTGGACATCCGGCATTGAGTATGGCATTCAAGCGCTGGGGCATCTTAAGCGAGAAGGATGGGAGTTTACCTGTTATCTGGCGGACCAGGGTCCTCTACTGGAAGCCGTGGCTTTCGCCATTGTGGAACAGGGATTGAAAGCGCAGGTTCGCTTTGTGCGCGATCCGCTCGATAAGCTACCGGAGGCGTCAGCAGTTCTTCTTCCGCGAGTGCGCTCCGGTGAAGAGGCAATCGTACAGATTGCCCTGCAAACTGGCAAGCCTGCTCTATGCAGCGACCCTTCCCTGCGGATCGAACATGCACAGTTTTATCGTTTTGAGCGTCGGAACTGGCGGCATTTGGCTTCCATTTTATATCAACTATGATTGATCTGATTGTTCTGGGAGATTGCCCCATACAATGGACTCCCGGGGCGATGCATGTCGTTGCTCCTGAACCAGCGGCTATCGCTGACTGGTGGGAGAATCAGTCGGCTGACGGCGTTAGCGCTCCCTTTTGCCTGTTCTGGGACCCAGCGTTGGGGATGCCCGATGCCAGGTTAGTTCAATCACTGGCTCAACAGAGGTGCGATGTCTACCATGCCGGTCTGCGAATGGGTATGGGAGGACAGCCGGCTCTGTTGGACTCGGTCGCGCCTCTCTGGATGTTCCATAGCGACCCCGCGCCAGATAGACCGGCAACCTCCTGGCGAATGTCGCTGCGCGCCGCGCTGGTTCGTACAGAGGTATTGCGCACACTGGGTTCCATACAGGCGAGTTTTCAGACGCTGGAGGGCGCATCTCTGGAAGCCGGTCATCGCTGGCTGCTTAACGGGGCTTTGATCCGGCATCAACCGGAACTGCTTCCTGCCTCCGCCAGACCAATATCAGCGCCTCTTCCGATGGAGGACGGCGCGCGTTTCCTCTTCTATCGTTATGGAGCGTTCTGGACACGGTGGGCGCTGGCAAGAGGGATGCTGCGCGGCATCCTGAGTCTGCGTGAAGCGAAGCGGGTCTGGAGCATCGTCAGCCGGGAGACAAAACCGGCAGAGTCGCCTGCCTGCCGACATTCGCCGGAGAATTGGGACATCCCGGAGAGTGCGCCGGTCAGCGTGCTGATCCCGACGGTCAACCGCTATCCCTATCTGCGCGTGCTGCTGGATCAACTGCGCCGTCAGACGGTCGCGCCTCTAGAAATTATCGTTGTGGATCAGACGCCGCCAGAGGAGAGGCAGTTCCAACTGGAATCGGAGTTTGCCGACCTGCCGATTCGCGTGCTCTATCAGGATCAACCCGGACAGTGCACCTCGCGCAATGCCGGCTTGCTGCAGAGTCGGGGCGACTATATTCTGCTGCTGGATGATGATATCGAGGCTCCTCCAGATCTGATTGAAGCGCATCTGCGAACAGTTCACCAGTTTCTGGCGGACGCCTCCTGCGGGGTTGCCGAAGAGGTCGGCGCAGAGCCGCTGCCCGCCGGAATGAAGATGCTGCGCGCCAGCGATGTCTTTCCGGCGGGGAACACGCTTTTGAGCCGAAACACACTGGAGAGAGTCGGGCTGTTTGATCTGGCCTATGATCGGGGCGCGCGCGCCGATGGAGATCTGGGGATGCGCGTCTATCTGGGTGGCGCATTGACGATTCTGAACCCGGAAATATCGGTTCTGCATCATCGCGCCCCTTCCGGCGGACTGCGAACGCACAGGGCGCGAGTCGTCACCTATTCCAGCAGCCGCAACCGTCTGACTCATCGGCAGTTGCTTACTGCTACGGAAGCCTATATGGCGCTCCGATACTATGACCAACGATTGTTGAAAGAGCGTCTCTGGTTGAACGCACTGGGAACCTTCAGCATTCGAGGCAGCAAAGGTCGAAAGGTTCTCAAGGCGATGATTGCCCTGTGCCTGCTGCCGCATACGCTCTGGATACTCCGGCAGCGCTGCCGACAGGCGGAGCAGATGATGCAGGAGTTTCCGCAGATTCCCACGCTGGAACGTGCCAGAACGGATTAAGCGGATGCCATCACCGTTTCATATTATGCATGTGATAGACAGTCTGGCGGTCGGCGGCGCGGAGCGAATGCTGGTAGAGATCGCCAATGCTTCCGCAGCAGATGGACACAGCATGTCGGTCTGTATTACACGCGACGGAAGACATCTCGCCCCGGAGTTACGCCAGGATATTGCGTTGACGGCGCTGGGCAGGAAAAGACGATTTGATCTTTCCGCCATGCGGCGCTTTGCCGGTCTGGTGCGAAAACAGAACGTCCAGATACTACAGGCGCACAGCCGTTCGACTTTCAGTTTTCTTGCCTTCTGCCGCGCGCTTGGACTGATAAGGACACCGATCCTGCTGCACGATCACTACGGGAAGGCGGATCTGGATTCTTCCGTGCCGCGCTGGTTTCGAATAGCGGCTCGCCGCTACCTGTCCGGTTATGTGGGTGTCTATCAGAAACTCGGGGAGTGGGCAAAGGAAGCGGGAGTGCCGGAAGACCGCATAGGCGTCATACAGAACGCCCTGAACTTAACTCGCATTACGGATGCGCAGCCTATTGACCTGCGAGCGGAATGGGGGCTGCCAGCGTCAGGCAGAATCGGGATTGTGCTGGGAGGAATTCGACGTGAGAAAGGACATACGGACCTTCTGAAGGCGCTGCTTCACTGCCGATATCTCGAAAAAACGCACATACTCTGTGTAGGAAGAGTGCAGGAGCCAGAATGTAAGACAGAGTTGGATGCGCTTCATCAAGAACCTGCCCTGCGCGATAGAGCGCATTTTGTGGGAGAACGCCTGGATGCGCCCTCGCTGCTGCGCGGAGCCGATTACGCCATACTACCGTCTCGCAGCGAGTCCGGTCCGCTCGTGTTGATCGAATATCTGGCTGCCTCCCTGCCGGTCGTCGCCACTCGATCCGGGCAGATCGCCCTTCAGGCGGAAGTGTCCGGAGTGGAAGGGATGATCGCGCCTGGCGATATCGGGGGTATGACTGACGCGCTGGATCGCCTGCTCAGCCTGAAGGATGACGAATGGGAACAGCGTCGCAGTCGAAATTACAGGATTGCTCACGAATATTTCAGCATGGACTGCGTAATGCCCCTCTGGTATAAAACCTACCGGGAGATTCTGGAAAGGTCTGGTTCTTGAAGCTGCTCATCATCTCCAATATGTCGCACTATCTGCGCGATTCCACTATTGTTGGATGGGGACCGACCGTGCAGGAGATTGATCAGCTAGCGACTCTGTTTGAGGAGGTTCGCCATCTCGGTTGTCTTCATTCCGAGACGGCTCCCGCCAGCGCGCTGCCCTATCGTTCCAGCAATGTGACTTTTCTGCCTCTGCCTCCGGCAGGCGGCTCCAGCCTGAAAGATAAACTCGGCATTCTGGGCTTTGCGCGGACCTATCTTCGCGAGATACGACGAGAGTTGCCGAACGCCGACGTGGTGCATGTTCGCTGTCCGGCGAATATACCTCTCTTCGCAATCATCCAACTGGCGCTGACGCGACATCCGAAACGCCGTTGGGTGAAGTATGCCGGCAACTGGCGACCGGAAGGCAGAGAGGCATGGTCGTACCGTTTTCAGCGATGGTGGCTGCAGCGTAACCTGCATCGGGGTCTGGTAACGATCAATGGAGAATGGCCCGATCAGCCGCCGCATGTCCACTCCTTTGTTAATCCCTGCCTGTCGGAAGAGGAGCTGCAGGAGGGACGCCGCCTTGCCGAAAACAAGGTCATGCAGAGACCGGTTCGACTGCTGTTTGTCGGCAACCTCTCGACCGCCAAAGGCGTACATCATGCGCTGAAAGCGCTGCGGCTGGCTCTGGATCGAAACGCCGAAATATGCATGGAGTTTATCGGTGACGGACCGGAAAGACCCGCGTTTGAACAGATGGCGCGCGAACTGAATCTGTGCGAAGTTGTGCAGTTTCATGGCTGGGTTCCACGCTCTGAACTGAGCGGTTACTACGGACGCGCCCACCTGCTTCTGCTTCCCAGTCGCACAGAGGGATGGCCCAAAGTGCTCAGCGAGGCGATGGCTTTCGGCGTCGTACCGCTTGCGAGCGCGGTCGGAAGCATCCCGCAGTATCTTGCAGGAGCGCAGACGGGACGCGCGATCCCGGCAGAAGCGGTGGAGCGCTATGCGGATGCAATTCTGGATTACAGCACACACCCGGATTTATGGAAAAAGGAATCGCTGCATGGGCTGACCGCCGCAGAGCGATTCAGCTATCGCAGCTTCCTGGAGGCAGTACGTTCTCTTCTGGACCTTCCACCGGCAAATCCGGATTCAGACAGCAGGTAATATATGTCTCTGCCCTGGCAATACGAAACTGCAATCAGCAAAGCAGCAGAACGACCAAAACACTTGCAGCAAGCCTATCTTCTGCCTGCGCTCTTTCTGCTCATCCATGTTCCGCTGGCATTCCTGATGCGACAGAACAGCATGATAGCCTTGGGACACTACTTCCTGACCCTGACCATCGGTCTGATCATCGTCCTGCACCGGCATGGCACAGAAAGAGTGATGTATGTGGCAGCCTACATTGCCGGCTCTGAAGTCCTGTGGCGCATGGCGAAGTTAGGCTTGTTCTGGGAGATCGGGAAATATACTGTTGTCTGCCTATTCATGCTTTCCATCTACCGCAGCCATCGTATCCAGTTTCAGATGCTGCCCATTCTCTATTTTGTGTTGCTGCTGCCTTCCGCCATGCCTGTCTTCGTGGAAGAAGGGTTTACAGGAGCGCGTAAAGGACTCTCAGCAAATCTCTCCGGTCCGCTCTCTCTGATGACGTGCGTCTGGTTCTTCTCCCGTCTGAAGGTATCTCGCGATGAGTTAGACAGACTGATGCTCTATATGCTCGGACCGATGGTATCTATCTCCATGTTTGCCCTTTTCGGCATCGCATCCGCAGATAAAATCACATTCGACACAGAATCTAATTATCAGACCAGCGGCGGATTCGGTCCCAATCAGGTCTCTTCCATTCTGGGATTGGGAATGGTGATTGCGTTTTTCAGCGCTTTGAATGAGAAGGTTCCTACACCGTGGCGAGCGCTCATGATCGGGCTGGCGGTACTTTTCCTGGCTCAATCCGCGCTGACATTCTCGCGCAGCGGACTGTATAACGGGCTGGGGAGTCTGTTCATCGCGTTCATATTTCTGATCCGGGACCCACGCAAGCGATTGGAGTTTATGTTTAGCATGGTGATCGCCCTGATTCTGACAGCCTGGCTGGTATATCCCATGCTGAATGACTTCACGGGAGGCAAGCTTGAGGAGCGTTTCACGGAAACACAAACCTCCAACCGGGCAGACATTGCGGCGGCTGACCTGGAGCTATTCAGTCAGCATCTGCTTTTCGGCGTCGGTCCAGGACAGGCAAAGCATGAGCGCGATTTTCGTGTGGCCAGTGCTGCGCATACGGAATTCAGTCGTATGCTGGGAGAACATGGCGTGTTCGGACTTGCCTCGTTACTGCTCCTCCTGGCAATGGGAATGATAGCCGTGTGGAAAGCGCCGCCTCCTTTCTCACGGGCGGTGGCGTCTGCATTTGTCTGTTTCGCCCTGCTCTATATGACCCATGCGGCAATGCGTACACTGATTCCGGGATTTACTTTCGGACTGGCGTTTCTGGCTCTACGGGAGGCGGCATCTTCGAATACAATGTCTGGCAACAGTCCTGCACAGGAAACAGAGAGTTATTAGTATGGCTGCAGATCCTCCACGGCTCTGTTTTGTCGGTCATATGTTGAGCCGTCAGCCCGGACATGTAACCGGACAGAGCGAAATACTCGCAGGTCTATTCGAACAGGCCGGGTACTCTGTGATCGCCATCTCTCATAAGCTAAACCGGCTCGCACGCTTGACGGATATCCTCCTTACGCTTCTGCGTCGGCGGAAAGAGTACGATATCGCGATAATTGATGTCTTCAGTTATCGCAGTTTTCTGGTATCTGATCTCGCCAGTAGAGCCGCACAGATGGCAAAAAAACCCATTATTTTCTTTCTGCATGGAGGCTCTCTACCCGAATTCTTCGCGAAACATCCTGATAGAGCGCAAAAGGTTCTGCGCCGCCCTCGCCAACTACTTGCGCCCTCCCGCTTCCTGGCGCGTTCGGTTGAACCATTCCATCTGCCGGTGGAGGTGATTCCGAATGTGCTCGATATTAGCAGCTATCCTTACCGACATCGGGATATATTAAAGCCGCGTCTGTTCTGGATGCGCACCTTTCACCCTCTCTACAACCCGGAACTGGCGATACGAACTCTGCATCGCCTGCGCCCGGAGTTTCCGGATATTCACCTGACGATGGCAGGGCAGGATAAGGGGCTGGAACCACAGGTACGCCATCTATCCAGTGAACTGGGCGTTGATAACAATGTACGCTTTGTCGGCTTTCTGAACGCTGAAGGCAAAACGCGCGAAGGCGGCAATGCCGACATTTTTTTAAATACCAATCGCGTGGACAATATGCCCGTTTCTGTGCTGGAAGCCTGCGCCATGGGCATCCCGGTGATTGCGACTTCTGTGGGAGGAATACCGGATCTGCTGGAAGAGGGGAAAACCGGACTGCTGGTCGAAGATGATAACGATTGCGCCATGGCGGAAGCGGTAAAGAGACTTCTTACTGATCCCGCTCTTGCGGCAAAACTCTCCGCCAACGGGCGAGAGATGGCTTTGAACTCCTCCTGGGAGCGTGTGCGGCTGCGTTGGGAGCAGGTTTTTGCCCGTATTCAAGGAGAGAGCCATGCTTCGCTTTGAACGTATCCCGCTGGAGGCGGTGAACTGGCAGGAGATGGACGGTTTTACGGATCGAACCATCCATCAGACGCTTCCCTGGCTGCAGTTTCTACAGCAGACTCAGCACGGAGAGCCAGTGGTCGCACTGTTGCGTGAAGGAGGGGAGACGCTGGGCTACTTTTCCGGCATGGTTGTCCGAAAGCTGGGTTTGCGGATACTCGGCAGTCCGTTCCCCGGATGGACGACCTCCTACATGGGCTTCAACCTGAAGACCGGCGTATCCCGCCGGGCCGCGATGGAGGCGTTGATCCCCTTCGCCTTTCGGCAACTGAAGTGCGTGCATCTGGAGGTGATGGACCGCCGCATGACGTTGGAGGAAGGGCTGGCGCTTGGTCTGAGCTTTTCGCCGTTTCGCGGCTATGAGATAGACCTGGCTCAATCAGACGAAGCTCTGTTTGCGCGGATGACCAGCGCCTGCCGGCGCTGTATCCGCAAGGCGGAGCGCGAGGGCGTGTGTATTGAGGAGGCAGGGGATGATCAGTTTGCAGACGACTACTACGCTCAGTTAAAGGATGTGTTCGCCAAGCAGGGACGGACACCGACCTATCCGCTGAGCCGTGTACAGGCGCTGGTTCAACATCTGGGCGCGACGGGCAGGCTGCTATTGCTGCGCGCGCGTGATCCGGAGGGCAGGTGCATTGCCACCGGTATCTTCCCTGCCATAAACGATACGATGTACTTCTGGGGAGGCGCAAGCTGGCGCGCGCACCAGATTCTGCGTCCGAACGAGGCGATCCAATGGTACGCTATGCGCTACTGGAAGAGCCGGGGGATCGCGCGTTACGATATGGGCGGAGGAGGAAGCTACAAGGAGAAGTATGGCGGCGAACAAATCTGTGTGCCATGGTTCCGCATGTCGCGTTTTCGTCTGCTGGCTAACGCGCGTAACTTTACCCGTCAATTAATCAGACGATGGCAGCGAGTACACAGCCTATGATACACTTCCCACTCCATTATCTTTCGACTTGAAGACAGGATCATTTCCTTGGGTGAAAAGCAGATATATAACCCTACCAGTATTATCTGGCCGTTTTCACATACGTTTGCATTTTCTGTTATTGATGATACAGATAGAGCAACTGTAGAGAATACGCGACAGGTCTATGAATTCCTTCTCGATCTGGGCATCCGTACCACGAAGACGGTCTGGCCCATCGCAGATTCGGAAGCATCTGCGCAGCATGGCAGTTCGCTGGAGGAGCGGGACTATCTGGAGTGGGTGCGCGGTATGGAGAAACGTGGCGTGGAGATCGCCCTTCATGGCGCGGCATATCGGTCTTCTGTTCGAGAACGATCGGTAGAAGCATTGGATCGGTTTCATTGTCTTCTGGGGCAACATCCGAAAATCTACACCATTCATGTAGGACAGCAGGAGGGTATGTACTGGGGCGAAGACAGACTGTCTGGAAGCGCCAGATGGCTGTATAAGCTCATCCATCATCTAAAGGGGCGGGATCGAGCATACTATGGTCATAAACCGAACAGCCCCTACTTCTGGGGAGATGTCTGCCGGGAACGGATCACGTATGTCAGGAACCTGGTTTTTTCCGATATTAATACACTGAAGATGGACCCGGCGATGCCCTACCACGATCCCCGCCGTCCCTATGTGCGCTACTGGTTCAGCGCCAGCGACGGGGCGGATGTCGAGAACTTTTGTCGGCTGTTGAACGAATCCAACCAGGATAAACTACTGGAAAGTGGCGGAGCCTGTATCGTCTACACCCACTTTGCCTCCGGTTTTGTGGAAAATGGCAAGCTTCATGCAGAGTTTAAAAGATTGATGGAGCGGCTGGCGGGACTGCCGGGCTGGTTTGTACCGGTTTCAACCCTGCTGGATCATCTTCGCAGTCGTCCCGGATGGAGAGAGACGGCAGACCCGCGCTATATCTCTCGGCTGGAATGGGCGTGGCTGCTTCAGAAACTGCGTAAAGGCACGAGTTGAGTCTTCTGCGCTGACATTATCAGGGTGAAGTAATCCATGGGAAGCGCGCTGGAATCGGTCTACCGCTTCTGCCCGGTGTGGATGCAGAATATCGGCGTCTCCGCTTACGGGCTGATGTGGAAGTGGCGACGGCAGGGCGGCGTATTTCGCGCTCAGGTTCGCGCCTTCGCCCGTCGTGAAGAGTGGTCATCCTCTCAATGGGAAGCCTATCATACGGAGCAGCTGCGCGCTCTGCTGGCGCATTGCTTCGCGGAGGTTCCGCACTATCGCGTGGCGTGGGAGACGCACGGAATAACGGAGGAGACTCTGAGCCGATTTACTTTGGCCGACCTGTCGCGCCTCCCGTTCACGGAAAAGGACGCCATTCGACGCGCTCCGGAATCGTTCCTCGCCCGCACAACGCCTCCGAAAAAACTGCACACCTACCATACCAGCGGAAGCACCGGCACGCCCCTGGCGATCCGAATGCGCTCCTCCACCCATCAGACCATCCAGGCGGCCTATGAAGTCCGCTGCCGGAACTGGGCGGGCGTCCACTATCAGATGAGCCGGGCGATGATCGGCGGTCGGCTGGTGGTGCCGCATGGCAGCGCCACCCCTCCTTTCTGGCGCTATAACCGCGTCGAACGGCAGCTCTATCTGTCCGCCTTTCATATCGCTCCCGCCAATGTGCCCGATTACGTTGGCGCTCTTAATCGGTTTCACCCCGACTATCTGGTGGGCTACGCCTCCGCGCACTTCTTTCTGGCGCGCCTGATAGAGGAGGCGACACTGCCAGTCCATTCGCCGAAAGCGATACTGACCAGCAGCGAGAAGTTAACCGACGAGATGCGCGCCACGCTCGAACGGGTCTATCATGCTCCGGTTTTTGATGGCTACAGCGGTGTCGAGAGTTGCTGCCTTGCTTCGGAATGTGAACATCACCGTCTTCACGTCAGCCCCGATGTAGGCGTTGTGGAACTGATCGGGGAGGATGGACAACCGGTTCCTCCCGGACAGGAAGGTGAAATCGTTGCGACAGGTCTGCTAAACTTCGACCAGCCGCTGATTCGGTATCGCACGGGCGATATGGCTGTCTGGTCTGCCGATCCCTGTCCATGCGGGCGGGAGATGCCGATCTTAAAAGAACTGATCGGACGTCTGGAAGATACTGTCATCGGTCCGGACGGGCGCGAAACCGTTCGTTTTCACGGAATCACGCTCGGAATTCCGGCTATTCGCGAGTCGCAGATCATACAGGAGACACTGAACCATTTCGTGGTGAAGGTCGTCGCCCCGGACGGTCTGACGGAGGCAGATCGGGCGAAGATGATCGCCCGCTTCCATGAGCGTCTGGGACCGGTTCAGGTCGAAATACTCCCTGTAGAGACGATTGAACGGACGGCGCGCGGCAAGTACCGCGCCGTCCTCAGCAAAGTCCCCCGCGCGCAGCAGCGCACCACGGGGTAGACTGAGGAATAAAGAGGTAACTCAACTGTGATTACACTGGCACAACTGGGATGCGGGTACTGGGGACCGAATCTGCTGCGAAACTTCTCCGCGCTGCCCTGCCGGGTCAAATGGGTCGTCGAGCAGAGCGAGGCACGCCGGAGTTTTGTCTCGGAGAAGTATCCCGATATCCGGACTGCCGGGGACTGGAGCGAAGTTCTGCAGGACCCGGAAGTGGACGCGGTGGTGATAGCCACCCCTGCCGCAACCCACAGCGCTCTGTCGGAAGCGGCGCTGAAAGCCGATAAGCATGTCTTCGTGGAAAAACCGCTGGCATTGACCTACGACGAAGGAGCTGCGCTAGTGCGACTGGCGGAGGCGCGCAACCGAATCCTGATGGTCGGTCATGTCCTGGAGTACCATCCGGCGATGACTCGTCTGTTCTCCCTGGTACGCTCCGGGGAGATTGGTCGCGTTCAATACATCTACTCCAACCGCTTAAGTCTGGGACAGGTGCGCCGGGAAGAGAATATCCTCTGGAGCTTCGCCCCTCACGATGTCGCCGTCATTCTGCGGCTGATGGGCAGTATGCCTTTTCAGGTCGTCGCCTGCGGGGGTAGCTATGTGCAAGCCAACATTGCCGATGTGACGCTGACGCATCTGCTTTTCGATAACGGCGTGCGCGCGCATATTCATGTCTCCTGGCTGCACCCCTACAAAGAACAGCGTCTCGTCATCATCGGCAGCAAGAAGATGATCAGCTTCGACGATGTTGCCAAGAAACTGCTGCTGTATGATCAGCGTGTCGAATGGAAGGAAGGACTTCCCGTCCCGGTTAAAAGCGCCGGAGAAGAGGTGGATTTTGGCGCAGAAGAGCCGCTGCGGATGGAGTGCAGTGCCTATCTGGAGGCGATCCATACCGGGCAGCCTCCCATCACCGATGGGATGAGCGGACTGCGGGTGCTGCAGGTGCTGCAAGCCGCACAGCGATCACTTGTGATGAATGGGGAACCGGTTTCTCTGCCGATGGAGACCTTCGGCGCAACCGTTTGAGGAGTTTGACAGCATGTCTGAAAAACCTTACCACGTACACCCGACTGCCTGCGTAGATGAGCCGTGCGAAATTGGCGAGGGCAGCCGGATATGGCACTTCTGTCATGTGATGCGCGATTCGCGAATTGGAGAGAGGTGCATTCTGGGACAGAATGTCTTTGTCGCCAGCGGCGTGGAGATCGGCAACAACGTTAAGATACAGAATAACGTTTCGATCTACGCCGGCGTCGTGCTGGAGGATGATGTCTTTTGCGGTCCCTCCTGCGTCTTTACCAATATCAACAATCCCCGCTCGGAGATCGTGCGGCGGCACCTGTATGAGCAGACGCTGGTACGCCGGGGCGCAACCATCGGCGCAAACGCCACCATCGTCTGCGGTTCCACCCTGGGACGCTACTGCTTTGTGGGAGCAGGAGCGGTTGTCACCCACGATGTCCCCGACTACGCACTGATGCTGGGCGTTCCAGCGCAGCAGAAGGGCTGGATGAGCCGACACGGTCATCGTTTGACGGAGCGCAACGCGCAGGGATATTTTGTCTGTCCAGAGAGCGGCTGGCGCTATCATGAAACGGAGCCGGGCGTTCTGCGCTGCCTGGACTGGCCCGAAGACAAAGACCTGGAGTAGCGGCGCGACGCTCAATCTGTTTTCACAGCAATTTGAAGAGATTCTCCTCTCAACCATAGAAAGCGTAATTCCATGACGACAACAGAGAAGATAACCACAGAACTGCTTCCGGTTCCCCTGCTGGACCTGAAGGCGCAGTATAAGACCATCAAAGACGAGGTGCGCGAGGCGATAGATCGCGTGCTGGAGTCACAGCGTTTTATCCTCGGTCCGGAGGTTGAGGCGCTGGAGCAGGAAGTAGCCGCCTATTCACGGTGCGCGCACGGGATCGGCGTCTCCTCCGGAACCGATGCGCTGCTCGTATCCCTGATGGCGCTCAATATCAAGATGGGCGATGAGGTCATCACGACTCCCTTCACCTTCTTCGCGACGGCGGGAGCCATTGCGCGACTCGGCGCAAAGCCTGTCTTCGTGGACATTGACCCACGCACGTATAACATAGATCCGATGAAGATCGAAGCGGCGGTCACCGAAAAAACGCGCGCTATCATCCCGGTGCATCTCTATGGACAGATGGCGGACATGGATCCGATCATGGAGATCGCCCGACGTCATAATCTCTATGTGGTGGAAGATGCAGCGCAGGCGATCGGAGCGGAGTATCGAGGCATACGTGCCGGAACCATCGGGCATCTGGGCTGCTTCAGCTTCTTCCCCTCCAAGAATCTGGGCGGATATGGCGACGGCGGAATGGTGGTCACCAACGATCCCGCGCTGGCAGATAAGCTGGTGCTTTTGAGGACGCACGGTTACCGCCCCAAGTACTACAATCGTCTGATCGGCGGCAATTTCCGTCTGGATCCGATTCAGGCTGCGGTGCTGCGCGTCAAACTGAAATATCTGGACTGCTGGACCGAGATGCGCCAGCGAAACGCCGATACCTATCGTCGGCTGCTGCGCGAGTCGGGCGTGGCGCTGGAGGAGACTCCCGCCGGACCGATGGGAGACCGAAGGGGCTTTGGGCTGCCGCTGGACGCCGGATATGGAAGACATATCTACAATCAGTTCGTTCTGCGCTCCGGTCGTCGAGATGCGCTTATTGAACACCTGAAGGCGCGTAAAATCGGAAACGAGATATACTATCCGTATCCTCTCCATCTTCAGGAGTGCTTCACCTATTTGAACCATCAGATCGGAGACTTCCCGGAGAGCGAGGCAGCCTGCAAGGAGACGCTGGCGATCCCGATCTATCTCGGCGAGGCGATGCAGTGGAACACCAAGCCGA
>CAYSDM010000032.1:34657-56403 GCA_964429855.1 uncultured Chthonomonadaceae bacterium
TCTATCCCGAATTGACGGAAGCGTTGATTCATTCAGTGGTCAGCGCTCTGGTGGATTTTGAGGCGGAGCGAGCATGAAGATCGTGACGGTGGTGGGGGCGCGTCCCCAGTTTATCAAAGCTGCGCCCCTGTCACGCGCCCTGCGTGCATCCCATCACGAAATACTGGTTCACACCGGTCAGCACTACGATGATGCCATGTCGGGCGTCTTCTTCCGGGAACTGGGCATTCCCAGACCGGACTACAATCTGGGGGTCGGCTCCGGCTCGCACGGCGCGCAAACGGGCGAAATGTTGCGTCGCATGGAAGAGACCCTGTTGACCGAGAGACCGGATCGCGTGATCGTCTTCGGCGATACTAACTCCACGCTTGCCGGGGCGCTGGCTGCCGTGAAACTGCAAATCCCGGTCGCGCATGTGGAGGCGGGGCTTCGCAGCTACAACCGCGCCATGCCGGAGGAGATCAATCGGGTGGTGACCGACCATCTCTCTGATCTCCTCTTCAGCCCCACGCGCACCGGGGTCGAGAACCTGGCGCGCGAGGGACTGACGCAGGGCGTGCATCTGGTCGGGGATGTGATGTTCGATGCGCTGCGGATGTTTCTTCCGATCGCGCAGGCGCGCTCTGAGGCGATGCAAGCATTCGATCTATCTCCGGGAGGCTATGCGCTGTTGACTCTGCACCGCGCAGAAAATGTGGATCAGGAGGAGCGACTGCGCTCTCTCATGGAGGCGCTGGGAGGGATTCCGATGCCTGTCCTCTTTCCGGCGCACCCGCGTACCCGCGCCCGCCTGGACGCGCTAGGGCTGACCGCGAGCCTTGCGCCGCAGATTCGATTGACGGAGCCGGTAGGCTATCTGGACATGCTCGCGCTGCAGGCATCCGCCAGGGTCATTCTGACCGACTCCGGCGGCGTACAGCGCGAGGCGTTCTTCCTCTCCGTTCCCAGCGTCATCCTGCGAAAAGAGACGGAGTGGCCCGAACTGGTCGAGACCGGCAGCAGCCGTCTGGAGGGAAAGAACTTTTCACAACTGGCTCCAGATTGCCTGCTCTCCCTTCAACCGGTTCCGCCCGGTGACCTTTTCGGAGATGGCAACGCAGGGCGGAAGATCGCCAATATCATTCAGAATCAGGCATGAATTCCCGGACACGGCAGGGACGATGAACATTCTGCTCATCAATCACTATGCCGGGTCGCTCCGGCACGGAATGGAGTATCGCCCGTTTTATCTGGCGCGCGAATGGCTACGAATAGGACATACAACGACAGTTGTCGCCGCCTCGCACTCCCACCTCCGTCAGGAAAACCCGACCGTATCCGGAAGGATTGCCTCCGAACAGATCGAGCAGATTCCCTATCTCTGGATTGCGACTCCTGTTTATCTCGGAAACGGGGCGAAACGCGCCGTTAATATTTTTACTTTCGTGGCGCAATTGATGCGATTTGCCTCAAAACTGGCGAAACAGACAAGGCCAGATGTCGTTATCGCCTCCTCCACCTACCCGCTGGACATGCTTCCGGCACGCCGCATCGCGCGAAAAACCGGCGCGTTACTGGTATACGAAGTGCACGATCTCTGGCCCCTCTCCCCCATTGAACTGGGAGGAATGTCGCCCGGTCATCCCTTTATTCGGATCATGCAGTGGGCGGAGAACTACGCCTGCCATCATTCGGATCGCGTGATCTCCCTGCTTCCCCGCGCCGACCTTCATCTGATAGAGCATGGAATGGCTCCAGAAAAATACGCGGTGGTGCCAAACGGGATTGATCTGGAGGGTTGGGATGCGGTTTCGGCTCCTATGCCGGAGACTCACGCCCACGCACTGTGTCATCTGCGCGAAGAGAATCGTTTTCTCATCGGCTACGCGGGCGGTCATGCCGTTAGTAACGCTCTTGACAGTTTCATTCTTGCTGCAGACCGGCTGCGCGATCTGCCCATCTCGCTGGTGCTTGTGGGAAATGGCGCGGAGAAAGAGCGGCTTTGTGAAATGGCGAAAGAGCGCGGTCTGACCAATGTGCTGTTTCTGCCTGCGGTTCCCAAAGTGGCGGTTCCCGGTCTTCTGGCGCAGATGGACGCCCTGTTCCTTGGATGGCAGAACAAACCTATCTACCGCTTTGGAATCAGTCCCAACAAGCTGATGGACTACATGATGGCGGCAAAGCCGATCATTCATGCCAACTCCGCGGGTAATGACTTGGTAGCAGAAAGCGGCTGCGGTATCTCCACGCCGCCGGAAGATGCAGACGCCATCGCAGAGGCGATCCGAAAACTCTACCCTCTCTCTCCGCCGGAGAGAGAGACAATCGGAGCGCGCGGCAGAGCGTTCGTCATGGAGCGCTATACCTACCCGACCCTGGCGCGACAGTTCCTGGATGCGCTGAAGATGCCAGAAAAACGGGCAGGAACATGCGAGTGAACATAGTGCTGCGCTCTCTGACGGAAGAAGACCTGTCGGCTGTCGCTGCAGTACATTGCGCTGCCTTCCCGAAAGAGCTTCTGACAATGCTGGGTACGGAGGCAGTTCGCCGCTACTACCTGTGGCAGCTTATCGGGCCGCATGAGACCACCGCGCTGGGAGCTTTTCGCCAAGAAGAACTGGTCGGGTTCTGTTTTGCGGGCGTCTTTCGCGGAGCGATATCTGGCTTCCTTCGCCGAAACCGGCTTTTCCTGATTCGATGCGCCGTTTTGCGTCCCTGGATGATAGTGCATCCCAAATTTTACAGCCGCCTCCGCCTGTTCCTGCGTACTCTACGCCCGGCGAAGTCTCCCGATTCGAAAGTGTCCGCGTCTCCCGCTTCTCTCCGCCGCTTCGGGATTCTAGCGATTGCCGTTAATCCGGCTTGCCAGGGAGGAGGCGTCGGCAGGACACTGATGCGTGAGAGCGAAGCGGTGGCGCGGTCACAGGGATTTCATGTTATTACGCTGACAGTTGACCCGACGAATACGCAGGCGATCCGTTTCTATGAATCACTTGGATACAGCCGCACACTCACCGATACAGGCTGGCAGGGGCAGATGACCAGAGAGCTTGATCCCGTAGCCGAATAAGTGTACAAGAGTCCTGTCGAAACTACCTGATAATAATCCCAACCAGAGTCATCTGGCACGATTTATGCAATCCATACGAATCAGAGGTGTAAATTATGAGTATTGAACAGACGGGCGCGCGTCAGCCCCGAAAAGCGCGTTCGGCCGTCTCGAAACCGGCGCAGGCGGAGAAGCCGCCGATTCTCAATAAGACCGCCATTTTGCTGATAATCATCTCCCTCCTTCTGGGACTGGTTATCGGCGCCTGGGGGATGCGAACACGTTATCAACAGCGCGAAAAAGAGGTAGTTGTCTCCGTCAACGGTCAGAATATCACCAAGAACATGTTCTATCGCCGGCTGGAGCTTGCGGCAGGACCCGACGTGATACGCGCGATGGTGCGCGAACAGCTCATCCTGCAGTTCGCGCGTGAAAACCAGATGCTGCCCACAAAAGAGGAGATCGAGAAGCGCTACGCCGAGCTCTCAAAAGAGCCTGGCTTCGCCCAGAATCTGGCGCAGACCGGACAGACCCCGGAGGAGTTCAAGAACGGGCTTCGCGTCCGTCTGGCGCAGGCTGCCGTCATCAATAAGGGCGTAACGGTAACCGATGAAGAGATTCAGAAGTACTATCAGCGAAATATTGACCCGAAGAACCCGCAAGCCGCCTTCTACACGCCGGAGATGGCGCAGGTGGCGGTCATTGTAACCGCTAAAGAGGAAGACGCAAAGAAGGCGCTGGAAGACATAGGAAACGGCCTCTCCTTTGACAAGGTAGCCGAGAAGCACAGCGTGGACATCAGCAAGAAGAACGGCGGGATGATGCCTCCCGTCTACCGGGGGCGCTCCAACCTGACGAAAGTGCCCGGCATGGAGGACGCCATCTTCCGCATGAAGATCGGCGAGCAGGTCGGACCGGTCAAGTACGCCAACGCCTGGTGGATCATTCGCTGCCTGGACAAGAAGGCGGCGGAGACAAAATCCCTGGAGAAAGTCCGGGAAGAGGCGCGGCTGGGAGCGACACTGGAGAAAGGGCTTCCCGCGAACGCGGAGAGCGTCGAGAAGCGGTTTGAGGAGTACCAGAATAAGGCGAAGGTGCAGGCATTCTGGCCCCACTACCGTGAGATCGTCAAGATAAAATAGACCTGATCCTGATTACCGATCAGCATCAGTAAAAATCGTTGATTCGTTTTCTCAAGAATCTCGATTCTGGCACAGAATATGCACTGAAATCGTTTTAGAAGGGAAAGATTCCCCCTGGCAAGGGTGTTTTATGCTTCCCTTTATAGGGTCTTTCCTGCTGCCAGACGGGAATAATAATGTTTGACAGTTATCATTTACAAGGAGGTGAAACGACCGAGAAGTCACGTTTCTACTCGAACCGATGCGGGTCATGAAGGCTCGCGAATCAACACACTACCTGCAGTGCCCCATGCGGGTTTCATCTAACCGGCAAAGGGCAGGTACAATCCGAAAAGGAGAGAGACCAGAGATGAAAATCTCCCTGAAGCAGTCGTTGGGAGTGGGTCTGGGATTGGCCTTGCTTCTTGGAATGGCTACCACAGCGAAAGCGGCGGATAAGTACTATCGCCTGGTAGATACCAGTCTGGCATCCGGATTGACGGTCTATCACCGCAATTCTACCGGCGATGCCTTTACAAGCAGCAACACATCCACAGGACCCTACACCCTGAAAATCCGTAACGACAACCCGGGTAATGCCACCTGGAATGCCACCCCCAGTCAGTATGCCTTTTGCGTGGACATCTACACCACCGTTAACCTCAACTCGTCGGTGAAGTTTACGCCCACCCTGGCGGTGAACTCCATGGGCGATGACATGCCGAACCCGCCCCCGATGCTGGGAGGGACCAACGCAGCCAAGCAGGCGGCTTACCTTGCCTACTACTTCCTGCCGAAGCTGCCTGGAACGTTCACGACCACAGAGCGGCAGGCGATGGGCGTGGTTATGTGGGAAGTTGCCAGCGATGGCGAGATTACCACCAATGATCTGACTGCCCTGAAGAACCGCCTGAATCGCACGAACGCCGCAGCCGGTCTGTTCGGAATCAATACGGGTTCCGTCCTGGACAAGGCTGCGGAGTACCTGCAGATGGCTTACGACAACTATCTGGTAGATACCACCTACCAGACCAAAGTCGGCTACACCTTCAACACGGTCGGTGTCGGAGATGGTCAGCGCAAGCAGCACTTCGTCTATATTCCGGAACCGGCTTTCTATCAGATGGCTGCGCTTCTGGGACTGGGCGGACTGAGCCTGATCCTTCGCCGCCGCCGCGCCGCGATGATGGACTAGACGCAGCATTCTCGGATGGGATTATATCCCGCGCCAATCGCCCCCTGCCTGCAGGCAGGGGGCGATTTTGTTTCTGTCAGCCAACCCATTTGTCAGCGTTACTTCACCGTCACGATGTAGCAGTTGAATTCGCGATTGGCGGTTCCTGACGGATCCCGCATCGGGAGCGCGATAGAACTGCTGGTTACGGTTCCTGTCGCAACCGGCGGTCCGAAGAAGTTGCGCACGTCCCGGATTTCGAACTGCTTGCCCAGCGCAAAAGTGCTGGAGAGATTGACGTAAGCGAAGTTCTGCTTCGCCAGATTGTAGACGATCAGGTTGGCGCGACTTGAATCGTAGTAGTTACGCCGCAGGTAGATCAGCCCTGCGCTGGTTCCCTGCTTCCAGGTGCTGTCCAGATCGGAATTCATGCTGGACTTCCAGTTGGTAAATGTATACCAGCCATAGGGATCCCGATTGAACGGCTTGGTGCAGAGGCTGTTGGTGATATAGGTGTTCTTTGACCAGGTGTGGGTGTAGGAGGTTAAATTGGTCGGCTTCACCCAGTAGACAAGAACGTCCGGTCCGTAGAACAGGTTGTTGCGGACGGTGTAGTTATTCCAGTCTCGAATAAAGAACACCCGAACTTTTTCCGGTGTCACAAACTTATTGTTCTCAACCGTCAGCCTCTGATTACCGGTCGCCGTATAACCGAAAGCGGCGCAGGAACCGTAGAGGAAGTTTGAGCGGAAGATCACGTCGGTCATCGGGTTGTCCGTGCCACCGACAATAATATTCACCAGATTCTCGAAGAGAACGTTTCCTTCGAAGAGCATATTGCGCATCGTTGGCGATTTGCCGAACGCAGCGATGCCCTTCTCTCCCTGTCGCAGAATGATCGTCTCCCGGACCTTCTTCCAACCGACCTCATTCTGCATATAGATGCCGTGACCGTGCCACCGATCCGTGCCCTGGTAGCCGTTGTCAAAGATCAAACAGCCATAGACCTCCGAGTCGGTCGCCGTCTTCCAGAAACCGATACCATTCTTGACGCAGTGATGGATCACCAGGTTGATACACTTTACATTGGGACCAAGCACCACCACGCCCGAATCCGGCATGGGCAGGTCCGCTTTGTGGGTATTGGTAACTTCAAAGCCCATATACCAGGCATAAGCCCCATTGATTGTCAGAGAACCATCAATCACAGCGCGCTCATTGGGGTACTGTCGCAGCTTGATCGGAGCAGTGGAGTTACCTTTCAGATAGCTCGAATAGTGTCCCTTATAGACGCCGCCGCGCAGCCAGACGGTATCGCCCGGCTTTGCTCTCACACCAGACAGAGCGGTAACGATGTCAAGAGGGTCAGAGATATTGCCGACGCCGCTGGCGCGACCGGAAGGAGAGACATACCAATCGGCAGCCATGGCGACGGATGTATGGAGTATAAGCGCTAATGCGATTGCATAGAGTTTGAACGCTTTCATTGAAACGGATCCTTTCCCTACAGAAAGTAGGTTGGCGCCCCTGCAGCGCCCTGTTCGTCGCTAAATGGATACATCCTGTGGAGTTCATTCCATAACGCGCCAAGACGTTTTTTCGGCACTCCTACCAGTTATTCCGTTGTGTACAGCGAGATATGGTAAAGTCAGGCAGAGGAGCGGCAGAAGGTGACCCGTCTATTCGGATGACCGGAAAGACGCGCCTGAGACAAGCGTATATACGGTCTACGCCGGGCAGAGACTACCTGCCCGGACTAACAGGCGCGCGGATGTGGCAAGCATACAGATCGGTGGTGTCGGGACGGCGCTTCCCGGAAGATTGCAAATGCTGCGCCGCTGCGGGCAAACAGAACACCACGGTGAAACTCGCTCACTCACTGCGATGGATACGGTTGTTGTACGATAACCCGTTTGTAACAGCGTATTCTGCCGATCTATCCGCGCCGCGCCTATGCTCTCCTTCCATAGACGGGGATTCTGGACCGATCACCTCAGGCAGTGAAGCGCGTTCTCTTGCTTTTAGAGGACAATCAAACCAGACACTTGACGCGAACATTATACACGCGCAACAAAAACCAAGTCAATCTTACAGGTATTTTTTTCATCTTTTCATTTCTTAAATGCACGCTTGCTCGAAGGCGGCAAGAAAACCATGCCGGAAGGTTGCGTTCCGCGAGTTTATCGTCTACAATCGGCATAGTAGATGCACTGTATCAAAAAGAATGCGCTTTCGTCTGTACAGTGGCGAATAGCTCTGCATGGAAAGAGACGATGAGAGTACTGGTAACTGGAGCGGCAGGCTTTATTGGATTTCATACCTCCCGTAGACTGCTGGAACGCGGCGACGAAGTGATCGGCGTAGATAATCTCAATCCCTACTACGATGTCTCGCTGAAAGAGGCGCGACGGAAACTGCTACAGCAGTATGAGGGGTTTCGTTTTCACCTTCTGGACTTAAAAGAGAGTGACGCCATTGCGGAACTCTTTGCGGATCATCGTCCGGAAGGGGTGGTACACCTGGCGGCGCAAGCCGGAGTGCGCTATTCGCTGCAGAATCCCCAGGTCTATATCGATTCCAATGTGACTGGAACGCTGAACATTCTGGAAGGATGCCGTCACCATCCCGTCCGCCATCTCGTCTTCGCCTCCACCAGTTCGGTCTACGGCGCGAATACCCGCATGCCTTTCTCCGTGCAGGATAACGCCGACCATCCGATCAGCCTCTATGCCGCCACTAAACGCGCCGATGAACTGATGGCGCATGTCTACAGCCACCTTTTCCGCATCCCGACCACCGGACTGCGCTTCTTTACGGTCTACGGTCCCTGGGGACGCCCCGATATGGCGATGTTTATCTTCACGCGGGCAATACTGGAAGACCGACCGATCGAACTGTTCAATCAGGGCGATATGCGGCGCGACTTCACCTACATTGACGACATTGTGGAAGGGGTTATCCGCGCGCTGGATCGTCCGGCGACGCCGGACCCTGCCTGGTCCGGAGACTCGCCGGAGCCGTCCTCCAGCAGCGCGCCCTACCGCCTGTATAACATCGGTAACAACCGCCCGGTCGCTCTTCCCTACCTGATCGAGACTCTGGAGCGGTGTCTGGGAAAGAAAGCCCGCATCACCCTGATGCCCATGCAGCCGGGAGATGTGCCGGAGACCTATGCGGACATTGAGGCGTTGGTGCGCGACATCGGTTTTCAGCCAGCCACCCCCATCGAGACCGGCGTTGCGCGGTTTATCGAGTGGTATCGCGACTACTACGGGGTGTAGAACCGCTGTCCTCTTCTGTAGGATCTCTCGATTTAGCCCGCCTCGCAGATGCCCTATCAGATCCTCGAAGATCACCTGTTCAAATCTCAGATAGCCGTCCTGGTGAAACTTTCGGACTGCTACCATGAAGAACGCTCACTGCCTCTTCCCTGTGTCTTTCAACAAGTCGTATTTGACATCTGATGGTGGGTATCGTAATTATATGTGCCTGTAGAAAAGGGTGTCTGGAACGGATTCATTTCAGCCGATGCTTCACGCTTGTCAACGACAGGCCGATTCATCTGCCCGGCAACTCCTTTCATCTATTGTTAAGAGCGTATTAAGAGCTGATTAAGTTTCTGTTAACAGTCATGCACTGGCATGAATCTTGTATACTGCTAAGTTTATCAGTCTTTTTTTACAGCTACCGCTCGGCACGAAAGGAAAGACCCACATGAATCGCCTGTCAAGAAGTCTCATACCGCTTACCGTCCTCTCCGCGCTTGCTGTCAGCACGCCCCAAAACGCGCGGGCGCAGGTCGCTTATGACGACTTTGACACCAGTATGAACCTCCTCTCCCGTACCATCACGCCCGATCTCTCCGGCAATTCTATCCCCGGCACGTTTCCTGGCAGCCGGTTCGATGTCTTTGGCATTGTGGATCGGAACGTAAACTTTGACTTCGCGGATGACTCTGCCGGTTCGTTCCCGCCTGACACGTTTGGCATCTTGAAAACCGGCAAGACGGATAAGGTGTTCGGGGTTGAGGATCTGCTCAACAACGATAATCCCTCCGCTTCAGGTTCAGCGGTATGGGTATTCGATATCAGCGGATACACGGATCTGTTCATCAGCATTGACTTCGCCGCCATGGGCGACTTTGAAGACGCCAACGATTCGTTCCTTTTTACCGCCTCGATTGACGGTGGTCCGGCGATCCCCCTCTTCTCCTCAGACGTGCGGGAGGATCTGGATCAGACCTATACGATGGAAAGCGGCACACAGGTAGTTCTCAACGATCCGCTTGCAATCAATAATGTACTTCTGAGTAACAGCCTTCAGACTCTCCAGAGCGGTATCAGCGGAACGGGCAGCTTGCTGACCGTGCAATTCGCTGCAATGTCTGACGGAGGCGGCGAGGTCTTTTTGTTCGATAATCTTCGCATTGGCGGCACTCAGGCCGTTCCGGAGCCGGGTTCACTCGCTCTGCTGGCGGGAAGTGCTCTGGCAGGGTTTTTCGCGTTGAAGCGCCGTCGCCGTTCGTAGTCAGCCACCTGCGCGGCTGAGACAACAGCACGGATTATCTGTTAGATGGCGGTCGGGGAATGAGTCTCGACCGCCATCTTTTTCTGGTGAGCACACAGACCCATCCTGGCTCTGCGCCCGATACGCCCTTCCAGAGATGAAGAAGCGCGGCGGCGGAGCCATCATCAACATCACCTCCAGCTCCGGACACTACGGCGGAGCCAGCGTGGGCGGCAACGCCTACGATGCCAGCAAGGGAGGGCTGCGCCAGATGACCGCCTCGCTGGCGGCGGAGTTTGGACCGCATCAGATACGGGTCAACGCCATTGCCCCCGGCGTCATCGTCACCGAGGGCGCGGGCGGACCGGCGATGGCGGAATCGGACTACGCGAAGATCGAGGTCGCGCGCACCCCGCTCCGGCGTCTTGGATACCCGGAGGATGTCGGGGGCGTCGCGGTCTTTCTGGCGTCCTCCGATTCCGCCTATGTGAACGGGGTGACCGTCATTGTGGACGGAGGCGCTATGGCGGTCTGGTAGGCCGGCCGCGCTATTTTCCGTTGTCAATCACCTGCGGCTTCGGTTTGGGGACTCTTGCGTTCGCCTCCTGCCGGCACTGGCGTTCGATCTGCTCCAGGTCTTTCGGGGCGATGTTTTTCGGCGCGTTCTTCAGATGCTCTTTCATACATGCCCAGAAGGCTTTGCTCCAGTGGGAACCGGCGTCAGCGATGATTCCGAGCGGATCGTATCCGGCTTCCTCGCGGGAGTCGGTGGAGGTCGCGCCCACCAGCGATTTCGTGCTTCCGGCAAAGGCATCGTTGACCCCGGCGATACAGCCGCCGGACTGGCAGGAGTCAATGAATATTTCGATATGTCCCGCCGGGATCTTTTTTAACACGTTGGCAATGGAGGGTAGCACCTTGTTGTTGGGTCCGACGATGGCGCCGATGTTGCCGGAGAAGTTCCATCGGGTGGCGTTGTCTTTGTCTCCGCCAAAGAGAACCCCCGTGTCGCTTCCATGCCCGGTGAAGTAGAACAGGAACTTGTCGCAGGGACCCAGATCTTTTGTCAGCGCTTCGATATCCTGAATGATCTTCTCCAGGTCGGAACCGGCGGGATCATGTCCATGCACGTTGAATCCGATGCCGGACAACACATCCCGCGCCCGCTTTGTGTCCTCCTGTATGGCGTGTTCATTGGAACCGCCGATCACCACCGCGACCTTCTTCGCCTCTTTCCCATCGCAGGGGTCTGGCTCACGCGAGGCGGCGGAGCGATGCCCGGAATGCGCGACGACAGGCAGAGATACGGCGCGGGAGAGAGGAAGCCCGCTCTCGGGCCAGACCCGTTCGGCGTTTCCATCCGCCAGACGCTCTTCCCCTCTTCCCCAGAGAGCCGCGCCGTTGATCCGGGGCCACCAGAGCGCATCCCGCGTTGTCATCGCGCCGGTCTCGGCGTCAAGAAATACGTACTTCACCGGATGAAGGAATTTATGATAGGGAAAGTAGTCCACCATCATAAACCAGACGGGAGCGGCTGCCTCGTAATCTCCGCCGCTCCATCCGTCCAGCTGCACGGGCTGCACCTTATCGCCGACAGCGAGCGGCGCGCTGCGACAGTAGACAGCGACCTGCGCCCGCTCATCATCGGGAAGCGGCATTATCAGATCGGACTTCACGCGGCTGATCGCCTGCGCCCGCGTAACTTTGTAGACAGGCGCGTCGCCTCCGCCGCCGCAGCCATACAGGAGACAGAGAGTATAAAACGCCAGAGACAACAGAATGACCAGACGAAGCACGGCGGTCTTCACAGGTTCCTGCCTTTCTGCCGAAAAGCGCGTCGTTTTCCCGTTCGGCTGACGGTTGGCTCAAACGACGATGCGTTCTCTCTCGCTGCTTAGTGCAATTTGTCTGGATTTAACTGTCATTATACGGATCGCCAGACAGAAAAACCGTGAAACGGTTCACATCGCGGGCGTATTTCCTGTCACTATCGCCTGACAACGGGCGTATTACAGGAAGAGGAGTGGGATATCCCATGCAGTCTCTACAGGGAAAGGTGGCGGTGGTGGCGGGAGCCACGCGGGGAGCCGGTCGCGGCATTGCGGCGGAACTGGGAGCCGCGGGAGCCGTTGTCTACTGCACCGGGCGCAGCGTGCGCGGAAAGCCCGCCACCGAAAACCGACCGGAAACGATCGAGGAGACAGCGGAGATCGTCACGGCTCTGGGAGGCACGGGAGTTGCCGTTCAGACCGACCATACGGTTCCCGAACAGGTTCAGGCGCTTATGGAGCGAATTCGCCAGGAGCAGAGCGGGCGTCTGGACATTCTGGTGAACGACGTGTGGGGCGGCGACTCACTGACACAGTGGGATGTCCCTTTCTGGGAGCACTCTCTTGAGAACGGTCTTCGGATGCAGGAGCGCGCCGTCTTCTCGCATATCATCACCAGTTACTACGCGCTGCCGCTGATGGTCGCCCGCAGGCAGGGGATCGTCATTGAGGTGACCGACGGCGACACCCTGGACTATCGCGGCAACCTCTTCTACGATCTGGCGAAAACCTCCGTCATGCGCCTCGCTCGCTCCCTGTCGGAGGAGATGCGTCCGCATGGCATTACCGCGCTGGCTCTCACGCCTGGTTTCTTGCGCTCGGAAGCTGTTCTTGACCATTTCGGCGTATCCGAAGACAACTGGAGAGACGCCGTCGCGAGAGACCCCTACTTCGCCGGTTCTGAAACGCCGCATTTCATCGGGAGAGCGGTGGCAGCGCTGGTGGCAGACCCGAATATCGCTGAAAAGTCCGGCAGGACATTGGCGACCTGGCATCTGGCACGCGAGTACGGCTTTACCGATCTGGACGGAAGTCAGCCGCACTGGCAGGAGTTTTTTACCGCAGAGCGGGCAAAGCGGGGAGAATAGACTCTCTCCCTCTATGCGAGGAGGAATACCCCATGCAAGCGGTTCAGATCCTTCCACTCTTCTCCCCCCTACTTACGGGAGGCGTCCTTTGCGCTCCCGCGACATGCAGCGCACAGAGTCGTCTGTCGGCGCAGTGGGAATATGCAACCGCGCCCTTCTCCCCCTTCTCTCTCGCGCCGGACGGACTGAATCGCCCCTATCTCTACGTGGCGCAGAAGGAGGGCGGCGTGCTGACGCTGGAGACTTCGAAACAGCCACCCGCTGTCGTCTCAACCATCCCGCCCAGCCGATTCCGGCAGCAGGATGCCATGTCCATCACCGCGCAGGGACGCTATCTCTATGTTGCGCTGGGCGACCACTTTGCCGCGCAGGGGGCGCACGCAGGGCTGGCAAAGGTGGATGTGATGGATCCGGCGCATCCCCGCGTCGTCTCGATCTGGACATCCCCGGAAAAACTGAGCGGGAGCGCCTGTGTAGAGGTTCAGGGGAACTACGCCTATCTGGGAGCCATGCGCGAGGGGCTGTTCATTCTTGACATCTCTGATGATGCGAAGGACATTCGCCTGATCTCCACCTTCCAGCCGGACATCCACTTCCCGGTTCGCAGCCCGAATCGGGTGCAGCATCCCAATGCGCGCGGCATCGCAATACACAACCATCTGCTCTATCTGGCGTATGATGCGGGCGGTCTGCGGGTGATTGATATTGCAGACCCGCGCACTCCTCGAGAGATCGGGCGCTATATCAACCCTGATATGGGGCGCTGGCCCAGGGCATATAATAACGTCGTCCTCTCTCCGCCCTACGCCTATGTCGCGGTGGACTATGCCGGTCTGGAGATACTCGACATTCGCGACCCGCGCGCGATTCGCCGGGTGGGGTGGTGGAATCCCTGGAACGCCGGCACAAACGCCAATAACTGGTTCAACAGCCCCGGTCACACCAATCAACTGGCGCTGGACACCCGAGATAGACGGGTCTATCTCTCCGCCGGAGACAGCGAGCTGCAGGTTGTGAACGTATCCAATCCGCGCAAGCCCTTCCTGGAAGCGTTTCATGGCGAACAAAAAGACCGCCGCGGAGTCTGGGGGCTGACACTCACGGACGATCTGGCGTTGCTGTCCTACATCAAAACGGCGATCCCTTTTCAGGGGGAATGGTCCGGAATACGCGCCGTGCCCCGCCTTTCCAGCAACGGACTGACTGCGCCGTATCGGGTATGCATCAAATGATTTTTCTTCAGAATACGCCTTGCCAGCACGGAGGCGCGTCTATAAGGGAGTCGGCATGACTCGCTCCGTTCCAGCTTTTACAATGCTTCTATTTACCCTGCTTACAACGAGTTCAGGGGTTCTGCTTCCACCGAAACTTGCCGGACAGTCGAAGAGAGTCTCCTCCAAGCCTGCCGGTCCGGTGCGGGTGGTGGGGCATTCGCTGGTTGATGACAGAGGTCCGTTTCTCGGTCTGGGCGTCTCCTACTTTACCGCGCTCTGGCGCTGCCGTCATGACCGCAAACGTCTGGAGAGCGACCTTGCGTTTCTCTCCCGACAGGGGTTTAACTACTATCGTATGCTCTCGATGGTGGGCTGGTATCCTGCCTGGGAGGGAAGGGAGATCGCCCCTGTCGCCTTCATCAGCCGCGCCGGGAAAAGGATAGATGCCTGGCACGACTACTGGCAGCAGTTCCGAGAACTGATTGATCTGGCGTATGACTGCTACGGGATGCGCGCGCAGATTACGCTCTTTGCCGATGCCCAGCTTATGCCCGACAAAGCGGCGCGGATGGCGCATATGGATAGACTGCTGCGGGAAGTTCTACCGGGGCGCGAGCATAAGATCATCCTGATCGAAGTGGCGAATGAAGCCTGGCAAAACGGCTTCCCCGGCGCACAGGGCAACGCCGATCTGCGGGAGTTCACCCGCTTTCTGGCGGAACGCACCGCGATTCCGGTCGCCACGACCTCCAACCATGAACAGGCTTTTGCCGACCTCTACGCTGACAGCGCGGCGGACATCGCCACCTGGCACTTCAGCCGGGATCGCAAGGCTGACGATGGCTGGAAGCCGGTCTACGACTGCTGGGACCTGGGCGATCTGCCCGGTTTTCCGCCCGTCAGCAGCAACGAACCAATCGGGCCGGGCGCGTCCGTCCACTCCGAAACGGATAGTACGCGGCTGGTGATGGCGGCGGCATTCGCCTATGCCGCGAAGCTGCCCATGTATGTATTTCACTGCGAGGCGGGAGTCTTCGGCAGAAGCCGCTTTGAGGAGACTCCGGGCGTAGACCGCTATCGGCATCTTCGGAATATTCTGCCTGGAGACCTTCCGAACTGGACTCGCAACGATGGGAAGGAGAGAGCCGCTTCGTTCACCGTTTTTGCCGCAGGGTATCCCGACCGCTACGCGCCGGAAGTCGCCGACAGTCAGGACGGATGCATTCGGAATACAGGCAGCCGAAAAGGAGATCGGTTTGTCTGTGTTCCCATCGGGATCCGCCCCGAAGGTCTGGAACTGCAGGCGCGGCAGAAGATGCGCTTCCGTGTTTTTAATCCCGTAACAGGCAAAGCGGTTCGATCTGTCGCCTTGAAACCGGGTGAGCGCGTGAGGCTGCCGCAGGGACCGGGCGCGTATCTCCTTGTGGGCAGCATCGTCCGGTGAAACGGCTCGATTTTTCCCCGCATGAAAGGAGGTTGCCGCCGCCGCCGCGAAACCTTCTGATGTAGATCAACTCACCCGATGGAAGGCTGCTGCGGATGCGGGAGAGAGCGCCACGCCCTTCAGAAGAAGCGGAGGCGAAAACGCCGGACCAGGAGGCTTCTTCAACACGCCACGCCGTCAGTGGTCGCGCCGTCCTGATCGGAGCCATTCTCATTCCGATCAACTGCTACTGGATGGCGATTATGGAGATGCAGTGGAACTCTCTCGATTCCACCTGCGTCAGCCTCTTTTTTCATGTCGTTTTCCTGCTGCTGCTTCTCACCGCCCTGAATGCGCTGGCGCGACGCCGTTTCCCCCGGCTGGCGTTTTCACAGCCGGAACTGCTCACCATCTATATCATGCTCAGTCTGGCGTCCGCGCTGATGGGGCGCGACTCGATGGAGAATCTGCCCTCCACGCTGGGTTTTATCTGGTGGTTCGATAACCCTGCCAACCGCTACAGCCGCTTCTTCGAATTTGTCCCCCCCTGGATGGCTCCGCAGGATAAGACGGCGCTGCGCGGATACTATAACGGCAACGACACCCTCTACGCATGGCATAATCTGTCGGCGTGGCTGCTTCCCGCGCTCTTCTGGATCGGTTTCACCCTGACGCTGGCATGGATCATGCTCTGCATCAATGTCCTTCTGCGAAAGCGGTGGATGGAGGAGGAGAAGCTCTCCTTTCCGATTGTGCAGATCCCGCTTGCCATCACCACGCCCGCCACCTTTGCCAATCGCGCCCTCTGGTTCGGGTTTGCGATCCCGGTCTTCATTCAGACGCTGAACAACCTCAACTACTTCTACCCTTCCGTTCCCGCGATTCACCTGAAGCTGCGCGACTACGGACCGATGTTCACCTCCGCGCCCTGGAACGGGCTGGGCTGGCTTCCGGTCGGCTTCTTTCCCTTCGCCATCGGCTTTGCCTACTTTCTGCCGCTCGATCTGACCTTCTCGTGCTGGTTCTTCTACATCCTGCGGAAACTGATAGACGTGGGCTGTGTCGCGTGGGGATTTCGCGATCCCGGAGCCTCTCCGGCGATGGCGCGAATCCCCTACGTGCAGGAGCAGGGAACCGGAGCCTGGATCGGGCTTTCCATCGCGCTGGTATGGGTATCGCGCTCCTATCTGAAAGAGGTGATCCTGCAGGCATTCCGCAAAGGCGGCGGCTATGATCCACACGCAGGCATCTCCTACCGCGCCGCGCTGCTGGGGATTCTGGCGGGGACGGCTCTGCTGACGGGAGCCTGCTATGCGGCGGGGATGTCTCTCTGGCTGCCGTTCGTCTATTTCGGATTCTACTTTGTCCTCTCCATCGGCATCACCCGCGTTCGCGCCGAGCTGGGACCGCCCGCGCATGAACTCAACTGGGTCAACCCGGAGCGGTTCATGGTGCAGATATTCGGCACGGAGATGCTCGGTCAGCGGAATCTGACGCTGCTCTCCTTCATGTTCTGGTTCAATCGCGGATACCGCTCTCATCCCATGCCGCACCAACTGGAGGGGTTCAAGATCGGGCAGACGACGGGCATGGAGGCGCGGAGGCTCCTGGGCGCGATGCTTCTGGCGATGGTGATCGGCGCGGTCGCCTCCTTCTGGGCGCTGCTGGACGTGATGTATCGCAACGGCGAGGCGACTCCGCGCATTATGTCGTATGCGACGGGCATCGGGCGCGAAGCGTTCGGGCGGTTGAGCGACTGGACGGATAACCCGCGCCCGATGGAGGGGATTGCGCTCAGTTTCGCCGGAGCGGGAGCGGGGATCACGCTGCTGCTGGCGTTTGCCAAGACCCAGCTCTTCTGGTGGCCCTTCCATCCCATCGGGTATGCGCTGGCGAACAGCTACGCGCTGGAGTACTTCTGGTCTGCCCTGTTTATCGGATGGGGCATTAAGTTCCTGATCGTGCGCTACGGGGGCGTGCGGCTCTACCGCGCCGGGATGCCCTTCTTCCTGGGAATGATCCTGGGAGACTATGTGATTGCCGCCTTCTGGTCGCTGCTGGGCTGGGCGATGGGGGTCAGCACCTACCGGACGTTTATCTTCTGATATTGCGTGGAGGTGTAGAGGTGAGAACGCGGAGACGACCTGATTTCGAGCAGTTTCGGAAAGTTTTGACCCGTCGGGGAAGACCCAACCATCTGCCCTGTTACGAGCATCTTGCCAGCCCCGGCTTCATCGCCCGCTGGACGGGACAGCCCGTTGACCGCATGGGAGCGGAAGACCCGGATTACTGGCGGGTCTATGTAGATTTCTGGCTCGATATGGGCTTCGACTGCATTCCGATGGAGATTCCCCTCCACTGCCCGCTGCCCTCCCGCGATATGCACGCCGGAGCCGTCTCGCATGAGAGCGAAGCGACCGTCTGCATCCGCACTCTGGAGGATTTCGAATCCTATCCCTGGCCCCCTGAGTCGAACCCCATCGAATTTCGCCACTTCGAGACGGTCGCTGCGCTTTTGCCGGAAGGCGTGAAGATCGTGGGCGGGGTCTGCGCCGGTCCCTATGAGTGGGCGACCTACATGATGGGCGTGGTAGGGCTGTCTCTTGCCCTTTTTGATAACCCGGAACTGGTGACCCTGGTCTTTGAAAAGCTGGGCAGCCTGCACGCCGCCGCGCATCGTCAGCTTGCCACGATGGAGGCGATCGGCGCGCTGCGACAGGGCGACGATCTGGGATTCAAAACCTCGACCTTCCTCAAGCCCCGCGACCTTCGCCGCCATGTCTTTCCCATCTACCGACGGCTGGCGGAAGCGGCGCACGCGCAGGATAAGCCGTTTATCCTTCACTCCTGCGGAAACCTGAAAGAGGTCTACGAAGATATTATCGCCTGCGGCGTGGATGCCAAACACTCCTTTGAGGAGACGATCCTGCCGGTCGAGAAGTTCAAGGCACAGTATGGCGACCGATGCACTCCCCTGGGAGGGCTGGACGTAGACATGATCTGCCGGGGAACTGAGGAGGAGATACGCCGCTACACCCGGCAGAAGATCGAGCAGTGTTTCAGCGATGGCTGGTGGGCGCTCGGAACGGGCAACTCCCTGACCGACTATATGCCGACCGAAAACTATCGGATCGTGCTGGAAGAGGGTCAGCGCGTCGTCGGTTGAGCCGCGCCGCGATCCCTCCCTCGCCCCCCTGCTCCCTACAGGGAGGCGAACAGCTTCTCCAGAAACAGCCGGTTTTCGCGCGCTTTCTGCGTCACCTCCTCCGGAGTCTGTCCGGCGCAGCACTCCACCATCACCGGTCCCGAAAATCCGGCTGTTTTCAACGCGCGGAAGACGCCTCGAAAATCCACCTTGCCGTCTCCGAACTGAAGCATCACGTCGCCTCCCGGTTTTGCGCAGTCTTTGGCGCAGAATCCGGTGACCAGCGACGCCACGCGCGCGACCTCGGCGACCGGGTCTTTTCCGGTGTAGTGGATGATATTGCCCGCATCGAACCAGATTCGGAAGTTGGCGTGCCCCACCCTCTCCACACAGGTTAAAAGCTCATCCGCCGCCGCCGAACAGCCTCCGTGCGGCTTCAGGACGATCTGTATGCCGCGCTCCGCCGCATATTTCGCCGACTCCGCCATCACCCGATAGAAGTGGTCATACGCCTCGCGAGGGTCTACGCCGACCGTCATCAGATATTTCAGCCCCATGCGCTGTCCGTTGTCAATCTGTATACGCGCCAGCCGAACGCTCTCCTCCAGCGGAATATCGTGCCGGGTTCGCAGCCAGCCGATGACGGGCGTTAGTCCCCGGTCGGCGATGCGTCTCTTCAGGCTGTCCAGATAGTCCGGCGTCGCTTCGGGCGTCAGGAATGGCTCGCCCGCATGATCACCCAGAATTCCGGTCAGACGATACCCCGCCGTCTTCATTCCCTCCAGAGCCGCATCGTAGCCCCATCGCCCCCAGGGACGATTGAAACAGCCTGTCTGCCAGTTCACTCCTCGCTCCTTTCTGCGCTGTTCGTCGGGGCGCAGCGCTGTTTCCGCCAGCGCCGTTGTCGCCAGAGCGCCGAACGCGCAACTGCCCAGTGTCCGTATAAACTGCCGACGATCTATCCGACCCATGACCGCCTCTCCTCCCTGTCGGCGAATCGCCTTCCCCGTTTTTACTATTCGACGGCAGGAGGTATTCTCCCCCGCATTCTATAATGCACACACAGGCGTTCTTCCGTTTTCATTCCTTACCCATCCGCCAGGAGACGACCATGCAGACTCCTCGCTTCGAGACACGCAGCATTGTACTGATACCGGAAGACCTGACTCTTTCGGACTGGCACGCGCGCGCCGCGCGCGCCGGTCTGACGACGCTGTCGCTGCATGGCTCTCCGGGCACGATTCGAGGATTTGCGAAGAGCGCGGAAGGCGAACGATTTCTGGAGCAGTGCCGTCTACTCGATCTGAAGGTAGAGTATGCGCTGCACGCGATGCGCGAACTGCTTCCGCGCTCTCTCTTTGATCGGGAGCCGGATCTGTTTCGGATGAATGAGTCAGGAGAGCGCACCCCCGACGCCAACCTGTGCGTTCATGCGCCGCGGGCGCTGGAGATCGTCGCGGAAGAGGCTCTGCGCTTTGCGGAAGCGATGCGTCCTGAAACCGGACGCCATTTCTTCTGGGGCGATGACGGCGCGCCCTGGTGCCGATGCCCGCAATGCCGCCCATTCTCGGACAGCGATCAGGCTCTGATTATGAATAACTATCTGGCAGGCGCGCTGCGGCGTTGGGAGCCGCAGGCGAAGATCGCGCACCTTGCTTACGCTCTGACCCTGCCTCCGCCTGCCCGGGTCCGCCCGGTCCCCGGCGTTTTTCTGGAGTTTGCGCCCTTCTACCGCCGATACGATACTCCCTATGAAGCGCAGACCGCACCGGAGGATCGAGACCCGATTGCGCTGCTGGATGCCAACCTGGCGGTCTTCGGCGCGGAAGACGCGCAGATTCTGGAGTACTGGCTCGATGTCTCCCGTTTTTCAGGATGGAAGCGTCCGGCAGTGCGCCTGCCCTGGCACCCGCAGGCGTTCGCCGCCGATCTAGACTCCTATGAACGGCGCGGCATTCGCCATATCGCCTGTTTCGCCGTCTATATAGATGCGGAGTATCTGGCGCGGTACGGCGAGCCTCCCCTGCCGGAGTATGGCGCGATGCTCCTCGGCGAAGGGAGAGGAGTTCATCCGGCGTAGAGCGAAAAAGGTTAGTACCTTTGATTCGGAGCAAACATGACGGAACGCTGGATCATCGAACTGCTTGGCGGACTGCGTGTCCGACAGGGCGAGCAGGAGATCACCCGTTTTCGCACCCAGAAAACGGCGTCTCTGCTCGCCTATCTGGCGCTGCACCGTCTGCGTTCTCATCCGCGCGATCTGTTGATAGAGATGCTCTGGCCCGACAGCGATCTGGAGGCGGGGCGCACGAACCTGAGCGTCGCCCTCAACGCCCTGCGCCGACAGATGGAGCCGCCCGGCGTCCCTGCGGGCAGCGTTCTCATCGCAGATCGCTCGCAGGTGCGCCTCAACCCGGCAGCCTTCACCACCGATGTGGAGGAGTTCGACCGGACAGTTCGCGAGGCGGAGACGGCAAAGGAATCGGAACAGCGAATCGCCCTGTGGATTACGGCGGCAGACCTCTATCGCGGCGATCTGCTGCCGACCTTCTATGAGGACTGGATACTGCCGGAGCGGGACCGGCTGCGAAACGCCTATCTGGTCGCCCTGCGTTCGATTGTTAAGGAATATGCCGAGACACGTCAGTTTGATCGCGCTATCGAATATGCCCATCGCATTGTAAAGGCAGACCCCCTTCGGGAAGAGCCTTATCGTAATCTGATGCGTCTCTATCGCGCCGTCGGGCGTCCGGAGGAGGCGCTTCGTCAGTATCAGGACCTGACGCGGCTTCTGGAAAAAGAGCTTCAAACCACGCCCTCCGCCGCCACCCGCAAACTGGCGGAACAACTGCCTCAAACATCGGCGCGCCGTCCGCCGATGGAGAGCCGCTCCGCCGATCCGCCCCGACAGGAGACCCCCCGTCCCGACTCGCGTCCGCCAGTGCATCTTCCCATGCAGTTTACGCGCTTTTATGGAAGACAGGAAGAGATGGCGAGTCTGGCGGCGTTCCTGAGCAGTCCATCCGGAGAGATAGAGAGCCATCGCGCCAGGATCTATACGCTGACCGGACCGGGAGGCACGGGTAAAACGCGCCTCTCGGTCGAGGTTGGCCGGCAGGTGATCGCCGCCTTTCCGGGCGGAGTCTGGTTTGTCCCTCTGGATAAGCTGCGCGATCCGCTGCTCCATCTCCACCAGGCCCGAGATCAGATCGGATCGG
>CAYSDM010000033.1:0-54546 GCA_964429855.1 uncultured Chthonomonadaceae bacterium
GTGAGGACGATAGGCTGCAACCCTTAGAAACAGGAACGATGAACGAATAGAAGTTCGCATCCGGTCACGATCCATTGCCGGAACAGACACGCATAATTGCCTGACTGCATGAATTGTGCCGAATGGACGATACAGAAAACAAATTTTCATTTTTTTACATGATTTATTACAGGAGCGGGAGAGACCGACATGGACGATCCGAGTCAGGCGTTGTAAGGAACCCCCAACGCATACACGCTGGTGATCGCCGACAGCAGTCTGCGGAACCTGACTCATCTGATGATCGTTGTGGCGGATGAAGGATAGAGAACAATTGCTGGCACGGGCAGCGCATCTATCCCGGCAATATATTCTGTTGTCGGCTGTCTCGGCGCGGGCAACAGACGAATACCAGCAAAGAGTCTCTGATAGCAGGAAGATCAGTAGCGGCGGTTCTGTTCCCAGTTCCAGGCGGTCTGGATTGTCTCGCGCAGGTCGGTGTAGCGGGGCTGCCAGCCGAGTTCCGACTTCGCTTTCACGGCGCTGGCGACCAGACGCGGAGGATCGCCGGGCCGTCGGGGTCCTTCTATTGCGCGGATCGGCAGTCCCGTTACCTGTTCACACAGGCGGATCACCTCTCGCACCGAATAGCCGTGCTCCGTCCCCAGATTATAGAAGCCGCTCGGTTCCCCGGCTTGCAGCCGATCCAGCGCCAGCGCGTGCGCCTGCGCCAGATCGAGAATATGGATATAGTCGCGGATGCAGGTTCCGTCCGGCGTGTCGTAGTCCGTGCCGAAGATGGAGACCGATTCCCGCCTGCCCTGCGCCACCTGCAGCAGAATGGGGATCAGGTGCGTCTCCGGGGCGTGGCTCTCGCCGATCTGCCCGTCGGGATCGGCGCCGGCAGCGTTGAAGTAGCGCAGCGAGGCGAATCGCAGCTCATGCGCGAGGTCGTATGCTGCCAGCATCTTTTCACAGATGAACTTGCTCTCCCCGTAGGGATTGATCGGATTTTGCGGGTGCTTTTCGTCCAGCGGCACATACTGCGGGTTGCCGTAGGTCGCGCAGGAGGAGGAGAAGATAAAGCGGCGGACGCCGTGATCGCGCATCGCATCCAGAAGGTTCAGTGTCGCCGCCACATTGTTCTGATAGTATTTGCCCGGATTGGTGACCGACTCGCCTACATAGGCGTATGCGGCAAAGTGTACGACTGCGTCTATTGAATAGTCGCGAAAAATCCGATCCAGCAGCGCGCGGTCGCCGATATTCCCTTCGATCAGCGGCACGCCCTGCGCCGCCTCGCGGTGTCCGTAGACCAGATTATCCAGAATCACGACCTCGCTGCCGCGCGCGCGCTCATACAGCACATAGTGGCTGCCGATATAGCCCGCGCCGCCTGTCACCAGTATCATCTCTGTACACTCCTCCCGTGAAAACGGGCGCGAAGTCTCGCGCCCGTTCTTTCCTTAAGTTTGGCGTTAATCTATAAATCGGTATTTCAAGATCGTCCATAGAGCCTGCACGCCGTCTTTCCACCCGATCTTTTTCCCCTCTTCATAGTCGCGCCCCGCATAGGAGATCGGGACTTCGTAGATGCGGCAGCGTCTCTTCGCCACCTTCGCCGTGATCTCCGGCTCGAAGTCGAAGCGGTTGGAGCGCAGCCGGATGCTCTTGATGATCTCTGCCCGAAACACCTTGTAGCAGACCTCCATGTCGGTCAGGTTCAGGTTGGTCATCATATTGGAGAGGGTGGTCAGGAAGCCGTTGGCGACCCGATGCCAGAACAGATGCACCCGGTGCGCCCCTCCGCCCAGAAAGCGCGAGCCGAAGACCACATCGGCTTTCCCTTCCAGAATCGGCGCGATCAGCGTAAAATACTCTCGCGGGTCATACTCCAGATCGGCGTCCTGAATAATGACGATGTCCCCGGTACACTTCTCGATGGCGGTGCGGACGGCGGCGCCTTTTCCCTGATTGCGCTCATGGTAGAAGACCTTCACATCCGGGTATCGTTCCTCAAACTTCTCACGCAAAAGGTCGCGGGTCCCGTCGGTCGAACCGTCGTCCACCATAACGATCTCTTTGGGAATCTCGACGGCGCGCACGCGCGCCACGATCTCTTCCAGTGTGCGTACTTCGTTATAGACCGGTATCAGCACCGAGAGGATAAAGTCCTGCTTCGGCGCGGTCATCGCGCGCGGCAGAGGAACGCTCTGTTCGACTCTCTCCTGGCTCTGAGTGGCGCTTTCAGGTGTCTCCATCGGGAATAATACCTCTTTCTGCCGATCCGGCGTCATCTTTCGGCGTCGGTTTCAGTGGAACGGCGGCGGAATAGAGTGGTCAGAATCACGGAAAGACCCTGCGCGCTCAGCACCAGCAGCGCCGGAAAGACCGGCATCGAATAGCGCGCAAAGGCGAGAATCACCGCGTAGGTGACGTTGAAGTATAGCACAGTCGCAACCACCGGGGCAACATCCACCCCCTCCTTCCGCGCTTTGCAGACCCCGATTCCAGCCAGCAGCAGCGCCAGCAGCGCCAGCGCGCCGACCAGTTTTGATTTGGTGGGCGTTTCAACCACATACCAGAAGGTAAAGCACTGTATGATGAATTTCCGCGCAAAACCGAGCGGGTTCTCAGACAGCTCTTCCCGAATAATCCGCATCCCGACCTGGTCCTTGAGAATCTCGTTGTCCACGTTGGAGACACGAAACATATCAAAGTAGAGACTGTGTCGGCGCAGCAGGGCGTCCTCGTAGAGATTCGCCTCCACATCCCAGTTGCCGCGAAACTCCTTCCGGAGCAGATAGTACTGCGGTTGGGCATTGACATAGCCCCGGATAAACTCACCGGTCACATTGCTGCTGATGCTGTGGAAGCGTCCCTCCGAAACGAGGTGATTCCGAATAATCCAGGGCAGGCAGACCAGCGCAAGGACACTGAGGGACGCCGCCATAGGTCCCCAGGGGATCGGCTGGCGTAAGCGCAGACATCGCATAGAAACGATGATAGCCAGCGCCAGCGGGAAGAAGAGAGGAATGGCTTTGGTCAGCGCGGCACAGCCGGTCACCAACCCCGCCAGCGCGGCGTTTCGATAGTTTGGCTCCTGATAGAAGCGCGTGGCGGTGAGCGCCATCAGAATAGTCCACAGCGTCATCAGCGCCTCCGGCTCGACGGAGCCGAGATAGCGCAGGCACTGGGGCCAGATCGCGCACAGCAGCCCCGCCAGTATCCCCACGCGCAGCCCGAACAGTCGGCTGCCCAGGCAGAAAGCGGCGACGCAGGTCAACCCGGCGAAGAGGCACTGCACGATAAAAACCGGCAGGTAGCTGCGTTCGGGGTGTGTGTCGTCATAACCAAAAATGCGAAAGACGCCCGCAACCAGAAGCGGATAGATCGGGGCACGGCGGATGGTGGGACCGTATCCCAGACTGAATCCCTCGCCGCGCACCAGATTGATCCCGATCCCGCCCAGACCGTTTACATCCAGATTACGCTCAATCGGGGCGAAACGGGGCAGCGCGATAAACGTCCAGAGCAGCGCCGTCGTCAGCCCGAAGAGAAAGATTAACAGCGCGGGCGGGATCGCAGCGCGGCTTCTGGAATCTGGCACGAAAAACCTCCTGTCGGGAACTACAGATAGAGCGATTATCGGCAGCAGGGCGCGCCTGTCTGTACGCGCCGTTATTCCCGCTTGTGGACGCCGTGTTTCACCGCGTAGAGCGCCGCCTGGGTTCGATCCGCGACCCCCAGCTTGGCGAGAATGGAACTGACGTAGCCTTTGACCGTGCCTTCGGTCAGACGGAGCGCAGCGGCTATCTCCTTATTGCTGTTTCCTTCTGCAATGAGCCGGAGAACGTCGCATTCGCGCTCTGTCAGGTCGTCCAGCAGAGACGCCTTCTCCGGCTGGACGACCTGCCGCATCAGGTGTCGCTGCGCTTCGGGATGCAGAGTCGGCTGTCCCTCCGCCGCGTCATGGATGGCGCGGATAAGCTCCTGCGCCAGCACATCCTTCATCAGATATCCGAGCGCGCCGGCTTTGATGGCATCGCGGACATACTGATCGCCCGCAAAGCTGGTCAGCACCAGCACCCGGCTCTGCGGATGCGCCTGCATGATCTGCCGCGTCGCCTCAACCCCGTCCATCACCGGCATCATCAGGTCCATCAGGACGACATCCGGGCGGAGCGTTTCGGCTTTCTCTACCGCCTCTGCGCCGTTGACCGCTTCTCCGACCACCTCCAGCCTCGCTTCGCTGTCCAGAACCGTTCGCAGTCCCTCGCGCACGATGGCATGATCGTCCACAATCAACACGCGGATCGGTAGTCTCATGGCTCTCTCTCCAGTTTAAGTTTTCGATACGTCTTTCGTTCCTGTGGCTGCCCGGGTTCTAGCCGACATCGGGAAAGGTCACTTCGACCGACGCGCCCTGGTCGGGAGCGGAACGAATCAGAAAGGTTCCGCCCAGCGCTTCCGCGCGCTCCCGCATGGTGCGCAGACCCATTCCCCCGCTTCGCAGAGAGTCTGACGGCGAAGGATAGGTCGCGGTTTCCGGCTCAAAGCCGATTCCGTCATCCTGTATGGTCAGGCTGAGCGCGTTCTTTCTCCTTTGAAGGCGAATGCAGACGCTGCGCGCACGAGAGTGCTTGACGATGTTGTTGAGCGCCTCCTGCACGATTCGATAGATCGCCTCTTCACGCTCTACTGGCTGTCCGGCATACTCCGGCATCTGAATCTCGATCTCCAGTCCGTCACGGGCGATATTGGCGACGTGCCGCCGCAGCGCGCTCTCCAGCCCCTCCTGACGCACCCGCGCCAGCCCGCCGGTGACCGTATCGGCAACCTCCACCGGTCGAAGCTCCGTCAGCAGCGCGCGCATCTCCGCCAGCGCCTCCTGACTCAACTCCACCAATCGCGCAATACGCCGCTCTCCCTCCTCCGGGCTGCGCTGCCAGGCTCTTCCGACCGACTGGGCGATCAGCATCACGCTGAAGAGAAGCTGCGTCACCGAGTCGTGCAGTTCACGCGCCAGCCGGTGACGCTCCTGCAGCACTGCGATCTGCTGCCCGCGTTCGTAGACCAGCAGATTCTGCCGACGGCTCTCGATGGAAGCGGCAAGCTGCGCGGCGGTGATCTGATAAGGGCGCAGTTCGGCGTCCTGCCAGGTATGAACCGTCGGGCTGCTCAAAACCACCAGACCGATGCGAAAGCCGCGCGCCATGAGCGGAATAAAAGCCAGCGCGGGTCGTCCGGACTGCCGTTGAAGATCGCGTAGCGCCTCAGAGACTCGCGGGTCGGTATGGACATCGGCGATGGCGACGGTCTGCCCCTCATCCAGCAACGGATCCAGCGAGTCGCGGGTATAGACGATACGCTGATCTCCGATCGCCATACCCTCGCCGGGAGTCCACCGTCCTTTTACGATTACCGCCGTCCGTTCGCCCGCCTCGTTGAAATCGTAGAGGGCGATGGTGCAGGCATGACGGCCGCGCGCGGCGACCTGCCCCAGATAGGCAGCGGCCACCTCCTCCACATCCAGCGCCGTCCCGATCCGGCGGCTGATATCGTAGAGAAGCTGCATCTCGTTCAGCGCGGTCTGCATTCGGGCAAACAGGCGGGCATTCTCAATCGCGATAGCGGCGTGCTTGGCGAACAGAGAGAGCACCTCCACGTCCTGATCGGAAAACTGGCGGGGAGGCGGGGAGCCAAGACCGAATACCCCGATCATTTGCCCGCGCCAGAAGATTGGTATCCCGATGACCGCGTTCTCCAGCAGAGGAAGCTGCGTGGGACTCTCCACCTCTCCGTAGCGTCTGAGAACCAGCGGTCTCTGAGTCTGCAGAACCTGTCCGGCAAGCCCCACGCCGCAGGGCATTTCGGCTCCCAGTTCATCTGGCGGCATTCGATAGGCGGCTTCCGTGCGCACCAGATTGAGTTCTTCGTCCACCAGACCGATGGTTCCGTTCTCCGCATTGAGCAGTTCGCAGGCATGGCGCACGATCCGGGTCAGCAGCGGGCGCAGTTCCAGTTCGCTGCTGATCGATTCGATCACGGCGCGCAGGCTCTCCTGCTGGCGCAGCAGGCTCCTGTAGTCGTTCTCACCCGATTGTCGGGGCATGGGAGTCCTCGCAGGGGCGTTCATTAGCCCGGGGCGTCTATTCATTATACTGTAGTTCGGGGTTTACCGAAAAGCAGCGTGGAATCGTATCCTGGTTTTCTCCTGTTGAGACAACTACCCGGCTGTGAACGCGAGCCGCGAGGTTGACAGGCGTAGTCTTCCCCGATATAATAGAGAGACAATCTGCCCTCGTAGCTCAGAGGATAGAGCGCTGGCCTCCGGAGCCAGGTGCACAGGTTCGATTCCTGTCGAGGGCGCTGTATAGAGAGACTCACCGGGAGAGGCGATTCTGCGCCTCTCTTTTTTGTTGGCAGGCGCGTAACAGTTTCTGGCTGGCACGATTCTTGCAGCCATTTTACCTGCAGATGCGCGAAGCCGCATCGCTTATCGAACGAAACACCACAGAATAGGGCTAAAACTGCCACGCGCGATATCCGATAATCGGTATGTCGCTTTTGCCCTGGCGAAGGAACAAAACTGGATGAACATCTGCGTTATAGGAACAGGTTACGTCGGTCTGGTGACCGGTTCAGTATTCGCCGACCTCGGTAACGAGGTCGTTTGCGTTGATAAAAACGAGGCGAAAGTTGCGATGCTGCGGCGCGGGGAGATGCCGATCTACGAACCGGGCTTAGAAGAGATGGTGGCGCGCAACGTCGCCGATAATCGCCTGTGCTTCACCTCGGAGGTGGAGGAAGCGGTAGAGCGTTCGGAAGTCGTCTTCATCTGTGTCGGCACGCCCCCGAAAGAGAACGGCGACCCGGATATGACCTATGTGGAGGAGGCGGCGCAGTCCATCGCGCGCGCGCTCAATCGCTATAAAGTGGTCGTCAACAAAAGCACGGTTCCGGTGGGAACCGGCAATATGGTGCGTGAGTTGATCGAGGTCAATCGCCGCCGCAGCGTGGACTTCGATGTGGTCTCCAACCCCGAATTTCTGCGCGAAGGCTCGGCGATCAACGATACGCTCTACCCGGATCGAATCGTGATCGGAGCGCCGAATCAGGCAGTCGCGATGAAAATTCTGGAGCTCTACGCGCCGCTGGAACGCCCCATGCTGATCACCGATGTCGCCTCGGCGGAGATGATCAAGTACGCCTCCAACGCCTTTCTGGCGACCAAGATCTCTTTTATTAACTCCATTGCCAATATCTGCGAGGCGGCAGGCGCGGATGTGACTCAGGTGATGAAAGGGATGGGCTATGACCATCGTATCGGCGCGGCGTTTCTGCAGGCCGGTCTGGGATATGGCGGTTCCTGCTTCCCGAAGGACTCGATGGCGCTGATTCAGACCGCCAACAAGTTCGGATACGATTTTCACCTGTTGAAGTCGGTGGTGCAGGTCAACCGGGAGCAGGTGATGCGCTTTATGGATCGCATGGAGCGGGCGCTGCAGGGATTCCAGGGCAAGCGCATCGCCGTTCTGGGGCTGGCGTTCAAGCCCAACACGGACGACCTGCGCGAGGCGAAATCGGTGGAGGTGATCGCGCGGCTGCTCTCTTCGGGAGCAACGGTGCGCGCCTATGACCCCATCGCGATGGAGAAGACCCGCGAGATATTCCCGAATATCTACTATGCCGAAAACGCCTACGACGCGGCGGAAGGGGCGGAAGGTCTGGTAGTGGTGACGGAGTGGAACGAGTTTCGTTTTCTGAATATGGAGCGCCTGAAGTCGGTCATGCGGGGCAAAACCATATTCGACGGGCGCAATATCTATGACCCGCTGCGTATGCGCAGGATGGGGTTTGACTATCACTGCATCGGACGCCCGGGCGGGTCGGAACATACTAAATAGATTAGCGGTGGAGAATCGAGCCTGCCTGCCGCACGCCCGATCTCCTGTCTTCAAATAGAGGTGTTTTCCATGTCTATGCTTGGTAAGATGCTGGGTTTCGGGCGTAATGAGCACTATGACCGGGCTATTCGTCTGTTTGATCAGGGACTGTATGAAGAGGCGATCTCCGCCTTCGAGCGGGCTAGGAGCGTGGAGAAGTGTGATCCGCTGACGGAGCGGCTTTCGCTCTTCTATACCGCCGAGGCGAATGCCAATATCGGTATGTGCGCGATGAAACGCGCTGCCTGGGAGCGCGCGGAGTTTCACTTCCGCAAGGCGCTGGAGATCAATCCGCACTATGCCGACCTGCATTTCAATCTCGCGCTGGCTCTGCGCCGACGCCTGCAGTATCATGAGGCGCTGGAGGCGCTGGATCGCGCGCTGCGAATCAATGCGCGGTTTGCGAAAGCGCACTTCCATCGCGGGCTGACTCTCTACGCTTCGGGACGCCGTGAAGAGGGGCTGGAGGCGATTCGGACGGCGGTTGAACTGGAGCCGGGATTCTGCACCGAAGCGTATCGTCTGGGCATCGAGGCGCATGAGGCGGGTAACTTTGCCGGCGCGCTGGAGGCGCTGGAGACCGTCTCCGTGACGGAAGTGGACGATATTCTTTTCCACTACCGGCTGGGGGACGATCTGTACCGGCGCGGTCTCTATGCCGATGCGATTGCCGAGTATCATAAGGCGCTGGAACTGAACTCCAACTATGCCGACATTCATAACCATCTCGGCATTGCCTACAGCGCCAACGGTCAGGTGGAGCAGGCGATTCTGGCTTTTGAGAAGGCGCTCAGCATCAACTCGCGCGCCGTCGAGCCGCGCCTGAATCTGGGTGTCACCCTGCGCGAGATGGGGCAGTTGAATCGGGCGGCGGAGGCGTTTCAGAAGGTGCTGGAGGTGGATCCCAACCATCCGCTTGCGCGGGAGAATCTGGAGACCATTCGTTTCCAGCAGGCAGCGTAGCGCAGTCATCGGGCAAAAATGACATCGGGGGCAGAGACGGCGTCGCAAGCCGCTCTCTAGCCCCCGGTCGCGTTTTCGGAGTATACTGGAAGGCAGCAAAAACGCGGCGGCGATACCGACTGCCGACAATCAACCGATCACACAGCGACTCGATGACTACCTTCACGATTACGGCGCGCTGCGCGCAGAGCCAGGCGCGTTGCGCAACGCTGACCCTTCCTCACGCCACGCTGGAGACTCCCGTCTTCATGCCTGTCGGCACGCAGGCGACGGTCAAGGCGATGACGCCCGGAGAACTGGCGGAACTCGGGTTTCGGATCATTCTGGGCAACACCTACCATCTGCATCTGCGTCCCGGAGAGGATCTGCTGGCGAATGCGGGCGGTCTGCACCGGTTTTCCGGCTGGGATGGCGCGCTCTTGACGGACAGCGGGGGGTATCAGGTTTTCAGTCTCAATAAACTGCGGAGAATCGGGGCGGAGGGCGTCGAGTTTCAGTCTCATATTGACGGTTCGCGTCACTTTTTCTCTCCCGAATCCGTGATGGAGATTCAGCGGAAGATCGGCGCGGACATCATCATGGCGTTCGACGAGTGTGCGCCCTATCCCTGCGAAGAGACATATGCGCGGGAGGCTATGGAGCGCACGCATCGCTGGGCAGAGCGTTGCCGGGAGGCGCACGCGAGGGCGGATGGACGGGCGGCGGGCGGATGGGCGCAGATGTTATTCGGAATCGTGCAGGGAGCGACCTACCGTCCTCTGCGGGAGGAGAGCGCGCGCGCGCTGACCGCCATGAACTTCCCCGGTTACGCGATTGGCGGTCTGGCGGTGGGAGAGACGCAAAATGACCGTAACGAGGCGGTCGCGTGGTGTACTGCGCTCCTGCCGGAAGAGAAGCCGCGCTATCTGATGGGTGTGGGAACGCCGGAAGATATTCTGGATGCGGTGGAGCGCGGGGTAGATATGTTCGACTGCGTGCTTCCGACCCGCAATGCGCGTAATGCGCAGGTTTTTACCAGCGAGGGCGTGCTGAACCTGATCAATGCCCGCTTTACCGAAGACTTTGGTCCGCTCGATCCCGCCTGCCGATGCGCGGTCTGCCGACGCCACTCCCGCGCCTATGTTCGGCATCTATTCAAGGCGAACGAGATACTGGCATCGCGCCTGACGACCTACCATAATCTGGCGCTCTACGGGGGGCTGATGCAGGGTATTCGGGAGGCGATCCGCGCCAATCGCCTGTCGGAGTTTCGGAAGGAGTTTCTGGCGGGGATGCGAACGGAGGAGCCGGAGGCGGCATCCGTATCGGATGAACAACTGTAAAGACGGATAAAGGGAAATGACACACATGAGTCTGACAACCGCAGAGACCAATCATAAAACGCGGGGCGTAATGCTGCGCGATGTGCGCGCCAACAAGAAGGTACGCGCCTATATTGAGAAAGCCAACGAGCAGATGAAAGCCATCGGTTACACCGAACACGGCGTTCGTCATGTCTCGCTGGTGGCAGCGATTGCCCGCAATGTGCTGCAGGAACTGGGAGTGGAGCCGCGTCAGTCGGAACTGGCTTCCATCGCCGGATACCTGCACGACATCGGCAACGTGGTCAGTCGTCACGGTCACCCGCAGATCGGCGCGACAATGGCGTTCACTCTGCTCAATGAGATGGGGATGGAGGCGGAGGAGATCGCCCTGATCCTGGGAGCGATCGGCAATCATGAGGAGGGCGAGGGAGTCGCGATCAATGCGATCACCGCCGCCGTCATTCTTGCCGATAAGTCCGATGTACACTTTACCCGCGTACAGAACATGGAGCCGGCAACCTTCGACATTCATGACCGGGTAAACTACGCCGTGCAGAAGTCGCATCTGACGGTGAATGCCGGAGAGCGCACCATCACGCTCGAACTGGACATTGATACGAGCGTGGCGACCATCATGGAGTACTTTGAGATTTTCGTTGGACGGATGGTGCTCTGCCGACAGGCGGCGGCGCAGCTTTCGTGCCGTTTCCAACTGAGCGTCAACGGCGTGCTTCTGGGATAGCGATTTGCGGAAGGGATTCCGGCTGATGATACTGGCGAGCATCGTCCCGACTCTTGTCCTGTCACTGGCTCTCTTCGGATTCACCATCGGCGCGGCGGGCGGACAGGCGCAGACGGCTCTTGCCGCGCCTTCTCCCGCCCCTTCCCTGACCATCGAGAGCTTTGGACCGGCACGCGCCTACGTGGTCGGGAAAGAGCGGGTGACTCTGGTCGCCACGTTCCGTAATACAGGCTCCACGCCGCTCCCCCCAGACACGATCACGGCGCGAGTCTACGGGCTTGCCGGGCTGGACTACGAGGGAACAATCTTCCAGAAGCTGCCGGGGCTGGATGCCAACTCCGCCATTACGCTGCGCTGGCAGACCGTCTCGATCCGCACCGACATTCCTCTGGTGGCTTCGGTCGGACTGGACATTCCCGAACAGCCGCGGCTGGTGCGGGTTGTGCCGATCCAGCAGTTTGACCGATCTCCCCCCGGAGACAGCGCCGGATTTTCGCCGAAGGCATCGGCGCGCGCACGCGGCGTGAGCGGCGTTCTGGAGAATGAGCGGCTTCGGGCAAGAATCGCGACGACCAACGCCAATGTGCCCGCGCTGTTTCTATCGGTGCGTACCGACACCGGCTGGCAGCGAATGGGAGTGATGCTTCCCCTGGCGGAACTGATGACGGCGGAGGGAGGGCAGCAGCCCTGGTGGGAGGTATTTCGCGCGGAGCGTATTCAGGCGGACAATCAGGCGACGGGAGCCTCCCTGACACTGACCGGAGGTTTCGGGCTGCGCTGGCGGGCAACCTTTGACCTGACGCTGCGCACCGGATCGTCCGTGCTGGAGCTTCGTCTGCGCTGTGTGCCGCTCCGTCAGGTGCGACTCTCCGGCGTTCGATTTATGCCGTTCTATGCAGGAGAGCGCAGTTTCGGCGCGGAGATCACCGAGCAGATGCCTGCGGAGGTAGTCGGTCAGCATACGCTGGCGGCGATGCGCTGGAACCGCATCACCTTCGGAACGCTGCTGTCGAATGCGCCTCTGTTCCCGGACTGGGAGACGGTCTCCCTGCCGGATGTGACCGGGGCATCGTACCGGGTTCTGGGGGCGGAGATGCGCGCTCTCAATGTGCCGTCTTCCATGACCCCCGCTTCGCTGGTGGAGGTGCGCGGACGCATTTTTGCGCTGACTCCCAGCGATTCCGTGCAGGATGCTATGCGTATTGTCATGCCCGCAAAGACTGCGCCTGTAACGAAAACAAAACCGTAGCGCAGACAGGGAACGTTGTATCACGGGAGGGAAAAGGTGAACGAAACAGGGAGAAACAGGCTGGCTCTGCTCAAAAGCCCCTTCATGCTGCTGGCGGTTCTGGCGTTGTGTCTGGCGCAGAGGGCGGCTCCGACCGCAAAACCCTCTGCGCGGGACGAGACCGCAGGCGGCAAGTTGTTCGGGCAGACTCTCGAAGAGTTCGCCAATCGGCGCGAACTGGTGCGAGAGGCGGCGAAGGGCGGCATCGTTCTGCTGCGCGCTCCCGGAGAAGGGGAGGATGTGGATCGCGTCCGGTTTCGCACCGATAACAACCTGATGTATCTGACGGGGGTGGAAGCGCCCCGCGCCTGGCTGGCGCTGCTGCCGGAGGGCGATCCCAGCGGAAAGCGCGAAATCCTGTTTCTCCCGCCACAGCGGCCGGGCGCTTCGGTCTGGACTGCGCCCTATCCCGGTCCGGGCGCGGAGACCGAGCGCGCTACCGGCATCGAGTCGGTTCAGAGTACGCGCACAATGTGGGAGACTCTGCGCCCCTCTCTGCTGAATGCGAAAACCGTCCATCTGGCGGGACCCGTCGGCGAACGGGCGCGATACACCGAAACCGCCGAACTGGAGGCGCGGCTGCGCGCCATCAATCCCAATCTGGAGATCACCGGATCGGCGCAGAGCCTCATCCATCCGCTGCGCTGGCGAAAATCGCCGGGAGAGATCGCTAACCTGCGCGCCGCTATCGCCGCGACCGCCGATGCACAGATCAGCGTCGGTCGCTTCTTTCGTAAAGACGTGACCGAACTGGCGGCGGAGGGGGTGATTATCGCGGCGTTCCGAAAGGGCGGCGCGGTGCGCGAGGGATTCCCCTGTATCGTGGGCAGCGGTCCCAACTCCAACATTCTGCACTACTATGCGGGTGACCGCAGGATGAAGACAGGCGATCTGGTGGTGGTGGACATCGGCGCGGAATACAACTACTATACGGCGGATATCACCCGCACTTTCCCGGTCGGCGGCAAGTTCTCGCCGCGTCAGCGGGAGGTCTATCAACTGGTTCTGGATACGCAGCGCGCCTGCGAGAAGCATGTGGTTCCGGGGAAGACGACCCTCTGGGAACTGGATCAGTTCGCCCGCGACTTTATGCGAAAGAGTCCGCTCCGGGCAAAAGACAGTATGGGGCAGCTTCGCACGATGGATGCTTTCTTTGTGCATGGTCTCGGTCACTGGCTGGGAATGGATGTGCACGATGTCGGCGGCGGCTCCGCCGTGTTGCAGCCGGGCGTCGTCTTCACCATCGAGCCGGGAATCTATCTCCCTTCCGAAGGATTCGGCATTCGGATAGAGGATGACTATCTGGTGACGCCCGGCGGTCTGGAGAAGCTCTCCCGCGATCTTCCGGGCGATCCGGCAGAGATAGAGGCGATCATGCGCGGCTCCCGAAAGTAGCGGGCGCGCGATGGCGGTTGTGCTGACGCAAAATCCGGAGGAGACGGCTGAACTGGCGCGTCGCCTGGCGGCGCATCTGCAGGCGGGTGATCTGATCCTGCTGGAAGGCGATCTGGGAGCCGGGAAGACCACGTTTGTCCAGGGGTTGGCGCAAGGGCTGGGCGTTCAGGCTCCAGTTACCAGCCCCACATTCACCCTGATTCACCACTACTATGGCGGACGTCTGCCTCTGTATCATTTCGACCTCTACCGGCTGGAAGGCGAGGAGGAGATCATCGGCCTGGGCTTCGAGGAGTATCTGGAGCAGAAGGGGGTGATCGTCATGGAGTGGGCGGAGCGTCTGGGATCGCTGGCGCCGTCGGAGTGTCTGCGCGTAAAAATAGCCCGCTCCGGAGAGAACGCCCGAACGTTTGAGATACAGCCTTTCGGGGAGCATTATGAAACCGCGCTCTCTTTTGCGCTGTCGGACATGTTATCGAGAAATGACCCATGCTGATACTGGCGGTGGAGACAAGCGCAGACCTGTGCAGTCTGGCGGTGCGCGATGAGAGCGGTACGCTGGTCGAGCGAGCTTTCCGGCATCGTATGCACCTGCTGGAGCGGCTGATCGGCGATGTGGACGCAGCGCTGACGGACGCGGGGACGACGTTGGCGCAGATCGAGGGGTTGGCGGCAGGGCTGGGACCGGGATCGTTCACGGGCGTGCGTGTTGGCGTGATGGCGGTAAAGACCTGGGCGGCGACCTTGCAGAAGCCGGTGTGCGGCGTGACCGCGCTGGAAGCCGTCGCGGAGGAGTACGCAGCAGTCTCCGAAGCGCAGATCGTGCCGATAATCCGCGCGCGTCCCGGAACGGTCTACACACAGATTTTTCAGCGCGTGGCAGATTCGCTTCAGGCGCAGAGCGCGCCGCAGACCCTCACGGTGCCTCAGTTGATCTCTGTGCTGTCGGGGCAGAGAGAGAGGCGATGCCTGCTGTGCGGGGATGGGCTGATTCGGCACGGCGAAGCGCTGGAGGCAGGGCTGCGCGAGGCGGGAGTTTCGGCGACGTTTGGAAGGGCGGATGCGCCTCGCGCTGCGGTGATCGCGACGATGGCGGAGGCGCGTCTTCGCGCCGGACAGAGCGATGATCCTCTGTCACTGGTTCCCTTCTATCTGGCTCCGCCGCCGATCGGTGAACCGAAGGGCATGAAGCGGGATGGGTAAACAGACGAGCAGGACAGGCAGATGCCTGTCCTGCTTTATCGGTGGCATACGGAAGGCAGCGTCAGAAGCTCATGTGCTGATAGTTTCGCAGCAGGCCAACCACCTTGCCGATGATACGGCTGTCCTCGCGATTGACCTCAATCGGTTCATAGGCGGAGTTGGCGGGCATGAGGCGGACGCGCCCGTTGGAAAACTGGATACGCTTGACGGTAGCTTCGTCACCGAGCAGCACCGCGACCAGATCGCCGTTTTCGGCAGTGCTCTGCGGCTTGATGACCACCAGATCGCGCGGCATAATATGTTCGTCAATCATACTGTCGCCGCGCACGCGGAGGACGAATGCGCCCTGAATGTTGTTGACCAGTTCCTGCGGGACAGGAACCATGCTCTCTACGTTTTCGGTGGCGGTGATGGGCAGACCGGCGGCGATGGTGCCGAGGAGTGGAAGAAAAGCGGCTTTCTTATTGGAAGCGGTCGCTCCCGTTTTACCCATGATGGTGATCGAGCGGGAGGTGCATTTGCGCTCGATGTAGCCTTTACGCTGGAGGGCGTCCAGATGAACCGTGACCCCGCGCAGGCTGGAGATGCCAAAGGCGTTGCCAATCTCTCGAATCGAAGGGGGATATCCCTTCTCTTCCACATAGTCCACAATATAGTTCAGTATCCGCTCTTGCTTCTCGGTCAAGCCTCGTGTCATTTTACTATACCTCCTTACCCCACTAAGTGTACACCGATGAGTGTCTACTGTCAAGAGTTCTACTGATTTTTCTCCGAAAGATTTTCAGGCTGGGACCGCGCGCGAATTGCCCGAACGTATAGAATCTGCGTATTGAGGCGGGGGTGTCAGGCAGACTGGAGAGGAGCAGGAATTCATGGATGGATCGAACCGGCTGTACAGGCTCTTTCAGGAAGCGGAACACTATCACCGCGAACCGAAGCAAGCAGAGCGCGTCCGGCGGTATTCGGAGATCGTGAACGATTTGCGTGAACGGGAGGCGCAGCGATAAGCCGAACCCGGTCCCCGCTTATTAAGAGAGAAGCGCAGGGGGCTGCCGTGAAGATCGCGGCTCAGATTTGACATTGCTTGCGCCGTTGCGGTAAGATACCAGATTAGTCTGAGAGACCGCCTCGGAAAGAAGGTGTGAACGTGAAACTCGCTGTGATTACCGATGAGATCGCGCCGGATTTCGAGTATGCGCTGGATGTGATGGCGGAGTACGGCGTTCAGGCTGCGGAGCTTCGCGGTCTGTGGGGAACCAATATTGCCGAACTCGATTCGGAGCAGACCGCGCGCGCAAAACGCGCCCTGAAGGAGCGCGGCATGACGGTCGCCGGGCTGGCGACTCCCGTCTATAAGTGCCATCTGGATACGGATGAGGCGGAGGAACTGGGGAGGATGCACCTGGCGAAGGCGCGCGGTCTGAGCGAACAGATGGACACGCTTCGCCGCTGCTGCCAGTTGGCGCATGCGTTTGACACGCGATTGATTCGGGTATTCACCTTCTGGAGACGCGGGCCGTTGACGCCGGAGATCGAGCGGCAGATTATAGATTCGTTCGAAGAGCCGGTGCGGATCGCCGAGCAGGAGGCTGTGATCCTGACGCTGGAGAATGAGCACGCCTGTTATATCGGCACGGGCGCAGAGGCGGCGCGTGTGGTCTCGGCGGTGAACTCTCCCCATCTGCGCGCCTGCTGGGATCCGGGCAACGCCTACTGCGCGGGAGAGAAGCCGTACCCCGATGGATACGCGCAGGTGCTTCCCTTTGTGGCGCATGTGCATGTCAAGGATGCGGTGATGGCGCAGGACGCCGTCGAGCCGCAGTGGTGCGTCATCGGCGAGGGCGATATTGACTATGTCGGGCAGTTCGATGCGCTTCGCCGCGATGGTTACGACGGATATATCTCTCTGGAGACCCACTATGTGCCGCAGGGCGGCACGCCGGAAGAGGGATCGCGCGCCTGTCTGGCGGCGCTTCGCCGCTTCCTGCCTTAAGCCGGGGTTCGACAGACAACGATAAAGGATTAAGTTAGAAATGCCTAAACGTACATCCGCTGGTTCCCGCAAGATCGTCCGCAGTTCCGAAGGCGCTAACAGCCCGACGAAGGGAGCGTTCGGCGATCCGGAGGGAACCCATCGGCGTCCGTATGCCAGCGCCGGGGGAATGTTCTCTGTCTCCAACTGGCGGCGCTTCGCCTCCCACCGTTTCTGGTTTCTTCTGATTGCCGGTATCTTTGCGTTTGGCATCGTCGCCTACTTTGGCACGGGGACGCCCAGCAGCAATCGAGAGCGCGAGGCGCGGGCGAATGAGCCTGTTGCCACCGTTAACGGCGAGCCGATCACGCGAGGCGAGTTTGAGAGCATCTGGAATACCTGGCAGCGGAGCGGTATGGGGTCAGACGAAGCCAATGCGCCCTTGATGCAGGGGATGATCCTCAACCAGTTGATTGATGTGGCTCTGATGCGCTCCGTCGCAAAGCAGCGCAAAATTCAGGTCTCCGAGGCCGATGTCGAGAAGGAGATCACCGACCGGAAGGCGCAGATGGGAGCGGCTGGCAAACCGATCACAGACGAGGAGCTGCTAAAACTGGCAGGCGCGGCGAGCATGGACGAACTGCGCGAAAGTCTGCGCGGGAGCCTGCTGCCCCGCGCGCTCGGCAAGAGTCTGGCGAACGTCCATACGCTGACGGAGAACGACCTTCAGGCGACCTATGATGAGGTGAAGGTGCGTCACATTCTGGTGGCGGTCAACACCTCGCCGCGTCCGGCGGCGAAGGCGCTGCCGGAGGAGCAGGCGAAACGAAAAGCGGAAGAGATTCTGGCGAAGGTGAAAGCGGGGGGAGATTTCGCGAAACTTGCCAATGAGTTCACGGACGATCCTTCCAACGCGCCGCAGAAGTTCGATTCCAAAGAGAAGAAGATGGTGGCGGACGGCGCGCCGAAAGGCGGCGATCTGGGGTGGTATCGGCGCGGCAGCGGATTCGCCAAAGAGTTTGAGGACGCCGCCTTCGCGCTGAATGCCGGACAGGTCAGCGAACTGGTCAAGACTCCCTTCGGTTTCCACATTATCAAGGTGGAGGAGAAGCGGCGCAATCTTCCGACGGACTATGCCACCACCAAAGGCAAGCTGCTGGATGATCTGAAGAACCAGCGCGCCTCGGAGGCATTGCAGAAGTTTCTGGAGGAGCAGCGCAAGTCGGCGCAGGTCGTCTGGAAAGACCCGGGGATGGAGTGGCGGTATCTCTATACCAAATCCAGCCCGATGGGGATGATGGGGCAGGTTTCGGGCGATATGAAGAAGTTCGAGACGGAACTGGTTGCCAAACTGCGCGCCTATCTGCCAAATCATCCGGAGGACACCGCCGCCAATCTGGTTCTGGGGCGTCTGCTCTTCCAGCAGTATACGATGGCTACCCTCCCGATGGGCGGTCCCGACAAAAAGCCGGTGGATCCGGCGGAGCGCGAGAAGCTGCGTAACGAGGTGATCCAGTACTATGAGGCGGCGCTGAAGCGCGCGGAAGATCGAGAGGTGCGCTTCACGCTGGCGCGTCTCTATCAGGAGAAGAAGGATAGTACCCGGGCGCTGGAGCAGTACCAGTTGATCGGGAAGTTCCTGTTCGACCAGCAGGATCAGCCGGCGCTTGCGACTCGACAGCGGCTGAAGCAGGGCTTTACCGAACTGGGACGCAAGGATCTGGCAGATGCCGAAACCGTAAAGATCGCGGAGATCCAGGCGAAGCTGGACGCTGAGAGGAAAGCCGAACAGGAGCGGCAGGCGAAGGAGAAGGCGGAGCGCGAGAAAGCCGCGCAGCAGCAGAAACCGCCCACAAACGCCAATACGCCGCCTCCACCCGGCGGTTCCGCAACCCCGGCTCCGGGTGGAACGGCTCCCGCTCCGGGCGGCACTACTCCGGGCGGCACGCCGCCTCCCACCGGCAGCCCGACGCCCGGCACGCAGGCTCCGTCCGGCACGCAGGCTCCGTCCGGCGGAACCGGAACCGCCACACAGCCTCCGGCTACCGGCGGAAATCGCTAAACGGATGCAGAGAAGAGAGAGGCGCGCCTCTCTCTTCTCTTTCGGTCTTCTCTATGCCCGGATCCCTCTACATCGTCTCCACCCCCATTGGCAACCTCGAAGACATCACGCTGCGCGCCCTGCGCGTGCTGCGTGAGGCAGACCTGATCTGCGCGGAGGATACGCGCATTACCCGCAAGCTGCTCAGTCACTACGACATCCACACGCCACTGACCTCCTACCATCAGCACACGCGCGGGGAGAAGGTCGAGACTCTGGCGGCGCGGCTGAGCGAAGGTCAGAGTCTTGCGCTGGTCTCCGATGCGGGGACTCCCGGCATCTCCGATCCGGGACAGGAGTTGATCGCCGCCGCCATCGGTCTGGGCGCATCCGTCGTCCCGGTACCCGGTCCCAATGCCGCGCTCTGCGCGCTGGTGGTGTCCGGGCTGCCTGCGGGGCGTTTTACCTTTGTCGGATTTCCGCCGCGCCCGAAGGGGGACCGTCGCGCCTTTTTCGAATCGCTGCAGGAAGAGCCGTTTACGCTGGTGCTGTATGAGGCTCCCGGGCGTGTCATCCACACGCTGGAGGAGCTTTTCAAGACTCTGGGAGATCGCCCGCTCTCCTACGGACGCGAACTGACCAAACAGTTCGAGGAGGTCTATCGCGGGACGGTCTCCGGCGCGCTGGAGCATCTTCGTGTCCGCGCTCCTCGCGGCGAGTTTACCCTGATCGTCGGTCCGCCCGCTCCCTCCGAGAAGACGCCCCCTTCGGACCTCTCCATGCTGCAGCATGCGCTGCAGAATGCGCTGGATCAGGGCGCGACTCCGCGCGATGCCGTGCAGCAGGTCTCCACTCTTTTGAAACTTCCCCGACGCCTCGTCTACCGCCTCTTTCTGGAGATGCAGCGACGCGCCGAAAAAAACCTCTAAAAAAACTCGAAATTATCTCCAGATTCACTCTCTCTTTGGCATAGAACTTGCAATAGTAGATTGATGTGTGAGTTGTGCGGCGGTCTCGCCCGTCGGTCGCTGCCAGTCAGCAGTTACAGCGGTAGTTCAGCGTAGAGCGCGAGACGCCTCTTTTGAGCCGCATAGTGGCGTGCGTGCACCCTCGCCGCAGATTAGATGAACGTCAAAACGGATGGAGTTGGAAGTTATGGCAACTGTTAAAGGACCCGAATCCTCAATCGCCATTCGTTCGCTTGAGCGAACCATGCACGCCGGTCAGCGCTTCCTTTATGGCACAGACTTTGTAGAGACGGAATCCGCGATCCCGGTTCGTCCCGTTGCTTACGCCAACGCGAAACGCGCCCTGGACATCGCTCTTTCGCTCCTGGGCATCGTGTTGTTTGCTCCGGTGTTTCTTCTGGTCGCCCTCCTGGTGAAAATAACCTCGCGGGGACCGGTGATCTTCCGACAGACCCGCGTCGGCCTGGGCGGCCGCCTGTTCACCTGCTACAAGTTCCGCTCCATGTATCAGGATGCGGAACGGCGCAAAGCCGAACTGATGCACCTGAACGAGGCGACGGGACCGGTCTTCAAAATGAAGCGCGACCCCCGCATTACGCCGGTCGGACGCATTATTCGCAAGCTCAGCCTCGACGAGCTTCCGCAGCTTTTCAACGTTCTGCGCGGCGACATGAGCATCGTCGGACCCCGTCCTCCGGTGCCGCAGGAGGTGATCCGGTACAGTGAGCATGAACTGCAGCGTCTCTCCGTGGTTCCAGGGCTGACCTGTCTGTGGCAGATCAGCGGGCGCAGCAGCGTCGGATTTGAGCGATGGGTGGAGTTGGATCTGGCTTATATTGACAACATGACCTTCTGGAACGACCTGAAGATCATTGTTAAGACCGTTCCGGCGGTCGTTACCGGGCGCGGAGCGCATTGATCCCGACAACGCCTGCATCTCTACGAACCGTTCAGCCTCCTGTCGTTCTGGACAGGAGGCTGAACATGTTTTTGTCACCCTGATGGACAAGACCGTAAGGCGGTAGGTATGGGTCTGAACCGCTCTGTTGTCCTGTTTTATCTGCAGGACGCCCAGGGCTGGGCGAGATGCGTCAGCGTCTCTTATCAGAGGCATTGATGAGGCGCGTTAAAATCTGCTGAAGCTGCTCTTTTTCCTCTGTTGTCAGGATGCTCATTCGCGCATCCGCATGTTCGGCCTGTACCACCAGCACCTCTTCACACCGGGCTTTCCCCTTCTCCGTCAGTCGCACCATGATGCTGCGTCCATCCTCCGGAGCCGGAACGCGCTCCACCAGTCCCAGCGCCTCCAGACGATGCAGCCGGTTGGTGATCGCGCCGGAGGTGAGCAGCAGACTTTTATACAGATGGGTGGGCGTCAACTGGCAGGGAGCGCCGTGACGCAGCAACGCGGTCAACACTTCCAGCCCGCCCGGCGGAAGCCCGTGCGCCACAGAGATTTTCAGGGCTTCCTGGTGGAGCAGGAAAGAGGCGCGCAGCAGTCGCGCCAGAAGGTCCAGCGAATCAGAGCGAAGATGAGGCATCTCGCGACGCCAGGACGCGATGAACAGGTCCACATTGTCTGGCATTTCATCCATATCGGTATTATAACGTTGTCCGGAAAAAAAGAGAAGTACCTTCTTCTATAAATTATTCCATATTCTACTGCTGTCCGCTGTCAGGTCTTTCTGATGTCCCGGTGAGGGAACATTTTTCTTCGTCCGCTTATCTAACGATAGGCGGCACAAAGACGGAATCAGTTATTTTTTTCCGGTTACTTCGTGTCATCCCACAGGTTTCTATCTGCGAAAGGAGTGTAGAGAGATGGACTGGCAAAAACTGAGCCAGACGCTGATGGAGCAAGGGACGCATATCGGCTTCCAGATTCTGGGCGCGCTGGCGCTCTGGATCGTGGGACGCTGGCTGATAAAACTAGCAGTGCGCGTCCTCAACGCCGCAATGCAGCGGCAGAAGATGGACAGCACCGTTGCCTCCTATGTGGCTTCCACCATCAACGGTCTGCTGAATATCGTCCTGATTATCTCCATCCTGGGCGCGTTCGGTGTCCAGACAGCCACCTTTGCCGCGCTGTTTGCCGCGTTCGGTCTGGCCATCGGCACGGCGTGGAGCGGCTTGCTGGCGAATTTCGCCGCCGGGGTCTTTATGATTATCCTGCGCCCGTTCAAGGTGGGCGACTTTGTGTCGGCGGGCGGGGTGACCGGAACCATTGTGGAGATCGGTCCCTTCGCCACCAAGATCAACACCCCGGACAACCTGCTGACCATCGTCGGCAACAACAAGATTCTCTCCGACAACGTGCAGAACTTCTCTCATAACGCCTATCGGCGCGTGGACCTGACCCGGCAGTTCTATCACGACACCGACATTCTGGCAGTGCGAACGCTGCTGAAAGAGCGTCTGGCGCAGATTCCCAACGTGGTACAGGATCCCGCTCCTGATGTCGAGATTCTGGAGTTCAACAGCTACGGTCCGCTGCTGGCAGTGCGTCCCTACTGCAACAATGACCACTACTGGCAGGTCTATTTCGACACCACCCGAATGCTGGCGGAGACCGGCGCGGAGAAGGGCTATACCGTTCCAGCGCAGCATATTCTCGTGCGTAATGGCTGATCATGAGAAAGGCAGGAGAATAGACGGGTTTTTACGTACTAAACAAGAGGAGGTGAATCATGAACCGAAGAAAATGGATGGCAATCTGTGCGTTAACGGCTGTACTGTGTACCGCACTCGGCGCGTTCGCGTATGCTCAACTGGATAAGGTGTTGAAAGGCGGCGCGATTGCGGTGGCGGTGGACAAGTTCGGTCCAGATATCAACAAGGGCATCAACAGCCTGACCGGAGACCGCAACCTGAGCACGCAGCAGGCGACCAAAGTGGTTCCGATTCTGAGCATCGGCAGCGGGGAGTATCTGGGCGCGGTACAGGTGACCGGTCCGAAGGCGCAGGTGAATAAGGTGAAGGCGGTGGCGCAGCTTGAGGGTAATTTCCGGCTGATCGGCGGGATTCGCCTCAAGGCGCTCATTCCCATCGAGGCGCGCTCCGTCTCCAATATTCGGCGTGTGCCGGGGGTTGGCGTCAGCGCGCTGGTGGATATTCGCCTGTAGACTGCCGCTTCTCTCGTTCTCTTCGGCTCCTCACCTCCTGTTGTCGGGGGAGAGGAGCCGTTATGCTTCAACCAACCGAACAGGAAAGGACAGACATGAGCGCACTCGTCAGCATCCTCACGCCCGAACAGGTCGCGCACTTTCATTCGCAGGGCTATGTCGTCGTCCCCGATCTGCTGACGGCGGAGGAGGTGGATGCCTTTGTCCATCACACGCCGGAAGGCTCATTCGGACTACAAGGGCATCGGCACGACTCGCAGTATCGCCATCTGGCGACGCATCCAAAGGTGGCGGGGGGAGCGTATCAGATCCTGGGAGGGCGTCCGCGCATTGTGCAGACCATGTATCTGAATAAGCCGCCGAAAGGCGGGAAGGGAATCGCGCTGCATCAGGACAGCCACTACCTGCCGAGCGATCCCAATACGCTGATGGCTTGCTGGCTCGCCCTCTCCGACACCGGACCGGACAACGGCGGACTCTGCGTCGTGCCGGGAAGCCATCTTCAGGGATTACGGAGCGCGCACCGTACCCGCAATGAAGCCGACCATGTCTCCTGGGTGCATGACTATCTCATGCGCGACCGTGACGGACGCGAATGGATGCAGACGATGTTCTCGTTCGAGATTGACGACCTCGATCCCGCCGACATCCTACGCCTGACGGTTCCCTGCGGCGCGGGAGTCTTCTTCTCTGGCATGGTGATTCACGGCTCATTCGCCAACGAGTCGGCGGATCGTCCCCGCCGCGCCTTCGCCGTCCACTATGTGCGCGAGGATACCTGGCTGTTGCGCGCCGACGTGCAGGATACCATGCTGATAGAGGGGTAGAAGGGACTTTTTAACCTCCGTACAGGATCGGGCAGAGGGTCGGGTCGTCAATAAACTGGGAGAGTCCCTGCCGTCGGTTTTCGACCGGGCGGGAGTTCTGGGTGCGCAGGTGGATTGCGAAGCTGCGGCGGGGAACGTCGGCATGGTTCGGACCGGAGCCGTGAAAGGTCAGGCAGTGGTGGAAGCTGACCCCGCCGGGTGACAGGATCGCCGCCACCTCTTCCCACCGTTCGCCTTCCGGCACATCAATGGCGTGCCGCTGTTCGGCGATATCCTGCTCGAAGAAGTTGCCCTGATTGCGAAATCCCCAGCGATGGGAGCCGCGCACAAAGCGCATCGGACCGCTCTCCTCTCCTACATCCGACAACGCCACCCATGCGGTGAACAGTTCGCTCCCATCCTCCCAGATATTCCAGTAGTAGCGATCCTGATGCCACCCGACGTTCGTCTTCTTCTGGCTGTCCGGGACGGTCGGGGGCTTGTAGAGAAGCTGCACCCACCACGCCTGCACCATCGTCGCGCCGGTGATGGCGGCGGCAGCTTCGCCCAGCGCGGGGTGTCCGACCAGTTCGAAGACCGCCCGGCTGGCGAACTGCGGCTGCTCGATCTTGCACAGCGTGTTCGGATCGTCGCCGGGATTCCAGGGAGAGGGCTGTGGCGGGCGACCCGTGTCGTATTCGCCCCGTCGAATGGCGTCCATACCGGCAACGGCGCGCGCGATCAGGTCTTCCGGGAAGAGGGACTGCGGGATCATAAAAAAGCCGTCGGCTTCATACGCGGCGCGGGCGTTTTCCCGCGAGAGAGTGGACATTGTATCTCCTCGACCGAGTGATTTTGCGTCTCCTGTTCGTTTCGGATCGGGCTTTTTCCTCCTTGCGCCCTCCGTTTGACTCCTTTCGCGCAGGCTCGTATAATGGTTACGGAGGAGGGAGGCTGCCGCGATGACTGGGTTTGTGTTTTTTGATCCCGGCAGGCTGGTGGATGGGGAACTGGAGTTGAAACTGGTGGAGAAGCGTCCCGGCGTGGCGCTGCTGGGGCGCGTGCCTGCCTATCGGTTCAAGATGACGCTGGTCGGGCGCGAGGTGGAGGTGGGAAATATTGATCTGCGGATCGGCAACACCCACAACATCCTCATGTACGGCGGACATATCGGTTACGGGGTCGAGCCAGAGTATCGCGGACATCGCTATGCGGCGCGCGCCTGCCGGCTGCTGTTTCCTCTGGCGCGGCGGCACGGTTTGCATACTCTGTGGATCACCTGCAACCCCGACAATATTCCCTCGCGCCGCACCTGCGAAATTCTGGGCGCGACGCTGGTCGAGATCGTAGACCTTCCCCCGACGACCGATATGTACTGGGAGGGAGAGCGGCAGAAGTGCCGATACCGCCTCGACATCGGTGAGTAGCCTCCGTCTGCGCCTTTAGCAGGAAGCCGCGCGTCTGCAGCGAAACTCTTTCCAACAGAGGTCTCCCGGTCGGAAGAGAAGGGAGCCTGAGCCGTTGTTGGAGGAGTGTGCGATGAGGCGTTGGGTTTATGTTTTGCTGACGGTCGCGATGCTGTGCGGTCTGTTGTCGAAGGGCGAGACGCAGACGCACCAGGCGAATTTTGATCGGGGCGCGAAGGCTCCCGAAGGCTGGACGCTGGTGGGAGCGGGACGCTGGGAGAAGCAGGGGCGTTTCGGTCGGAGCGTCAGCGTGGTCGGGACAGGCAGCGATATCGCCTATTGGCGTCGCAGCGCACCCGGTCTGCGCCCCAACAGCCTCTACCGCCTGCGGTTTCATGCCAGGATTGCGCCCGGCTCCGCCACCTGGACGGTTATCAGCGGGCTGGATGTCTGTAACCGTGATTTCGGTGCGTCTCCCTCGTGGCAGCCCTTCAGTTTCGTCTTCACGACGCCCGACAGCGTCTCCTCCACGTTCCTGCGTCTGGGGCAGTGGCATCTGCAGGGGCGCGTCTTCTTTGATGATCTGCAGCTGACGCAGGCGGCTCCGGTCTACGCCACGCTGAACGGCATGGAGTTGGGAGAGGGGGAGCGGGTGGACGGCTCCTCTTACATCTTCACGGCTCCCTTTGCCAGCGAAGGCTCTAACAGCGCGCGCCCACTGGTCTCCCATACCGCCGCCTTCAACACCAACCGCTGGGTCTTCACGGGCGGCTCGGAGGTGGTCTATCGTCATGCGCTGCCCGGCGTGATGCAGACGGGCGCGAGGATCGCCCTGAACTTCCCCTTCTATACGGGCGGCGAGTGCGTGGTGGAAGCCAGTCGGGATGGAAAGGAGTGGGTGGAGGCGGCGCGACTGCGAAGGCAGGCGGGAGAGGTGACGATCCCCTCGAGCCTCTTCCCGGCGGCTGAAGTCTGGATTCGACTGCGGGGCGAATCGGCGCGGGATGCGGCAGGAAACTCGGCTCCCGGCGCGTTTCAGATAGACGCCTACCGCTACGAAGCCGCGTTGAACCGCCCGCTTCCCGCCGCGCAAGGCTCGACGCGCTATCTGGAGGTGACGCAGCGCGATCCGCGCTGGCAGGTGGCGGTTGGCGTCTCCGGCAGTCCTGGGCGCGACTCCAACGCCGCCCTGATCCTGCGCCTGCGTCCTGCGCAGGGCGCGCAGGGCAGGGTCGCCGCGACGATGCGCCTGTCGCGTCCGGACGCACTGACCCCGAACATCTCACAGGCGGTCACAGTTCGCCAGTCTGCGAGCGTCTCGGCGAACCGCGAGATGACGCTGCGGCTCCCCTATCGCTGGGCGAGCACCGGGCGGCTGGCGGTCGGCGTGACGGTCGAAGGGGCGGATCGGCGTCCGCTGTTCCGCGCCTCTTTTGAGGAGTTCGTGCCGGACTACTACGCCTCCGACTACGGCTACCGTCTGGCTTCGACGCCGGAGGGTGAACTGTGGTGGTGCGAGGCTCCCTACAAGGTCTATCCGCGCCGTCCGGCTCCCGCAAAACACCATCCGAAGGGAGACGCGCTCTGGCTGGAGGCGGCAGGGGGCGAGCGGGAACACGCGCAGTTAATCCTGCAGCCACGCAAAGCGGTCGGAACCATGCAGGTCGCGGCCTCCGACCTGACGGGACCGGACGGAGCGCGCATTCCAAAGAGCGCCGTGGAGATCCGCGAGGTCGGGTACGTGACGGTGCGCGTCCCCACCGACCGGGTCGGCACGGCGAACGAGTGGCCCGACCCGCTTCCGCCGCTGGAAGGCGGCTGGAAGCCCCGCCCCAACCGCAACAACCCGCTCTGGATCACCATTACGGTTCCGCGTGACGCGCGTGCTGGTCTCTACCGGGGCAGGATCGTTCTGCGCGGCGCGCGGACGCAGGAGGTGCTGATTCGGCTGCAGGTTCGGGGCTTTTCGCTGCCGGAGCGGACCGCGCTGCGCTCCGGGTTCGGGATCAGCCCCGACAACATCCGCCGCTACCATAACCTGCAGTCGGCGGAGGCGATGGAGAAGGTCTGGGACCTCTACATGCAGGCGTTTGCGCGGGTGCGTCTGGCTCCCTACAACCCGATGGCTCTGGCTCCATTTGAGATGAAGGTCTCCGGCGCGCTGTGGGCGGGAGGCAAACGGGTGCGCGAAACTCCGGCGGAGGGGGCGTTCTGCCGGAAGATCGTGGACGACAGCGACAGCCGCACCGCCGCAATCGAGGGGAGCGAGCTGATCCCGGTGAAACCGGGCGAGGGCTACCTGCTGCGCTGGAAGTGTCGAACAGGGCTGCCTGGGCAGTCCTACATGGTCTCGCTGGGATGCTACGACGCCGCCCGAAACTGGATTCCCTACCAGAATATAGATATTGTTCGCGCCGGAAGCGGAGAGTGGCAGGAGGAGACGGAAAACATCACGGCGCGGATCAGCCCACAGGCGCACTATGTGCGAATCGCGCTGCGTCCGGTGGTCTGGACAGAGAAGGGCGAGCAGACTGGGACGGCCTGGTTCGACGCCGTATCCCTGAAGCGCGTCTCCGACGAGACGCAGCTCGTGCAGGACGGCGGGTTTGAGACCGATACCGCGCCGCAGTTGACGATAGACTTCACCGCCTTCGACCGGGCGGCACGCCGCTACCTGGATCAACTCGGCTTCAACTCCGTCACGCTCTATATCCCCGGCATGGGAGGCGGACGCTACCCCAACTACTCTGCGGGCGACTTTATGGGTTATCCGGAGGGGACGCCGGAGTACGACCGGCTGATGAGCGCGTTTGGGGAGCAGGTGCAGGCGCATCTGCAGAAGAACGGCTGGCTCTCCAGGGTCTACATCTACTGGTACGATGAGCCGGAGGTGAACGACTATCCGTTTGTTGTTCGCGGGATGGAAAAGCTGCGCCGTTACGTGCCGAAGCTTAAGCGGATGATGACCGAGGAGTTTCATCCGGCGTTGTATGGTCATGTAGACCTGTGGTGCCCGATCACGCCTAACTTCACCTACTCCGCCTCGCGGGCGCGTCAGCGGCTGGGAGAGGAGGTCTGGTGGTACGTCTGCACCGGACCCAAAGAGCCGTTCTGCACGCTGTTCATAGATCATTCCGCCATCGAACTGCGGATGTGGCTGTGGCAGACCTGGATGTACCGCGTGCAGGGGGTGCTGATCTGGGAGACGACCTGGTGGACCAGCCCGCAGCAGTTCCAGGATCGGGTGCAGAATCCCTGGGAAGACCCGATGAGCTATGTGGCGGATGTGTCGGGCACGTGGGGCAACGGAGATGGACGCTTCTTCTATCCGCCGAACCGCCGTCCCAACGAAGACCGGACGACGGAGTATCTGACCGCGCCGATCGTGGCGATGCGCTGGGAGATGCTGGGGGATGGGGTGGAGGACTGGGAGTATTTCCGGCTGCTGGAGGGGCTGGTGCGGCAGGCGGAGGCGCGCGGCGACCGCTCGGCGGCGGTTCAGCGCGCCCGCCGGCTGCTGACGGTGCCGGCGGATGTCTGCCGCGACACTACCCATTTCACGACCGACCCGCAGCCCCTGCTGCGCCATCGGGAGGCGGTGGCGCAGGCGATCGAGACCCTGCGCGCCTTCTCCCGGAACCATCCCTGATGGATGCGGAGAGGATCCAGCGCCATCCCGCCAATCAGGGCGTGCTACGCTATCTGAACGGAGACGCTCCTCATGCTCCCCTGATGGCTTTGCCGGAGAGCGTTCCCGATCCCTATTTCGGACAGGGCAGCCACCCCGACATCGTGGAGCGGATCTGGGATGAGCTTGGAAAAGCGGTTCCCGCTTATCGCTGTCTGCTCTACGGGGTTCCGGTGCTTGTGCATCCGGGAACGGGCGTTGTGATGGCGATTGCGGGGGGAACCCGCTATGCCCTGCGGCTGCTGGAAGAGGCGTGGGAGGAGGCGCAACAGGCGGGAGCGCGCACGGTCGCGCGCGGAAGCGATGGCGGCGAGTTGAATCTGCGGGAGACATTGGGAGAGGACTGGATATTCGGCGGCTGGTTGAAGCAGGAGATAACCTGGTGCCGGAACCTGTTCGATGCGCTGGAGCGTCAATGCACTCAAACTTGAGGGAGTCTTTCGCCGCTGGTTCACCAGACCGTCTCCCTGCGAGCCTTCCTGTTATTGCGCATGTCAGCGAGGCAATCTCTCCGGCCCCAAAAAAGTTTGCCGGATCGTGAACCCTTTGCGTCCCGGAGGGAACTAAAGAGTCGATTTCGGCACGGGGCGCTCCGTTTGCGGGGGAGTCCTCAGTCAGCGCACGAACGGGGGGAAGGCAGGCGCGTCGAGTGATCGTTGCTCCTCACTCCACGCGCCGGTGTGGACTGCGGCGGTCCTCCGTCAACGGAGCCGCTCCGTGCCGGAACGATCATTCCCTCCTTCGTATCGTCGTCCTGTCTACTTGTGCAATCTTCCCCTGAGCTATACACCAGGTCATAAAAGAGAGAAGAGCCGTGTCATCGCAATGGACGCGCCGTCAACTGCTTCAGATGGGGGCGGCGGGCGCTTTCGGTCTGAATCCGGCGGAAATCTGCCTTGCGGGGGGGCTGCCCATGGAGACGAAGACTCCCGGACCAGTCTCGACGGTTCAGAGGCATAACGGGCTTCCTGCCTTCTTTCTGGACGGCAAACCCTATACGAAACCGGTCTTTGAGACGTATGTGCCGCAGTTGCGGTTCTTTCAGCAGTTCGCGGATGCCGGATGTGACATCTACAGCTTCTCCACGAATCTGGGCGAAGGGTTCTCCTCTCCAGTCTGGATTGGACCGGATCAGTGGGATTTCACCATGCTGGATACGCTGGCGCGGCGAGCGCTGGAGGCGGATCCGGATGGGCTGCTTCTACCCCGCATCCTCATCAGCACGCCCGACTGGTGGATGGCGCAAAATCTGCAGGAGAGCCAGATTCTTGCGCACGGCTCCCGCAGCTATACTCCCGGCTCCCGGCGGGGCGCGCGCGTCTACCCCTCCGTCGCCTCCGAGAAGTGGCGGCGAGATATGGCGGCGGGGGTGAAGCGGCTGGTACAGCATATTCAGCAGTCGGACTACGGCGCGCATATCTTCGGATATATGGTGCAGGGACTGATGACGGAGGAGTGGTATCACTGGAGCATCCACACCAACGAACTATCCGACTACAGTCCGCACATGGTTCGCGCCTTCCGAAACTGGCTTCGCAGACGCTATCGCGCCAACGAAGCCCTGCGCGCCTCCTGGAACGATAGCGGTGTCACATTCGAGACGGCTGCCATTCCTTTGCAGGAGCATCGGCAGCGAGATCGTCATAAGACCTTCCGCGATCCCCGCAGCGATATGTCTGTGATTGACTACTACCACTTTTATAATGCCATCATCCCGGAGACGATAGACCACTTCTGCCGCGCCGTGAAGGAGGCGTGCAGCCGAAAGAAGGCCGTTGGCGCCTTCTATGCCTATCTGTTTGAGTTCGGCGGCGACCCGGAGTTTGGACACAATGCCCTGAGTCGGTTGATGCAGTCGCGTCATCTTGACTTCGTGATGGTAACCGCCAGTTACGGCGACCGCGCTCTCGGTTCTGGCGCAGACTACATGCGTTCGCCCATCACAACCCCCTCGCTGCATGGCAAACTCTGGTATCATGACAACGACACGGTCTCCTTCCGATTCTGGGAGATGCATCGAAAACCGACGGTCTGGATGCCCGACCCGCAACAGGAGGGCGTGCGGCTAGGCGCCACGCGCACCCTGCAGGAGACCCTCTGGCAGTACCGTCGCAGCGCCGGATTCGTCCTCGGTCACGGTGTCTATCAGAGCTTTTTTGATCTGCATGGAGGCTACTACGACGATCCTGGCATCCTGGAGGAGATCCGGCGACTCTACCGGCTGTTTGACGAGGCAAAGCAGCATGACCGATCTTCCTGCGCTGAGATCTTGGTCGTCTCCGATGAGGAGTCCTGCGCTTACCCCGTCTTTGAGGCTCCTCTAAACGGTCAGACGCTGCAGCCGTCGCAGGTTGTCATGACGAAGATCGGCGCGCCCCATGACTCCATTCTGGTAGACGATCTGGAACGGATGGACACCTCCCGCCACAGGCTCGTTATCTTTCTCAATGCCTACCATCTGTCTGACCGACAGCGCCGATTCATACGGCGAAAACTGCTCGGAGGAGGCAGGACCGTACTCTGGTGCTACGCGCCGGGCTTTTTTAACCGCGAGAAGGCTTCCGCTGAGGCGATGGAGGCGCTCACCGGTATACGGATCGTTCCTTCAGCCGAAGAGGCGTACATCGCTCCGCGCATCGCGCTCACAACGACCGAGCATCCGCTGACGGCTCGATGGCGTGAAGCGGGTCTTCTGGAGTTCGGACCGGGCAGCCGGTTCTGCAAACTCTTCTCCGTGCAGGATCCAGAAGCGGTTGTTCTGGGGACCCTGCCCGGAACGGAGACGGCGACGCTCGCCATGAAGCCAATGCGGGGTTGGAATTCGCTTTATGCGATCACGCCGGTCCTTCCGCCCGCCTTCTATCGCGGGCTGGCGCAGTTTGCCGGCGCGCATCTCTACAACGATCGCGACGACCCCTTCTACCTCAGCCGCAGCTATCTGACCCTTAACGCTCATACGCCGGACCGCGCACCCTGCGTTTTCCGAGCCCCTGCCGTCTCTATGATCCCTTCTCCGGTGTCAGGGTGGCGGATGGCGTCCGGGAATACGCCTGCACACTGCAGGAGAAGGAGACTCTGCTGGTGCGCGTCGAGTACCTGTTCTCACCTCAAAAGTAGAAGCTGTAGGTGTTCGCGCCCAGCAGCCAGCCGAAGATGTGCCATCCGCAGCCGATGAGGAAATCGCCCAGAATCAGCCCCATGAAAAAGGGGAGCGCCTTTCGGTAGCTTGCCAGCCCGCCGTAACGCAGCAGACTCGCCTTGAAGACCCAGGCGATCAGGAGCGGCACCCAGAGGGTGCTCAGGGAGAAGCTGCCGGAGACGGCGTAGCCCAGCGGGTGGAAGGGCGAACCGGAGAAGCGCATCCGCCCCATCTGAAGCAGCAGCGTAAAGCCCAGACCGACCATAATGGCCAGCGCCGCCGGAACATCGGTGTCGCGCGGGCTGAGAATCCAGCCCGACAGCCGATTATACGCCTCCCACCCGAATCCCGGAAAGTGGCTCGCCATCTTCGCCTCGGCGCCGTAGGTGTAGCCGATAGCGTAGAGCGCCCAGCAGCCGGAGGCAAGCCCGACCATGGTGGAGATCAACAGGGCGAGGGAGATGCCGCGCATGGAGATTCCCCGCTGCTCCCCGATTTTGAACGCCTCCAACTGGTAGGGCATGGCGATGGTGCGATAGGCGCGGTTAAACCAGTAGAACCAGGTCAGTCCGGTGAGAGCCTGCGGGGTGAAGGCGCGGCTGCCGAAAACCGCCGTCAGGATGTAGTCGGGACCGCCGTTGTGCAGATCGTGCGCGGGTGGACCCAGTTCGGCGCGCATGCGCGTGCAGGCAAGCGCGATGGCAAAGTAGAGAACGAAACCGGCGGCGCACGCCCACAACGGCAGCCCCGCCGCCCGGAAGAAGAGAATAAGTCCGAGCATTCCCAGCGCGGCTCCGATTAACGCCGCGCGGTAGCTGATCGGTTGATCGGGGAGAGGCTTTGCTCTCCATGCCTCCCGGACGACCGTCGCAAGATGCTGCCGAAGCCCCCCTATCGCCAGCGCCGTCACGCCCATATATGCCCCGAACGACTGCTCATTGACATAGGGAAAGCTGGGACTGTAGCTTGCCCAGCCGAAGTAGCTGCTGACGATTCGCTGAACGCGCCACATCAGGCAGAAGAACCAGCTTGAGAAGAGCATATCCACCGGAAGCAGAAAGCCCATGCCGATGGCGAATGGGAAGAAGCTGACCGGCGTCCAGCCCATCGCGTTCAGGGGCGGATTCGGGAAGAAGGGGGTAAGATCGCGGCTTTTGATCGGCAGAGATGGGATGCCGGGAAACAGCACTGCCGCGCCGTTCAACAGGCTGATCCCTCCCGCGACCGCAAAGCCCGCCCACAACAGACGCTGCCGGAAAAAGCTGCCGGAAGGGTCGGTCATATCGAGCGGAAGCTGAATGATCGGGTAACTCAGCTTCTCGTTGCGCGTCCACTGAATGCGCAGCAGCGTGTTCATGCAGAACATGACGAAGAACAGAACCAGAATGAACGCGCTCCAGGCAAGAACGGGAACGATCCAGGCGCGCAGATGGAGCAGCGTGCAGGGATTGGCGCTGCCAGTGTACCAGCCCTTGAGCGCGTCGGCATCGCGCACATAGAGCCATGATGGGAGATAGCGAACGAACAGATCGTTCCAGCCGTTAGAGGCGGTGGCGTAGCGGGTCGGATGCCCCAGCATGGGAAACAGCACGTCCAGAAAGTCCACACTGGCGAGGCAGGTTCCGATGGAGAGCATAACATAGACGATCAGCAGTTCGTTCTGGGAGAGCGACCAGGAGCGGCGCACGCGGCGCAGACCGGCATTCAGCGCCGCCAGAACCGCCAGCATAAAGATGACGTTGCCGAACAGAGACAGGGTGCTGGGGTAGGGACCGAGATCGGTGGTTCCGCGCAGCGCGCCGCTGGTCGCCATCTCCATCTGCACGAGCCAGAAGGCGTTAATCGGCAGAAGAATTGTTCCGACGAACAGAGCGCGCCACGAAACCGCAGGGCGTCTCTGCATGGCGGCGGCTGGTTCCGATTGTCTGGACATGGCGGGAGAGAGGAGGCTTCTGCGCGGAAGCCTTCGCCGTCAGCGCGTCTCGACCGGCTGCATAATCTCGAAATTACGCGCCGAGATGTTAACCGGCAGCCGCTTCCAGTAGTATTTCAGCTCCTCCTGCTGCCAGCCTTCGTAGATTTCGTCCCAGCCCATTCTGCCGTAATGGGGCATCAGCGAGTCCTCCACCACCGGCTGCGAAACGCCCTGATAGCGGTAGTCGGCGGAGACCCGAAGCTGCCGGTCGCTCACGTTGGGAAGCGCGCGATGCACTGTGTGACTGTGGAACAGCAGCAGATCGCCTGGCTGCATATCCTGACCATGCCACGTTAATCCGAAATTCTCCGTCTCAACAGACAGACCGCCCGGACCGGTGGCGCGATGCACCGGAAGCAGCCCGATCTTATGCGAGCCGGAAAGAACCGCCAGCCCGCCCAGCGACTCCGGACAGTCGCAGAGAGGAATCCAGGCGGTGTAGGTCTGTGGCGTCCCCTGAATGAGCGGGTAGTCCTGATGCGGCGGGGTGGTGTAGTGCGCCGCGCCGGGGAAGGTGATCCGCGCGATGTTGCGCGGATGCACCAGAACCGGCTCCTGCGTGAGCGCTTCGACCAGCCCTAGAATCTCCGGTCTGTGCGCAAAGGCGTGAAACGCCTCCAGACGCTGAAGGGGATCGTAGACCGCCCACCATTCCGGGTAGCCCTCCAGTCGCGGCTGTCCGAGCGCAAAGTTGTCGGAGTCCGCCCAGCCCTGCTCACGGCAGATCGCCATCATCGCCTCATAGAGCGCGTGAACCGCCTCTTTCGGCAGAAGACCGGAGACGAACAGATAGCCGTCCTGCTCCATCCGGGCGCGAAGCGACTCCGGCTGATCCAGAAGCGAATGGGAGTCGGGAAACGGGTTTAATGGCATAGTCAGCCTCTTCGTCAAACGCGCGAATTCGCCTTCACATAGGCGATTAACTCGTCCACCTGGCAGAAAGCCAGCCCGGTGACGGTATCGGCGCATCCATAATAGACGGCGATCCGTCCCGTCGGCGCATCGGTAAGCGCGGCGCACGGGAAGCAGACGTTCGGCACGTCGCCCACGCACTCATAGAGGGTCTGCGGCGACAGGATGTAGGGGGCGGTGCGGTAGATCACCTTCCAGGGCTTCTCCAGATCGAGCAGCGCCGCGCCTGAGCTGTAGACGAAGCCGTTGCAGGAGGTGAGTACGCCGTGATAGATCAGCAGCCAGCCCTCGGTGGTCTCGATGGGGTTCGGTCCGGCTCCGATCTTGGTGCTCTGCCAGCCGCCGTTGGGAGACATGACATGCCGATGGCAGCCCCAGTGCGTCATATCGGGGCTTTCGCTGTAGAAGATGTCGCCGAAGGGGGTATGCCCGTTGTCGCTGGGGCGGCTCAGCATGGCGTACTTGCCGTTGATCTTGCGCGGGAAGAGGACGCCGTTGCGATTGAAGGGCAGATAGGCGTTCTCCATCTGGGTGAAGGTCTCAAAATCGCGCGTATAGGCGACGCCGATGGTGGGACCGTGAAACCAGTTGCACCAGGTGACGTAGTAGCGGTCTTCCAGCCAGATGACACGCGGGTCGTAGCCGTACTCCCAGCCCAGTTCCGCCGCCGTTTCGCCGCTGAACTGAATGCGTTCGTTGGTAAGCTGCCAGTGAATGCCGTCCTCGCTGCGCCCGGCGTGCAGCTGCATGAAACGTCGCCGGTCATCGCAGCGAAAGACGCCCGCGAATTTGCCCTGATAGGGCACGACCGCGCTGTTGAAGATGCTGTTGGAAGAGGGGATCAGGTTGCGGGGAATGACGGGATTGCCGCTATAGCGCCACATCACATCCCAGCTTCCCGCAGGTTTCTCTTCCCAGGGAATATTCGGTAAGGGATCGCCGATGATCGTTGATGACATGAGAGGGTCTATCCTTTCCAGTAGTATCGCAGGCGTCAGGAGGTGGAGGCAGGCTGCGTTGCCTGCTCATCACGGGTGCGCCCGGTAAACAGGACGCGCGGCTTTCGCCTGCCGTTCAACGCTTCGCCAATGAAGGTGGAGCGTACAAACAGATCGTAGGCGAGCATCGTCAGCAGGATGCCCGCCGCAGTCACGAGCAGAAACTTCGCCCAGCCGGGAATCGGCACGAACATCACCAGGCTCTGCATCCAGATGACCAGGGGCATATGGACGATATACATCCAGTAGGAGGCTTCCGACAGATAGCTGCCGACCTTGCTCTCCCGGCTGAACTGTTTCAGGTACAGTCCCATGAAGCCCAGCGTCATGCTCCAGATCAGCAGGCTTCCGGCGCCGATGAGGATCAGGTAGCTGACCGGGTCTCTCTGCAGGATGGAGAAGATTGCGCTGAAACCGTCAGCGCCCGCCATCTGCATAATTTTGCCCAGAAAGATCAGGCGCACGATCAGAAGCGGAGGCGTCAGCGCCAGCAGCCACCAGAATCCCCGCTGAAACGTCGGCAGCAGATCCCTCTGTCCATAGAGAAACCAGCCGAAGTAGAAAAAGACCCCGAATCCGAGAAACATCCTCCATTCCGGCAAGAATTGCGTGGAGGCGCCCAGAATGGGCGTGAAGATCAGGGTGACCGCTGTCAGCAGCGTGAAGACGATCAGGCGCAGCCAGAACGAAGCGATCACGCGGCGGAAAAGCCGCCTCGCTCCTTCGGAGACGCCTGCCGGGATGATGGGAGCCAGCTTCAACATCAGGGCGGACAGAAGGTAGTAGAGCATCAGAAAGTAGAGAAACCACAGGTGCGAAAGCGGACCTTCGCGGTTCTGCGCGCCGGGCAGGATGGAGGAGAGGGCTGCCTGCCAGGGGTCGGGCTGCCCGAGCCAGCGAGCTTTCCCGAACGCTAAGCCAGACCAGATGAGCGGAATACAGACAATTAAGCCGATAATAAGCGGAACCAGCACGCGCCGGCTGCGGTTGGACAGGAACTCTCTCACTCCCCGTTTCTCCACCATCATCATGGCGAAAAAACCGGCCATGACGAAGAAGACCGGCAGGGTCAGCGTATGCAGGTAGAAGCCCACGAAATCTACCAGTCGGCCTGGCTGTCTATCGGCAAAATCCCAGAGGCTTCCTGCCATGGTGCCGTAGGGGATGCACGCATGGATGGCGATGATGCCGAGCATCATCGCGGCGCGCAGGCTGTCCAGGGCATGATAACGCTCTGGAGGGGCAGATGAGGCGGACATAGACACGCTCCTCTCCAGTCATAAGATGCGGGGCAATTCAGAAGGCTTGTCCGTATCTTTGCCATCTGCCCGGCACTTTCCTTCCTGAAATGCGCCGCGTCCCTGCGCGCTCCGCTCTCTTCCGTCAAACCGTCCGCTTCTGCGGACAGGAATTTCGTCTCACGACACGAAATAGGGAACCGCAGAGAGCCGCTGCGAAGAGTTCTTTGCAGTATCAGGAAAGGGTTTCAGTCATGAAAATCACGGATGTGGAGGCGATCATTCTATCGCTGCCGCAGAAACGGCAGCGCACCGACGGCACGCAGGATATGCTGCTGGTCAAGGTGAAAACCGATGCGGGTATCATCGGTTACGGGGAGGTGGATTCGTCGCCTCTGGTGGCAAAAGCGCTGATAGATGCGCCTTTTTCACACACCATCAGCAGCGGCTTGCGCGAACTGGTGATAGGGGAGGACCCCTTCGCCTATGAGAAGATATGGCATAAGATGTATAATGGCTGCATCTATCACGGGCGGCGCGGCGCGGCGATCCAGGCGATGAGCGGCATTGATCTGGCGCTGTGGGACATCATGGGCAAGGCGCTGGGGATGCCGGTCTATCGGCTGCTGGGCGGAGGATTTCGGAGCGAGGTGCGCGCCTACGCCAGCGCGCTGTTTGGCGACGACCTGAAGCATACGGCGGACAAGGTGAAACAGTATGTGGATGAGGGCTTCACGGCGGTCAAGATGGGCTGGGAACCGATGGGGCAGGATCTGAACTACGATGTGCAGTTGGTGCAGACCATGCGCGCCGCCGCCGGGCCGGACGTGGACATCCTGATAGACGCCGGACTGTGTTACGACGCAAAAACCGCCATCCAGATGGCGCGCCGCTTCGAGGAGTACGAGATCTTCTGGCTGGAGGAGCCGCTGCACCCGGATAATTTAGAGGGCTATCGGCGACTGTCTGAGAGCGTGGATGTGCGGATCGCCGCCGGAGAAGAGGAGAGCAGCCGCGCCTCCTTTATAGACCTGATGGATCGGGGGAAGGTGGACGTGGTGCAGGTGGATGTGACGCGAGTCGGCGGCTTGACCGAAGCGAAGAAGATTGCCTATCTCGCGTATGACAGAGGGCTGCCCTGTATCAACCACTCCTTCACCACCGATATCAATATCGCCGCTTCCCTGCACCTGCTGGCGTCTATTCCCAACGCGATCCTGCTGGAGTTCTGCGTGGAGGAGTCGCCTCTGCGAATGGAACTGGCGCGGGAGCCGATACAGGTGGAGGACGGTATGGTACGGGTTCCCGAAACTCCGGGGCTGGGAGTGGAACTGAATGAAGAGGTGATCGCCCGTTACCGGGTCTCCGTCTGAGAGACTCGTTGCAGCCGCCAGCGTGTGGTGAAGGCGGTCTTTTCGCCGGGGCGCAGCGTACGGATCGGTCCCAGAAGCTCCAGTTCGATGTAGCGCAGCGGGTCGGGGTTGGTGTATATCTCCAGCATGCTGCCGTTGTCGGGATACTCCTGCCCCGGCTCATAGGTGGCGGACATCGTCAGCCGCAGCGTTCCGCGTCGAGCAGCGATCCAGCCCTTCGGGGAGTCGCCGCCGATCTTGGAGGCTTTGACTGCAGAGCGGCGCAGCCGCACCAGCCCCTTCTCCTGCGTCAGCATGCCTGCCTCTGGCTCCGCCTCGGGGAAGACATAGTAGCCCTTCGGGTTTCTGCCGTGCGCATGAGACGGCATCTCGGTGACGTCGGGATCGTCTATCTGGGTTACCTGCCAGACCGACCATCGCTGATCGCGGTCGCTGGCGTTGATCATGGTGTTGAGGAAGGTGACCTCCGTCCCGGAGGCAGCCAGCGTGATCTCGCGCACGAACCGGATGCCGTGTTTTGCGCTGAAGAGGCTTTCGATGCGCAGGCGATTGTCGGGCAGCACGGTGACAGTATGCAGGCTTCCATCCAGATAGGGATCGGGGGGCCAGCCCCATCGCTCCTGCGGCGCGGGCCAGAGCTTGTCGCCCCCGTAGTTCATCCAGTCCTTCACCTCCGCCGGGGATGCCGTCTTGCCCCATAGCGCGGTATTCTCCCAGAGCAGATTCGCGCCTCCCACATAACCGTATCGCATGACCCGCCCGATCTGCGGCACGAAGACCAGTTCCGCCGTGCCGTTGGTCATGCGGTACGCGCCTTCCCATCCGTAGTAGTTAATCTGCTGCACGGTGACCGCTCCCTGCATCCGACTGCCCATCAGCAGGAGCATTCCCGCGCAGATCGCCATCTGCAAAATCCGCATCATCTCTCTCGTCCCCTATCGCCTCTTTCCTGCGCGCTCCACCGAGATGCCCTGAGCCGCCGCCCACTGTCCGACATCCTGCTTTTTGATCGCCGCTGCCATCAGGTCGGGGAAGAGGTCCGGCGTGCAGGCGAAGCAGGGAACGCCGAAGCTCGCCATCGCCGCCGCGACCGCGTGATCGTATCCCGGCGCGCCCTGATCGTCCAGGGCCAGCAGACAGATCATCTGCACGCCCGATCCCGCGATGGTCGCGGCGCGCGCCAGCATCTCTTTCTGGTTTCCGCCTTCGTAGAGGTCGCTGATCAGCACCAGGATCGTGTCCTGCGGCCTTCGAATCAAGCCCTGACAGTATCCCAGCGCCAGATTAATGTCGGTTCCGCCGCCAAGCTGCGTGCCGAACAGCACCTCGACCGGATCGTGCAGCAGATCGCTCAGGTCCACCACCGCCGTATCAAACACCACGACATTGGTTCGCACCGATTTGATGGAGGCAAGCACCGCTCCCAGGATGCTGGAGTAGACCACGGAGGTCGCCATAGAACCGCTCTGATCTATGCACAGGATGATGTCGCGGAGCGACTGCCCCTTGCGACCGTAGCCGATGCGCGTCTCCGGGATGATGGTCTTCAGGTCTCTCTGGTAGTGCTTGAGGTTGGCGCGGATCGTGCGATGCCAGTCAATCTCGCTATGCTTCGGTCGGCGGTTGCGCGTGGCGCGGGTCAGGCTTCCCGTGACCGCCTGCCGCAGAGGATTGGCAAGTTTGCGCTCTAGCTCCTCCACCACCTTCCGCACCACCTGACGCGCCGTATCTTTGGTCTTACTCGGCATCACCTGATTCAACGAGAGCAGGGTAGCGACCAGATGAATGTCCGGCTCTACCGCGGCGAGCATCTCCGGCTGCAGAAGCATCTGCTGAAGTCCGAGTCGGTCGAGCGCATCCTGCTGCATCACCTTGACCACGCTCGCTGGGAAGTAGGTACGAATATCACCGAGCCAGCGGGCGACGTTGGGGGCGGAGCCGCCCAGTCCCCCACGCCGGTCGCTGTCATAGAGCGCCTGCAGGGTCTTATCTATGCCGAGGTCTGCCCCGCTCAGCGCGCAGCCGGTTCCATCCGCATCGTTTCCGCCGAGGATCAGTCGCCAGCGTCGCAGCCGCTCTTCGTTGGCGTTTAGGGGTGTCTCCATTATTCGGCTCCTGTCGTCTGTGGTTCGTGCAGTCCCAGCAATTTCGCCAGTATGGGCAGGACACGCTCCGCGCGTTGCGGTTGAATGTCAGACTCGCCTGCGAGAATGCTTCGTCCTGCCGCGCCGCCCGAACGGGCGCGTTCACCCATCTGCCGCCGTTCCGCCGCCGGGAAGGTCGCGAAGGTGCGCCGGAGCAGGGGCAGAAGCTGCAGGAAGATGTCATCTGGGAGCGCTGATACCCACTCATCGAGGATATGCCACAGCGCATCGTTGTGCAGCAGCAGCGCGCCGCTGCCTTTCAGCATCCCTTCGATCCAGGCGGCAGACTGCGTCGGCTCGTTGGCGACGGAGAGCGCCAGTCCCATCCGTTGCGCCATCTCTTCCGGGAGCCAGATTTTTTGATCCAGCAGCAGACGGCAGCATACCCCGGCGATCAAGCCATGTATCCCCTCCATATCCGCCAGCTTCCGCAGCGCGGAATGCCACATCTGATCGTACTCTTCATTCTGCAGGAGGAGGATGGATTCATTGACTCTCCCCAGAAGGGCGTACATGGCTTCCGCCGCCTCATCGTTGAGGGAGGCGCAGGCGGTCGGCAGTCCCACGCAGATACGCGCTACCAGCCCCTCCACCACGTGTCCGACCATGCCCGTATCGGTCTGACGCACATTGCCGTAGCGCAGAACGTTCGCCATCGGCGGAAGCGCGGACATCAGATGCGGGAGGTCGCTGGTGAGGGCGGCGAGGTTCTGAAGGCAGACCATCAGGGTGCTGATGGCGTCGGGCAGATTGGCATTCAGCGCATCCTCGACCATCGTCGTCAGTTCCGAGAGGTTCTGAGACTTTACGGCGGTGTCGCGCACCTTGGCGGATACCGCCTTCTCGACCGTGTTGCCCCAGACATTGGCTTCGATCAGAGCCACTTCAAACTCAGGATGCCACTGGATCCGCCACAGTTCATGGAACGTTCCCTTGCCGCCTCCGGTTCGTTGAAGCTGTCCCCAGGGAATCCCCATCAGGTTCAGGCGGTGCAGCAGGTAGCTGCGCTCCAGGTCGGTCGGCTTCCGCAGGTCGAAGTCCTTATCGCTGTGCGCGGCTTCCGGCTCCAGCCGCAGCCGCTTCTGTTCGCGCCGAAGATCCAGCTGAATGGGCAGCATCGGCGTCTCGTCCGGCACTTTTCCGAGCCGGTCTCCCACGATCAGTCGTTCCTGAATAAGCTGCATCGGGGTTTCGCTGCCAAAGCAGAATATCGCCTGCGCCGCCTCCCACAGTTCCGGCAGACCCGGAAGCGGGCGTCCGCGCAGAGCCGCCAGCGTCTCCGCCAGCCGCACCCCTTCAATCACCGACGCAGGGGAGGCGGGCAGGTCTTCCTTGCGAAACAGCTTGGCGGCGCGGGTCATCCAGTTCACCGCCACCCGGTCAGGAACCTGCCACAGATGCTCGTACCAGGCAGGCGATTCGATCCCGGCTCCGTAGCCGCTCCAGAAGGTCAGCCGTCCATATGTCCAGGGAACCCATGTCGCCGCCACCTTCACCTTCGGCATACCTGCCAGCAGTTCCGCATCCTCTTTGGCCGGGGGGCGATTCGCCAGCGCGGGCGTGTGCCATGCCCCGCAGACAACGGCGATACGCTGAAAGCCCTCTTTTTCGGCGGCGCGAATGGTCTGCCGCATCCATGCCTCGCGCCGCGCCTCCAGCCGGTCCGGGGCGGAGAGATCGGGCGCATTTTCCGAACGAATGGCTTTTGTACTCCGGGAGTCTTGATCCACTTCGCGCAGCGCGGTCATCATCTCCAGAATGCCCTGGAACAGGTCGGCGCTCTCCTGACGCTGCTCGACCATGTGTTCCCACCAGCTTTCACCATCGCTATAGCCTGCTGCCTGCGCGATCCAGCGGAGCGGGTCGCCGCGAACCGCGCCCAAATCCAGGACAGGCGCGTCGTCAGGAGCTTCTTCGGCGACGACGTCCGTTTCAGACCGCGTCTCCTCTGGCTCCTCTTCCTTCGCCTCCTCCATCGCAGATTGCGCCTCCGCTATAGCCTTCTCTTCCTCCGCTTTCGCCAGCGCCAGTTGATGCGTTTGCGGAAGATCCATAAAGCGTACTGGTATTCGGCGGTTCAGGGCGTAGCGGATCGCCTGCCACTCCGGGGAGTAGATGGCGAACGGATAGTAGACACAGCGATGCGGCTCCTCCTGTGCATAGAGCAGCAGCGCGACCGGGGGCTTCATCTGTTTATGCGAAAGCAGCGGCAGAACCGATTCCGCATCCGGCGGTCCCTCGACCAGCACAATATCGGGTTTTAACTCCGTCAGGGCGCGAAGCAGACTGCGCGCCGATCCGGGACCGTGATGCCGGATGCCGAACAGATGCGTCTGACTTGTGGTTGAATGGGTCATAGCGATACTATTCTCGCCTATGCAGGCGCAGGAGGAATTTTAGACAGCTTCGCGACAGGCGCGGTACAGGTCTTTCCAGCCATCGCGCTCTTTGATGGCAGTCTCCAGGTACTCCAGCCAGACGACGCGATCCTGCACCGAGTCTTTGATGACGGCGCCCACAATGCCGGAAGCCATATCCGCCGCCTTCAGCACCCCATCTCCGAAGTGCGCCGCCAGCGCCATGCCGTTATTGAGGACGGAGATCGCCTCCGCCGTGCTCAGCGTTCCGCTGGGAGATTTCAGCTTGCTCTTTTTGTCGAGGGTCATTCCGGCGCGCAGTTCGCGGAAGATGGTGACGACCCGGCGGATCTCCTCCAGCGCAGGCGGTTCGGCGGGCAGTTCCAGAGCGCGCCCAATACTCGCCACGCGCCGCTGAACGATATCCACCTCTTCCTCAAGCGTCTCCGGCAGTGGCAGCACCACCGTATTGAAACGCCGCTTGAGCGCGCTGGACAGTTCATTCACGCCCCGGTCGCGGTCATTGGCGGTCGCCAGAAGGTTGAAACCCTTTACCGCCTGCACCTCGGTATCCAGTTCTGGAATAGGCATCGTCTTCTCGGAGAGGATCGTCAGCAGCGAATCCTGCACCTCCGATGGGATGCGGGTCAACTCCTCCAGACGGGCGATCTTGCCCTCCTTCATGGCGCGCATGACCGGACTGGGAACGAGCGCGTCCAGCGAAGGCCCTTCCGACAGCAGACGCGCATAGTTCCAGCCATAACGGACCTGCTCTTCGCCGGTTCCCGCGGTTCCCTGTACCAGCAGAGTCGAATCACCGCAGACGGCGGCGGCAAGATGCTCTCCCACCCATGTTTTAGCGGTTCCCGGCAGCCCGATGAGCAGCAGAGCGCGGTCAGTTGCCAGCGTCGCGACGGCAATCTCCATCAGACGGCGGTTGCCGATATATTTGGGTGACACCTCGAAACCATTGTCCAGTTTCCCCCCCAGAAGGTAGGTCGTGACTGCCCAGGGCGACAGGTTCCAGTTGGGCGGACGCGAGCGCGTATCGGACTTTGCCAGTTCGTGAAGCTCTTCGGCATACTGTTGTTCGGCATGTTGTCGAAGGACGGACGACATCGTATGATTCTCCTTAAGGTGTTCTGCGAATATCTATCCCTGAATACGGCTGAGCATCTCCTGGCGTAATCGGACGCGCGCTAAAAACTTCTCCGGCGCGTTCGCGTAGTAGCTCTCTTCTCCGGCGAACTCCTGCCATAACTCCCCGAACTCTTGCGCCGCTTCCGGCGGAACGAAAGAGGCGAGGCTCTCCATCGTGTAGTGAACATAGTAGTTCATTTGACCTCTCGCCTGATTCTTATGGCGTCGCAGGCTATCCAGAAAGGCGCGTGTCAGTTCCACTCCCCAGTATCCCTCGATTTCGTAGAAGAGAGTCATGGCGGGATGATCGCGCACCAGCGGACCGGTATGGCTCTGTAGAAGCTGCAGTATGCAGGCTTCCATGCGCTCTTTCGGAATCGCCTGCTTCCACTCCACGTTGTAAGGAATCTGTCCTCCCTTGCGCTTGAGAAAGTGGAGCAGCGCCGCCTCCGCCCATTCCGCATCCCGGTGCAGGATGGCGGCGTTCGTCCAGCCTTCCAGCAGGTTATCTCCCCACTGGTTCACCTTCGCAAGCTGGATAAGCGTCTCCGGCGCGCGCGCAAGATGCTCGGACCAGAGGCGTGGGGGGATGAGGGAGAGCATCTGCACGAGCCAGAAGCCTTTTTCGCCGATTCCCTGCGGCGGCTTCAGATCAATCCCGTCCCGCTGCATGGCTTTGTCGCATTCGGCGGGCGGCGTCACCTCCAGGTTGTCCTTGAGCAGTTTGCGCGTAATTGTCAGCAGGGGAGCCACCCGCGCAAACATCCGACGGCAAAGCTGCGAATCGGGCAGGCGGGAGAGCAGACCTGAAGCCTGACGGCGCACCTCCTTGCGGCGGTCATCCAGCGCGGACTCCAGAATCGGCTCATCATCCATACTCAGCCCGACCACGAACGTTTCGAGGAAGAGGGCGCGCTCTCCCGGCGGGTCCTGCGACCAGGTGGAGGTCAGCAGTTGACGCGCCCGCTCCGGGTCTGCCGCCCGAAGCTCTCGCAGCAGCGCCACCCGCTCCGCGCGCGTGCCGGTCTGCCAGGTCTGTTCCGCAGTCGCAAATGCCTCCAGCGATTGTTCGATCTCCAGCCGACTGCGCTGAAGCGCCCATCCCCAGGAGGCGTTCTGTGCGGCAAGCCAGCGTCCCCGCTTGCCCAGAACCGGTAAAATGACGGCACGAAGCTCTTTGTTGCGGCTGCCCTGATTCAGCAGGTCCGGGAGCGTTTGATCCGGTACGCGCTGTCCCTTCCCCGCTACCGCCGTCAGCCATTCCGGGAGCAGTTCATCAAACTCGCCCTGCAGCATCAGCGACAGATCCTGCGCGGCTTCCGGAAGGCAGAGAGGAAGATCATTCTCCTCAGCCGGTGCAGGAGTCGCTTCGGCGGTTTCGGAGAGAAGATACCCGGCGCGTCGGCTGCACGCCAGAATCGCGCTCAGGTTCAGCAGCGCGCGCTCCCGGCTGCTTCTGTCCACCTGCGCGAGCAGTCGGCTGACCGGGTCATCCCCTGGTGTCTGCGGAATGTCCTGCCGTTCCGTCCCCACCAGCGCCGTTCTCAATACTTCCTGCCAGGTCTGCACGGTTCTCTCACTCCCTGTAAGATGCGTTAAAATCGAATGTAACGACTCTCTGCCCACGCGCTCAGCGGCAGATAGTTTTCGCCATCCCACTCCCCGAACAGCGTCAGGGGATTTCCTCCGCTTATCGCCATCAGTCGCCAGCCCTGCGTAAACAGCGAGGAGAGTGGCAGCCGCTTTCCGTCGCGATCCCGGGCATACCAGCGGTCGCCCTGCAGATCAGGCAGTATGTTTTCCACCGGCATCGGAATCGTCCCCAGCCAGGGATTACAGGCAAGCCCCTCAGAGGCGGCGGACAGCGCCTCTTCCAGATTCGCGTATCCGGGAATTGCGGTGATGTTGTGGGTATGCGAGCGACGGGCTTTGAGCAGGGCGCGCTGCGGATAGGAGCCGGGGAAGTAGACCATATCCGCCTCAAATCCCACCCCCGGCGGGAGAGTCATATCGAGTGGTTGACCGGGGCGCGTGAAGTTGAGTATGAGGGCGGCGCGGCGGCTATGTTTCCCCCAGAGCCAGGTGCGCTGAACTTTGAACTGATCTTCATCATAGACGCGCTGTCCCAGCGTGATCCAGAAATCGGTAACGCCCGGCGATTCCAGCAGGCGCTCCTGACTGACCGTCCAGCCGATAGCGGCGCGAATATCCGCCTGCGTCTCTTCGGACTGCGACCCGATCCGCCGATAGCCTTCGATCAACAGATGCAGCAGTCCGAGACGGGTCATCAGCCGTTCCGTCCATCCTTCGCCCGTGCTGGCAATGCCCGCCATCTCGCGCAGCATTCGCGCCACGCCGGGAGCCTGCGCGTCCACCAGTCGGGCAGCCATATCGTCCCAGAATTTGTAGGGACGTGACGGAAGCGAGGCGATCCCCTGACGCATCAGGTCGCACAGCCACATCTCCAGATTGTTCAGCCCCTCCGCCACGCTCTGCTCGCGGCGCGCAGCGCGTTTCGCCTGATCGGCGGCCACTTTTGCCTGCTGCTCTTCCGTCTTTTCAACGGGCTTTGGTTGCGCCTGTTTCTGCGCTTTCTCCTCCCGTTTGGAGAGCCACTCTGTCACCCAGGCGGGCGGTTCGCCCTCCTTCACCGCATTCGGATTGTTGACCAGAATTAGAAACAGTCCGAGACCATGCTTGCAGGGGAATTTCCGGCTGGGGCAGGAGCAACGAAAAGCCGGTTCAGAGAGGTCTATCTGTACCTGATAGGGGGAGGAGCCGCTTCCCTGGCATAACCCCCACACCGCGCGCTCGTTTTTATTCAGGGACTTCCACTTCGCGGGGGCGGCTAATCCTTTGCCTGCTTTTGCGGACGTATCGTCGGGAGCTAACGCCATGATCTGTTCGGTGGTCCAACTCACGCTCATCCTGTCTTCTCTCCGTCCCGGTATCTTCTCTACTACTCGTACAGGGATCCTTCATGTGGAAAAATCTGCTGATATAATGGTCTACCATTTATTGCTGTCGGGAGAACTCGATTCCCTTCTACGGAGGATAGTCGGGTGATCCGGCTGCTCCACCGACAGATAGCCCTTCAGACAGCAGGCTTTGGCAAATGAGGGATAGACCCACATTATAGAGAGGCGTCCGACCGGTGTCAATCCAGGCAAGAAGGATGCGTTCTCCTGCGAAAGCCCGTTTTTTCAGCGCGGCTGCGATGCGAGGAAGAGAAATACCCTCTTTTCGGGACAGGAAAACGCACCCCTTTCCGCAAATTGGAATCCGGTGACACCGAAACGAGAGGGGCAGGGAATGTCGGAGAGTGGCAACCTGCGGTTGACGCTCCGCAGCAGATATCTGACGAAAGACGCCAACGGGCGCAATGTCTGGCAGACCAGAATCGTGCGAAAGACGATTCCGGCGGCGCAGACTGCGCTGCTGTTATGCGATGTCTGGGATCATCACTGGAGCCGTGGCGCGCAGGAGCGTCTGGAGGCGATGATCCCCCGGATGAACCGCGTGGCGAGTCGCCTGCGGGAGCGCGGCGTCCAGATCATCCATGCGCCTTCCGACACGATGGACTTCTATCGAGAGACTCCGGCATTTCGACGGCTGGCAGCCATTCCTCCGGTAGAGTCGCCTGCGCCGGCGGATCATCCAGATCCGCCCCTGCCGATCAACGATTCCGACGGCGGCTCCGATACCGGCGAGCCGACCTGGCATCACGCCTGGAGCCGGCAGCATCCCGGCATCGAGGTGGACGATCAGCGGGACGGGATCAGTGATGACGGCAGGACGATCTACCGTTTCCTCCGGCATCGCGGAATGACGCAGCTTCTCATGATGGGCGTGCATACAAATATGTGCGTGCTGCATCGCTCCTTCGGGATCAAGCAGATGATTCGCTGGGGCGTGGAGACGGCGCTCATTCGCGACCTGACCGACACGATGTATAATCCCGCGATGCCGCCCTATGTCGCGCATGAGGAGGGAACGCGCCTCGTGGTCGAGTTCATCGAAAAGTTCTGGTGTCCCACCATTCTCAGCAGCGACCTGCTATAACGGAGAAATCAAATGCGAGTCTCTATTGCCTCATTCAGCTTTCATGGGCTGCGCGGAGCCGGCATGATGGATGCCTTCGGCTATCTGGAGTCCGTTAAATATCGCTATCGCCTCGATGCCGCCGACTTCTGGAACGGCATCATCGGCACCACGGATGAGGAGTATCTTAAGAAGGTGAAACAGGCGCTCGATGAGCGTGAAATGACGGTCGCCAACTATCACGCGGACGGTCCGCATGTCTGGGAGGACGATCCGGCGGCGCGCGAAAAGAACTACCGGGACGCGCTGACACATCTGCGGGCGGCGGCTCTTCTCGGCGCGCAGACGGTTCGCATTGATACCGGCGGGACGCTCACGCCGATCACCGATGAACAGCTTGAGACCCTGGCGAATCGCTATCGCGAGTATGCCCTGTTCGGCGAAGAGCACGGCTTTGTGGTCGGACCGGAGAACCACTGGGGGCTGTCGCTCATCGCCGACAACATGGAGAAGCTGGCGAAGGCGGTGGATCATCCGGCATACGGCATTCTGTTGCACGTCGGACACTGGGAAGACGGCGACGAGGAGGGGGGCGACCGCCGCATGGCGAAGTACGCGGCACATACTCATTTTGACGCCCGCATTACGCGCACCTGTCTGCAGGAGCGCGTGCAGATGCTGGTAGATGCGGGCTATCAGGGCTACTGGGGCGTCGAACACCACACCGGCAGGAACGAGTATGCCGAGGTGGCGTGGCAGCTTGCGGAGGTGCAGCGCGCGCTGGTTCACGCAGGCGTGAAATAGGGAGAAATGATGCGCGCCGAAAAGTATTCCGCACAGATTGAAACGGCGCGGGAACGGATTCGCGCCGCGCTGGTAGAGCAGTCGGTTCCCTCGCTGGCGGTGGCGGTGGCGAAAGACGGCGAGGTGATCTGGGAGGAGGGGTTTGGCTGGGCGGATCGCGAAAACCGCATCCCGGCGACCGAGCATACGATCTACTCTCTCGCCTCTGTCTCCAAACCGATCACGGCGACGGCGGCGATGATTCTGGCAGAGCGCGGCAGACTCGATCTCGATAAGCCGATCAACGACTATCTGGGAGCGGCTAAGTTAACGGCGCGCGTCGGACGGGCGGAGGAGGCGACTGTACGGCGCGTTGCCAATCATACCGCCGGACTGCCCCTGCACTGTCACTTCTTCTATGCCGATGAGCCTTATGCGCCTCCGCCCATGGAGGAGACGATCCGCCGCTACGGAAACCTTGTGACGGCTCCGGGCGAGCGATACCAGTACTCCAATCTAGGCTATGGTCTGCTGGGCTATGTGGTTGAGAGGCTCTCGGCCCGGTCTCTCGAGGAGTTTCTGCGGACAGAGGTCTTTCTTCCGCTCGGAATGGTTCGCTCCTCGCTGGGCGTTGCGCCTGGACTGGAACCGTATCAGGCGATTCGTTACGGTTCCGACGGCGTGCGCTATCCCGACTACGATTTCGATCACCCCGGCGGCTCGGCAGTCTATGCCAGCGCGCACGACCTGCTGCGTTTTGGACTGTTCCATCTCAACCAGCGGCTGTCCGATCAGAAGGCGATCCTCTCGGAGGCGGCGATAGAGGCTATGCAGGACCCGCAAGACAATGTGAACGGCACCTCCGGATATGCGTTCGGGTGGGGCGTGCAGACCGATGACTGCGGGTATGTGACGGTGGGACACAGCGGACTGATGGGAGGCGTCAACACCGTGCTGCGTCTGATCCCCTCGGAGAAGCTGGCGATTGTCGCGCTCGCCAACGCCTGCTGCCGCCTGCCGTTTATCTTCGCGGAGGAGACGACGGCGGCGCTCCTGCCTGGCTACGCCGAAAGGCGGGCGCAAAAACAGGCCTCCGAACCGGAACCGGAGAAGCCGCAGCCTTTTACTCCGCCGCGCGCGCTTGTGGGCGAATGGAGGGGGGCGGTCAGCGCTTGTCGGGGCGATATTCCCTGCACGCTCACCTTCTTCCGATCCGGCGATGTCCATGTGCAGCTGGGCTCGCAGTTAAAGACGCTGGTGAATGAGCCGAAGGCGAAGGAGGAGACCTTTCAGGGGATCCTGATGGGCGATATCGGAACGGAGGATGTGAACCGGCGACCCTATCGGCTGCATCTCGACCTGAGGCGTCGCGGGAGGGTTCTCAACGGGGCACTCAACGCGATCACGCATCTGCAGGAGGAGCAGGGGGGCGCGCCGGGCAGGCGGATGGGTAACGCCCTTGCCCACTGGATCGAGTTAAAGAAACACTGAACGATACTATCAAGGAGAAGAGATCATGCAGAAGATTCGCATAGGAATGATCGGCGTGGGACAGATCGGCAAGAGCCATCTGCGCCACTATGCCGAGATTGACGGCGCGCAGATCGTGGCCGCCGCCGATATCAATGAGGCGGAGGTGAAACGGGTTTCCGAGCAGTTCGCCATTGCGCACACCTACACCGATTTCCGCCAGCTTCTTCAGCGGGACGATATAGATGCCGTGGATGTCTGCCTGCACAACAACTTCCATGCGCCGGTAACCATTGCCGCGCTGGAGGCGGGCAAGCACGTCTACTGCGAGAAGCCGATGGCAGGCGCGTATGTGGACGCGGTGGCGATGCTGGAGGCGGCGCGCGCCTGCGGTAAGAAGCTCAGCATCCAGCTTGCCACGCTCTACTCCAAAGAGACGAAGGTCGCCAAAAAGCTGATCAACGAGGGGCGGCTGGGCAGAATCTATCATGCCCGCTCCACCGGCTTCCGGCGGCGGGGACGCCCCTATGTAGACGGCTACGGAACCGCCTCCTTCGTGCAGAAGGCGGTGGCGGCAGGCGGCGCGCTCTACGATATGGGGGTCTATCATATCGCCCGTATGCTCTATCTGCTGGGCTTGCCGACGGTGGAACGGATCAGCGGAAAGGTCTATCAGGAGACCGGCATGGATGCGCGCCGCCGGGAGATCAGCGGGTTCGATGTGGAGGAGCTTGGCGTCGGGTTCGTCAAGTTCGACGGCGGTCTGACTCTGGATATTATTGAGTCGTGGGCGATCCATCTGGGAGGCTTCGAGGGCAGCAGCATCGTCGGCTCCGAGGGAGGCATCCGGCTGGAACCGTTCTCGTTGCATACCACCTACAGCGACGTGGAGATGAACGCCACTTTTGAACTGGACAGCACGGACTGGCGATGGCATCAACTGGATGAGATGCAGGACGCCTACGACTCTCCGCAGCGACACTGGATCGCCGCGCTTCAGGGGCGGGTTGATCTGCTTCCTACCGCCGAGATCGCGCTGGCGACCATGCTGATCAGCGAGGGCATCTATCTGTCAGATCGGCTCGGTCGAGAGGTGAGCCGTGAGGAGGTGCTGGAGTTGTCGCAGTCTACGGCTGTGAAGCTGTAGACTGCAGAGGAAGAGGAGAGAGATGGCGGAAACGGGTTATGGCGCGCCTGGCTTTGCCGGTCGTTATGATCGGTATCGCCCCTGCACGCCGCAGGCGATTCTCGATCTCCTGTGTCAGACGGCGCAGGCAGCGCGTCCCGAATTGGTGGTTGATCTGGGCTGCGGGACGGGGCACTCTACGGAGATATGGGCGGCTCGCGCCGAGAGCGTTCTCGGGATCGAGATCAATCCGGCGATGCATGCGGTGGCGGCAGAGCGCGCCTCCCGCCTCCCGAAAGAGGCGCGTCCGCAGTATAGAATCGCCTCCTCCTCCGCGACAGAACTGCCGGACGGCTGCGCCGATATCGTCACCTGTTCGCAGTCGTTTCACTGGATGGAGCCGGAGCCGACCTTGCGGGAGGTTGCCCGCATTCTGCGTCCCGGCGGGGTCTTTGCCGCGTATGACCACGACTGGCCCCCCACTGTTCAGTGGGAGGTGGAAGCCGCCTTTCAGCAGGTGATGCAGTTTCGGCAAGAAAACGCGGATCGCGCGCCGGATCGTTCCCTGCACGCCAAAGAGAAGCATTTGGGACGCCTGCGCGATTCCGGTCATTTTCGCTATGTGCGCGAAGCTCTGATCCACAGCGTTGAGCCGGGCAATGCGGAGCGAATCGTCGGGCTGGTTGTCAGTCTGGGTTCCGTTGCCGACCTGCTGGCGGTCGGCTTAACGGAAGAGGAACTGGGAATAGACCGGCTGCGGGAGACGGCGCGGCGCGTTCTCGGCGATGAATCCGCGCCTTTCTGGTTTCACTATCGAGTCCGTCTGGCGGTGAAGTAGCGGATGGGGCGAACCGGCGCGCCGGTTCGCCCGATCTTCCCCAAAATCCGCCGTTAGCAGGATAACAGCCCCCAAAGCAAGATTCTATAATCCCTCCAGTTCGTCACCGGGCGGCGGTCTCTGCCTCGCCCGCATGGACATTGGAAGACAGAGGGGTTATATGCACTATCCATTCTGGTACGTTCCGGGACTGACTTCCCCCATGCTGATCGCCCTGATCGCGGTGCTGCATGTGCTGGTCTCCTCTTACGCGGTAGGCGGAGGTCTGTTCCTGGCGATGGAGGTTCGCTACGCGCATCGCTCCGGCAATAAGGACTACCTCGCCTACCTCAAGCATCACACCTGGTTTTTTGTGCTGCTGACCGTCTCTTACGGGGCGATTACCGGCGTCGGCATCTGGTGGACGATCGGTCTCGCCTCCCCGCTGCCGACAGAGTTTCTGATACACACCTTTGTTTTCGGCTGGGCAATGGAGTATGTCTTCTTCGTTCTGGAGATCGTCTCCGCTTTCATCTTCTACTACGCCTGGGACAGACTGAAACCGCGCGTGCATGAACAGATCGGCTGGATTTACGGCATCTCCGCCTGGATCAGCCTTGTCATCATCACCGCTGTCACCTCCTTCATGCTCAATCCCGGCAACTGGCGGAATAACTTCTGGCTGGCTGTTCTCAACCCCCAGACCTTCCCGCAGATACTTGCGCGCACCGGCGCATCCCTCCTCCTGGCGACCCTCTATGTCTTCCTCCACTCCTCGTTTCGCGCCAATAGTGCGTCGGTGCGCACCCTGATCGCGCAGCGCTCCTCGCGTCCCGCCATGCTGGGAGCCGCGTTGATCCTGCTGGGCGGTCTGGGCTGGCTTCTGACCCTTCCGGAGAGCGCGCGCGCCGCCCTGACCGGAGCCGCCGCGCTCAATATCATGGCGGTAACGATCTTCCTGCTGACGGTGATCGTTCTCTTCATGTTCTACTACGGTCCTTACAAGAACCCGAGCTGGGTCAGTCCCGGTTTCGCCATTCTGCTCTTCGTGCTGGGGCTGATCGTCACGGCGGAGGGAGAGTTTGTGCGCGAGGCGGTGCGAAAGCCCTTCGTCGTGTACAACGAGGTCTACAGCCACAACGTCCTCAAAAAAGAGGTGCCGACGCTTCAGCAGACCGGCTTCCTCAACGGAGGAGTCTGGACGAAATACTATATTACGCAGCGTTTCTCGGAGATCAAGACGGCGGACGGCAGCATTGACAATACGCGGCTGGCAACCCTGCCGCAGGACTCGCAGGTGGAGGTCGGTCACACGATCTTTCAGTATCACTGCGGCTCCTGCCATGCCTCCAGCGGCTACTCCGGCATGAAAGAGATACTGCGCGGATGGGACGCGCCGATGCTGGAGAAGCTGGTGCTGAATCTGGATCGCTATCACTACTTTATGCCGCCCTGGTCGGGGACGCCGGAGGAGGCAAAGATGCTGACCCGCTATCTGGAGACACTTGCCTCGCCGCATCCGATGGAAGCTGCCGGCGGACGCGCCTCCGGCGCTCAGTCCTCTGCCTCGGCGCGATAAGGAGAAAGGTACGCTCATGAACGATTTTCCACTCGCCCCTGAGACGCCGCTGGGCAGCCCGGCTCCTTTCTGGTTCATCCTCTTCTTCAAGACGCTGGGCTTTACGCTGCACATGATTCCGATGCATATCTGGTTTGCGGGAACGGTGTTGATCGCCCTGTTCAGCCTGTTCGGCGGCATGCATGCCCGGCTGCTGGCGCACCGCATGATCAACGCCCTGCCGATCCTGATCGCGCTGGGCATCAACTTCGGAATCGTGCCCCTGCTGTTCATTCAGGTCAGTTACTATCCGGTAGTCTATCCGGCTAACATATTGATCGGCTGGTACTGGTTTGCGATAGTCCCGCTGCTGATTATTGCCTACTATGGCGTCTACTACTATGCGGTGCAGGTGCGACGCAGCAAAGTGACCGCGCGCGGCGTCTTTTGCGGCGTCATCAGTTCGCTGGCGTTTCTCGCGATCGGCTACATCTTCTCGAACAACTTCACGCTGATGACCAACGAGGCGCAGATGATGGCGGCGTATAATCGCACGGCGGTGGGGGCGGCAGTGACCGGAACCGCGCTCAATACCGGCGATCCGACCCTGCTGCCGCGCTGGCTGTTGATGTTCGGTCTGGCTTTTATG
>CAYSDM010000034.1:0-53394 GCA_964429855.1 uncultured Chthonomonadaceae bacterium
CGACGGCGTCCCGTATCGCGCGGCGAGTCGTAACAACCGACCGCCCCGATCTTATTAAATATCTGCTCCAGCGCCAGCAGATAGAGCGGCATCTGCAGGCTGTGCCCGTCGCGCATGGCGGTAAAGTCCGCACAACTGCCCGTCTTATAGTCCAGTGCAAGGGCGCGGCGTCCATCCTCCGCCAGATCCACCCGATCTATCGTCCCGCAGAGATGCACCGCCGATCCGCCATTTGCGCCGGAAATTACCAGCGGCTCCGTGGTGGAGGCAGGATCGTAGTCGCGGGGAGCTTCCGGTTCTATCTCCTCATCCTCCTCCCCGTTTGGCTCCAGATGCCCGAAGGCGAGTTCAAAGAACGCCGGAGTCATGCCGAATAGCTCCCGGTATCGCTCCTCGCGCTGCGCCACCAGACAGAGAGCCTCCCTCAGCGCGCGCTCCATCATCTGACGGCGATGCACGGGAGCATCGGTGACATGGCTCTCCAGAATTCGCTGAAGCTCCTCCAGCAGATCCTCCTTCAGCGATTTCTCAGAAGGCGTCTCCGTCCGTCGCCGAAAACAACGGCGCAGAATGGCGTGCAGCAGCGTTCCCCGCTCCGCATTGCCTCCCCCTTCGACCTCCGGTCGAATCTCCAACCCAAACTGCATAAGATACTGAAACGGACAGCGATTATAGCTCTCGATCTCGGTCACCCGGTATCGGCGCGGCGCGGTGAAGTGCCGCAGAACCTCCGCATCCTCCAGACGCGGCAGACGCGGACGCAGACGCGAGGCGCGAATCGTCTCCAGAGAGTCCATCTCCTCCGGCGTCAATCCTGGCAGACCGGCGGCAGACGCCAGATCCCCGACAGGAATCGCCTCCTCGCTCGACATCGGAAGGCGCGCGGCGACTGCCAGCAGGCGATCCCGCGACGTGACGCACTCCTCCACCGTCGGGGTCACATCCGCCAGCGTGCGCGTCACCGTCGGGATATGGCTCCACACCGCACCCGTCTCTTCGGTATCTGAATAAGCCAGCGCATCATTCAACTCGTCCAGATAGAAAGAGGGCAGCGTATCCGACTCATCGTTTGCGCGGGGATATGACAGCAGCAGCCTTTTGCGGGGGATCGTCACCGCCAGATAGAAGAGCAGCCGCTCCTCATCGGCGTGCTCCGACTGCGGCTCCAGTTCCAGCCCGCTGGCGCGGAGCGCCGCGCGCTCCTCATCCCGGAAGAAGGGATCTTCCGTGATGCGCCGGGGAAAGACTCGTTCGGTCAAGCCCATGACCACCGCAACATCCCGGTCACGACGGCTCGCTTCATCCGGTTCCAGCACGGCGACTGCCTGGCCGTTCTGCCCCGCCTCTTCCGTCTCGTCATCCGAAGATTCGCCGCCGACAGGGGGGAAGTACGGAGCGGACTGCCAGCCTGCAACCGCCTCCCGCATAAACTCGGTGAAATCCATCATCCCGCGTCCCGCCATCGCGCTGGCGCTGCCGATATCGGTAAGAACATGCCTCGCCTGCTGCAGGGCGCGGCGATCCTCCTGAGCCTGTGAGCCGTGCTTGCTGCGCTCCTCCAGTTGAAACGACTCTATCAGCAGCCCGATCTCTTCCGAAAAATCCGTTGCTGAGCGGCGGCGGGATCGCAGACCGGCATCCGCCTCCAGCATAGCTTGCAGTATCCCTGCCAGCACATCTTCCCGCGCCTCCAGGTCCTCTGTCAGCCGCCGCCATCCCTCGCGCCCTTCCCGCAGCCCCATGCGGCGAGCGCGGCGCGCCAGCGCATCTGCTCGCAGCTTGTCCGCCGTGGTGTAGCTGGATTTCAGAAACGCAATCACATCATCGCGCTGCCAGTCTCGCGCCACCACATTCATAAACGTTATGATCGTTTTTATCAACGGATTTTCCGCCACAATTCGCGCCTGCCCGACCGCCAGGGGAATGCCGTACTTCTCGCAGACGCCTGTCAGGATCGGAAGATAGGTTTCCGTTGAGCGTAGAATGATCACGCAGCGGCTCCAGGGCGTCCCATTGCGGTCATGCTCCCGGCGCAGCGCGCGCGCCACCATCTCGACCTCAGTATAGGGATTGGGCGCATCGAAGAGGCAGAGATGTGTCTCTTCCGGATGAACCGGCTCTTCCTCCGTCGGATGCAGTTCCGTCTTCACGCGCCAGATCCGACGCTCAATTGCGCGCAGCGCCGCCGGACGTTCAGACACCGCCGGAGGCTCTAATACTACTTCCGTCACGGCGAACTCGGCGCGAAACTGCTCCAGCGTTCGGGCCGCAGTGGCAAACAGGAGCGGACGCGCCGGATCGAACGGCAGTGTTACCGCCACTTCCACCCCGCGATTTGCCAGCGCCGCCAGCAGCACACGCCAGATCGGGGCGCAGCGATAGAAGCCATCTACCAGCGCGACCCGCGCTTCACGCGGTAACGGCGCGCCATCGGCGATTCGCCGGGTCGCCAGCGTTACCTGATCCTCCTCGTCGTAAAGGTTGTTCGCCCGGAGAAACTGCTCGTAAGCGCGGTAGAGCAGAACGATCTCCTGCAGTTTACGCCGGAACAGGGGGTCTTCTTCCGGGGAGAGCAGCGGTATCCGGTTTTCGATCCCGGTCTCGGAGTACACCTCCAGATCGTTCGGGGAGATTCTCGCCATCTTCAGTTCGCGGATCGTCTCTCCCAGAGCGGTGATGAAACCGGGGACCCCGCGCATCTTTCCAAAGTAGTCTCCGGCCCCTATCCGGGCTTCGATCTGCTCCGCCAGAATGATGCGCTGAAACGAGCGGCGTATCAGCTCTCTGACCGCTTCCGGTTTACAGAGAAGGCGCACAAAATCGGAAGAGGTACAGGTTGCCAGACGACAGTCCTCTGCGCGTCCGGCACGCAGGGCGAAGCGCCAGAGTCTCTCCGCCGGTTTGCTGGGAACCAGAAAGACTCCGCGACCGGACGCCTCCAGAAAACGGCGCAGGCAGTACTCAGTCTTTCCGGAACCGGCACGCCCCATCACGACCGTCAGTGGCGGTCGGGAGTATTCCATCTGGAAGAGTGTCAGCGTGTCAGACATCGTTCTCGCCTGAATAGCCTCCATTTCAGCAGGCAAATGTATCCTCTTTCCCCCATTATACGCGCAAGTGTCCGGAATTCCTCCCCGATGATGACAGACGGGGAGAAGCCCCGGCGCAGGCTTCTCCCCGTAGACAGTCCAGCCCGCGAAGACTCCCTACTCGATCTTCATCGCCTCCTGACAGGCTTGCTCAACGGTCATGGCGCGCCCCAGCGCCCAGGCTCTTGAGAACCGCTCCTCGCCGAGAGCGCAGCGCGTGGAGGCGACCAGATTCCGATAGTCGGCAAGGTCGGCGGGAATGCGCGGCGCGTCTCCGATAGAGTCGTAGAGCGCGCGGGACGCCCCCAGAAGCCGGGCGGCGCGCGCTGCCTGATGACGCGACAGAGCCAGTTTCGCAAACGCCTCCAGCCCGTAGGCGATCCCCCACTGATTTCCGATCGCCTGCACCATCCCCAGAAACTGTATGTAGAGCGATCGCGCCTGTGCATACTCCTCCCGCACCCGCGCCACATTGCCCAGACACCAGAGAGCGCGCACGCATCCGAACCGATCATCCAGTTCCTGCAGCAGCGGATAGCTCTCGGCGGTAAACATCTCTGCCGCCTCGATGTCCTCCTGAAACCATGTCGCTATTCCCAGTTCCAGAAGCGTGATCGCAATCGAAGATTGGTCTCCCTCCAGACGCGCAATCTGCAGCGCCTCCTCCAGACAGGCGCGCGCCTTCGCATAATCGCCCTGATAGATCGCGCTTTTCGCCAGACCGATCAGCGAATCCTCAATGCCCGGCGCGTTGCCGATCTGTCGGCTCAATGACAGCGCGTCCTGAAAATAGCGCTGAGAGGATTCTACCTTCCCGCTGTGCCACTCCTCAAACCCCAGACATTTCAGCGTATTGACGGTCGAGAGCGGATCACCCACCTGTCGGCATATCTCCAGGCTTTCCTGCAGCAACCTGCCTGCCTGCTCGAAATCGAACTGGTAACAGGTCAACGCCCCCAGTCCGCACAGGGCGCGCGCGCGAATGGCGTCCGGCTCCGTATAGTCGCTCAGGGTCTCCTTCAGCCAGCGTCTTCCCTCTTCGAAATGCCGTCTGATCTCCCAGTATTGCGCCAGCGCGGCGGCAAGACGCAGAGCAAGCTGACTTTCCCCCGCCTTCCGTGTCCATGCCAGCGCGGCGCGGAAGTTATCATGCTCCCGATCCAGCGCATCCAGCCAGCGCGCCTGTTCGGAACCGCGAAGGCAGGCGTTGGCTCGCTCCGCCAGATTGCAATAGAATCGGGCATGACGGAGACTGAGAGGAAGGCGATCCTCTCCGGAAAGCTGCTCGTCCGCATATTCTCGCAGCGTGTCCAGCAGGCGATAACGCACTCCTTCCTCAGTATCGTCGGTAACCACCAGCGAACGCTCCGCCAACTGCTGCAGGCAGTCCAGCGCGGAGCGCGTCTGCAGCAGGGAGAGAGGCGGCGAGAAGTCGGAGCCATGTTCTTCCGGCAGCAGGCATATCGCGTTCGCCGCCTCCAGAGTCCACCCGCCATGAAACACCGACAACTGCGCGAAGAAGCTCTGCAGACCGGCAGGCAGAAGCTGATAGCTCCACTCGATAGCGCCGAAGAGCGTCCGATGTCGTTCAGGAATATCCCGGCGTCGGCTGATCAGAAACTGGAAACGGTGATCCAACTGCTCGATCATCTGTGCAGGCGTCAGAATCTGAGAGCGCGCGGCAGCCAGTTCAATCGCCAGCGGGATTCCATCCAGCTTCTCGCAGAGCGAGGAGATGGCTTCGGCGTTATTCGCCGTTAACTGGAAATTGGGACGCGCTGTCTGCGCCCTGTCCACAAAGAGCCGCACACAGGCGTACTCCTGAAGCTGCGCGGGCAGTCTGCCGGAAGAGGGTACCGGAAGCGGTGGAACGACAAAAGCGCACTCTCCTCCCAGACCGAGCAGTTGTCGGGAGGTGATCAGGCAGGTGAGTTGGGGCAGTCGCTGCAGCAGGCGGTGAACCGTCATCGTACCGCCTGATCCGCTCTCCTCCTGTTCAGGTATTAACTGCTCGAAATTATCCAGCACCAGCAGAGCGCGCCGATTCGACAGCAGTTCCACCAGATGCTCGAAAGCCTCCTGTTCATGCTTCCGTCGCTGCTTCATCACATCGAGAACCGCCCCCGGTATCAGATCGGCATCTGTGACGGAGGCGAGAGGCACAAACCAGACACCGCAGCCAAACGACTCCAGGCAGCGATGCGCTACCTCGACCGAAAGCCGCGTCTTCCCGGAGCCTCCCGGTCCAATCAGCGTCACCAGCCGACTGCCCGGAGAGCCATCGCCCACTCCCGGCATCAACAGTTCGGTCAGGAGCGCAATCTCTTTCTCGCGACCGAAAAAGCGCGTCAGGGGCACTGGCAGAGAGGGAGCGGGGAGAGCGCTATCAGAAGCGGGCTTTTCGCTCTTCGGGATAGAGGGCGATTTTTGCCCGATGACCTGTTTTTCCCGCAAGGAGGTTGCTGACGCAGGCGTTCCTGGCTTGCCTGACGGCGGCTCACTGCGGCGCGAGGATTCCAGCGACTGCATGAAGGCGCGCGTTCTCGAGGAGGGAGTATCCCCCAGTTCCGTTTTCAGGATGCGCTCTAGTTCGCTGAACTGTCGCTGCGCGGCGGAGAACTGTCCGGTAGCGGCATAGAGACGAATGGCGATAAAGTGAGAGTCTTCCTGCAGGGGATCCGCCGCGACCGCCCGCAGCGCGCAGTCCAGCGCGCCACGCAGATTGCCTGTTTTTCCGCGCAGCAACGCCAGTTCCCGAAGGGCAGCGATATAGTCGCCGCTCAGTCGCTGGCGTTCAAATACGATCCAGTCTTCATGATAGTTGAAGAGAAGCTCGCCCCCGTAGAGATCAACCGCTCTCTGAAGATGCGCTCCCCGCGCAGACAGATCTTCCGTTCGGGCGGCGTCCTTTAGAGCCGCTTCAAACTCCATCACATCTGTCTGAAAAGCGTCCGCATTCAGCCAGACATTGGCGCGATCCGCCATCACAACCTTCCCGGCTGTCAATGCGGACGGCTCCAGAACCCGTCGAAGCGTAGCGAGCGCCTGACGGAGATTGTGACGCCCGCTGTTCAGTTCAGTTTCAGGCCAGAATATCTCTACCAGTTCCTCGCGGGTATGCACGCGATGCAGATAGTAGGCAAGATAGCTTAGAACCGCTCCGGTTTTATAGGTCTGAAAACGCGCTATCGTCTGCCCGGCTTGCTTTGCCCGGAGACCGCCCAACATCTCTATACGCCAGGGTTCGAGAATCATAGTTAACTCAGCTTGAACCAAACGAAAACGCAGTAGTACCTTTTTTCAGTTCGAACTGTTTTTTCCTGCTGCGGGAAATGCCTGATTTTCGGCAACATGGGTGAAGGTTCAATTGCGAGTTGACAAAATAAGAGGAGCGATCTAGATCGCTCCTCAAACTCTCCTTTACAGCGTTCGTTTTTTGATTGATTCGAGTCCAGTAAAACTACATCCGGTTTCTGCCCAGACGGCGAATGACGAGAAGAGAGAGACTGCTAACTACCAGACCGCTCAGAAGCGCCATCGCTCCCGGCTCAGGAACGACGGGACCGCCGCCAGGCGTTGGACCGCCAAAGACATAGAAGAAGGTTCCGACGTATCTATTTTCTCCCGGATTGATATCCCCGACCACATCCGGTCCGAACCAGAGATTGATCGCCGCGTCTCCGTCCCGGAAAATGGTATCCAGATCGGCGGAGGTATAGCTGATGATCGGATCGCCATCCGCATCAAACCCATCCAGCCGCCCGTAGAGCGGAGAGCCTTCCGGGCTTTCAATCAGGGAGTGACGCTTGAAAACGTTGGTGTCGGCATCGCCAACCGCGTTGACTCGTGTTCCAATCAGATCAGAAGCCAGCGCAAGATGACGTTGATTCTCGTCCTGTTCAGGCTTGCCGAAGACAACTGAATCCACCGAAACTCCCAGCGACTTGCCGGTGATCGCGTCAATAAAGTAGGGACTGTCGGGTCGCTTGTCCGTATCGAAGACCGCCGGGATATAGAGGTCTACGCCCTGTCGCGGGTTTACCGTACGTAGATAAGAGACTCCGCCCAGCACCATCGTCGAGATGTTTTCGATAAAAATGTCGAAGCGAACCTTCTGATCGGCAAGATTATAGTTCACCACCTGTGTTAATCGCACCAGAGGGTCGTTCCCCACCTCATTCGTCAGGTCCATTTTGAAGGTGAGGGTTCTCTCATCGGGACTTTTGGTGACATCCATGTTACTGGCAAGATTGGCAGCGCCAAACCCATCGGATCCGTTTCCGATGATAACCGGCGTGGCGGCTCCCGGAAGTAGGAAATTCAGTCCCCAGCCCTCCGCCGGTCTCCCGCTCCAGGCGATAAGCTCTTTTTTCGGCTTCGCGGGATTGCCCGGAAACGGCGTATAAAGGATACCTCTGCCTCCCTGGGTCGGGTCCAGCTTGTTATAGATCTGCTTGTTGCCGTCCGCATCCAGCGGCGCAATCAGGTCCCCGGTCGGGTTGAAGAACAGGTCCACGAAGTTGCCGTTCAGTTGGACCTGCGCCATCGCTCCCGCGCTCAGGGATAAGATCATCAGTCCTGCAGCCACCTTCTGCAGGCAGCGTTTCAGGGGCATCAATCGTAGCTCCTTTCATCTCCCCTCTCGGAGCGTAGTCTCCCGCAGGGATGAGGGGAAATTGAAACGATCGTATCGAATCGCCTCAGTACGCCGTCAAGGTAGTCTGGATGGATGTCATTCTGAACACAGTATGGCTGTCATTCTGAGCGCAGCGAGACATCTGAAGATTCTTCGCTGCGCACAACAGGACAGCCAGGCGATGCAGCCATTCTACCTTGAAGGAGGACTCAGTAATTATCCATACTATACAGATTTGATCCGAACAACAGGACAGCGTTTTAAATGATGGGACACAAACTATCCGGTTGCATAATCCATGCCATTGAAGACGCAGAAACCCGGTTTTTTTCACGAGTTTATCACTATTTGAGGGAAATGGAGAGGTGACAGAAAGCAGACAGCAAGAAAAACGGCTGCCTACCGCCTGCGGATGTAAAGATGACGAAAAGCGGGGAGACGTAAGGATCAGTCGCGGGCTTCTTTCCACTCTCTGGCAGCCATCACACGCGAGCGGTTCTCCATGTTGACAGCCAACATCCGCAGGTCTTCTTCTATCTCCTCTTCGTTCTCTCGCGAAACGATACGCGCCGCCATAAAAACCCCGGCAAGCGCAAACAGTCCGGTGGCGAAGAGGATCGCCGATTGCACAGAGGGGTAGCGAAGAAAAGCCAGAAGCCCGTGTCCACAGAGATAGACAGCCGCCGCGCCGAAATAGCACCGTCGCGCCCACACCTCTCCCGGACGCAGCGCCTCCGCCAGTCCGGAGGCAAAAGCCAGCAGCGCCAGCGCGCCCCAGGCGAGAGGATAGAGGCGTTCCAGTATCAGATAGTCTATTGCGGCAGGAAGCCTTGGATTGCCGAAGGCATCGTGCATAGCCAGTAACATGATACCGAAACAGAGGGTGACGATCATCATCTGGCGGATACGCGGGATCAGGAGGCAGCCGATCAAGCCGAACATGGCAACCGGCAGCACGCCGGGACGGTTTCGCACCAGTTCGGTCAGGTAGGGTTCCAACCTGATGACGGCGAGCGCCGCCGTCAGGGGCAGAACAATCCGTAATAGCGCTTTATACCGACGAACCATTCTTATCGCCCTTCAAAACAAGAGCATTGAACGAAAAAAGACCGACTCCCCTGTATCAGTAGTATAGGCAGAATCGTTTTCACTGTCAAGGCGATTTACGCAAACCGGTTCAAATAATGGTTACTTCACCTCCACCGTCAAACGACCGGTCACCGTGGCATTGGTCGCATTGAACGCCTTGACCTCCAGCGTATAGGTTCCGGGAGCGAGCGCACTTGTAGAGAGAGTAAAGTTCTCGATCATGCTGTCGAATATCCCGTCAACCGGAGCGGCAGCATGCCACTCTCCCCCGGCAATGCGATACTGCACCGCCGTGATCGGGATCAGCTTCTGTGTGGCGGAGCCTTCGAGATAGATCGTTCGATCGGCGTTGACCCTCAGCGAGGAAGCAAGCAGATAGAGAGTCGGCAGCGCATTACAGACGACGAATGGCTCGGAGACCGCCTCTGCGGTCAGCGCTCCGGTCGCGTTGCTTGCGCGATCCGATGCGATCACCTTCACGCGATAGTGTCCGTCGGGAAGCGTCTTCGTGTCCAGCGCGCGAGAGGTTTCGCGGGTGCTGTTCTGCATGGGCGGCGCGCTCGTTTCCGCTCCTCCGGTCTTCAGAGACGCCTCATACTCCTCCACCGCCTCTTTCGCGCGCTCCAGGATCGCCTCCCGAAGCGGCGGTGGAAGATCGGGATGCTTATCCAGTTCTCCCGCGACATCCGCCACAGACGGCGGGCGGGGACGGGCGACCGTCGGCGCGGGAGGGGCAGCTTTCTCCGGCGCAGATGGAGCGGGCGTAGAAGGCGCTGCCGGTTTCGTGGCAGGCGCAGACGCGGGGAGCGGTCTCCAGGTATTCCCATCGTCAGAGGAGTAGAACAACTCATAACTGAGCGTATCGCGATCCGGGTCGCTCGCTTCCCAGCGGATGGTCTGCTGTCTTGCCCAGAGATCGCCTGCCGCAGGAGCCTGCAGAGTCACCTTCGGAGCCTGGTTACGCGGCAGGTAGGTTATCGCAATATCGCGTACCAGCGGAGAGACCGCCGGGGTATCACTGCTTAACGTAATGCGATACTGGATGAAACGCGCCGAGGGGCTGTTGACCTGAGCAGAGCCTTCCGTTCCCCTGACAAGAGGAGCCCACGCGCTCCAGGAGCTATCAGGCTCCGCCACGTTCCCGGTGCGGGTCTGTATGTTCAGACGAGTCCCGGATGGAACGCTCGCCGTCCAGCGAACGGCTCCCCAGGCGGCAGGCTGACGCGCATCATGCACCACCGACTCGTAGATGCCATTCTGCCCGGATTCTGCTCGCGTGGAGCGATAGACCTCCGCCACATTCGCGGTTCCGGTGAAGACGGTTCCCTCGGAACTGACCGCCAGCGAGAGGAAATCCACATCGCGGCGGTTATCCAGCACCAGCACGTTATCTTCTCCGGTAAGCGCGATCACCATGCTTCCCGTCGTCAGATAGACCGTATCATCCAGTCCGATGCTCAGAGAGGTTACCCCCCCGGAGGCGCGCTCATAGACGCTGCGCGCGCTGCCATCGGCGTTGATTTTGTAGACCACTCCTCTTGGCGCGGTCGCCGCGTACAGTTCGCCCCGGCTGTTTACTCCGAGTGCGGTAACGCTCTGCTCCACCGCGTCATACAGCACCTTCCCTCTGCCATCCGGCGCAACCCGATAGACGATCCCGGAGTTTCCAGTTCCTACGACCAGGTTATCTTCGCGATCCATAGCCAGCGCCAGCACATGCTGATCGGCGGTTCTGAAGAAGAGCGAGGATTTTCCATCGGGTGTTATGCGATAGACACATCCTTTTCCTCCAGCGGTTCCCACATAGACATTGCCTTTGCTATCGCGCGCCAGCGCCAGCGCATACTTCTCGGGAGCCTGATGAACAACGGAGAATTTCCCGTCTCCCTCCACGCGATAAGTGCGTCCATTCGGAGCCGTTGCCGCGTAGAGCGTTCCCTCCGAGGTTCGCAGCAGGCTGAAGATGGCGATCTCCGGGATTCGCGCCAGCACGCTCATCTTTCCCTGCGCGTCGAAGCGAAGAATATGGGCGCGATTGCCGGTTCCGGCAATCAGTCCGCCGCTTCCATCCGGGATGAGCGTCCACAGAAAACTCTCCGGGGAGGTCTGCCAGCGCTCCAGCAGACGGGTCAGGCTCAGATCGCCGCGTGAATTGACACTCACTCCCCGCGAAGTTCCCTTCTCAAAATCGGCGCGGGAGGTCTGCTTCCAGACCTGCGGAGATCGCACCACCGGAGTCTCCGTTCCCTGCGCCGGTTCCGCCTGAACGCTCTGCGCGGGGGTCTGCTCCACAGGCTTTACCGGTTGACCGGGGGTCTGCTCCACAGGGTTTACCGGTTGACCGGGGGTCTGCTCCGCCGGTTTCTGCGCCTGATAACGGACGGTGAAATCGCGAGTCGCATTCTCGGCGGCATTCTGAAAACCGGTGGAAAAGTCGCTATCGAAACTGGAGCCGCTGCCGGAAGGAGGCGCAGAGCCTCCTCCAGACGAACCGCCTCCTCCCGCCCCGTCGGAAGGAGCTTCCAGAATGTCTTTGCGCTGAACATTAAGCGTTAGCGTCTGAGTGCCGGAGATGACCCAGTCGGTCTTCTCGATGATTTTCACGTCATCGCGTTCCAGCCGGACGCCGGAGGAGCGGGAAGAGCGGAGGATAGCGTCCAGCGAAGGCGGAAGATTGGTCATCCGCTCTCCCTCGACATTCACCGTCAGGGACGGCAGCAGCAGTCTGGCGGCGATCTCGTTGCTCTTCTCCCGCTCCAGAAAACGGTTCACCATCTGACGCACGTTCACCGGGGGAGCCACCTCTCCCGACTGCGGGGGAGACTGTCGGATAACCATACCGCCAAAACTGACCGGCGGAGGCAGCGCGCCTCCCCGCACCTGCAGCATATAGCGTCCTGTGGCGGCATTCTCCGGGATGGTGATCTTCATGAAGCGGGTTACGACGGGCTGGCGGTAGGGCTTGATGACGATGCCGATCTCGGCAGTTTCGCCTGGCTCGAAACGCCCCTCTTTGACGAATATCCGCTCGATCTGCGCGGTACGGCGGCCACTCTCGATCTCTACCTGTATCTCCGCGCTCTTGATTCCGAGCGGATAGAAGGGGTTTCCCGTCAGAATGCCGAGCAGTTCATCCAGATCCCCGGTCACAACGGTATCAATGCCGCGAAGATCGAATACCACGTTGTCGCGGGTAATCTTTCCTAACTCGTCTGCGTCAATCGTTGTTCGCACTCTCGCCAGAGTTGCGCCCGGTATATTGCGTATCTCAGAGACGGCGGAGGTCGCGGAGACGCTGACCATCTGAGCATACAGGTTCGGATGGGCGCATATCTGCATACGGAACAGCTTGCGTCGTCCGGTGGTAATGTCGCGCACGTTGACCGTGACCGGGATGGTTCGAGGCTGCTTCCCGAGCACGCCGCTGATCGAGAAGTTGCGATCCTGCACGGAGGCTCCCACAATCGGTCCGGGACTGGATATCTTATAGGAGCCGGAGAGAAGCGGATAGACATCATAGACATAGGCGGAGCAGAGAGGCGCTTCGATGGGACCGATTCCCAGGAAGGGATGTCCAAATCCCAGAATGCGATCTCCCCGGCGATAGGAGACCGTTCCGGTCGCGCCGACGGAGACATCGCCCGCGACCAGCATCATGCTAAACGCCGCGCCGGGAACCAGAGGCGCGCCTTTGAAATCGGGATTCTTCTGTCCGCCAGGAACTCCCTGCACCACCTCCACATTGTACGGCTCCAGCGCCGACTGCAGCTTCTGGCGCGCCGTCGTCGAAAGTCCATTGACGGTCATGAAGGTGGTACAGGGATGCAGCACCAGTTTTGCGCCATGCGAGCGAAGACCGTTTTTCAAAGGCGCATTGAAGACTACCGTCTCGATGCGACGGCTGCCGACGATGATCGGCTGCGCAAGTCTCACCGTCCGTTGCCGGTTGTCGGGCAGAGAGGTGACCGGGGACTGTGGCAGTTTCGGATCCCATGCCTCCAGCATGTCCTCAATCGGCGTGACGCCGCCAAGCGGCTCTTTGGTAGTCGGCTCACCCTGCGAAAAGGCTCCGATGATCTTGCCGTTGATGTAGACCGGACTGCCGCTCATCCCCCGGATCAGGTTCGCCTGACGGGTCGTCATCGGTCCCCCGGACATCTTCACCAGTATCATATCGTGCCCGGGAACGATCAGGCTGCCTTTTTTGACCACCCCGACCACCGTCACATTGAAGCGGACGATATTCGTACCCCGGAATACCGTCAGTCCGTATCCCTTCATACCGGGACGCACCTGACTGATCGGCATGATATCGGGATAACGCGGCGGAGAGGCAAGAGAAGCGGTACGGATGCCAATCAGGAGCGTCCATAGACCACAGAGGCACGCAAGAGAACGAAGCATACACCCTCCCGGACGGGTTTACAGGCAACCCGGGCAGGCAAGATGCCTGCCCGAAAAATCAGGAATACTGTTATTACGCCATCTATCAGACCATTATCACCGATGCGAACCGTAAATCTCTTCCGGCGTCTTCTCCTGCTCGGCAATGATGTCGAGTTGATCGCCTTCGCGAGAGACGGCGCGAAAAAAGCAGGAACGATACCCCTCATGGCAGGCGGGACCGATCTGCTCGACCTTCACCAGCAGACAATCCTGGTCGCAGTCCACATACATTTCGCGCAGATTCTGAAAATGACCGGAGGTCTCGCCCTTCACCCAGTACTTCTGGCGCGAACGGCTCCAGAAGGTGACCTTGCCCGTCTCCAGCGTCTTCTCTATCGCCTGCAAATTCATGAACCCGACCATCAGCACATCGCCATTGGCAGCGTCCTGAACGACGACCGGAACCAGGCCATTGGCATCAAACTTCACGCCTTCCAGTGCTTTCACGGTATCTTCCTTATTCATAGCGTGTCAGCGCACGCAGACTCCGCGCTCTTGCAGATAGGACTTAATCTGCGCGATGGTATAGTGACCATCGTGCACCATCGAGGCGATCAGCGCGGCGTCGGCGCGCCCCTCCGTCAACGCCGCCAGACAGTGCTGCGGCGTTCCGGCTCCGCCCGAAGCGATCACAGGAATACGGACGCGCTCGGCGATGGCGCGTGTCAGCGGGATGTCGTATCCGATCTGCGTACCGTCCCGGTCCATGCTCGTCAGCAGGATCTCTCCGGCTCCCAACGCCTCCGCCTGCTGCGCCCACTCCAGCGCATCCAGCCCGGTGGGAGTGCGCCCGCCATGAATAAAGACCTCCCAGCGCGGAGAGCCATCGGGGTAGGTTCCGACTCGCTTGGGGTCTATCGCGATAACCACGCACTGGCTGCCGAACTGCTCCGCCGCCTCGCGCAGTATCTCCGGTCTCTGCACGGCGGCGGTATTGACGCTGACCTTATCCGCTCCCGCTTTGAGAATGCGGCGAAAATCCTCCGTTGCGCGAATGCCCCCGCCAACCGTAAAGGGAATGAAGACCTGCTCCGCTACACGCGCCGCGACATCATAGATCAGGTCGCGCTTTTCATGACTGGCGGTTATATCCAGAAAAACCAGTTCATCCGCGCCCATCTGATCGTAGCGGGATGCCAGTTCCACCGGATCGCCCGCGTCGCGCAGGTTCAGAAAGTTTACTCCCTTGACAACCCGACCTTCTTTGACATCCAGACAGGGGATTATTCGCTGTGCAAGCATAACTGTTGGCGCGCCATGTGAGATAGATGCGGGGTGGCGAAACTACCGGTGATAGATATAACAGCGCTTCCCGTATCACAGATTGTGAGACAGTCCGGGAACCGTTTCCTTCGGTGGAGCGACGGTAGGCTATTATACCACAGGCGCGCGCCGTTGACAAATCCCGGCGGTTTGAGTAGAATCGCGAAAGGGGTCTGCGAAGAGGCACTCCCCTGTTCAAGCGCGAAACTTTCGGAGTGAACGAATGAAAACCGTCCTTATCGTTCTTGGGATCGCCCTTCTTGCTCTGCTTGCCTCCATCGGGTATTCGATGCTGACTGGCGGCTCGAAAGACCTCTCTCCTGCACCTCAGGAAGAGGTCTGGGCGCGCATGGAGAAAGAGCAGCAGGAGGCAATGAAAAAACAGCGAGCCGAGATGCTGAAGAACACTCCCATCTCCACTGAGACGCAGACCTACCCGCGTGAAGGCGTGGTGACCGCCGTCATTACCGTTGCCGGAAAAGGCGACATTACGATGGAACTCTACCCGAAAGCCGCCCCCAAAACGGTGGCGCGCATCAGCGAACTGATGCGTAAAGGCTTCTATAACGGCATTCTGATCCATCGTGTAGAGGATCGCTTCGTGGTTCAGTTCGGTGACCCGGAGACCCGTTCCAAAGGCGTGGATGCGCCCGGGATCGGCTCGCACGGATCGGGACAGAACATCCCCTTCGAGACGAATACGCTCAAACACATGACCGGCAGCGTCGCCATGGCGCTTAACAGTCCCAAATCCGACACCGCCGACAGTCAGCTTTTTATCAATCTGGATCGGAATGCGCCTCTCGACGGCAGCTACTGCGTCTTCGGATATGTCACGCAGGGCATGGATGTGGCGCGGAAGATCACCAAGGGCGACAAGATCGAAAAGATCACGGTACAGTAGCGCAACCGTGACCGTAAACGATGCACACACCACAGGAGATTTCTCGGATGAAGCGTCTTGCCGGACTTACATGGTTCGTTTTTACGCTGACCTTTTTCGCAGTCTCTGCGTCCCTGGCGAATCCCCAGCGCAAACAGGGGAATCCAGTTGTTGAGCTTGTTGTCGCCAATCGCGGAACGATCACCATCGAACTTTTCCAGAAAGACGCGCCGAAAACCGTCGCGCATATCCTCGACCTGGTCAAGCGAAAGTTCTACGACGGCATTCTGATCCATCGCGTCGAACCCAATTTCGTGGTGCAGGCAGGCGATCCCCAGACTAAAACGCGCGGCATTGACGCTTCCGGGATCGGTTCGGGAGGTTCCGGCAAGAATATCCCCTTTGAGGTGAACAGTAAGACGCATGAAGCCGGAACCCTGGGAATGGCGCTATCCGCCCCGCGCAGCGCCACCGGCGACAGCCAGTGGTTCATCAACCTCTCCAATAACAACTTTCTGGACGGCAACTACTGCGTTTTCGGAAAGGTGACGAAGGGGATGGATGTTGTTCGGAAGATTGAGCGTGGCGACAGGATCACCCGCATGACCATCGTTAAACCAAAGTAACAAGCAAGTAACCGCCATCTTCCTCAATGCATGCCGTCCGCCTCTTCCGGCTCTCCCGAATGAGCCGGGAGAGGATAGTATCTTGAGGTGCTGCCATATCTCGCGTGCTCCTCCAACGTATCTCCTCCCTCTCCAGAAGCTCCCTGCTTCGATGGCTTTCAACGGTCTACCTTCTGATTCATCTAGCCTATTTTTGCCTGGGCGTGCGTTTCGACACAGGCGGACTGGGCTGGTTCTGGCAGTTCCTGGACCCGCAGCTGCTGCGACAACGGCTGCTGGAGAGCGTCTTCTATCAACACAGCCAGCCCCCGCTCTACAATCTCTTTATCGGGCTGATGCTGAAGCTCTTTCCGGGCAGGCTGCATCTCGCGCTCTTTCTGCTGGCGCTTTGCGGGGGATGGCTCCTCTATCTCTCCCTCTTCTATCTCCAGCGTAAATTCGGCGTCTCGCGGCTTCTGGCATTTATAACCTCCACCCTCTTCATGGCCAGCCCCTCCTTTATACTCTATGAACAGTGGCTCTTCTATACTTTTCCCCTTGCGCTTCTGCTGACGCTCTCGGTCTTCTTCCTGCATCAACTGCTCACGAGAGAGAGTGTCCGGAACGGATGGGGGCTGTTTACCTGCCTGCTGCTGCTGTGCGGCATTCAAGGCACATACCATATCGCCTACTTTGCGCTGATATTCGCCGGGCTGTTGGTCGCCTGCTCCACTCACCGGAAGACAATCCTGATGACAGGGGCGCTTCCGTTTCTGCTGGTTTTCAGCCTCTATGCCAAGAACCTGATTCTGTTCGGGAAGTTCAGCGCAAGCTCATGGCTCGGTATGAATCTGGCGAAGGTGACCATTGTTGATATCCCGTTTCACGAACGACAGCAGATGGTCGCAAAGGGCATTCTCTCGCACTCCGCCCTGATCTCCCCTTTTTCCCCTGTTGAAAGGTATGGGACGGAACTGTCGCAGGTGTCCGGCTTCGACAATGTTCCTGCCTTGCGCCAGCCTTTGAAATCTACCGGGCAGATTAACTACAATCATCTGGCATATATCGGGATCGCTGACAGCTACCTGCGGAACTCGCGCGCCGCTATCCGTCATCGTCCGCTATATTTCCGATTGGGAATTCAGCGCGCATGGACGATCTACTTTCACTCCAGCAGCGATTATCATGTGTTCGGCCCGAACCACCGACGGGTAGAGGAAGTTCGTCGTTTCTATGATCGCTTTCTCTATGGACTGCACTCTGGAACGCACACCTGCTATATACTGCTGGCGGGACTGCCGATGCTCTTTTTCTATGGCTGCTGGAAGGTACTGCGTCCCGGCACAGGAAAAGAGGCGCTGACATCCGCGCAGAGAGTTACGCTGGCGTATATCTGCTTCAACATCCTCTATGTCGCTCTGGTCGGTAACACGTTCGATGTTGGAGAGAACAACCGTTTCCGATTTTCGACGGATCCGCTGTCGGTCATACTTCTGGGTTTTTGCGGACAACGCCTCTGTGCGAAGGTAATAGTTCGCCTTCCGCAGAAGGTGAAAAACGGCTCCGCAGGCAGCCAGTGCGAATGAATTCACGGGCAACCCGGCGTAAGTGAGGTAATCAAACGGAGCAAGCGCGGGATGGTGTCAGGAAAGGACACTCAAGTAGATGAAAATAGCGAGATACTGTACAGGGACGCTCCGGTTACTGATCGGCATCGCGATTCTTGCCGGATGCAGCGCGCCCGAAAAACCAAAAATCGCAACGGGCAATGCGCCCCTTTCCGCGACAGGGAAAAATTCTCCCGAAACGACGCCTAATTCGCCGTCAGACGCAGCAGCATCGCCCGAGATACAGGCTGCTCCCGGCATCTTTCTGGTGAGACCCTATCTCCAGATCGGCGATCAGCCCGCGATTTCCGCGCAGGAGAGCCTGTCCATCCTGTGGCACACCGAGCGCGAGGAGACGCAGTGGAGCGCGGAGTATCGCGGAGTGAAGGAGAAGGAGTGGCGTAAAGCCGATCCTCCCCTCAGACGCGAGATCGCGGTTCGCAGCATCGCCCCGCATTTCGTCTATACGGCAACGCTGCACGGACTAAAGCCAGGCGAAGAGATCGCGTATCGGCTGCTGAGACAGGGACGGCCGGTATTTTCGGCGCGAGCGCGCGCCCGCGTCTCCAGAGAACAGCCGTATCGCTTTGCAGTCTTCGGCGACTGCGGCGCGGGCGGGCGCGGGCAGGCTGCGGTCGCCTATCGGGTCTATCAGACGCAGCCAAACTTCGCCGTTATACCCGGCGATATGGTCTATGATCGCGGACGGATTACCGAGTATCGCGAAAACTTCTTCCCCTACTACAATGCAGACCGCGCTTCCGTCCGTCTCGGCGCGCCGCTCATGCGCTCTACAGTCTTTTTCGCCGTCCCGGGCAACCATGATGTCTATGCAACCAACCTGCGCCGCCATCCCGATGGTCTCGCCTATTTCCTCTACTGGGCGCAGCCCCTGAACGGTCCCGCCCAGCAGCCCGGCGCGCCTGCGCTTCCCGCTATCGCCGGTTCAGAGATGGATAAAGGGGCTTTTTTGAACGCCGCTGGAGCGAACTACCCGCGAATGGCAAACTTCTCCTTCCGCTACGGCAACTCTTTCTGGCTGGCGATAGACTCTAACCCTTATCGGGACTGGACAGACGCCTCTCAGCGGGAGTGGATTCAGCAACAGTTAGCTTCCGCCAGGGATGCGACGTGGCGGTTCGTCGTCTTTCATCATCCCGGATTTAACTCCTCCAAGAGGCATTTTGGAGATCAGTGGATGCGTCAATTATCGGAGACGCTGGAGCAGGGGGGCGTGGACCTCGTCTTCTGCGGACATGTGCATAACTATCAGCGCACCTATCCGCTGCGCTTCCCCGCTCTGCGCGATGCACAGGGAAGACTCATACGCGCCCGGGGCGAGGTGAGAGGCGCATGGACGCTGGACAGGCGTTATGACGGCGTAACGCGGACGAAACCGCAGGGGGTGATCTATATCATCTCCGGGGCGGGAGGCGCCGGGCTGTATAATCGGGAGCAGCAGGACAATCCTGCGTCATGGCAGGAGTTCACCCGCTTTTACCATGCGGAGACCCACTCCTTTACGCTGGTGGAAATCAACGGGAAAACCCTCACGGCACGGCAGATTTCCGGGATGGGGAAGGAGTTGGATCGGTTCGTGGTCACGAAGTAGCGGCTAACGCCGCATTTGAGGGAGCGTTCGCCTGCGCCTCGAGCCGTTTCATCTCTCCCAGCCAGATGTCTTCGGTTCCGGCGGTTCTCAGCCAGATGCGAACAACCTGCACCTTGCCGCTCCCGGCGAGGATACCGTCTACAATCGCGCGCGCCACCGGTTCGCAGGTCTGTCTTCGCTGTTCCGGCGTGATGCTCTTCGGCTGTTGAAGCAGATCGTCCGTCATATCGGGAACGAAACAGGTATCCGCCTCTTTCAGTCGCGCCTGCTCCAGTCCGTTGACGACCCCCTGAACAATCCAGTCATGCGAGGTTCGCTTCTGATCGTCCATCACGACCGCCAGGATCGCCGTCCCGAAGCGATAACGCCCTCCAGAGCCGGAAAAAGCGTTACCCGGCTCCATCGGCGCGACCTCCAGCGCCTCTTCCTGAATGGCGTTCGCGGTCGAGTCGCGCACCCATTTCGCGATGCCCGCCACCATCTTCAGATCCGGCGCAACCGGCACGATAATCGCGCCGGCGGTGCAGGGAATCTTGTTCTCCTGGACCCGCAGTTTCCGGTTGGGAACCCACAGTTCCACCAGAGTATTGCCCAGATCAACCGTCTTTATCGGCTTCGGAATGCGGATCGCCTGAAACGCATACCAGCCCAGCAGGGCGGCGGTATGCGCCAGGATAATCGCAAAGCCGACCCAAATCCAGAAGGGAGTATCCGCAAAATTGTACGTCAAGAGAGTGTCCTCCATATCCAGGCAGCCCTTCAGTCCGGCAGGGCATTCACCTTCTCCAGTTCCGGGTTGTCGCAGGCGCGTCGTCCGATCTTCGCCACATCGTACCACTCTCCTTCGATGCGCGCCCGGACAATATCGGCGGTAAAGTCGTTATTGGTTCCACAGGTGGAGCAGTTGGAAAAGAGCGAAGAGCCGACACCGTAGACATCCACCGGCACGCCCATCGCCTCAAACTGACGGATTCGCTCGGCGTTGAAACCGCCTGTCACGGTCAGCCGGACGTTCCGGCACCACTGCCGCGCGCGATCCACCCACCTCTGCGGCAGTTCCCATCGTTCGAATGCGCTGTCCAGCGCGGCGCGCAACTGGAAGCAGAGGCGCGGGTTTACGCCATTGTCCAGTCGCGGATCGCCCAGAAGCTCCACGCTCACATCGCGCATATTACCGCTGGTGTCGGGGCGCACGCCGAACAGCACATACTTCGCCGCCTCCTCTTCCTGCCCGGCATCCATCAGGTCGCGGTAACGGGCGAACATCCGCTCCATTACCGCCAGCGACGTTCCAACACAGTCGTTATTGAAGTCCACCAGCGCGATACGGGGAACAGAAGCGGGCAGAATGGCGGAGAAAGCCATCATCGCCTCTGGCGTATCTCCCAGGAAACAGGCGATGGCGGCGTGGGCAACCGTGCCGCCTCCGGCTCCTCCCCACCATTCGCCCTGCTCATCGGTCGAGACATGGGCGCGGTTGTCGCGTCTGTGTACGGCGTTATAACGCTGCACCGCAATCTGATAGGCGTAGCCGTCCATCGCCTGAATTTCATGAGCGTCGAATCGCGCCGGAAAGAAGAGAACGTCTTTGCCATTGGCGGCTTCCAGCACATGATAGACATTCGTGGCGATACGGGTTCCCCGTGTCAGCGCGCCCAGAGTGGGAGTCTCCAGCGAGGCAAAGTCGCGATAACGCCCGCGCACTCTGATAACCGGCTGCACCTCGCGGGGATCGCCGTTATAACGAACCACCACCCCGTCATGCACTGCCAGCGTCTCCAGTTGATCGAAGGTGTCGCGCCAGTATCCGGATTCATCGAAATAGCCGGTGCATGTCTGAAGCATCGCCAGCGACTTATCCACTCCGGCAACGACGGACATCGGCTTGCGGCGCGTAAACCACTGCATCTCCACCGCCAGATTGCCGGTGTCAATATTTGCCAGATCCAAGCCGATATCGGATAGATCCGGGTTCTTCCCCCCGAAACGATAACCGCGCTCCGCCAGTCCCGCCAGCAGCGTCACGATGTTATTGAAATACTTGTCCGAGTACCAGCCTCTTCGCATCCGCTCCACATCCAGCTTGAAGGTGGAGAGCGGAAGCCGCTTCCCATCGAACACGCTCACTCGCGATCACCTCGTTTTCGCATTGAAAGATATTGTAGCATAGACGCGAACCTTCCGGTCAGAAGTGAGCATCAATCCAACAGAACAATCTAACGTGCAAACAGCGTATTTATTCTGTCAGGGAAAGGGATTTGGCACAATATTTGCAGGTGATCAATTCAGTACTGCCCGTCTGGTTACCCCGACCGGACTATTTGCCTGGTGGAGCAAAAGCAGTCGGACACTCAGTAGATGGTAGATGAATCAGCCCCCGATTCCTTAACGCGCTGAAGGAGAATACTCATGCCCAGGCTCACTGTAAAAGTGAGTTCGCTGCTGATCCTGCTGGGAGGGATCGGACTGTTTGTCAGCACCCCGGTAAAGGCGCAGACGACCATTGATACCACCCCTTTTTGGGATCGCTTCTCGGTCATCACCTGGTTTGGCGAACCCAATACCGCCACCTATGGACAGACCTTTACCGTTCCCGAAACGGACAACGTGTTAAACAGTTTTACCTTCCTGCTGCGGCAAGACGACCCGGCTCCCTCGCCCTTCCAGTTCTTCGTGATGGCGTGGGATCCGACCAATCTGCGCGCTTCGGGTCCAGTACTTTTTGCCTCCGATCCTCTCACCACCTCCGAGCGCGGCGTCATGAAAAGCTACACTATTCTGACCGGCAGCTTGAATCTGATCTCCGGGATGCAGTATGTCGCCTTCATCAACTGTTCGAACCTGTTTGACGGACTGGAAGACAATACCGCAATGGCGGGATTGACGACCGATTCTTATATCGGCGGGGCGTTCGTCTTCCTGAATAACGGGGAGCAGTTTGACCGCGTGCGGCAGGATCGCTGGACAACCAACTGGCTGGCATCGGGAGGCGATGCCGCGTTTATCGCCCGATTTTCGCAGGGGGGCGGAGGCGGGATCGTGCCGGAGCCGGGCGGATGGGCGCTGCTGTTGTGCGGCGGTTTCGGGGCAGCTTTGACGCTGGGCTATCGTCGGCTTTGCTCGCGTTGAACGGATGCGTAAACGATACAAACAGGGCAGCCTTCTGACGAGGCTGCCCTGTTGCTATTCTAATGCGATGGGGCTGTCGCCGAAGCACTCTGCGCGGCATTTTCACGGAACAACAGGGGGAAGACGAAGGCGCACAGAACCGTCAGAACGACGGGAACCAGGAAGACATTTCTCCAGTTGGTGACGTTGGTCGCCGCATCGGTGAAGAAGCTGCCGACCCAGCCGGTGAAGAGGCTTCCCACGTAGCTGCCGATGCCCAGCACCACCAGCGCGATCAGGTTCTGTGCGGAGGCGCGTATGTCTGCCGACGCCACTCGATCCACATAGATGAAACCGACCGTGAAGAAGAAGACGTAGCAGAAACCGTGCAGCGTCAGCGAGGCGATCACCAGCCACTTCAACTCCGGCATTCCCGCTCCGAGCGCAAAAATCACGTAACGGACAGGCCAGGCGATTATCCCGACCACCATCGTCTTCCGCAAGCCCATTTTCGGCAGCAGGGCGGGAAGCAGCGCCGCCATCACGACGATCTCCGCAATCTGCCCCAGAGTCATCCAGGCCGGAACGCTCTGCCCGGGTACGCCCATTCCCTTCTCCAGGAAGGGAGCCGTCAGAACATAGTAGAACTGAAGTTCCGTCGCCACCACAAACGAGACCAGGATGAAGATCAGGAAGTTTCGATCCTTCATCAACTTCAGCGCATCCAGGAACGCCCAGGGATTCACGCCCTCCCGCTTCGGCGGCGTGTGAGGAAGCCCGAAACTCAGAACGCCGAGGATCAGCGCCATAATGCCCGCCAGCAGAAGGCTGTCGCTCATTCCTTTCGGGGTCAGAGTCGGGAACTGTGTGCGGAACAGGGTTAACAGCAGACCGGAGACGATCCATCCGATGGTGCCCCAGACGCGAATACCGCCGAACTCCTTCTCCGAGTTGTCCATATGGCTGAATGCCAGCGAGTTGGTCAGCGCGAGCGTCGGCGCGTAGAACAGCGAGAAGACCAGCATCCAGATCAGCATCGGCAGATACTGCTGTTGAGACGCCATCAAAATCAGCGCGCCGCCTCCCAGAAGGTGCAGCGCCCCCAGGAATCGCTCCGTCGCCAGATAGCGGTCTGCAATCTGACCGGCAAAGAACGGAGTTACGATGCTGGCCAGCGGAAGCATACTGTAGATCCATCCCAGTTGATCCGGCTGAAAGCCCAGCCCTCCTTCCGCCACCGGCTTGCCGAGATAGCCGCTCAGTACAGGCGCCCATGCTCCCCAGATGGCATACTGCAGCAGCATCATCAGACTGAGCCGGACACGTATACTCATGCTCATGTTGTGATCCTCCTTCACCGGGAGAAGCGTTCATTCCAGTCCGGCGCGCTCCTCCTTCCTTCAACCTGACAGTGGTTTCGACAGACGCGCGGATGTCTCCTTCTGAGCAGGCGAAGAATGCAATTCAGGCAGGAGAAGCGGCGACGATTCGCGAAACTACCGCCACACGGCGCGCCTCGTTACTCTCTGTCAAGGACTTCATGATCGCCATGCCGCTCCCTCAGATTTCACATCTCCTGTTCCGGCTTTCGCTTCTGCCCGCGCTTCTCTTCTGCCTGCTGCTTTCGACAACGCTCATCGCCCAGCCGATTCCCGCCGACCTTTCCGCGCTGCTTGCAGAAGCGCGACCGCATCTGAAATCGGGAGATCATGCAGCACTGAGCGCGCTGGCGACGGCTCCCCGAAACCTGACATGGCATCAGCGTTCCAGCCAACTCGGACAATTCGACTGGAAACTGAAGGCGGTCTCTCTGCCGGTCGCCGTCGGGCAGAAGCCGCAGTATCTGGCGGTCTTTTCGCGCTACCACTCCCTGGAGAGCACCAACGACCACTTTCACCGCATGGTGAAGACTCCTTCCGGCTGGCGATTCGGAGGAGAGATCGGCGAGAATGAGACGCTGGGTTACCGGGTGCGCAGCCATGATCTGACCGTCTTGCCGGACCTGCCGACCTCCTCCTGCCGCATCACCGACACCGTTACCATCGAACGAATCGCCGCAAAACCGACCCTCTGCCTGCTGCGTCTCAGTGACGATTTTCGGGTCTCCGCCATCACCTATCGCGGCAAACCCTACCCCTTCCGTCACACGCCTGGCATGATCGCCATTCTTCCGCCTGGCGAGAAGCAGTTCACCCTGACCATCATCTACGAAGGGAGCGTTACGCATGATGCGTATGACTTCGTTACCCGGCAGGAACTGCTGCTGACCAGCTACTGGTATACGCATATCGGGCGGCTCCCGGCGCGGCATCAGGTGACGGTGACCGTTCCGAACTCCTGGACTGTCATCGGACAGGGAAATTTGATCCGTAAAACGGAATCGGAGGGAAGCGTCACCTGCCAGTTTCGCATGGTGATGCCCGTCTGCTTTTTTTCGCTGATCGCCGGAGAATATAAGGTCTCCAGCCGCACCGTGCGCGGACGAAAGCTGTCCGTCTATCAGTACTCGGTGAATTCCGCCGGGACCTCCGTCGTCCTCGATGAGAGGAAGGCGGAAACCGCGCTCGATACCCTGGCGATGGCGATGACGATCTTCGAAAATCGCTTCGGGAAATATCCCTTTGACCACTACTCTGCGGTTGAGACGCGGGGACGCATGGGCGGCGCGCTGGAAGCCTACACCTTTGCGATCTTCGGACGCGGCGCGCTGGAACCGGATACCATCGTCCATGAACTGGCGCATACCTGGTGGGGCGGAATCGTGCCGAACACCTACACCCGGAGCATGTGGAACGAGTCGTTCGCGGTCTACTGCGAGGACCTGTATAACCGGCAGATAGATCCCACAAAGCCGCAGCGTCCCCTGAACGGGATGCACTCCGCCCCGTTGTATGGCAGCGACCTTCTGTCTCGCTGGCTCGATCCGTTGTCCCGCGCGTTCGACACGGAAGACGGGATGCAGTCGGACGTGGGATACGGGAAGGGCGCCCTCGTGCTGGGAATGCTGGAGGACGCGCTGGGGAAAAAGACATTGATAGAGTGTATGCGGCGTTTCCGCGAGGAGCACAAGCCGGGAGAGGCGGCGGACTGGAGCGACTTTGAGCGTGCCGTAAAGCGTCAGACTTCACTGGACTACGGCTGGTTCTTCCGTCAGTGGCTGGATCGTCCCGGCGTTCCCGTCGTGCGTTTCGGTCCGGTGAGCCATCAGGAGCGCGAGGGGAGACATCTTATCACGGTGGAGATCCTGCAGGATGGCAAACCCTATCGGGTGACTGTGACGCTCGAACTGGAACTGAAAGACGGACAGAAACTTCAGGAAGAGGTGGAACTGGACGGTTCACGGATGAAGGTGTTGCTGCAGAGCCGCGCCGCGCCGCGCTTCCTGCGGCTCGATCCCGGCGGTCACGCGCTTTTAGCCGACAGCCGGATCGAACCGAAGAGAGACCCGTTTCTCTATACCTTCCCGCCATAGAGACCGCATACGCTCTATTCCAGACCGGGCGCACTCCAGGAGAACCCGCTCCGGTCGGCGGGAAACGCCAGACGGTCGAAGCGACGCGCCACAACCTCGCCTCTGAACTGCCACTCCGCGAAGTCCAGAAGCGCAGACCAGTCCTGAAGATTGTGCGCATGTCCCCCTTCCCGAAAGCATATACCGATTCGGTTTTCGGCTCCCAGAAACGTGTAGACCTCTTTTGCCGCCAGATGCGTGATCTGCGTACCGGAGGGATTTGCCCAGAGATCGCCCAGCGCTTCAGTGGAGAGCAGCGCGCGCGGAGCAACCAGCGCCTTCAAAGTGTGTTGGTCGAACGGCAAACGTTCAATCTGCGCGATGAACTCCGCAAAGCGCGGATGAAACCAGTAGGGAAATCGCGAGACAATCGCGCCTGCATCCTCGCTCTGCGCACCCATAAACCGGTAACAGCCCGCTCCGCCGCAGCCAGAGTTATTGGGAGCCGTCAGCGCGATTCGCGTATCAGTCGCCCCGGCAAGCAGCGCGGCTTTTCCTCCCCGCGAGTGTCCCGTTACGGCGATGCGCTGCGGGTCTATCTCCGGTCGTGTCAGGAGATAGTCGCACACCCGATGAAATCCCCATGCCCACGCTGCCAGCCTTCCGCCATCATAGTCGAGATATGCCGCATAGACTCCCCGCTGTTCCGGTCCGTCGGGAGCGACCTCTTCCCGATGGAACTCCGCCAGGGCGTAACCTCTTCGGATCACCGCCGTCACGATCTCCGCCCCGATCCGTCCCCAGCCGCGATCTCCGCAGATAATCGCCGGAACCGGCGCGTCTGCATCGGGAATGGTCAGGGTGAGCGAGAAGGAGATCGCCTCTTCCGTTCCCGTCATCAGCAGAATCTCCTGCTCGACCGCGTTCAGAGAATCGAGACGGCGGTTCTCCATCCTCCCGATAAATGCCTCGGTGGGAACGGGCGGAAGCGAACCGTATTGATAGTGGAGGATCATCTCCTGAAGCGCGACTCGCTGCGACTCCCACTCTTCCGACGACGCGATTCTTCCCCCTTCCCCCTTCTGAAAGGGGTCTGGAAGCTCTTTAATGACCGGCAGATCATTGACGCTCTTCATTGCTGCGCTCCTTCCGCCTCTTCCAGCGCCCGGCGATAGTCTTCGGGGGTGTCAATATCCTTCAGAACGGTGTCGCTGTCTACAGGAACCTCCAGTATCTCCTCCGGATGGTCCGCAAGAAGCCGGTTCAGTCCCATTGTCAGGGGCAGGTCGAGGATCGCCCTCTTCAGGCTGGCGCGAAACAGCGCGGGATGTCCGCGCCTGCCCTGAAAGGTCGGCAGAAAGATGCTCTTCGGATGCTTCTCCGCCGCCTGTGTCAGCGCGGCGACGGTTTCGGCGCGTATCTGCGGCTGGTCGCCCAGAACGATCAGGAAACCGTCCAGATCGTCTCGCATCTGCGCCAGCCCCCACTGCACAGAAGAGAGCATCCCGTTTTCCGGTCGCGGGTTGACGAACATCTCCACGTCCAGCCCGTCAATCGCGCCCCATATCTCCTCCCAGTTGCGCCCCAGCACCACTGTCACCCCGTCAACCGGCGACTCCCGGAGAACGCTGAGGATCGTCTCAATCACGGTGCTCTCTCCATAGGGAAGCATCTGTTTATTGCGCCCCATCCGACGCGAATCCCCCGCAGCCAGCACTAACGCCGCGATTCTCATGGCTTTATCCCTTCGATGAGACAGCGAACATAGTTAATCTGCCCCGCATGATACAGATCATGCTCGGTAATGATGGTAAAGACCTCATACGCGGTCAGCCTCTTGCCCCCATAGTAGGGACGAACCGCATCCAGATCGGCATCGGTCAGCGATGCCAGAGTCTCCAGCACTTTCGCATGTCCCTCTTCCGCCAGCCTCTTCGCCGCCGTCAGATCTCCTCCGAGCGACTCAAACCGCGCCGTCACCTGTTCCCAGGAGACGGAGGCATCGCCAAATGAGTGGCTGATCAGAACGCTCTTATCTCCCCCGGTATGAAAGGCAAGATTCAGGATGGAGCCAGTCATATGGGGAAAGCCTCGGTAGTGCGGAGGAGTCCAACGGGCAGCTTCCTCACTCACCCCTTTGAGGCTTGCCATAAAACTGTGGTAACGGCTGCCGCGAAAAGCCTCTTCCAGCCTTTGCTGCAGCGCCGCTTTACGATCCATAACCGCTCCCCGGTTGACAGAGAATATCAGCATTTTCGGGAACAGGACGCCGTACTCCTCCCCTTGATAACGGGATTTCGCTATGCTATACTGCGACTACAAAACTGCGGGAAAGAGAGATGAGCGAGGAGAAGCCGCCAGTAGTGCGAACGCAGGTGCGGGTACGTTACGCCGAGACGGATCAGATGGGTGTCGCCCACCATGCCAGCTATCTTGTCTGGTTTGAGGCGGCGCGATCCGAGTTCTGCCGACAGCAGGGATACCCGTACCGCGATCTGGAGAGACTGGGTTATACGCTTCCGGTGGTCGAGATACGCTGCCGCTACAAGATGGCGGCATACTACGACGATGAGTTGACTCTGGAAGCCGCCGCAGCCTCCGTGCGCACGCGCCGAATTCACTTCGTCTATCGGGCGCTGCGGGGAGATACGCTGCTGGCGGAGGGCGAGACCATTCATCTGGTGGTCGCTCCCGGAGGCGCGCCGCGCTCACTGCCGCCTGACATCATCGCCCTTCTGCGAGGAGAGAGCCGTCCATCGTGAAGCCACCGGTTCCCGAGACTGACTACCTTCAGAAACAGCCCTGGTTTGTGCGTCTGCTGCACCGGCTCAACCCGCCGACCACCTATGTTCTCGGCTTCACCGGAGCCTGTGTGCTGCTTGCCACCTATATCTTCGCGCACTCGCAGCTTCACGGACCTCCCTGCTTCTTCCGCACTTTTCTGCACCTCCCCTGCCCCGGATGTGGCATGACGCGCAGCCTGATCTCGCTCTGGCACGCCGATCTCGCCATCTCCTTCCGCTATCACCCGATGGGGATACTGCTGTTCGCCGGATGCGCGGTGGCGGTAGCTGCCTCCCTGATCTATGCCCTCTGTCCGCCTGCGCGCAAAAGGGTGGAGCGTTTCAGCGAACTCATGATTCATCCCAGATTGACGATGGCGGGTCTGGCGATACTGCTTGCGATCTGGGCGGTTCGCTTCACGCTTGCCTTCACAGATAACCGTTTCTTTCTCTGGTAGATGGAAACAGCCCCCTTTCTCTCGGAGAAAGGGGGCTGTTCATGCGGGATTCTATTTGAATTTAGGCGGTTCGATGCGTAATACGAACTCCAGTTCCGCCATCGCCTCCAGCTTCTTGACATCCGCCGTTCCCAGCAGCAGCCGGTTCGGGGTCACGGTGGTGACCAGTTCGAAACCGAGCGCCTTCAGCTTCTTCAGCCCGTCCGCAGGCATTTTGTTAACCCAGACCTGCACCTCGACGCGCCCCCGGATTACGGTCGGGAATCCCGGTTTACTGAGAGAACCATTCTTCCCCTCTCTTGCCACCGTTGCCGTCAGCTTATGCAGCGCGGGAGCCAGTTTCGACTGAATCATCGCGGATTTCGCATCCGCCTCGTCCTTCAGACTATCCCTCCGGTCCAAGGACTCTTCCTCTGGTTTTTCCTTCCTGGTTCGCCTCATCGGCGCGGCGCTGGCAGGCGCTCCCGGCGCTCCAAACCCATACGACCCGCCGCCCCTACCGCCTCCGCCAATGCCGCCAGAAGGACTGGCGATGGAGCTATTCGAGTAGTAGTACAGGCTCCGCGCCTTTTGCCTCCGCGCTGGCGCATTCCCGGGCGAAAGCGCCTGTCTATCCTCCCCGAAGATGCCTGCATACGAAACGCCATCCGTCATCTCGACCGGCACATCCATCTTACGCTGTTTGCCGCCAACGTTCACGACGCGCTGCTCTACCGCCACGAACGAGGTGTACTGGCTCATCAGCCGATACTCCAGCGCGGTAGCGATGATCTGCTCGGTGATCTCCGGTTTTGGATTTCCGGTCTGCGCGCCCAGCCAGTCCTGTGACTGAAGGTCTTCGATCTTCTCACGCGCCCACAGCGTGGCAATCGCGCTTCCGTCGCTCTTATTCGCCGGGAAAACCACATCCAGGGTCTGGCTCCACCACTGACCGCGAAGCATTCCGCGCACGGTGATCCGCCCTGCGCCGGGTCGGGTATAGCGTCCCTTCACAATAATCGGACCGGCGCTGAAAACGTCGGGAATGGCCTTCGGATAGACATCGGCTACCGGCATTCCTTTCCAGTCTATCTCCGGGCTGAGCAGGAGCGGCTGAGAGACCCGGCGGTAGAACCGCGAAGCAGCCGCCTCGCCGGGCATATTCAGATCCACGATCTCCGCCGCTCCCATGCCCTCGCGCGCCATTCCCTCGATCAGAAAACGGTTCACTCCGTTGCCAATGCCGAAGGGGAACATCCGCGCCCGTCCCCGATTCTTGCGAATATAGTTAATAATCTGCATATCGTTACCGACGAAACCATCGGTCATATAGCAGATGATCCGCAGCCGCTTCGGATCGTCCGGCATCTTCAGGGCGTAGTCAACCGACTTGAGAATGTCTGTGCCTCCCGATCCCTCCAGCGGTTCGATAAACTTTAACGCCTTCTGCACATTCTCCGGCGTGTTGGGAACCGCCTGCGGGAAGCAGGGATAGACCTCGGTGTTGAACCCGATCAACTGGAAGGTGTCGCCCGGATTCATGTTCTGGATGCAGTAGCGCATCGTCTCTTTGGACTTCTGGATCGGCAGGCCCTGCTGCGAACCGGTCTGATCCAGCACAAAGACCATCTCTTTCGGGGCGATGTCGGCGTTCGTCGGAGCCATCGGGGGCTGCAGTATCAGCGTAAAGTAGCCGCCCGCATTGGCGCTGCCTCCCGGTCCGTAGACCAGCATTCCCGACTGCATCTGCGAACCGGCAGCCGTATAGCGCAAAATGAAGTCCTTATTGGGAATCTCGCGCCGATTACGCAGCCGGACAACGGCGCGGTTGGAACCTCGACGCTGTACATTAACCGGATGCAGCGCCGATTCCAGCTTCTGCAGCGGTATCCCGGCATCCAGATTGACCGTCAGAGAGATATTGTGACCGGCGCGCGTGCCCGGCGGGGTGATGGGAGGCGTGATCTTTTCGGGATCGGTGACCACAGAGCGATTGCCGGGATCGTCCAGAACCTGCTTTGTGGGGGAAGGGCTGCCGCGCTCGCCTGGCTTCGTATAGCCTCCCTGCGCGTTAAAGCGCGGACCGACCACCATCGGAAACGAGAACTCATAGACACCCTCGTTATATTTAAGCAGATTGACATAGCTGATGGTGATGGTTATGTTCTCGCCCGGCATGATGTTGGCGACCGACTGCGTGAAGATATTGGGACGCTCCTGATCGAGCAGCGCGGCGGCTTTTCCCTCCTGCTTCGCCGTCTCATAGACTACCCGCGCCTCTTCCCTCCGCATGATCTGCCCCTTGATAACGCGGCGACCGATCTGCATGGTCATATCGTCCACCGCGGCATCGGCAGGAAGCGGGAAGGTATAGACCGCCTCGACAGGAGTCCTGGTCGGATTGGTGAACTGCTGGCGAACGGTCACCCGCGAAACATACCCGGCGATATCCGCCTGCACATCGGTCTGTTTCAACGGACAGACTCCCGCCTCATTTCCGTTCTTGTCCAGAATGGTCAGTTGTCCGGGAGTGCTGCCAGTTTCAGCAGCCTGCGCGGGGGCAGCCGGTTTCATCAATAACCAGAGCGCCCCGCCGACAGTGGCGGACAGGATTGCCGCCAGACCCATGCGATTCCAGAACATGGAACTCATCTCCTTTCAGTCACTCCCGTCCGTTGAACTCCCGGAGGGAACTGCGTTTCTGTCGCTTTCTGATGAGTTAGTGCCGGAAGAAGGCGGCAGGGTTCATTGTGTAGAAAGGAAAAGAGAAAAATCGTTTGCCATGCGCCAATAATGCGGGTGTGTGACATATCGAAAAAGTCAGATTTCGAGAGAGCAATATGCCCAGACTTCTTCTGTTTTCACTTCTGATGACGATAGCGACGACGGGTTGGTCGGCGGAGATTCGCGGCGTGATAACGCTGCGTAACGTTGGAGAGAACAAACTGCAGGCGGGATATGTGGGGCGCTCCCAAACAGGCGAAGAGGTTCACTGTTTCGCGGGACTGACAACCGGAGGCGCAACCGCGCGGGTCTGGTGCGACACCTATCGTCCCCGCCGCAGCGCGATATTCTGGGATCCGAGCCGGGGAAGCTCTTTCGTGCATACCAGTCTGCCTCCGGGACGCTACCTTGTCTATGCACGGTATGGCGAGAACTTCCTGACCTGGCGATTGGTGGAGCTTAAGAGCGCATCGGAGATCAAAAGCGTTACGCTTGCCTGCGATCTGCTGAATTCGGGAGACCTTCAGGTACAGATCAACCGTCCACCGGGACTGTATAATGTGCAGGTTGTTCCGCTGGATGCGCGGGGCAATACCCTATTCTCCGGGATTAAGATGGAGTTTCACCTCGGTTCCGACGCCGATTCGCACAACAATGTCGCCGCGCTGCGGGGACTGGCTGCCGGGAAATACCGCCTGGAACTGCGAAGCGTTCAGCGTCAGACGGATCGCGGAGGAGGCGTCTTCTCTGTCTATAACGATGTCGGTTCATGGACAGTCACCGTAAAGGCTCGGAACCTGGCGCGTTATCGCCTTCCCTGATACGAATAGTATCTACTCTGCCATCGGAGGCGCGGTCTGAGGCTGGCGTCGCCGGTTCTGACGCGCGCGCGGACGACCGCCCTGCCGTCGCCAGGTCGGGGTCTTCATTTCGGAAGCCCACCGCTCCCATTTCGCCGACAACTCCCGAACCGTCTCCGGCATCCTCTCCGCCAGATTGCTCTTCTCGCCGATGTCGTTTGAGAGATTGAACAGCGCGGGAGCTGCGCCTCCCCGTTCCGTCACCAGTTTCCAGTCGCCATCGCGAATCGCGCTCCTCTCCCCCATTCGCCAGTAGAGCGTCTTATGCGGCTCTCCCGACTTCCGACTGGAGAGGTGGGGCAGCAGGTCTACGCCGTCCAGTTTCCAATCTGCTGTAAGCCTTCCTCCGGCGGCTGCTACCGCCGTGGGAAGAATATCCAGACTACTCACCGGTCGTGTGTAGACTTTTCCGGCAGGCAGACGCTTCTTCCACTGAACGATGAAGGGTACGCGAATCCCCCCCTCCCACATCTGACCTTTATAGCCGCGCAGGGGGCTGTTGCTGGAGGTTGTCTGCGGGGTAGGACCGCCGTTATCGCTGAGGAAGAACACCAGCGTATCCTCCTCCAGCTTCCATTCACGCAGTTTCGCCATGACCGTTCCGACCGCGTCATCGAGCGCGGAGAGCATCGCCGCATAGACGCGACGCTTTTCCTCTTTGATGTCGCTGAATCGGGACAGATATTTCTGTGACGCCTGCAGGGGATTATGCACCGCATTGAACGCCAGATAGAGGAAGAAGGGTTGCTGCCGATGCTGCTCCATAAACCCGACCGCCTCCCGTGTGAAGGCTTCCGTCAGATACTCCGTCTCGTTGACCGGCTCCGTCCCGCGCAGCATTCGCAGACCGCGCCTGCCGGTCGGCAGATAGGGGTTCGCGCCTCCCAGAAAGCCATAAAACGAATCGAAACCGCGCCGGGAGGGCTGCAGTTCAGGCTGATAGCCCAGGTGCCACTTCCCGACCATTCCGGTCGCATATCCCAGCGCCTTCATACGCTCCGGCAGAATGGTTTCGGAGCGCGGCAGACCAAAATCCGATTCGGCAGAGGACTCCGGTCCGGGATTCGTCTCATGTCCGAAACGCTGCTGATAACGCCCGGTCATCAGTCCGGCGCGAGTCGGACTGCAGACGGGACAGGTTACGTAACCGCTGGTACATCGCACCCCGTCACGCGCCATCTGATCTATCTGGGGCGTGGGAATATCCCGGCATCCCTGCGCGCCAATGCTCCCGTACCCCAGGTCATCGGCAAGAATCACGATGATGTTCGGTTTTCGCGCGGGAGGGAAGGGAGGAAGGGCAGAAACAGAGGAAGAGAATGGCAGGGTCTCCGCATATAGAGCCTCGGGCAGCAACAGCGAACCGGCAAGGAATCGGGCAGCAGAAGAGAAAAATTCGCGGCGTTTCATGGCGAAATCCTCCGGGATTTTGCTAACCTGTCAGGTGAATGGACGGATTCGCCCGGAGGAAGTTCAAAGTAACATCGGCGAACGTAGTCTAATCCCGGATAAGCCGCAGCGCGTTGAGCGTCACCAGCAGCGACACGCCTACATCGCCTATCACCGCCAGCCAGAGCGGCAGGCTGATAAAGACCGCTGCCAGCACCAGAAGGGCTTTGGTAACCAGCGAGAAGGCGATGTTCTGGCGGATGATGGCGCGTGTGCGGCGACTCAGACGGATCAGGTAGGGCAGGCGGGTCAGATCATCTCCCATCAGAGCGACATCCGCCGTCTCGATGGCGGTATCGCTCCCGGCGGCTCCCATCACGATGCCGACATTGGAGGCTGCCAGCGCAGGCGCGTCGTTGATGCCGTCCCCCACCATCCCCACCGGTCCGTACTGCCGTTGATATTCGCGCACCAGATTCAACTTCTGATCGGGCAGTAGCTGCGCTTTGAAGTGTTTAATTCCGACCGATCCCGCCACAGATCGCGCCACATGGGCGTTGTCGCCGGTCAGCATCGCCTGATAGACGATGCCCAGCCTCTCCAGTGCGTGAACCGTCGCCTGCATGTCGCTGCGCGGCTGATCCGACAGCACTACAATCGCCAGAGGCTGCTGTGAGTCGGCGATCAGAATTGCCGTCTTACCGAGAGCCTCTACGCGCTCCAGCACGCCCCGCGCGCCGTTCAAAGGAATGTTGTGGTTCGCCAGAAGAGCGATGTTGCCGACGTAGTAGATATCGCCATCCACCCGCGCGCGCGCCCCCTGTCCGGGAAACGCCTTGAATTCGGAAACGGCAGGCAGAGAATCGCGATCCTGCACGGCAACCGCCTCGGTGAACGCAGATGCCAGCGGATGTTCAGAACGCGCCTCGATTGCGGCAGCCAGTCGCAGCATATCCCGGCAGGATTCGCCGTTCAATGGCAAGATATCCTCCACTGCGAACTTCCCGTGGGTGAGGGTTCCCGTCTTGTCATACAGCAGAGCGCGCAGATTGCCGACCTCCTCCAGATAGGCTCCCCCTTTAATTAGAATTCCATTGCGGGAGGCGCTCCCGATGGCGGTAACGATCGCCACCGGCGTCGAGATAATCAGGGCGCAGGGACAGGCGATAATCAGAAGCGACAGGGCGCGATGAAACCACTCGTGCCAGACCCAGGGCAGCATGGTCGCTCCCTGCCAGTAGCTCCAGCCCAGAATGATAAGCGGCGGTAGAATGGCAATTGCCGCTGCCAGCGCAACCACAATGGGGGTGTAGACGGAGGCGAAACGATCAATAAACTGCTGCGCGGGAGCGCGCTGCGCCTGCGCCTCCTCCACCCGATGAATGATTCGCGTCAGGGTCGTGTCCCGGTAGGAGTGGGTGACGCGCACCTCCAGCACGCCGGGTCCGTTCAGCGTTCCGGCAAAGACTTTCTCTCCGGTCGTGCGCTCTGCAGGCAGGCTTTCTCCTGTGATCGGCGATTCATTGATGGCGGAGGTTCCAGCGGTGATCTCTCCATCCATCGGAATGCGTTCTCCCGGGCGCACGATAATCGTCTCTTCCGGACGAACCTGCTCGACCGGAACATCGAACTCGCCGCGTCCGCGACGCACCCGCGCCGTTTTCGGACTTAACTGCATCAGCGAGCGGATCGAACGGCGCGTTCGATCCATCGCCCCCGCCTGCAGAAGATTGCCGATATTGAACAGAACGACCACCGTCGCCGCTTCAAACCAGTCGCCCAGCGCCATCGCGCCGATGACCGCCAGCGTCATCAGCACGTTCATATCCATCTGACGCCTTCGCAGGGCAAAGGCCGCCGCGCGAGCCGTCCCGGATCCTCCCGCGAGGATGGCGACGGCATACAACACAGGCGTGAAGGCGGCATAAGAGCCGGCGTTGAGAGCGATCGCGGCGATGGTCAACAACAGGCAGGTTCCCGTATAGAGATGACGATGATACCTCTCCATCCAGTTCTGCCAGCGAGAAGGCGGCAGTGTCGGTTCGCGGCGCGTCTCATCAGAAGGAAGGAGCGGGCAGGCGCGTACATTGTGCGCCTCGATCACCTCCCCGATCTGCCTCTGCGTCACCTTGCCGCGCTCATACTCCACATGAATCTGCGCGGCGGCGAAATTGGAGGATGCCCAGAGAACGCCCGGTAGTTGATTGACAGCGCGCTCGATACTGGCGGAGCAGTCGGGACAGTCCAGATTTCGCAGTTCAAAGGTCTGATGATCTATGCGCGATGCGATGCTGGCGCCGATTCGCTCCGCCTCCATCTCGATGCGGGAGAGTGTCACCACGTTGGGGTCATACTCGACCTGAATGGAGGAGCGCGAATTATTGACGGCGGCTCCGGTCACTCCCTTGATACGACCCAGTTCCGACTGCAGCCGCGCGATACAGCGCTCGCACTCCGGACCGGAAGGAAGACGAATCGGAAGTATAAGCGTATGCGGAACCTGGGCTTCCATCTATCGCGCCTCCCGAACATGCTCCAGCCCCTGCGCAAACAACCGGCGGATATGCTCATCATCGAGGCTGTAGTAGATGCGCTTTCCCTCTCTTCGGCTGGCGACCAGTCGAAGAATACGTAGCGTTCGCAAGTGATGGGAGGCGCAGGACTGCGATAGATTGAGCGCCGCGCAGAGATCATATACGCACAGTTCAGCATGAGATAACGCCTCAATAATCCGCAGGCGCGTGGCATCCGCCAGCGCGCCGAACGTCTCTGCCAGCCTCTGCGCCGTGACCTCATCGGTCATCCTTGATTTCACCTGCCGCACCTGTTCGGGATCGTAGACGGGCAGCGAACCGCTATCGAAGGTCTCGATAACACACATGCTTCATCATCCTGAAATGGGATAGGGAAGAGATGCGATACATGAACGCATGTTGATATGTTTACTATAAGAATAACACACCGAAAACCATTTGTCAAGTGTAATCATAGTAATTACATACGCTAAAAGTTAATATATTTTTTAATATTAACATCGCCTGTCCGACAGTAAATCCGAAGCGCGTTCCCTTCGACCCCTGTTCCTGTGAAAATGATCCCGCCAACTCCGACCGCCTCTCTCCTGCGCCTATTCGTTGTTGCCGCGGTTTCATCCGCCCGAAACAACCCTGTGTAAGGTGAAGGGTATAATTTTATTCAGGAAGTCCATAAAAGGAACTGCGACATGAGTATCCTCATTGACAAAAACACAAAAGTGGTCGTCCAGGGCATCACCGGACGCGAAGGCTCCTTTCACACCGGTCAGATGCTCGCGTATGGGACACAGATAGTGGCGGGAGTCACTCCCGGCAAAGGCGGCACGAAAGATGCGTTCGGCATTCCAATCTTCAACACCGTAAAGGATGCAGTCGCCGCCACCGGCGCGAATGCATCCATCATCTTTGTGCCGGCGAAGTTCAACACCGCCGACTCGGTGCTGGAGGCGAACGAGGCAGGTCTCAGTGTCATTGTTGCCATAACGGAGGGCGTTCCGACTCGCGATATGATCGAAGCGGTGCGGATCGTCAAGATGGGCAAAGCGCGCCTGATCGGTCCCAACTGCCCCGGTCTGATCTCTCCGGGGCAGTGCAAGATGGGCATTATGCCGGGGGATATATTCACTCCCGGACCGGTTGGCATGGTATCGCGCTCCGGGACGCTTACCTATGAGATCGTGGACGAATTGACTCGCGCCGGACTGGGACAGACAACCTGTGTCGGCATCGGCGGCGACCCGATCATCGGCACAACCTTTCTTGATGTACTGCCCCTGTTCGAGGCGGACCCGGCGACAAAGGCGGTGGTTTTTGTGGGAGAGATCGGCGGTTCTGATGAAGAGATCGCCGCGGAATATATCAAGACCACGATGACCAAGCCGGTCGTCGGTTTTATCAGCGGTCGCACGGCTCCCCCCGGTAAACGCATGGGGCATGCGGGCGCGATCATCAGCGGCAAGACCGGAACGCCGCAGGCAAAGGTGGATGCGCTGCGAGCGGCGGGGGTCGCCGTCGCTGATACCACGCACGACATTCCCGGACTCGTCAGGAAGGCGCTGGAAGTTTAGCAGCCTGTCAGGGGTAGAGAGGCTTTCTGCTCTCCTCTCTACTTCTCAGGATAACTTAATACACTCTGGAGAATCACGCATGTACTTAACCGACAAGAAGGTTGCGGTGATGGGCGCGGCGGGCGCGATTGGATCAAATCTCGTTCAGGACCTGCTCTCCACCGGTGTGGCGAACAACATCGCCATGTACGATCCGTTCGAGGCGGGTCTGGAGGGAGCCGCCGAAGAGATATACCACTGCGCCTTTCCAGGCGCCAATGTAACCTGGACTTCGGATGTGGCGAAAGCGCTGGAAGGCGCGACCTACATTATTTCGTCCGGAGGCGCTCCCCGAAAAGAGGGCATGACTCGCGAAGACCTGCTGCGAGGCAACTGCGAGATCGCCAGAGGGTTGGGCGAAAGTATCCGCCAGTATGCCCCCGGCGCGGAGATGGTCATCATCATCTTTAATCCGGCGGACATCACCGGCTTGACCACCATGATCTACAGCGGTCTCAAACCCGGTTTCGTCACCACGCTGGCGGCTCTTGACAGCACGCGCCTTCAGACCAGACTGGCGCAGCATTTTGGCGCGCTGCAGGATGAGGTCACCGGATGCGCCACCTATGGCGGGCATGGCGAGAAGATGGCTGTTTTTAAAGGCGGCATCTCCGTGAAAGGAGTCAAACTCACCGCGATTCTGGCGGGCGCAACGGTCGGCGGCAGGGGAATGAGCGCGGAGGAGTGGAGCGCCATTCAGGAGCATGTTCGCACCGGCGGAGCGCGAATCATCAAACTGCGCGGACGCTCCTCCTTCCAGTCGCCCTCCCACCAGAGCGTTGAGATGCTGCGCGGTCGCATTGCGGGAAGCGGCTACCCCTGGCCCTGCGGATGCTATTTCAACGAGGGTCCCTATGCGAAGGTGATGATGGCGGCGGATACGCAGTTTACAGCGGATGGACTGGTCGGCAGCGTGCCGGAGGGCGATGCGGAGGATATGGCAGCGCTTCAGGAAAGCTACGCCCATCTGTGTAAGCTGCGCGATGAGGTGATCGCGGCCGGGATTCTGCCTCCGCTGGAACAGTGGAGCGCGATCAATCCGAATCTGTAGACGTTCTGATGATTCATCTGAAAGAGCGAGCTTTCCGGCTCGCTCTTTTGTTTCCTATTATACGGGGCAGAGGAAGAAGAAGGGACAGAGGGGGCACTGCTCCTGCGAGGGACGCGCCGTAAAATTGCCGTCCCGGATGCCCTGCAGCGCCGTGTTGTATTTCGCCACGCGATCTGGCTCCCAGCGCGGCTGCTCCTTAACGGCGCGAGTCTCCCCGGTGGTCAGATACCGCAACTGCATCTCGATAGAGGCGGACTTTCCCTTCTTCTGGCGAATCCCCTCGCGAATCAGGGCAATCTGCGGCGAAGTATGATCATCATCCGCCGGACGGCGGGGATGCTGCCTCTCCACCACCAGCGTGCCGTCCTCCCGCTCCTCCACATAGTCAACAAACACGCGAATGCGCCCCTGCGGCAGTTCGACCTCCAGTTCCTGCGTCTCTCCCGCACGTCTTTCGGACGCGACCCGGCAGGCATGAGTTACAACCTGCTCCGCGAATGAGCGAAGCTGAGGCAGCAGCGCGCTCTCCAGGATCTCCATCTCCTCCCAAAGTATCTCCAGCCTTTGTATCCCAGCCTCCGTCGTCACCTCTCTGCCCTGCCTCCGCTCCTCCTGTATCCAGCTAAGAGCCGACCAGACGCAGCGCATCACCGCGCCGTAGGAGGTTTTCGGGGCGGATCCGCGCAGATTCAACACGCGGTCATAGTAGAACTGACGCGGGCAGCGGATATACTGCTCCACCTCCTGAAGCGTATACGCTCTCTCCGTCGCCGCCGAGGTTTCAGGAGGCTTTTGATCGGGAACCGGGGCTGCATCGTGAGTCTCCACCGGTTCTTTGCGCTCATGGCTCTCCCAGGTTTCTCGCTGCGCGCCGCAGGCATCGAGTTCCCCCTCCACCATCGCCAGCAACGGAGACGGATTGCGATGACGACCGCCCGCCAGCTTCGGATGCGACAGTATCAGGTGATCGCGGGCGCGGGTAAGCGCGACGAAAAAGAGACATTCATCCTCGCTGCTGTCTCCATGGGACATCCCGCTGTCGGCATCGCTCAATCCCGGAGGCAGCTTCACCTTCGCGCCCGGTTTTCGCGCGGGAAACATCCCTTCCGAGAGATTGGGCAGGAAGACAATCGGAAACTCCAGCCCTTTGGCGGCATGGATCGTCATCAGGCGCACCGCCTCTATCTCTTCGGCGGAGGCGGGCAGACGTATCCGGGAGTCTTCCCCGATGGAGACCATGCGCCGCACATACGCCAGAAAAGCGCGATGCGAAGAGTAATCGGGATCATCGCGCCGGTCGTTTTGCAGTTCTGAAGAGGCGAAGGCGCGCGCCAGCAGAAGAAGCTGATAGAGGGCGAGACGGCTGCGCAGGCTGCCCACATCCCGCCCGTCCATACGACGGCGCAGGTAGTCCGCTTCTCCGAAGAGATAACGCGCAAAGAAGGTGTAGGCATCCTGCGCGCGCGTTGCCTGAAGATGACGGCGAAGCCGCGCCAGCCCGGTCAGTGCGGGAAAGTGCGCGGAAGCCTCCAGCAGAGAGACATCCTCCGCCTGCGAACGCGCCAGCACCGCCGTCACCTCTTCGGTGGATGCCCTGTACTCCGGAATGACCGCCACGCGCATCAGACTGGAGGGACTGCCTTCATAGAGCAGAGACAGCAGCGACAGCATATCGCGCACCTCCGGTCGGTCGAACAGGCTCCCCAGAAACAGCGTGGGAACGTCGCGCCGCTCCATCGCTATCGCCAGCGACTCCGCCTGCGCGTTAGTCCGGCACAGAATCGCCTGATCGCGCAGAGCAAAACCGTCCCGGCTGAAACGGCGAATCAGGCGGGCGATCTCATCCGCTTGCGCCTCATCGCTCTCCGCCTCCGCGATCAGGATGTTCTGCCCGGAACCGGCGCGAAACGCCTGCCAGTCCGGGGTGTCCATCACCGCGCCCATACGGGTTCCGGCAGCTTTGAACAGCCGCACGAGCTTTTCGCGAGAGCGGTAGTTTACCCCCAGGGACAACCGCTTTCCGGTCGGGTAGTCCTGCTCGAAGTTGGCGACATTGGCAGGGGAGGCTCCCCGAAACCGATAGATCGCCTGCCGCAGATCTCCGACCGCCCACAACCCCTTTCCCTCTCCTGCAAGGAGCTTCACCAGTACGGCGCTGGCGCGATTGATGTCCTGATACTCGTCCACCAGAATATGAATATACTGCCGCTGCACCTCCTCGCGTATATCTTCGTGCTCACTGAGAAGCGTTACACACCGGGCGATCAGGTCACCGAAGTCCAGCAGTCCATTTTCGCGCAGAATCTCCTGCCAGACCCGGTAGACATACGCCACCTCCCGCGCCTTCGCCGCCTCGCGCAAAGACCGCTCATCTCTGGCATCGTGCGCCATCTGCTCCGCCTGCAGCGCGTAGCGTTCGGGGGTCGCCAGTTCATCTTTTGCCCGTGAGATCGCGCTCAGGATGTCCGGAAAGGCGTAGGCGGGATTATGCAGGTACTCGTATTCACGCAGGTTCAGCCGTGCCAGATTTCGCTCCAGCAGCGTGATGGCATCCAGCGGGGTCAGCAGCGTTGGCGTGGCGGAAGCTTCTCCCAGCCGATCCCAGTATCGGCGAAGAAGCTCCAGTCCGAAGGCGTGAAAGGTTCCGATCCAGATTCGGCGCGCTGCCTCCGGCACGATCGCCTCCAGGCGTTCGCGCATCTCGTTGGTCGCCTTATTGGAAAAGGTAAGCGCGAGAATTCGCTCTGGAGGAACGCCCTGTCGCAATAGGAAGAGAATCCGGGCGACCAGCGTGCGGGTCTTGCCGGTTCCGGGGCCGGCGGTTACCAGCGTCGGACCTTCGGCAACCTCCGCCGCTTCGCGCTGGCTGCTGTCGAGGGCGAGAGTCGGGGGCGTATCGGGGTCTGAAGGCGGTGTTTCGGAAGCAGCCGCATCGGAATCCGATGCGGTCAGCGACCAGTTTCCGGGACTGAGAAGCGCCTCCGCCATCTGATTGAGGACGGCTTTTTCCGACAGGCCGACCTGCGCTGCGATCTCCGACACCGTCTTTCGATTGCGGAAGGCGGCGTATAACGCAGGGCAGGGAAGCAGAAACTCCGCCGCGAAGATGTTGGCTTCCACCTCGCGACGCTGCGCCGGACTGTAGCCGCTGACCATCCCCTGACTGTAGGGAAGCGGTTCCGTCAGAGGGTCATCGGCAATGTCTTCGCGATCCGCCTCCAGCGGCTCATCATGCAGAAACCAGTGCGCCAGTTCATGCGCCAGAAAGAAACGGCGTTTTTCGGGAGAGAGGCCGGCATCGTAGAGGATGCCGAAAACGGTACGGTCGAGGAGCGCAAACGCGCCGGAGAGGGCGGGATCGCCGGTAGGAACCGGTGTATGCCACAATCCGGCGCGTTCGATGGCGCGCTGGAGCAGTCTGTCGGCGTGAAGAAGGGATTCGGGGTCAGAAGCGACCTCGGCGCGTCGTTCTCGCGCAACCCTCCGAATGATGTCCCAATCCGTCAAATACTACCCCTCCCGATCGTTCTGCGTATCCTCCGCCAGCCAGTAGGCGCGCTGCTCCTCCGAAAGATTGGGATTGTCCTTCAGGGCGTCGCGAAAGTCCTGCGGCTCCTGCGCGCGCGGCGTCCTGTCGGCGCGATAGCTTGCCTGTGCCGACAACGTCGGCGGAAGGCTCAGGTAGTCCGCTACCTCCTCCCGGGAGCGTTCGAGAAGCGACGCAAGCTGACGCACCAGCGCATTCGGAATGGTGGCGGCGCGAATAAGGCGCTGGTTGAGCTTCACGATCTCCAGCGGCGTCAGACGCAAACGTTCCGCCAGCGCGGGAACGGAGAGTCCGCGCTCCTTCGCGGCATCCACCAGACTGCGCAGGCGAGCGGGAGCCGGAGGAGTCATGCTCCGCATCATTTTCCGCCGGATCATCGCAGCGCGCTCCAGAAACAGAGTCTCCTGCGCCGGGGTCGCTTCCGCCGCAGTCCCTCCCTGCTCAAACAGGAAGTTGCACAGCGCAAACTGCACCAGCGCGCGCTCATGCTGCGGATATCTTCGCACCCACTCTTCCAGGCGCGTGCCTCCGGGTCTGGCGGCGGCGTCGCTGTAGGCGGAAAGTATCATGTTAATGTCGTCCATTATTCTAACCCCATCCTCTCACTGTACCACTCTTTGAGATGCGCCTTCGCACGCATCAGATAGTTTCGAACTGTACGGGAGGTTTTTCCGAAATACCGCGCGATCTCCTCTTCCGTCCACCCCTCTAATACATACAGGAAGATGGTTGTGCGATACGGATCCGAAAGACTTGCCAGCGCCTCAACCACCATCACCTTGCTCACAGGATCGGGACCGGGATCGGGGAGGCTGGTTATCGGGTCTTCACGCTCCTCATCCTTCGAGGAGTAGAGAGGCAGCTTTTTTGATCTGTCCCGTTCATATCTCTCCGACACATCTTTCAGCTTGCGTTTGAGACAGAACCCGAAACGCACTTCCCAGAACTCATGCGATTCATCCAGACTCAGCCACTCTGCATAGAGCTGATGGATCAGATCATCCAGTAGCTCTTCGCGCTGATCCCATGAGGAGTCATAGATGCCATTCAGGTACCGCATAATCGTGCGCGTGACGCGTTTGGTCAGTTTCTCGACCATTCGCCAGGCGGCTTCCTGATTGTTGCGCGACCAGAAGAGACGTATAAAGTAGACCATGCTCTCCAGGCGCGGACAGTTCGGATCCTGATAGTCCTGTATGGTCATCCGCCGCCAGAACTCGCTCTCCAGAAGACTACTCAGATGAAGGATGTCTTGAACTACAACGGATTCGCGGGTGTAATCCCGCTTTAACGGTCTGAGATCGGGCGGTGACAATTCTAATCTCCGGATCAACCTCATCTACCCACTCGCCACAGCCCTGGCGAGTCGGAAAGACTTCGACGAAAAAAGTTCGATAAAAAAATCTATCTCGGATTTCCGCTTTTGTACGGCATCTCCGAGTGAGCGCATAGAAGGTGAAGCAGGATACAAATTTACGGTAAAAGATACGTTCTTTTACGCCGGTTTCCCTGCAAATCATTTCAGTAAAAAAGGAGCGGAAACGATGCAAGAGGCCATGGAACTGAACTGCGAAGAGATCGTCGAGATGGAAGAGGACTGCACGCTGGGAGCCGTCTATGAGAGCATCGAGACGAATCTCTGGCTGGCCGATGCCTATTTCCAGCGTGGCGCCGAGGGGCTGGCGGTGGAGTGCCTGCGCGCGGCGTGGATGGAGTACCTTCGTTTCCGCGATATCCTGTGTGTCTACGACGGATCGGAGAGTCTGGGACAGCGCGTGATGACTGCGCTGATGAATCAGTCGAAAGAGAGCGGCGCGCTCATCGGTTTTGAGATGCGAGCCGGCGATGAACTGTTCAGCCGCTCCCTGGCTTCGTAGTACAGACGCCTTCTTCCACTGTGCGAGACCTCCCGGATCAGCAGAAAATCCGATCCGGGAGGTCTCGTATTTACCGCTTTATCCGCATGACCGGCTCCAGTACCTTTTCAAGGTAGGATAGTTGCATAGCCTGGCAGTCCTGTTGAGCGCAGCGGAACCCTGTCCTGTTGAGAGCAGTGGAACACCGTCCTGTCGAGCGCAGCGACATCCTGTCATGTTGAGCGCAGCGAGACATCTTAACATTCTTCGCTTCGCTCAGAATGACAGTCAGGCTTGGCTGTGTTCAGAATGACAGCCGGGCTGCGCTGACAACGACAGCCAAGCTGTGCGCAGAATGACATCTATCCGAACTACCTTGACGACGGACTAGCTCGAACGCAAAGCCACAGAGGAACTGCGCCTTCTTCCCGCGAATCAGTCCGTATCGTCCGAAAGGCATTCCGTACTGAGACCGAAATCCGATGTTATCGCTGCCGCCACAATATGCTCAGGCGCTGCGCGACCTGCCCGACACCTCCGATAACCCCTTCTACTGGCGGGAGAGACGGCGCGACGAACGGCGAAAAGATCCCTGGAAGACACTGCTGCAATCCACTGTCGCGATGGGGATCGTCTTTCTGCTCGCGCTCGCCGGACAGTGGATAGTGCTGGTCTTCTCGGCTCAGTTTCCTGACTGGCTGGAGCGCGGGAGGATTCCAGGCTGGCTTGGGGGACCGGACGGAGGCAGGGTCACGTTTGCGCTGCTGGCGGCGCTCCACGCGCTCCAGATCGGCTATACCGCGCGCGGGCAGATCAACGGAATTCTGGAACAGGAGGCGCGAGGCGGAACGCTCTACCAGGTGTTGATGACCCGCATTCCCGCCTTCCAGATCATGCTCCAGATGACCGTATATCCGTTCCAGAGGGCGATGCTCGTTGCGCTGGCGGGATTGCCGTTCTACACGATTCTCATCAGCTACGGCAGTATCTCGCTGTATGAGGTTTTCGTCCTCTATGTGATATTCTCGGTGACCTCCATTGCCGTTCCCGGCTGGCGCACCCCGGCATTTCGGGAGGCGACCCCGGAAGAGATGGGACAGGCTCTCACACGACAGAGCCAGAACGCCGGATGCTTGAATATCGTTCTCTCCACCCTCTTCATTCCGGCAAGCGTCATCATCGGCAGCATCCTCTACGGGCTGCACACGGTTGCGCCGGACTACTTTTCGCGCATTCCGCCCGAAGTCTTTCCCGCGCTGGTCGCCTTTCCCCTCACCTTCGCCTGGGTGATCGTCAAAGTGCTGACCGCTCCCTACACCTGGCTCGGACTTCCGCTGCCTCTGTGGGTCTGGCTGGCTCCCGCGCTGGTTCTGGGGAGGATCGGATCCATCTGGACCAGCAGTCAATTCCTGCGAATCGCGGAGTTCTATCAGGTTTCGATGCTGCCGGATCAACCGGCGCGAATCCACTGGCGAAACAGCGTTTCAAAAGTCGTCTCCCTGACCTTTCTCGGTTACTTCTGGCAGCCTCTTCTGGAGACCAACCTGTTCGGACTGCTCTTCGCCAGAGCCTCGCATATAACGCTGACGCACAATCTGACGGGCGCGCTCTTTCTGATCGGCGGCGGATGTCTGCTCGTTTCGTTATTTCGCGCCCGAAAATACGCCCTGATGCCAACCGCCGACCGTCCCCCCTTCCGAACCGCCATTCGGACGATCCTGAAACCCTTCCTGCTCGTCCTGCTCCTTCTGATCATCAGCCTTATCGGAATGTGGAAGGAGACGCTGTCGCTGCCGATGGGCTTGATGCTAGTGAAGCTAGCGGCGATTTCGGCAAGCACGCTGCTGCTGGCGCTCGCTCTCGGTCCGGGAAGTCAGTGGGTCTGGTGGCAGATGGCGATTCTCACGCCGCTCGCTGGATTTTTACCTCAGACGCAGGGAGCGGCGCTCGGCGCGCTCAATCCGGTGACTGCCCTTCTCGCCGTCAGCAGCACGCTGGAACGCGCCTCCGCCGCCTCCGATGCCGTCTACCATCTACCGCTCTGGTGGACGGCGACGGTGGTTCTGACGGGATGCGCGGGAGTCTTCACGATCCTCTGGCGGCTGCCCTGGCTGAAAAAAATGGATCGCCCCCAGGAACGTCAGCCGGTCTCGCTCAAGCCGAAGGCGAAAGCCGTTCCTCCGGTCTATACCTCTCTGTATGGCGCTCCGGCTGCCTCTCCCCCTGCGCCAACTGTCCTGCCTGCCGAAAATGCGCCGACGGCTCCACAGGTGCCGACGGCTCCACAGGCTCCGACAGCCGCAACGGCTGCCAGCGCCCCGTCGGCAGAGGCTCCTTCAGACGTAAACGAGACGCCGGAATCCCCGGCTATTCCGGCAGAGAATCTGCGGATTGATCCTTCTGTGCCGCTGGCTCCTGCCGGAGCCGTTCCGCCGGTCGCCTATCAGCCCTACTACCCCTATCCGCCGCCGGGATACTACGGATACGCCTACCCTCAACCAGTCTGGAAGCCTCTCTCCGAAGCGCTTGCCTGGCGATGGAGACCCCTGAGTCCGCTGGCTGCCTTCCTGCTTCGTTCGCTGGTGCGCCGAACCGACAACCCGGTAGCGCTCTACAGCGCGCGCCGCGCGCTCCCCGGTTCCCTGAACAGTGACATGTTGTTCTTAAGCCTGCTGGGACTAATTGTCGGCTCCCTCGCCTGTCTCTACCCGCCGCTCTTTTATACAACGATCTTTGCGCCGTTTCTGGCGCAATTTCTATATAACTACGGGGTTGCGGACCATGCGCTGGGTCCGGCTTATCTGGTTGCCAGCATGGTCGGTTATAGCTTTCTGGCATCGCTGCGCGCCTGCGGGCTGGCGGCAAACAGTTTTCGCAAAGAGCGGCAACTCCAGACTCTGGGATTTCTGTTAACCACGCCCCTCACTTCTCGCAGCGTAGCTTACGGGCAGTGTATCGGCGCGTTTCTGCCTGCCTTCGCGCTCTGGCTCCTCACCGCTCTCTGCGCCCTGATACCGACCGGCATTCTGGCGTATATGGATAGACCGGGAATAGCGATCTGGGGATGGACGCTGGGATTTTCGATGTCTCTGCTCTACCTGCTGATGGGGATCGCCTGTGGAGCCTGGATCGGACTGACGGAGGAGAAAGTGCGGGATGTGACTTTCGGGCTGAGTCTTCTGCCGCTTGCATTCTATCTGGTCGGGATCGGCGCGGCGACTCTCTTCCACTTCTATGTGAAGAGCAGCTATCCGCTCTCCATTCTTATTGGTTTCGCCACGAACTTCTGTCTGCTGTTCTTTCTGTGGCGGAGCGTCATCCATGCGCTGCAACGACTGCGCCGGGGAGATATTCCGTTCGAGAGCTTTGCCGGCAGGAAATAATCAACGGACGAATACCTTCGATCGCAGCCCCGGCGCCAGAGAGCGATTAGCCGGAGGACGCTTTACGTTCTCCCAGGTGCTTGATGAAAAACGCCTTGATGTCGTTGACGGCATTGATCGGCAGCACATGACCGGAGTTGTACCAGATTATCTCTCTGGGATCGCGCGCCGCGTTAAAGAGAGCCTCGGTGTTGGCGCGAGGGATCAGTTCGTCCCGCTTGGCGTTGAGCATCAGCAGGGGGCGCGAGGCGAACCGCCCGATGAAATGAATCGGGTCGGTGATGGCGGCGTTTACCTCCACCGTGCGCGCCTGCTCCGGCTTCCAGAACCCTGCCGTCTTCGCCCACTCCAGAAAGTTACCTCCGGCGATCGCCAGGCAGGCGACCGCGATTCGCGACTCGACCCCGATAAAGGTTCCGCCGATCATCCCCCCCTGACTGAAGCCCAGAAACCCGATCTTGCTCTTTTCAATGTCGCTGCGTGACTGGAGGTAGTCCACGGCGCGGCGCAGATCAATGACCGTCTGCACCCAGGCATCGCGGTTGGTGGAGGAGTTTATCAGGTGGATATCGCCGGAGCGTCCCGGTCGGGCGCGCTCTCCCCGATACTGCCCGTCAATGGAGAGAGCGGCATAACCGAGCGTGGCGAACATATCCGCCGCAATCCGCACATAGTCGGTATCTTTGTGCCCGCCGGAGCCATGCAGGAGAATCACCGCCGGATAGGGAGGAGCAAACTTCTTCGGAATAGAGAGGATCGCGGTGACGCGCTGGTCGTGTACGCTGTCATACGCCAGCCGGTAGCGCGTGCGAAGCGCTGCCAGCTTCTCGGTCTGACCGGGCATCTCTTTCAACTCTGGATTGAGAGGCAGCGCCGGGTCGTAGTCATAGTAGGAGAGCCGCAGCGCCTCCACGCTGCTTGCGCCTTCCGATACGGAAGGCAGCGCGCTCTGCGCGTCGGCATCGGTTCGCAGAATCGGCAGCAGACAGAGGGCAAGAAACAGGAACATAGCGCGTCTCATGGCTTCTCCCTTCCGTATCAGGCTTCGGCGACGATCTTCAGTGCGCGCTGCAGCAGGTCTTCATCCGTCTCCGACGCGAACATCTCCAGGTTTCGCTTCAGATGCGTCAGGTCTTTCGTCCCGACCAGCACCGAACTGATGCCCGGGTGCGCTTTTAGAAAGTCCAGCGCGAGCTTATGCAGCCGGTTCGTATCCCCCTCCACCAGTTCCAGCAGCCTTCGAACGGCTTCTGGACGCTGCTCTGCCGGGACAGCAGCGGCGCGCGCGGTCAGCCAGCCCCCGCCCAGCCCGCTCCGGATCAGCACGCCGATCCCGTGATCCGCTGCCATCTGAATCAGATCCTTCGCGCCGCGATCCAGCAGACTGTATCCAATCTGTAAGACCTCGAAATCGCCGGATCGGATGCACCGCTCCAGCAGATGATTGCCCGGAGACGCGCCCAGAAAACGCACCTTTCCGGCTTCGCGGGCATCCTTCATCGCCCGAACGGTCTCCCCCTCATCCAGAACCTTCTCCGGGTCGGGCCCGAAGTGTATCTGCATCACGTCCACCACCTCGGTCTTCAGCAGGCGCAGGCTGAGGTCTATCGAATCGGAGACCGCGCGATAGGAGAAGTCGTAGTAGGTCTGCGGCTCGTCGCTGTGCTCGCCGCACTTGCTTGCCAGCACATATTCGGAGCGTCGCCCCGCCACAGACTGCCCGATCCGCTCCTCGCTGCGGTGATAGGCGCGCGCGGTATCTATCAGATTCACGCCCAGGTCCAGCACGCCGTTCAGCACGGCTCCTGCCTCCGTTTCGGCAGGCTTCCGGCGAGTCGCCTCGCTGCCGACTCCCCAGTCCCGTCCGATCTCCAGCGCGCCGAACCCGATTCGCGTCACCTCCAGCCCGGTGCGCCCCAGCGGACGCTTCTCCCAACTCTGCATCGCTCTCTCCTCCAGGGAAAAGGAACTCACAGCTTCATAGTCGAATCTGAAGAGGATCACAGACCCTACAGCCCTTCGTCCTGCACATCCTGATTCAAACGGATTCAGAGTACCCCAGAAACAAGGCGGACGGAATGACGATGCGTGAACGGCATACCCTCTCTCTCTCCAACTATGACGGCGTCGTCTCGGCGCTGACCGGTAACGGCGAACTCTGCACCACGCTCAGCCCGACCGGTTACCATATTCCTCCGCAGCGCGCCGAGGATACCGCCCATCGCACGCAGCGCTTCGTATGGGCAGGCAGGAGGCGGCAGGGAGCGCAGCATCCCCTGATAGACTTCGGCGCGCTCTGGCGCACCCTGCAGGTAGACGGAGACGACCCGCAGGTGGAAGGCTGGGAACAGGAGATTCTCTACGAATCCGGAGCAGTCCACTCCGTCTGGCGTCATGCGTTCATTGCTGAAGAGACGCGCTCCTTTATTGCTTGGGAGGACAACGTTTTTCTGGCGGATACCGCGCTGGCGAACACCGACACGCTGCCCCACGAGATCGCTTTCACCGTTTACTACCATTTCGGCGAAACAGACGCCCGGCTGCAGATTTCCGGCGAAGGCAGCCTCGTCTCCATCGCCTACCAGATCGAAGATCACCTGGGCGATATTCAGTTCGGCGTCCAGACGGAAGGCGATTCCGGGGACTGCCGGGTTAAGATAGACCGAAATACGATGGGAGCCACCGCCGCCGTCATGGCGACTCTGGCTCCCGGCCAACGTCTGCTGCTAACCGTCTGGCTGCACTTCTCCGACCGCATGAAGTACGAGTTCCCGGTGACGCAGACGGAGATTGAGGCGGTCTGCGAACGGCATGAACGCGCCTGGGCAGACTTCTGGGATCGCAGCGAGGTCGTTACCGGCGATCCTGGCGTAGACGATTTTCGCATCTCCTCGCTCTACACCCTGCGCTGCCAGATGACTCTCTGGTCTATCGCGCCGACTCTCTCCCATCCCTACTGGGGCGGCGGAGCCTTTCACGACGAGATGTACCCCTTCCTCGGTCTGCTCTCCTCCAACCATCCTGAACTGGCGGAGAGAATGCCCTACTTTCGCCTGACAACCCTGCCGCGCGCGCAAAAACGCGCATGCGCGCGCGGCGCGCTCTATCCCTGGTCGAGCACGGAGGACGGTGAAGAGCGAGACCCGAACGGTCTGTGGCTGACGGAGCGGTTTCATCTGGGGCAGTTCGCCGTCTGCATTCATACCCTCTGGCTCTACGAGAAGAACCTGATCCAGTTGGAAGACCTCTATCCCGTGCTGCGGGAGACAGCGCGCTACTTTGAGATGAATATGCTGGAGTTCGACACAGAGGGCAAAATCGGGACGCGTCCCTGCGTGGACTTCGACGAATCGGTCGGAGCCGTGAAAAACGGTCCCTTCACCCTCTCTGCGGCGATCTTCACCCTGCGCGCCGCCGCCGATGCCGCCGACCTGCTCAATCGTGATACCGAGCGCTCCCGACGCTGGCGTGAACTTGCGGATGCGCTGATTCCCTCCTTCATCACGACGACGGATGGCGTCATGTTCGGAATCCCGGACGGCAAGCCCCTGCACTACTCCATTCTGGGACCGATCTTTCCATTTCGCCTGGAGGTCGGCACGGAACGCGCCCGACGCAGCGCGGAGTATATTCACGAAATCTGCCGTTCCACGCAGGGCTGGAAACCTGGCTTCTCCGACGCCTTCTTCGGCTCGAACTGGATGTGGATGGCGGGACATCTGGGGATCGTCCACGCGCTGCACGGGGATTCCAAGCGCGCCTGGGACGCGGTGAGTCATGGACCGGCAAGCGCAGGACCGTTTCTCAGCCCCAACGAACATCGTGACAGCATCGGCAAAGTGGTCGTTCCCTGGTTCACCACCGGGTGCGGCGGCTGGCTCTATGCTCTGAATGCGTTGTTTGTGCAGGTGGACGAACAGGGAGCGATCCTGCTTCCGGCAGTTCCAGAACAGACCCCGAACGCGCGTTTTCGCGACCTGCGCGCCGATTGGGGCGCACTGGTCTCTGGAGAGTTTCGCGATGGAAAACTGATCGCGCTGACCGCGCGGTTGGATGAGAAGACCCACTCCATTCAGTCGGCGCGCATCCCGTGGAGCTGCCGGATTCCATCGCGCTATCTCTCCGGCGTGCCCCAGAACTGTCAGGTCGTGCGGCAGATGGGAGACTTTTCTCATCTGGCATGCACGCTGGGACGCGAACCACTGTCGCTGATCTAATCCGAAAGGAGACGCACAATGAATTCAGCCATCAAACAGCAGTATGAAGAGCAGGGCTACGCGCTGGTCTCCGGGCTGATTCCGCCGGAGGTTATCGAGCGGGCGGAGGAGGCGATGTGGCGGGCGATAGAGACGGATCCGCGCGATCCAACAACCTGGGCGAAAGCCAATCAGTTCGCCTATACGCTGGATGAACCGGCGCTGGCGGTCTGTTATACGCCGGAAGTGCTGACGACAGCGGCAATGCTGGCGGAAGACGATCCCGCCATCTTTACGCCTCCGTCCCGCGTGCTGGCTCTCAATGTCTTTCCAAACCCTTCGAAAGAGTGGATGATGCCCCTTCCGCATATAGACCACGCTATCAAAGAGCATGGTCATTTCACCTTCCCGCGCGCATTCCGCATCGCCACGATGCTCTATCTTAACGATGTCTCCGTACATGGCGGCGGCACCGTTGTCTGGCCCGGTTCGCACAAAAAGATCGAGGCGCTGGCAAAGAGCGACGCAGTCAAGTACGCTCTCATGTACGACCTGAACAGAGACCTTGACCTCGCCGGAATCGGTGAACCGGTCGAGTTAACGCCGAAGCGCGGCGATGTCCTGTTCTATCACTATCTGCTGGCGCATGCCGGGAGCAGCAATGTCAGCGATAGACCGCGCTTCGCCATGAACCGTAAATGGTAGAAAGAGGATTCTGAAATGCCCGATATGCTGGTTAACCTGTTGAAACTTCCCCCGCTGGAGCCGGAACTGCAACAGATGCAGCAAGCCGGTATCGTCCTCCGCCGCGCGCAGCCCTATGAGATCACGCCCCTGCGCCGCTGGGTTGAGCAGCGTTTTGGCACCGCATGGGCGGACGAGATCAGCGTCGGACTGGCGAACAAACCCGTCTCGGTCTATCTCGCGCTGCGTGACGGAAAGATTCTCGGTTTCGGAGCCTATGAGTGTACGCGAAAGACCTTCTTCGGACCGACCGGCGTGGCAGAAGAGGAGCGCGGCAAGGGGATCGGGAAGGCTCTGCTGATCGCCTGCCTGTGGGGTCTGTATGAACTCGGATATCCCTACGGCATTATCGGGGGAGCCGGACCGACAGAGTTCTATGCGCGTACCGTCGGGGCGACCGCCATTCCAGACAGTTCTCCGGGAGTATACGCGCACCCGCTTAAAGGCGAATAAAACCATGCATAACATTCTTCTGCTCGCGCTCTGTATGCTGA
>CAYSDM010000035.1:0-52187 GCA_964429855.1 uncultured Chthonomonadaceae bacterium
CTGGCTCGATCAGTATCTTCTCACCGATCAAGATGGTGGGAACCTTGCCGGAACCGCCATTGACGGTTTTCATCTTCATTTCCGCGCCTGGAACGCGCTCAATGTCTATCTCCTCATAAGCGACGCCAAGACGCTCGAAAACCTTTCTGGCGCGAGCGCAGTCCGAACACCAGCGCGTCATATAGGCAGTTATCGGCTTCGACAAATAGATCTGCCTCCTTTCTGACCCGGTGGGTATTATCAGCGACTATTCTGCTGATCGTCCGCCGTCGGACGCATCACCGCCGTCGCTCCTAACTCACGCATACGGTTTCGGATCGCGTATGCTTTTCGTTCGGGAACGTTTCGCACCAGTGTCAGCGGCAGATTCTCCATCTGTCGTCGGGCTTCCAGCAGATTGCAGATTAAGATCGATTCGAGCGCCATCGCGACCTCATTACGGTTGCGCCCGATCTGGGTCAGGATCACATCATAGTTTTGCAGCAGTTCGCTTCTTTCCGTTGCGACCACCTGGTCCGGGTTGGTATCGGAGAGCTTAAGCTGCCGATTGCAGCGGTCGCAGGTGTAGGCGGTCACTTTCGACGAAATTTTATGTACTGCCCCGCAGACCGTACAGGTGATGGTGCGAATTTCGACAAGCTGCCCGTTGTCGAAATGAACGCGGCGATGGCACTTCTCGCAGTCAAAATCTTCGGATGGTTCCTGAAGGAACTGCATCGGATAATCGCAGTAGGGGCAGTTGAAGGTGACGGTTGGTATGGAGCGCGCCTGATACATCTTTTTGCCCGCAAGTCCTGCCATCACCAGACAGGCTATCGCTCCCAGCGCGGAGAGAACCGCTAAAACCGGAACGGGATAGAGCTTTCCGAACAGATAGAGGCCAAAAAGAGACACAAGCAGCAGCAAGCCTGCGACGATCAGTTTACTGACGCTTGATTCGTATTCCGTCTCAAGGACATCCGAGCGAGTAGTAATGACTTTTGGCAAAGTACTCTCCTCAGCGCAAGGGTTGCGGCGCAGACCGGTCCGATGAAACCAGCGACTGAAAACAGGCTCAATGTCGTCAAAAGTATAGCCTGCAAGAGGGGTAATGTCAAGATATGACCACACCGGATATTTCGCAGCCGGGGTTTGAGCGACTGGCTCTCGCACTCGAAAATCCCCAGGAGATGGCGGACATCGGGCTGCTTGCGCTTCTCATGGCCGCCTGTCACTACCCGTCTCTTCCAGTAGAGTCCTATCTGCAGCGACTGGATGCCTTTGCGGATCGGGTACGCAGTATGATAGAGCGGCAGGAGAACCCCGCGCAGATCATTCAGGCCATCAACCATATTCTGTTTTCCGTAGAGGAGTTTCACGGCAACGAAGCCGACTACTATAACCCTGACAACAGCTTCCTGAATGTGGTGATGGAGACGAAGCGGGGGATTCCGATCTCCCTCTCCGCGCTCTACCTTGCGGTTGCGCATAGACTGAACGCGCCCATCTTCGGCATCGGTCTGCCGATGCACTTTCTGGTGAAGTATGTTTCTGAATGCGGGGAGATCTATATTGATCCCTTCTATGCGGGGAGGCAGGTTACGCTGCAGGAGTGTCGGGAGCGTCTGGAACGCGCCTGCGGAGCGCCGGTGGAGATAGAGCCTGCCTATCTGAACGCGGTTCCCAATCGTCAGATACTCTTTCGAATGCTAAACAACTTGAAGTTAATCTATCTGCGCGCTGAGGATTATGAGCGAGCCGGCAGAGTGGTGGATCAGATGTTGATCGTGCGCCCCGATCTGTCGGAGGGGATACGCGACCGGGGGCTGATCTATCTGCGACAGCGACTCTGGACGCAGGCTATCGAGCGGTTGGAGAGTTATCTGAAGGAGCGGAATGAGGCACAGGATGCGCCCGTTGTCCGCCAGCAGTTGGAGCAGGCGATAGAGATGCGCGCCCGCTCCAATTGAGATTCATCTCACTGTTTATGTTGCTCGGAGTGATCATGATTCGGATCATCGCACTCCTCTTTCGGCAGGAACAGTCCTGGGTTCTCCTTCTGAATGCGCTGTATCTCCTGTCGTGTCCAGAGCGCTTCTCGCTTCAGGGACTCCTGCCGCCAGTACTGATGCCCGACGATAAATGCGGAGACAAACAGGCTAATCAGGGGCATGATGAAGGTGAGTTTTCGTATATTCGCGCGGCTCATAGCTTATAGACCTTTCGATTTCCGAACATACTCCTGAAGAACCTGTAGATCGTCCTGACTGTGTCCCAGGTTGTGATGAATCTTATTGGTTTCCTGCCCAAGCCTCCACGTCCAGATCATTCCGATCATCAGAATCAGAAGCGAGAGAATCATTATCGCCGCGAATAGTCGGCGCTCCTTGATCTCAACGTCTATCATGTCTTCCATGCTTTGATCTGCAACGGAACGATTTTCCGGGAGCGAAGCGGTCTGCCCGGTCATGATTATTCTCCGGTTGCGATTGGGAATTTGCTTAATCGTTATTCCACAGGAATATGGTAATTATACAGGTTTTTTTTCGGTGAATGCAGTATCTATACGTAGATCATTTCGAGTTTGCGGGAGGTCATCATGCTTCCATCCATCCAACCTACCATTGAGACAGCAGTTGAGTTTCTGCGCTATCTTCAGGAGTGGCGCGATCATCTGATGCCGATGACACTGGAAGAGGTGATACAGGAGGCAGGCTCTCCCGAGAAGGTCGCTATTTTCAGCGTAGACCTGATAAATGGTTTCTGCCATGAGGGAAGACTTCAGAGCGACCGGGTGAAGGCGATACTGAATCCAGTTACCGACCTGATGCAGTGCGCCTATCAACAGGGAGTGCGACATTTTGTGCTGACTCAAGATAGTCATCCGCCGGATGCGGTCGAGTTTAACGATTTCCCGGTTCACTGTGTACGCGGAACCTCGGAGGCGGAGACGGCCCCGGAGCTAATGGCGCTGCCCTGCGCGCACCTGTTTACCACTTTGCCCAAACTATCTATCAGTTCCGGGATACGAACAGGGCTGGACGGCTGGCTGGAGGCGCATCCGCAGGTAACACATCGTATTGTGGTGGGCGACTGTACCGATCTCTGCACCTATCAACTGGCGATGCATCTGAAGCTGACGAGTAATGTGCGTAATGTGACAGACCCGGTGATCGTTCCCGCGAACTGCGTGGATACCTACGATGTGGAGGTGGACTTTGCCCGTGACCTGGGAATCAAGGCGCATCCGGGCGACTTCTTTCACGACGTTTTTCTCTACCACATGGCGTTGAACGGAATCCGGGTGGTAGGATCGCTGGAGTAGAGGAGGGTGGAAGGAGCGACCGGTTGCTGCTAGCTCCTTCCAACAGGAATCCTAGCGTATATTAAATCCGACTCCGAGGTAGATATCCAGGTCTGAAAAGCCGCGTTCGCTGCGTCCTACTTTGAACATCAGAGAACGGTCGGGATCGAAGTTGTATGTAAAGCCAAATCCCCATGCCAGTTCATGGCGTTCGCCGGGATAGCCGGGCGAGTTTCCCAGAACCTGCGCGCCGATATTCAGCGCCTCCGTAAGCTGATAGGTCAGGGCGCATCCCCAGAACCAGTTGTTTCGCGATTCTGATTCGCCGTTAAGGTTATATCCGGCATTGGCAAACAGAAAGTAACGCTGAATCGATTTCCCCAGTGATATCCACAGCGAATGGTCAAACTCGCCGTTTCCCAGACCCTTTGCGCGGCTGGCGGTCGGAATCTTGGACTGGTATCCGATAAGAAGCTGAGGACGTCGCTCGGACTCCTCTATAAAACGCCATCGGATTCCAGCTAACGTATCGTCCTGACCGGTCTCTCTCTTGACTTCTGCCGCTCTTGCGGATAGAACTCCGAAGGCGGAAAAGAGTTCCAGATTGTCCTTCAGCCCATAAGACAGTTGAAAGTTCGGGAAGCCCTGCCACTCGAATCCGGAACCCTGGGAAGAGATGTACCCGATACTCAGATAGAACTTGCGATACTCCGTTGTCGAAGGGTCGTCCACATCGAAGGGCTGTGCGAACGCGCTCCCTGTAATGGTAAAGAGCAGGATCAGAACGGCAAACCATGCTCTGATTTTTTTCTTGCACACGGACTATGTCCCTCCAGAGACTCCTTTGGCAGATGCGCATGGATTTCGTTGTCGCGCATCGTTTTGTTATTCCGTGAGATTACCGGGATACATGACAGCATTAGTACGGGGCTTATCCGTGCAATAACCGGGTCTTTTCCGTCTTCAGATGTTTGGAAAATATGCGATCGAGAGCATAAGATAAATCCAGTATGGTTGTCAGGGCGCATGGCACCATTTGTGCAGGCGAAAAAATAAGAGGATTTCAATTCAGGGAGTAACAGAAGTGATGAGAGGTATCACGGTACTTGCGCTTGCCGGTGTAATGTTTCTGCTGATGGGATTATCGGCTGTTGCCGAGCGTCCGGCTCCAGAGCCTCTGCGCGCGATGGCTGTTAGCGCGAAAGAGGCGCAGCATGACGCCGCGATCTATCAATGGGAGCGTGTGAATCGTCATGTGGATCGTATTATCGGCGATCTGCATAAGATGGAGAAGGCGTATGCGAATGATCCCGACAGGCAGAGCCTTGTTCAGGAGTTGCAGCGAGCCGTTCGCAGCCTGCGTGATGCCAGACTGAAACGAGATCGCCTGAAAGTGATGGAAGCGGCTCAGAGGATTGAGACGCTGGCTTCGGAATGAACCGCCAGTGTTAGTGCTTTTGAAGCTGTTCTCAACTTGTGGGATGGTTTGAATTTGATCGTCTAACCGGTGATCAATCCGCCCGTAAATTGTATGGTAATCACCCCGAATCCGCTCCAACTGTGACGCTGCTGTCTTCAGAAGAGAGACGCGCCGCCTGACAGTCAGGTTGAGACCGTCGGGGACTGTGTACGCTCCGACGGTCTATTTGTGTACTCTTTGTACGAGTTTTAGCCCTACTCGACCCGAAACCGCTTGGAGTTGTCGCCGGGAAGAGAGTGCGGCAGGTAGACTCGATATACACCGTTGAGATCACCACTTTTCCAGTATATCTCAAGGCTCGTATTCGCGGCCGCGCCTTCACGGGCGGGGGGCGCGAGGGGAGCCATCTGAACGATCAGTGTGGAAGAACGAGCAGACGTTTCGGGCAGCGCGTGAACAGCCAGGAACGACATGGCAGACCGTCTTATACGCGGGGACGCAGTACGGATATCCAGAGTTACAGATGAACCCTCTAGCAATTGCTGACCCTGTTGGGCAGGCAGCAGCGCCAGAGCGGAAAGAAGCTCCGGTAGCCCATCCAGCAGCGACTCATCTGCCAGCGGGGTAAATATGCTGTTCAAACCGACGATCTGCTCTACAGACAACAGCGAAAGCGTCTCCACGACCTCCAGAGTGGATCGTTTATTCTCCGCCTGAATCATTTGGATGATTTTCCTGATTGAAGAATCCGGAGATTCCATCATCTGCTGTAGATACCAGTCGCGCTTTCTCAAAAAAATCGTCTTCTCCCGCGACCACCAGAGATAGCCACCCCCCCCGCACAGGTCATCCAATGCGCGGATCGAATCGGGTTCTATACCATCCGCCGGTCTGTCTGCTTCTCGCGCTCTATTGCGTATGACCGGGCGGCTGCGGTAGTAGTCGGCAAAAATGGCGAACGAGGATCTATCCGCAAGGGCGCGAAGCCGACTGGAGAATTCGGTTCCAGCGCTCAGGCTGGCTTTCACGACATCCGCTTCCGGCAGGGGCGGCACGGGAACCGGGTGACGGGGATGGTAGGGGTCGCCATGTGGGGGAAGCAGCCAGAGGGCGGTATCATCGGTACGCGCCAGTTGAATGCTGAAGCCGGGCATCTGAAGCATCAGGGTGAGAGGGCCTCCCAGACGGCGAAGGCGAAACTGAACGCTCCCGCTCAGGAGTTGTTCCAGTCTGTAGACGTTAATCTTGATACCGGGATTATCCCTTACCCGGTCTGCAATCGCCTGCAGCCGCGCCGCCTCATCCTGAAAAATCGCGGCGACAACCTGCTTCTGTTTCTTTTTTAGCGAGGAGAAGGAGAAGGCAAGCCGTCTCTTCGTCCACAGGCTTTCGCGTTGAGAATCGCTCAAAAGAGAGTAGAGTTCGATCCCCCGGCGCTGGTTTGGCGCGGTGAGGAATTCGCGCAGAGGGCTGTCCGAAGGTAATTGACTCAGTTCATCGGGGGAGAGCGAGAGCGCGCGAACGTAGGTGTCCACCTGAGAAGAGAGACGGCGAATCGTCTCGCGCAGCAGGTCTCTGTCTCGGTTTTGCGCCTTCAGTCCCAGCGTTATCTCATAACCGAGATTTTCCTCTCTCGGTCCCGGAACCGTCTGCCAGCCTGCGTCAAAGAGAGTTGCCAGACCACTCAGTAGATCGCGCAAAGACTGCTGACGGCAGAAGATAATCACCTTTTTATCAGCCATGCTGCTGTGCGCTGTCAGCGAGATACCCGTCTTCTCGGTCAGAAGGGGAAGCAGATCAGCGAGAGCGATCCCTTCCGCCTCAACGGTTGTTTTTCGATCAAGGCGCTTATCGTTGGCGATGGTCGTCTGTGCAGATGCGCTGCCGGAGAGAATTACGAGAACCAGCAGCGACAGAAGACGAAATCCTGAACAATAGAGGTACATCTGAGCCATCCTGTCGGTGTTGTTCAAATTGTAAAAAGGGAACAATCGCTGCGGATGAAAGTAATAACATGAGATTAGACGATTTTTTTCCAATTTCCTTCAGGCTCCATTTACGATGGATCTCTATCATTGCTGCTCCTCCATCTGTTTATGCGAGTTGGTCAGAGTTGACATTTAGTAGTGCGAGCAGTATACTTTCGCTGAATACCGTGCATAACGCAGGATCGTATCGGGCAGTTATATTCGTAGCAACCACAGCACAAAGTCGGCGTTGGCGAGTTACAGCCAACCCGCACAGGCAGGTTTTGCGCCGTTGTTGCCTGTGAAAACAATACATCACTATCGAAAAGGTTCAGGCGCATCTGCGCTTAAATGAAATACGATGATTGTATCTACGCAAGACGATATGGTGCGTCTATCCGGTGCGCTGGTTAAGAATCAGTGGCTCACTATCAAGGCGGCGGCTAATCTGCTTCTGGTGGAGCATCCTGAAGGCATCATAATAGACTGTAGCGAATTGGAGAACGTTTCAGAGGATGGCGCAAAGACCTTTTTAGAAGCGATGAAGGACATTCAGGCGGTCGGAGCGCGCATTGTGGTCTGCAATCTTCCGGAAAATGTGATGCAGGTGATCCGCAGCGTTCCTGGAGTTCGCTCGCAGCTTCCCCTTGCCAGTTCTATGGAGGAGGCGCGAGCCTCTCTGCGACTGAGCAGTTTGGCGCGTCCTTCCGATGCGGACGCCTCCGCGCAGGCGGAGGGCTTACTGATTCCCCTGATGCCCGGCCTGGATGCCATGTACTCTGTGTTGATCGCCTCCAAAATCTCGCGCGAGTTGCGCCAGCCGCTTCATCTGGTCTATCTGATGCAGGTGGCGCGTCATCTTCCGATGGGCACTCCGTTGCCTGAAGAGGAGGAGAAGGCGCATCAGATGATGGAGGTGGCTTCGCAGGAGGCAAAAAGGCTGAATGTACCGAGTGATGCCCATCTTGAACGTGTGCGAGACGCGCAGGAGGGCATTCTGCATGCTATCAAGAGTTATAAAACCTCCTGGGTGATTCTGGGAGCCTATCCTCAGAACGTGGGAAACGATGAGTTTATGGAACTGGTGTCCGCCCTTTTGCATCGCGCTCCCTGCAATGTAATGGTGGCGCGTCGAGAACTGGAGGTCTCGCAGGATCACTCTCAGGAACGCGGCGACACCATACCGGAGGCAGTGCCTGTGGCGGGAGGGCGATCCCGGCGCAGATCATTCAGGGGCACATCAGAAGAGGAATAGCGCGCTTTATCCGGCAACGTATTTCCTCATACTCGTTCAGATGGATAACCGCTATTCACCTCTCCTCGCCAGTGTTCACATTCCTCTCAGGAGTCTCTTCACATGAACGTAATCATTCTCGGATGCGGGCGCGTAGGTTCCACATTCGCCCGCATGATGTACCGCGATGGACATAATGTTACCGTCATAGATCTGTTGAGCGAGTCGTTTCGACGACTCGGCAACCGATTTAAGGGGCAGCGCATCATCGGCAACGGACTGGATCAGGATGTGCTTGTGCGCGCCGGGGTCAAAAACTGCGATATCTTTGTCTCTGTGACCCAGGGCGACAACCGCAACATCATGGCGGCTCAGATCGCGAAGGTTGTTTTTCAGGTTCCGACCGTCATCACGCGAATCAACGATCCGATCCGCGCGGAGGCATATCGCGCGATGGACATCGAAACCATCTGCGGAACGACCATCCTCTCCGGTCTGCTGCGCGACAAGATCACATCTGACCGCTGGCTGCTCGAGAAAGACTATAATCGCGAGTATCTCGACCTGAACGCCTGAATCCCACTGCGAGGAGTGCAGCGTTCGTGTCCGAGTAGATCGCGCTTTACGAATAGAGGCCATTGTTATGTATATTGTCATCGTCGGAGGCGGGGATGTTGGCTACTATCTGACCAAGACGCTGGTCAACACCTCCCATGAAATACTTTTGATGGAGAAGAATCGGGTCACCTGCAAAACGATCAGCGAAGAACTGGGAGAGGTGGTGATGCAGGGAGATGGTTGTGAGGTGCGTCTTCTGGAGGAAGCCGGGGTCGCTCGCGCGGATGTGGTGGTTGCTGTGACAGGCGACGACGAAGACAACCTGATTATCTGTCAGATTGCGAAGATGAAATTCAATGTTCCACGCACGATTGCGCGGGTCAACAATCCGCGCAATGAGGAGCTTTTTCATCGGCTCGGCATTGATGCGACGGTCAGTTCAACGAAGATCATCTATAATCTGATCGAGCAGGAGATCGAAACCGATGAGGTTATTCCGCTGGCTGCCCTGAAGCGTGGAAATATCGAGATTGTCGAGGTCGAGATAGGTCCGAAGTCTCCGGTGCTGCACCGGTGCGTGCAAGAACTTGCTTTGCCGGAAGATGCGTTGATAATCTCAATCATCCGGCGAGATCACGGAATGCTGATAAACTCCGATACCACCTTTGAAGTGGGCGACAGCGTGCTGGCGCTGGTGGATGCGGATAAGGAGAATCATCTCCGACTGGTGTTCGCGGAAGTCGGCGGATAGTTGAGAGAACGAAAATGCCCCTGCACATCGTAAACCATCCTCTGGCACAACACTATTTGACCCATCTACGAGATGAGACCACGAAACCGGCGCTCTTTCGTACACTGTCGCGAAAGCTGACCGTTCTGCTGGCGCTGAAAGCCTGCGAGGATCTTCGTACCGCCATGCTGAACATTCGCACGCCGCTGGAGGAGATGTGGTCGCCAGTACTGGATGAAGAGGTGGTGGTGGTTCCCATTCTGCGCGCCGGTCTGGGAATGCTGGATGCCATTGTGGAACTGTTTCCGGAGGTCTCCGTCGGCTACATCGGACTGGAGCGCGATGAGAAGACAGCGATTGCCAGCACTTACTATCGCAAGCTGCCCCATGTCTACGGTAGAACGGTTCTTCTGGTAGATCCCATGCTTGCATCCGGCGGCTCCGCAACGGATGCCCTGCGGGATATCTATCGTCTGGAGCCAGAGCGTGTGAAACTGCTCTGCGTGGTGGCGACGCCACAGGGAGTAGAGACACTGGAGAAAGAGTTTCCGGAACTGAGCATCTATGCGGCGGCGCTGGATAGAGATCTGAACGATAAAAAGTACATTCTTCCCGGATTGGGCGACTTCGGAGATCGGCTTTACGGGACGAATTAACGCCCGCATTCTGTCGTAAGTGTGCGAGAAGAGAGAGCGAGCATGACCTGGATCAAGACGGTTCCTGTGGATCAGGCAAGTCCGGAACTGAGGCAGGCGATGGAAGCGCAGCATGAGGCATATCCGCCGGAATACGCGATCCCGGTGGAGAGTCTGCGAGAGCACGAGAAGGCGGACGGGAGCGGCCGGATCGTCATATCGCACAGTCTCATTCCAGACGCCCTCTATCACGCTTTCGCAACCTACGGCGCGCTTCTCTCTCCCGCCCTTCCTCTGTCTCGCCAGCAGCATGAAATGATTGCGGCAACCGTCTCCTCGCTCAATCGCTGTTTCTATTGAGTGGAGAGCCACGCCGAGTTTTTACGGCGGGTGACTCTGGATGAGTCGCTGTCTGAAGCGATTAAAAAGGACTATCGAACGGCAGACCTGGATCCGAAAGACCGGGTGATGCTGGACTATGTCGCGCGATTGACCCGTCAGCCTGTCTCCATTCAGCGTGAGGATATTGACCGATTACGCGATGCGGGGTTTGACGATACCGCCATCCTGCAGATCAATCTCATCGCCTCCTGGTTTAACTATATCAATCGGGTTGCGGATGGACTGGGAGTGGGCAGAGAATAAAAAAAGTGCGCAGGGGCTGGGGAGTAGCGCCCTGCGCATAAATAGGAAGGGGTTTGTTTCTGAAGCCGACCGGACGCACAGAGAGGGACAGCCAGTCTATCCCTGCGCGTACGACAATTATAGAGTAGCAGTTCATCATTAAGGGAACGTTAACAGACGGTTAAATTTTGAATAAATGGATTATCCCTGTTGTTCGAGCGCTTTTTTCACCGCTGAAAGCAGTTCACTGGCATTGCAGGGTTTACGCAGAAACCCTTTCGCTCCCGCCTTCAGCAGCATCTCCACCGTGTCGTCGCTGCTGTAACCGGACATGAGTAAAATACGCACATTCGGGTCTATGGCGCGAAGCTGCCAGAAGGTCTCTCTTCCCCCCATCTCCGGCATCACCATGTCCAGCAGCACCAGATCAATCGGCGTCCCATGCGTTCGGTAAAACTGAACCGCCTCCTGTCCGTTCCCGGCGATATAGGTGGTTACGCCGAACTCCTTCAGAGCATCCTGCAGCAGCAGGCGTATAACCGGCTCGTCATCTACGATCAGAATCCGTCCTCTAAAGCGATCTAATGCCAACTCCTGGCTCGCCTGTTGCTGCGGGTTCTTTGTGAGCAGCGCGGGCAGGTACACGTTGAAGGTCGCCCCGATGCCAGGCTCGCTTTCGACCGTGATATGCCCCCTGTGCTGTGATACGATCCCATAGACCATTGCCAGCCCCAACCCCGTTCCCTTTCCGGGTTCTTTGGTGGTGAAGAAGGGATCGAAGATGCGGGCACGAGTCTTTTCATCTATCCCCAACCCGGTGTCGCATACAGAGAGAACGACGCAGGGAGTCGGCGGATCTATCTTCCAGGAAGGAGAATGCGCCTGATTCGAGAGCGCGTGATAGGTATTGATTGTCAGTTGCCCCCCGTTAGGCATCGCGTCACGGGCATTGATGCATAGATTGATCAAGACCTGTTCCATCTGGATTGGGTCCGCCTCGATATAACATGGCGAGAGCGCTAGATTGACGACCAGCGAGATCTGTTTCCCCAGACTGTGCTTCATTAGCAGCAAGGTTTCTCGTACCACCTCGTTCAGATCAATCTGGGTGATCTCCAGAGGTCTGGATCGCGCAAAAACCAGAAGCTGCCGGGTGAGATCAGCCGCTCTCTGTCCGGATTTTTCAATCGTCTCCGCATAACGGTAGATAGGATCAGCCGGAGTGGCGAGTTTACGAATCAGCGCGGCATATCCGATCATTCCCGTCAGGAGGTTGTTAAAGTCGTGCGCGACTCCGCCAGCCAGAGTGCCAAGGCTTTCCATCTTCTGAGCCTGGATCAACTGCCGTTCCAACTGCTTCTGCGCGGTGATATCGCGCATGACGACTCTAGTGCCAGTATAACGTTCCCCCGCGTACTGACCAACCGCCCGGATAGATACCTCCAGAGATTCGCCGTTCTTTCTCTTCAGCACAGCCTCGAGTGAGAAGGAGCGTATCTGTTTTAACGATAGACGCGACAGTTTATCGGTAATGGCGTCTCGGTACTCATTTAAGAACAGATCCTGCCACTGCCATCCGATGAGTCTTTGTTTAGAATAACCGAGTGCGCGGGCTTCGGTCCGGTTACAATTTATAATGCGCCCGATCTCATCCAGAGAGTGGTACATATCCGGGGCATGTTCATAGAGATGGATATACTCCTGTTCGCTTTTCCGTGTCTTCTCATATAGAAGCGCGTTGTGAATAGCTACCCCCAGCATGTTGCTGACCGCGTCTAGAATCCGCCTGTCCTGTTCGGTAATCTCCCTCTGTTTTTTAGAGGAGAGGTTCATGACCGCTACAACCTGATCCCGGGCACGCAATGGAAGAGAGATCATAATTTTCAGGGGCAAGGATTTCAGTTTCGGATGAGGCGCCAGATCTGAAACCTCGTCAAACCGACTGAAAATGATCGGTTCTCCGCTCTCGCAGACTTTTCCGGCTAAGCCCTGTCCATAAGGAACGACAGACGCATATTTGCGCACCAGCCGGGAGCCTGAACCGCGGACGATCGCCAGTTTCGCTTGCTTTTCTTCAGGATGATTGAGGTAGACACAGAAGGAATCGAAACCGAGTAGATTAAGCAGTTCCGGGCAGGCTTCGCTTAAGAGCTTCTGATAGTTGAACGCCCGACTGATGACAGAGGCGAAACGGTTGAGAAGGGTCAGTTCTTCGTTTCGCATCAGAACCTCCAGATGCGTTTGATGAATGGCGTTTTCCAACTGCTTTTGCTGGTCGCGCGCTTCATCCAGCAGACGGGCATTTTCCAGGACGACCCCTATATGATGGGTGACCGCGGTCAAAAACTCGATTTCAGATGGCGTGAAGATGCGCTCACCCCGTGTGGCAACATTGAAAACTCCCAGCACCTCATCACGAACCCGCAACGGAAAGGCAGCCATCGCACGGAAGCCCTGCTCTTGCGCAATTCGACTTCCTGCATCCGAATAGCTGGCAAGATCGTTGATTACGACACTCTGCCCCTGCCGGACTGCCTCTCCTACAACAGTGCCAAGAACCGGAATGACCGGTTCCGCCGAAAACTCAACTCCACGACGACAGACCAGCTTCAGATGATTGCCATCCTCAGTGAAGAGGCGAATGATCCCGGCTTCCATCCGCAGTGTCTCCAATGTGCGATCCAGAGTCTTATCCAGAAACGTTGGAATGTCAGAGGAGTAGCTGGAGGCAATCTCATTCAAGACCATCAGCGATTCACGCCGAAACTGATCGGATTCCGGCTTCCCAGACCGAAGGAGACCTTTTGCGGCGAGACGCGAGGGAGTTCCAACGATGAAGCGGCAGCAGGAGTCGCCCTTCGCCATGCATTCCGTTTCGATGGCATACAGCGTTTCCCGAGAAGAGGAGCAAATCTGCGAAAGCCCTGCCAGCGCCCCGCGAAGATAGTCACAGTGCGAACGGGTGGCGCAGACCTCGATTTGAAGATATGCGCGCGCCTCGAAAGCGTTGTCTACCTGAATGACAGTCCATCCATTTTCCAGAGAATCTTCATTCAGAATGAACTTACCCAGGATCGTCGGCAACTTATCCTTTAAGAGGTGTTTTAGAAAAGCAGGGGGAGGAGAGAGGGGGTACTGCTGCCACAACCTTCGCGCATATGCTGCGCCGTCGCGATATCCTGCCTGAAACAGAACCTCTGCGACGCTCTCGCCGGTTAATCTCTCCAGAGACCTGCGAAATTCCGGCAGGTCGCGCTCAGACGCTTTGATGCGTCGTACAATGGATTCTTCGTCAAGCTGGCAGTTCTCTTCATCATCTGAATGCAAAGGCATTAGCATGATCTATTCGAAGCCTTCCTCCGGCGTCTTCGCGAGACAGATGATTCACGAGGATGATAGGAGATATTTTGCTATGTATTATACCAGCCTTTCCTCTTCGAGAAGGAGAAGCATGATAGTTAGTATCCATGCAGGTAAACGAAGCACGCTCTGATCAGAGCGTGCTTCGGAAATCGTGAGGATGGTTACTTCAGGGAGGGCTGAAGAGCCTGTTTCTGTCGTCGAGATGGCTTCCCGATCAGCATATTACGCATTAGAACGCGGGCACGGTGTAGTCGGGAGCGAATGGTTCCAACGGCGCATCCCAGCACTTCCGCCGCCTCATCGTAGGACATACCTTCGACATCGGTCAAGAGCACCGTCTGACGAAATGCATCTGGAAGGCGATTGAGAGCTTCCTGCAGACGCTCATCCATCACATTACGCATCAGGTGGCGTGCAGGATCCGCGGCTTCATCGGGGATCTCGCTGAACAGGCTGTCGCCGTCGTTTCCTTCCAGAGGACTATCCAGAGAGAGCGGAGCCTGTCGGGGGCGGGAGCGAAGGTTATCTACGAACAGGTTGGCGATTATTCGGAAAAGCCAGCGCTCAAATGGACGGGATCGATCATAGCGATCCAGAGCGCGGTAGGCGCGCAAAAAAGCGTCCTGCGTCAGATCCTCCGCATCTTCGCGGTTGCCAGTCATTCGGTAGGCGAAGGCATACGCCTTGCGATAGTGCTCTTTGACCAACGCCTCGAAAGTCACATCTTTCTGACTTGCGCTTATAGAAGATGTAGCGACCTGCAGCATCTTATTCTCATTTCCTTTCGATGGTGAAAATCGTCACGCTCGCGGTTGATGGGAACTCTGAATGGACAACTCATCATTTGTCAGTGATATATTAGCGTGACTTAATATGATATGTCAAGTGCTTTTCAAAAAAAATAGAAAAAATAGATGTTTCGGCTAGTAGAAGCGGTGCGGAGAAAGCTCTCCGCACACACTCGGAGTTACCCGAAGAGACTCAGTATCGGGCGCGCTTTGACCAGTTCGCGAGGCTGATTGAGGTGGTTGTAGGTAATGGTATTCGGTGGAATACCGAGGGCATGATAGACGGTCGCCAGAATCTCTGTTGGATGCGCCGGATTCTCTACCGGCGAAGAGGCGGTGGCATCCGACTTGCCATAGACGGCAGCGCGCTTGATCCCCGCTCCCGCGATCAACGCCGTATAGCAGTAGGGCCAGTGATCTCTACCGTCCGGGGCGTTGCCGTTGCCGGAAGTGCTGACGCCGAGACGCGGAGAGCGCCCGAACTCGCCAATCGCAAGGACAAGAGTCTCCTTCAGCATTCCGCGCTGATCCATATCCTCCAGCAGCGCGGAGAGCGCGCTGTCCAGCTTCGGGCAGTGTAGATTTTTGAGCGGACCGAAGTTGGCAGCGTGCGTATCCCAGGCGGTGACATTGGGATCGCCGTTGGCTACGGAGGGCCAGTTCACCTGCACAAATTTCGTTCCTGCCTCGATCAATCGGCGCGCCATCAGCACCGACTGACCGAAAGTATGTCTTCCATAGCGGTCACGAACCTTATCTGGCTCTTTTGTCAGGTCAAAGGCTTCCCGCGCTTTACCGGATAAGATAAGATCGAAAGCTTTCCCGTAGTACTCATCCAGCGCATAACTCTGCACGGCGCGATCAATGTCGGGCATACCGGAGTCGATCACCTGTCGCAGCGTGGCGCGACGCTGAAGGCGCATACGCGAGATTTCTGCCCGAAGCGTCAGGTCATCAAGCTTCACGGTTCCGTTGGGATCCTGGTACATATAGTAGGGATCGTAGGCTTTCCCCAGGAATCCCGCCGTGCCTCCCTTGCCGATGACATTGCTTTCCTGTAGAGGGCGGGGCAGCATCACGAAGGGAAGCATCGGAACTCCGGAGGGCTTCAGTTTGGATACCTGGCAGCCGACATGCGGGAAGTCGGTCGGAGAAGGCGGCTCCAACTGACCGGAGGGGGAGACCCGATCCGCCTGCTCACCGGTGAGCATCTGATACATCGCCGCTGTGTGGTTGAAGAGTCCGTTAGGAGTATAACTGACGGAGCGAATCAGCGTGGCTTTATCCAGTTGCTGCGCCAGAAGCGGCATGGTTTCGGACAGATGCACGCCGGGAATTTTCGTGCGAATCGGCTTGAATTCACCCCGCACGTTGGCAGGCGCATCCGGTTTTGGATCCCAGATATCTATGTGGCTGGGACCGCCCTGAAGGAAGATCATGATGACCGATTTAGCATTGCCGAAACCGGGCGTGCCGGACTTTCCCTCCTGCGGTCTGGTCGCCGCCTCCGCCTGTAACGCCAGAAACTCCGGCAGATAGAGCCCGAGCATACCGGCTCCGCCGATCCGCAGAAGCTCTCTGCGCGTAACCCCATCGCAATCGCGAACATGATTTCCGGGAATGGATAACATTATGATCTCCTTTATGGAGCGCTAACGGTTAAAGAGAAATGCCGGACTGTTCATTAATGCCCACAGAAGGTCCTGCGCTGCTTCCGCGCGGAGCGCATTGCGAATCTCGCTGTCTGTCGGGGAGGGATTCTGACCGGACAGATGCTCTTTCGTCTCCTTCAGCATCTTCGCATCGAATCGGAAGACCGAAAGCGTCTTCTTCATCTCCTGCGCCGTCGGAAAGCGGCAGAGCGCCGCCAGGAACATCTCTTCGATGATTCGCTCATCGGTAGGATCAGACTTCATAAGCTGCGCTATTCTGCCTTCCGGCGAGATGAGCGCTTCGGCGATGGTCGGACCGTTGATCAAATAGAGAGTCTGTCCCAGGCTGACGGTGTTGGAGCGTTCACACTCGCAGGGAGCCTCTCTCGGCGGCCTTCCGAACAGGTCGAGAAATCCTCCTGGCGCGACCTGCGTATCCGGAAGCTGTACGGCGCGGAAACCTTCCGGGACGCCAGGATAGCGCGGTGTTGAGCCTGTGGCGCGAGAGATCGAATCCATTAACTGTTCTGCGGAGAGCCTGCGCGGAACGGCGTGCGAAAAGTTGATCTGGTCATCTGCGTTCCAGCGATTGGTTTTGATGCTTGCCTGATAGGTGCGAGAGCGCGTGATGGTGCGAATCAGATGCTTCACATCCCAGCCGCTGCGAATGAAATCCTGTGTCAGGGCGTCGAGAAGCTGGGGATTCACAGGAGGATTGCTGCCCCGGATGTCATCCACGGGGTCTATGATCCCGCGACCCAGGAAGTAGCTCCAGACACGGTTGACGAAGGAGCGAGCAAAATAGGGATTGCGGGCGTCGGTCAGCCAGTTCGCCAGTTTCTCCCGGCGATTTTCGCTGTCGGCGGTTCTGCGCGCGAAGGAGTAGGGGAAACTGGCGGTTACCGCCATATTCGTGCGCGGATGAACGACCTCTCCCTCTCTTCGATCGTAGATCGTCTCATCTCCGCTCTCAACTCCGGGTTTGTAGCCGATCCTGCTGAAATGGGCGGCAAACTGATAGTACTGGTTCTGTGTCCAGCGTTCAAAGGGATGATCGTGGCACTTGTTGCAGGAGAAACGAATGCCCAGGAAAAGCTGGGTGATGTTCTCCGTGGCGGTGTTCGGGTCTCTGGCGACTCGATAGTATGCGGCGGCGGGATGCTCGAAACTGCTGCCGCTGGCGGTGATGATCTCGCGAACAAAAGCCTGATAAGATCGGTTCTCCGCAATCTGCCTGGCGATCCATGTTCGAAACTTCCATGTGCCTCGCTCACCATGAAACTTCCGGTTGACAGAGAGCAGATCCGCCCATTTGTTCGTCCAGAAGTCCACATAGTCTCCGCTCTCCAGGAGCATATCTATCAGCTTCTCTCTCTTCTGTCGAACGGGAGTCTTGTCGCTGCGAAAAGCGCGAACCTGTTCCGGGGTAGGCTGTATTCCCACGATGTCAAGATAGGCGCGCCGGATGAACTCCTCATCCGTACAGATTCCGGAGGGAATGGACTGAATGCGTTTCAGCTTTGCGTCAATGTAGCGATCCACATAGTTATGCTGCGGCTGTGAAACCCAGCGATAGCCGGTACGGTCGCCGATGACGGTGACTTCGTTGGTGGCGTAGTTGCCTTCATAGCGAATCAGGATTGCCGTCTCTCCCCGCCGAACGGAGGTGATGATTCCCTCCTCGCTGACCGTCGCGACATCTTTCACGGTGCTGGAAAAGACTGACTCGCGTGTCACATCGCGGCTGGTTCCATCCGGGTAGTGCGCCAGAACGATCAGACGCTGCTTCTGCCCCGGCATTTTCATTGTGGGATTGGCGGGGAGCACCTGCAGCCGATTGGCGCGGGATGTCTTCTGCGTATCCGATTTCACGCCTTCGGCGATCCAGCTGCGAAGGGTGGAATAGTAACGAGAATTCTCTTCAAAAATCAGGCCGCCCTGATGCGCGACGCCCTGAGTAGGCTTGAGGAGCATTAAACTCTCTTCGGGGCGAGCGCGATTGAACCGTCTGCCGGCGATGTCCGAAATCAGCGCATGGTAGTCGAACTCTGTATCGTATCCGCGCAAAGAGAGCTTAAACCCGTTTTTGCCCTTTGCAGAGCCGTGACACGTTCCCTGATTGCATCCTGTTCGCGAGAGAATGGGCTGCACATCGCGTACAAAGCTGACGGGCGGAGAACTCATGCTTTTAACCGTGACTGGTACGCGCGCCTGCAGCCTTCCCACGCTGACAGAAAGAGTGGTTTTCCCGCTTCGCAAGGGAACAAAAAAGCCTTCTGGAGATCGCTTTGCCAGTCCCGAGTCCAGTTGATAGCGCGCTCTGTCGGTCATATCCAGGCGATAGCCGTCTTCAGTGATTCCTATCACCAGAACCTGACGCATATCGTTGCGATTAATCAGCGTGAGGGTCTGTGGAATGGTTTGTATCGAGACCACTTTCCCGGAAGATTGCGCGCACAGGGGAAGAGCCGCTAAGAGGGAGATAAGAGCGCAGGCTGAGGCAATCGTCATTCCTGGTCTCAGGAAGCCTCTGCCGATGAATGGTAGACCGATCAAGCTATGTCTCCGATAGATAGCCAATGACAGGGAATAGTCAGGCAAGGCGAGTCGTGAAATAGGAGGTTGCCTTACTCGACATTATAACGATTTTCGGTAAAAAGGCAAGTTATTTTTCGCCGCTAAGTATAGGGGATGGCTATTTCGCGCGCGCTTTTCGGAAGGTCTCCCATGCAGGTTTAGGCGTTCCATCAGCGCGAAAAAGACCATAATAGAGATCCGCTGCGGGAACGTCGTACAGTTTGAACCAGAAGACGGGCCCGACGCGCGGCTGTCCCTTCAACGCGGCGAAGAGCGTTGTCACATTCTCAGCCTGATCGGCTTCCGAAAGTCCTTTGGGGGGAGTCGCCCAACCGATCTCCGTCAGCCAGACCTGTTTCCGCGAGGCTTTGCCCTCCAGCGCATCCACCGACTGTGCAAAGGCGCGGTAAAACTTCTGGAGGTAGTCCGCATTAATCCTGCTTCCGCCACCGATATAGAGATGCAGTCCCCAGTGATCCACAGGAAAGGTTCCGAAACGGCTTTTCACCGCATCCCATCCTGCAAACTCGCGACCCATCTGTACCGTGCTGCGCAGATAGGGGATGGCGGCATCTATCTCAGGATTCCCGGTGAAATCGGCTCCCAGAAGACCGCCGGAGATGATTGTGATACGGTCAGAACGTCTTCGCGCCTCTTCATAGGCGCGTCGCAACAGAAAGGCGAAGTTAGAGGGATAGATATAGTATTGACCGGGGAGTCTGTCTCTATCTCCGGGAGGATTAACTGTCCAGCAGTTCGGCTCGTTCCATATCTCCCAGTGCTGCACATCGGGAAAACGCGCCAGAAGCGGTCGAAAGGCGTTTTCGATCAGATCGCGCAGATAGGGATTGTCTCCGCTGCCTCCATCCACTTCCCGGCTGTTGCAAATCCAGTCCGCCTGCGATCCATTCCAGGATTCGTAGCTGAGAAGTCCGAGAATCTGAAGGCGCTCCCTTCGCAGATTCCGAACCGCCTGCTCATAAGCTGTCAGCAGCGGATCCTCCCAGCGGCGATGTCGGGCTGTCAGGCGAAAATGGAGGCGCACCCACTTCGCACCCGACTCCCGCATCTTGCGCGCAACCTCTGGAGTAAGCAGCGTTCGATTTTCGTCATCTACAGCCCATCCCTCCTGAATCGCCTTCTCCTGCGCGAAAACCGGAGACGGACAGGCATAGAAACTGAAGAGCAGGGATAGAAGCAGCGATCTGAACAGGACTATTCGGGCTAACTGTCGGCGATAAGGCATATCTCCTCCGGCTTGACGGTCTCCTCATCAAAGAGAAGATACTGAAGCACCTCGCGTGACTGATCGTCGGTCATTGGGATGAAGCGTCCTCTTCCCCGCGCATAGAGAGTGCCCTCCTCATCGCGAATCTCGCCCTCCGCCTCCCATATTCGGCGATGGGAACTGGTGACTCGCGCAGAGACGATGATCTCTGTGTCCACCGGAACCGATTTACGATACTCGACATTGAGTTCCACCGCCATGCAGAAGCGGCGTTTGATGAGCGCGGGAGCCCAGCCCATCGTCTCATCCAACAGGGAGGCAAGAACGCCTCCATGCGTGATACCATTGTAACCCATCTGTGGCGCGCGGGGCGTAAAGCGAGTCCAGACCTTTTCGCCGTCGGTCAGAAAGCGCACCGCCAGTCCGTTGGGATTGCGGTCTCCGCAGACGAAACAGGCGTGTGAGTTTGGCAGTTTTTTCATGGCTGATCCGTGCTTATGGTTGAAAATGCTCCCGTGAAAACACAGGAAACTTGAGATTCTTTTCAAAAAATGTGGAAACCACCCGGAACTGTAAAGCGTATATAAAGTAGCGCATGTCCTCCTTTTCAATGGATTTCCATCCCAATTTCGATGGAAACCCGCTCCGCAAACGGAGCGGGTTTTTTTTTCGTCTGGTTCCTCCCGTCAGATCGCTTCTCCTCCCTTCCGGTTGCCATTTTTTCGACAACTGTGAGATAATACACCATAATGGAGAACCCATTCTCAGGTATCAGATTACAGGAAGCAGGCAGGTAGAGGTGAAGAGGCAGGTTGTTGTCGCCGCGATGAGCGGCGGAGTGGATAGCGCGGTGACCGCTGCCCTGCTCAAGCAGCAGGGCTATGAGGTGATCGGCATCACACTTCAGATATGGCAGGAGCAGGCGGAGCAGGGGAAGCATGGGGGATGCTGCTCGCTGGGAGCCGTAGAGGATGCGCGCCGCGCCGCCAACCGGATCGGCATTCCGCACTATGTGCTCAATTTTCGCGACTATTTCGGTCAGCAGGTGATACACAAGTTCGTCCGCGAATACTCTCTTGGACGCACGCCGAACCCATGCGTGGAGTGCAATCGCAGCGTGAAGTTTGACGAGCTGCTCCGGCAGGCAGAGAACCTCGGCGCGGACTATCTGGCGACCGGGCACTATGCGCGCATTCGCCTGAACTCTGCCTCCAGGCGGTTTGAACTCTTAAAGGCGCGCGATCTGGACAAAGATCAGTCCTATGTGCTTTTCCCACTGACGCAGGAGAGACTGGCGAAGACACTGATGCCGCTCGGCGATCTGGAGAGCAAGGCGGTGACGCGACGCATCGCGCGTGAAATGGGATTGGCGCTGGCAGACAAACCGGATAGTCAGGAGATATGTTTTGTCCCGAAAGAGGGCTATACCCGATTCCTCGCCGAAAAAGCTCCCGATGCGCTTCAGCCCGGTAAAATAGTGGATACCGGTGGAAACGAGCGGGGAACGCATGACGGGATCGCCAACTACACCATCGGGCAGCGGAAACGGCTTCCCGCCAGCGCCACCGGACCTCTCTATGTGATCTCACTGGAGCCGAAGAGCAACACCGTGATCGTCGGGAGCGATGAGGAGCTATACGAAGATACCTTCATGGTCGGAGGGTTGAACTGGATCGCGATTGAGAAACTGACTTCTCCTCTTGCAGTTTCGGCGCGCATTCGTTATAATGCCTCTGCCTCTCCCGCTCGAATCGAGGTCGGTATCGAGCCGGACACAGTCATCTGTCGTTTTGACACTCCTCAGCGTGCCATCACTCCCGGCCAGGCGGCAGTCTTCTACGATGAAGATACTGTTATTGGCGGGGGAACGGTGGAGCGCGTGATCCGACGAACGGAATCCGAAACACAACAACCAGACTTAAGCCCGGTAATCGCTAAAAACATAGATTCAGAGGAACTCGCATGGGCAACCCCCAGGAAGTAATGGCGTATGCGCTGGTCGGCATGTTGATCGTCAATTTGCTGATCCTGGTTGCGCTGGCTGTCGGGGTGATTATTGTGAAGAATAAGCTGTCCGTGATCGCATTGCAGGCGCAGGCGTCCGTCAAACAGCTTCAGGAGCAGACCGTCGCAACGCTGCAGCAGGCGGAGGAGACGCTGCAGAAGGTGGAGACGCTGACGGCATCCAGTGAAAAGCTGGTTCGGGAAGAGGTAACGCCGACCGTACAGCTGACTCGCGAGACGATTTCACATGTTGAGAAGACCACACGCGGTATCAGTGACGGAGTACAGACGGTGCGGCGAATTGCGGGTAATGTAGGAGCGATCACACAGTCAGGCGCGACCACCGCCACCGCGGCAAAGGCGACAGGACTTCCCGCAGGCAAATACGGGCTGGTGCTCGCCTTATTGGGAGCAGGATTGACCATGCTGATGCAGGCGAAAAAGAGACAGGCGTAGAATAAGAGCAAAGAATCGAAAGTAGCGTGCTTCGGCATACTCGCTTCGATCTGTGCATCTGCTACAGGAGATCATACAACTATGGATCGAGAAGACAACGAGAGAAGTGTGCTTTTAAGCGTTCTGGCAGGAATTGGAATCGGTGTTCTGGTGGGAGCCATTGCCGGGCTTCTGTTTGCTCCTAAAGCCGGGTCGGAGACACGTGGAGACATCGGCAAGACCCTGCACGATCTCGGAGACCGAATCAATGATCTGAGCCAGCAGGTCTCAACCCGGGTAAAATCCGCAGTGGAGGCGGGAAAGACGGCGGTAGCGGAACGGATGGAGAAGGCAGGCGAAGATAACACCGAGTCTCCCGCCTGATATAATGTCATGAACGGGAGGGTATAAAACCTGCGCCCTCCCGGTGACTCTGTTAGTTATTGGACTCGCACAGCAGAATCCGCTCAGGAGGCAGCACGTGGATTCAAACCCCCTGCCCGGTTCGGCAGGAGGAAAATGGACCTTCTTAACCCGGATGCGATGGCAGCGAACGATCACCATCGTTCTTCTCGTTGGCTTCGCGCTCCACTTCCTCTGGCAGGTTCGGGATATTCTGCCGCCCTTCCTCATCGCCTTCTTTCTTGCCGCGCTGCTCGATCCTGTCGTGACAAATCTCCAGAAAAAAGGGCTATCGCGCGTTAAAGCGGTTGCCAGCATCTATCTGGTAGTCCTTCTTTTTCTGGTGCTGGCAATATTATGGGTCGGACCGCTGGCGTTCGGACAGATGCGCGAACTGGCGGAGAGCACAAGCAAGCTTACCGGGCAGTTAACCACCACCGCCGACTCCTGGTATACGGAGAATCAGAAGATTCTCCGTGCGCTTGGAATGAAAGAGAAACCATCCCTCTTTCTTAGCGACCGTTCCGGTCCAGTGGCGGAGGCGGCGCGCGGCGTTCTGGACACGATCAAAGCGACCTTGATCGGACTTGCCGGACAGGTTCTCTGGATTCTGATCATCCCGCTTTCGCTCTTCTATTTCCTGATGGACTATCAGCGAATGCGGTCAAAGATCATCTCTTTCGTTCCAGTGAAGCAGCGTTCCCACGTGGATAAGGTATCGCAGGAGATTGTAGAAATCTTCAGCGACTATGTGCGCGGACTGTCGAAAGTCTGCGCGCTCTATGGCTGCGCTTTCATTGCCATCTTCTATCTTCTCGGTCTGCGGTACGCGCTCTTTCTGGGGATCACGGCGGGATTTATGTATGCCGTGCCCTATGTCGGTCCGGCGCTGACCTTTGGCAGCGCGACCCTGATCGCTCTCACGATGGGCAAGGCGACGGGCTATGTGGTTCTGGTGGTAGCGCTCTGTCTGGTTACGCATATCACATTCGACTATGTGATTACTCCGCGCATTGTCGGCGGATCGGTTGGACTGCACCCGGTTCTGAATATCTTTGCGCTGATGGCGGGCGCGACGGTCTGGGGGATATGGGGGATGCTGCTGGCTGTTCCGATTGCTGCCTCCATTCAGATGGCGTTGATCTACTTCTTCCCCAAACTGGCGGAGAAGCCGGAACTGATCGCGCCGGACCTGGCAGCGGATACGGCGGAGACTTTTCACGGGCTTCCGCCCCCTGAACCAGATACCATCACAAAGATCGTTAAAGAGCAGGGATAAGATGGGATATTTACGGCGATTTTTTACGCCGGAAAGCGAGAATGAGTCTTGGCATCTGAATATTCACGCTACAATGATGGAAGCGGAAATCCTCCGCGCCTGCGAATTCAACATTCGCTCTGGTCACTGGGCAAACTTCCGATGAATGCCGAGGTCGAGTGGACGCTGGATGAGAAGTTTTCCCACGTGAAAGCGGCTGGCTTTGAAGCGGTGGAGTGCTGGCTGAACGATCAGAATGAGCACGAGGTTGTGGAGGCGTTGGCGCGCCATGACCTGCGGCTGATCCTCGGTCATCGTCCCTTCCAGGTAGAGGATGTTCGCGGAACGGTGGAGCGCGCCGTCCGTCTGAAAGCTGATTTTGTCTTCGCACAGCCTGCAGATGCGTTCATGCCTGTTGAGGATGTGGTAAAACTGATTCGCGAGGGGCGAAAGATCGCCAACGATGCGGGAATCGCCTTCTTTGTGGAGGTGCATCGAAATAACTATACCGAAACGCTTCCACAGATTCGCGAACTGGTAGAGCGTGTCCCAGAGATACGCTTTACCGCCGATCTCTCGCATCTGGTGGTCGTAGGCGAGTTCTACGGCTGGGAGGAGGAGCGAGCCGTAGAACGTCTGGCTCCGGTTCTGGAACGTACATCGCATATGCACGGACGAATCTCCAATGGAGAGGCGGTGCAGGTGGATGTCGGCGATGGAAGCAACGCCACCGCGCAGTTTTTTGTGCAGTTGTGGAAGACGGCGATGAAGAACTGGCTCAATGAGGCGGGATCGGGAGATGTTTTCCCCTTTGCCAGCGAACTGGGACCTCCCCGCTATGCCATCACGCTGCCGGACGGCCGGGAGTTCAGTGACCGATGGGAGCAGAGCCTGATAATGAAAAAGCTGGCGGAACAGGCATGGTCAGAGGCGACGCGGGTATAGAAGCTTCGTCCTTCCGCGATAACTGACCGTTGAGACGGGGAAGACCAGGTGCCGCTGTTTTTCAGGTTGTTTACCCCTTGATAGAAAGGTCGGAGACTCAATTATGGGATATATTCGTTTAGGCGGACTGGCGTGCGCGCCTGTAAAGGAGGGCGGACGCCAGTTTGAGGTTACGCTGTTTGGCAAGGAGGATCAGGCGGCGTTGAAGGCGGCTCTGCGCGCCACTCCCGGAGCGGACGAAGGACGCCATTGCAATCGCGCGGATGTGCTGGCATATGAGGCGGATAATCCCTGTAACGCCATTGCGCTCTGGGCGACCGGGTTCGAGTGGGAGCATCACGCGCTGCTGGCGGCAATGGAGATACTGGTTCCCGCTGCGCTGCCGGAGATCGCGCATCTGGGCGCAAGACGCCGGATACCGGACCTGCGCGAACAGGAGCGACAGAACTGGTTGGAAAGCCTGCGACACGCGACCGGATAGGGATTCATGCGAGCCTGCCTTTTCCTTCTGCTGTGCTTCATCTGTGGTTCAAGTATGAGCCAGATTTCCTGCGCCAGAGCGCAGGGGCAGACGACTCCGGTCAGCTACTATCAGCAGATCAAACCGATACTGCAAAAGCGGTGTCAGGGTTGTCATCAGCCTGCCAGCCAGGGCGGGAAACTGATCCTGACGACCTATGAGGCATTTCGCGCCGGGGGGGATAATGGAGCAGGCTTCGTTCCGGGAAATCCCGATCAGAGCGTGGTGATGCGCTATATCACCGGAAATCCTCCCGCGATGCCTAAAGGGGGAAAACCTCTTTCCGCGTCCGAGGTCGCGCTGTTCAGACGCTGGATTGTGGAGGGCGCGAAGAACGATACTCCGTTAGTAAAAGACCCCATTCGTCCCGACTCGCCTCCTGTCTACAAAGACCCCCCGGTTATCTCCGCGCTGGCGTATGCTCCGAATGGGGAGACGCTTGCGGTGTCGGGCTATCGGGAAACGCTCATCCATAGCGCAGACGGCTCGCGAATCCTGGCCCGGCTGGTGGGACGATCACCCCGCATAGAGTCTCTGGCGTACTCTCCCGATGGAAAGCTGCTGGCGGCGGTGGGCGGTTCACCCGCAAAGTTTGGCGAGGTGCAGTTCTGGGATACAGGTGATTATTCGCTGAAAACGGCGGTGGAAGAGAGCTATGATGTGCTCTACGGAGCTGCATTTTCACCGGACGGACACGCCCTGAGTTTCGGCGCGGCGGATCGGTCGGTGCGCGTGGTTTCGGTTCCGGATGGAAAACGGTTGATGAAGTTCGACAATCATAGCGACTGGGTCTTTTCGACTGTCTGGGCTACCGATAATAAGCATCTGCTCTCGACAGGGCGAGATCGCGCTGTTAAGCTGATCGTTGCCGCAGACGGCTCGTTTGTGGACGACATCAATACGCACACCTCCCCCTATCGCATGATGGCACGACATCCGCAGAGAGATCAGGTGCTGGTCGCCGGTGAAGACGGCATTCCCCGTCTCTATCAGGTGTTTCGCACTAAACCGCGCACGATGAATCAGGAGGATCACAACCTGCTTCAGACGTATGAGAAACAGGCAGGGCAGATGAATGCGGTGGCTTTCAGTCCCGACGGCAACCGGTTTGTCATCGCGGGAGAGTCGGGAGAGGCGCGTGTCTATGAGACCGCGACGGGTAAGCGAATGGCTTCGCTGAAGACCGGCGGTGTGGTCTATGCGCTGGCTTATCACCCGAAAGAGCCGCTTGTAGCGGCGGGAGGATTTGACGGGAAGGTGCGTATTTACAATACCACCACAGGCGCGTTGATCCGGCAGTTCTCCGCCGTTCCGATATCTCCTGGAATGAGGACAGGCAGGTAGAGAGATGCAGCCACTGGTTGGCGTTATTATGGGGTCGCGTTCTGACTGGGAGACCATGATTCATGCCGCGCAGACTCTGGAAACGCTGGGAATTCCGCACGAGGTGCGCGTGGTCTCGGCGCATCGCACGCCCGATCTGTTGTTTGAGTATGCTGGTAACGCTGAAGCTCGAGGTCTGGAGGTGCTGATTGCCGGCGCGGGCGGGGCGGCGCATCTTCCGGGAATGGCATCCTCCAAAACGCTGCTGCCCGTTCTCGGCGTGCCGGTGCAGTCGCGTTCGCTTCAGGGGCTGGACTCGCTGCTCTCTATCGTGCAGATGCCTGCGGGAGTACCCGTCGGAGCGCTGGCGATAGGTCGCGCCGGAGCGGTGAATGCCGCGTTGATGGCGGCAGCGATCCTGGGCATTCGCCATCCTGAGATTCGAGAGGCTCTGCGCCGATATCGAACCGAGCAGACGCAGACGGTGCTGGATAATCCCGACCCACGGGAGGAGACGTGAGAGTCGGGATTCTGGGAGCCGGTCAATTAGGTCGAATGCTTGCGCTCGCGGGCTATCCTCTCGGTCTGCAGTTTCGTTTTCTGGACCCCTCGCCCAACGCGCCCGCGTTCCAGTTGGCGGAGAAGATCGTCGCCGCCTATGATGATTTTGATGCGCTGGATCGCTTCGTGGAGGGCTGCGATGTGGTCACCTATGAGTTCGAAAACGTGCCCGTCGCCTCGGCGCGTCACCTTCAGGAGCGCGTTCCCCTCTTTCCTCCCCCCAATGCTCTGGAAGCCTCTCAGGATCGCCTCTCCGAAAAGAGTCTCTTTCAAAACCTGAATATCAACGTTGCCCCCTTTCTTCCGGTGGATAGCTATGCAGATTTGCGCGCTGCGGTGGATCGGATCGGCTTGCCCTGCATTCTGAAGACTCGCAGGATGGGGTACGACGGCAAAGGGCAGAAGACTCTGCTGGATGAGCGCGATATTGCCCTCGCCTGGGAGCGTCTGGGCGGCAGATCGCTGATCCTGGAAGGTTTCGTGCCTTATGAGCGGGAGTTGTCGCTGCTGGCGGTGCGCGGAACCAGAGGGGAAGAGGTCTTCTATCCTCTGGTGGAAAACCATCATGCGGAAGGTATTCTGCGCCTGTCGCTCGCTCCCGCTTCGCATCTGACGGCGGAACTGCAGGCGGAGGCGGAGGCTTTCGGAAAGCGGGTTATGGAGGCTCTGGACTATGTGGGCGTCCTTGCAATAGAGCTTTTTCAGTTTGCCGGTCAGCTACTAGCTAATGAGATGGCTCCGCGAGTGCATAACTCCGGTCACTGGACCATTGAAGGCGCGGTGACCAGTCAGTTTGAGAATCATCTTCGCGCCATCACAGGGTACGCGCCGGGCAGCGTGGAGATGACAGGGTATGCCGCTATGTTGAACCTGATCGGCACGATGCCTGCGCCGGAAGCCGTTCTCCAGCATCCCGGAGCGCATCTCCATTCCTACAGCAAAGCGCCAAGACCCGGCAGGAAGATTGGACATGTGACTCTGGTGGATGACGATCCGGAGAATCTGAAGAACCGGCTTGAACAGATGATGGCGCTGGTGCGTATGAATGAAAAGGAGGAGTAGAAACCGGATGAGACATCTGGCTGCCGCCCTGATCGGGCTGACTCTTGTATGCATGATCGCCGGAACGGTTGCCGCTCAGGATGCCGTCGTGCGGAAGGCGATAGCCGCCGAATACGCGAAGTTTTCACGCGCCGCAAGGAAGAAGGATGTTAAAGCCGCTCTCTCCATCGCAACCCCGGATCTGGTGGTTCGTCAGCCCGATGGACAGCAGATGAACCGCCAGCAGTTGGAGGCGATGCTCTCGTTACAGATGACTATGGTCAAACAGGTCAAACGGGTTGATGTAACGATTGTAAACCTGTCGGTGCGCGGCAATCAGGCGGTGGCGGTGGTGAGCATGACTTTGTCTGGGGTGGTGGAAGATGCTCAGGGGAAGGCGCGGGAGATCATCAGTCAGAATATGTCCCGCGATACCTGGGTTAAGACCGGCAAGGAATGGAAGATGAAACGCTCCGAGAGTGTCAACAGCGCGCCGAACAACCGACGCCCGGGTTCTCCTCGCTGATATCGCTCGTTCTGTCTCGTATGAAACGGAAATGTCCGTTGCGTTCGGCTTGACAAAGCTCGTTTACGCTGTTTATACTTTACTTCTGAAAGGATTTTCTCTGAGGGAACTATGATGTCGCTTGACGGTAGAAAAGGGAAAATACTGGAAGTCATCGTTCAGGAATATGTGGACACGGGCGAACCGGTTGGGTCAGAGTGGCTTGTAACGCACTACAATTTCGGGTGCAAATCCGCAACCATTCGTAACGAGATGGCATTGATGGCGGAATGGGGTTATCTCTTGCAACCGCACACCTCCGCCGGACGCATCCCTTCGGATCGCGGCTATCGTTACTATGTGGATTCGCTGATGTCGCGCGGCGATGCGCTCCAGACGACCGAGTCCGCCGACCTGACCGCTGTGGAACCCGGCGCGGTCGAAATAGAGGAGATTATTCAGCGCACCTGCCGACTTCTGGCAGATATGACGCTCTATCCGGCAATCGCCTCCCTGCCGCTCGCCAATGTCGCCCGGCTCCATCGTTGTTACCTCACCGGCGCCAGTCCCCGGCATCTGCTGGTGGTGATGTTGCTCTCCACAGGGCATGTGGAACATCGGCTTCTGGATGTGGATCATCTGCCTTCGGAATCCTCTCTGCAGAAGGTGACCAATTACCTGAATACGCTGCTGGCGGGGAGTGATCTGAAAGACCTGACGACAGGCTGCTGCGCCGAGGTTCCTGCCGAGCTTTACAATGAGCAGGGCATTATCACACGGGTTCATGCCTGTATGGTTCAGGTGGCGGAGTCGCTGCTGGATAGTCGTCTATTAATGGAGGGAACCAGTCACATCCTGCGTCAAAACGAGTTTCGGGATGTGCTTCTTCTGGAACGGCTGATGGCGGTTCTGGAAGAGAAGAGCGTTTTAAATCGAGTCTTCTCTCAGGCAATACATGCGCAGGATATACTGGTCATCATCGGATCGGAGAGCCAGTATGAGGCAATGCAGCGTTGCAGCATCGTTGTCTCCTCCTATTCGGTGGGCGATCATACCTCCGGTTTCATCGGGCTGTTCGGACCGACAAGGATGAACTATGACCGTACCTGCGCCGCCGTCAGTATGATGGCGAGAAGCCTATCGGCGCTGCTCTCACGCGCCAGTCTGGGATAAAAAAGCGAATTCATGGTCGGCGTTCTCTTCTCTGCTGCGCTGTGACAGGCGCAGGATGAGTGAGGAACGCCGAACTTTTCGGATGGTAAAAGGAGAGACGAGCGAAAATGCCGGAAAAGAAAAAGAGGACTCATGTGGTAGAACAGCCTGAAGCCAAGCCGGAACAGCCCGTCGAATCATCTCCGGTAGAGACAGCAGAATCCCATGCCGAGGTGGCACAGCCGGACGCTTCTGCGCTTCTGGCAGTCGCTGAAGAAGAGGTAAAGCGTCTACAGGCGTTGGTTGAGGAACTGGAAGGGCAGGTGCGGGAGAAGGAGAAGCAGGTCGAGGAGGAGCATAATCAGTACCTGCGCGTGCTGGCGGAGTTCAAGAATTTCCGCCGACGCAACGAAGATCAGGGCAAGGAGCAGCTGCAATTTGCCAATCGCGAACTGATAATCGGACTGCTTCCGTTAATGGATAACTTCGAGCGCGCCATTGCGGCTGCCGAAAAAAATCAATCTTTCGAGGCGTTGATCGGCGGCGTCATGCTCACCCTGCGGCAGTTTCAGGACTACCTCAAAAAGAATGGCGTCGAACCTATCGAGTCGGTCGGCAAAGAGTTCGATCCTAATTTGCATGAAGCTGTCTCGCGCGTGGATGATGGGGACGCGCCCGATAATACCGTTGTGGAAGAGTTTCAGCGCGGCTACATGATGCGTGAGCGCGTTCTGCGCCCGGCGATGGTAAAGGTGAAGTTGGGGTGAGGGCGAATGAACCGCGTTTTGGGACGGATGGCGTTCGCGGGGTCGCTAATAAGGAATTAACCCCGTTCCTGGCTTTTCGAATCGGTCTGGCGGCGGCGTTTGTGCTGGGAGAACACTCTCCGAATAGAAATGTGATCGTCGCAAGGGACACGCGACTCTCCGGGGACATGCTGGAGGCGGCTTTAACTGCCGGGTTAACATCGCTGGGGCATGATGTCTCCCGTATCGGCATCGCCCCGACTCCCTCCGTCTCACAGATTGTTCAAAATACGAACGCGGCCGCCGGTGTCGTGATCTCCGCATCTCATAATCCGTTTCAGGATAACGGGATAAAGTTCTTCGGGCCCGACGGCAGGAAACTCTCCGATGACCTTGAACGGGAGATCGAGTCGGCGATGGCAAGGTGGGAGGAGATTCCCGTCTCCTCTCCGGAATCCATCGGTCGCGTTTCGAATGCCTCCTCGCTTCTCGATGCCTACATCCGGCAGGTGAAAGCGACCGGACACGCCTCTCTATCCGGTTTGAAGCTGGTTCTGGACTGCGCCAATGGCGCTACGTATGCCATTGCTCCTGACCTGTTCCGCGATTCTGGCGCGGAGGTTATCGCGATCCATACGAAACCGGACGGCATAAACATCAATGAGAACTGCGGCTCTACCCGTCCGGGAGACCTGTGCGCGAAGGTGCTGGAGACGGGCGCGGATGCCGGTCTTGCCTTTGATGGAGACGGCGACCGTGTCATGATGTGCGATGAACAGGGCAGGATTGTGGATGGCGACCGGATGATGGCAATCTGTGCCCTGGGAATGAAAACGCGCGGAGAACTGACCGGTGATCTGGTGGTCGCGACCATCATGAGCAATGCCGGGCTGGAGGTGGCGCTGGAGCGAGCCGGGATCAGGATGGCGCGTACCGATGTAGGCGACCGCTTTGTTGCGGAGGAGATGCGTAAAACCGGCGCGTCGCTGGGCGGTGAACAGTCCGGACACCTGCTCTTTCCGCGAATCGTTCCGACCGGCGATGGCATGGTGACAGGGCTGCAGGTACTTCGCGAGATGTGTTTGCGGCAGCAGCCTCTCTCAGATATGGCGTCTGTCGTGCAGACCTGCCCACAGATACTTCGGAATGTGCGCGTTCGGGATCGCAATAGCTGGCGAGAATCGCCTGAGATTCTGAGCGCAATAGAGATGGCGCGAAAAAGGATGGGTAAACCGGAGTGGTTGTCTGTGCGCGCCTCTGGAACCGAACCTCTCATTCGCGTCATGGCGCAGGACCCCGACGGCGATCTGGTCGAAGAGGTTGTGAGCGAACTCTGTGGTTTAATAGAGGAGCGTTTTGGGGTTTATGCCTGATTTAGGGTATGTTACCGGGGGAGATGCTCCACTTTGAAGAGCGCATCCAGCGAAATCTGCTTCACAGCGCCTCAGGATCATTGGTTAATCCTGAGGCTTTTTTTCATCTCTGAGATTGTGGAGATGATCCCAGCATAGACCGATAATTAGTGCTGTTCTAAGGTCTTGATCATGAGGTATGGAGTGTAACAGACTATGGGCTTGCTGACGGAACACTATCAGATAAGCAACCGCTCGCTGGAGCTTCGAAAACAGTTTATCTGCCTGACGCGCAGGGATATCCGAGCGATGGCGAGTGTCAGACGATGGGTTTGTAAAGTCTCCCCCCAAATAGCCAGGGATTTCTATAACCACCAGTTCTCTTTTGGTCCTACTCGTTCGTTTTTTGAGAAGATGGCACAAAAGAGAAACCTGCCTCTGGAGGCGCTTCGGGAGCGATTGGAGCAGACCCAGGCGGAGTATCTGTGCCAGATTTTTACGGAGGCGGCGGAGAGCGGAGAGTTCGGGGCTGCCTATTTTGAGAGACGGCTCCGCGTGGGACAGATACATAACGTTATTGACCTGCCTCCCAAATGGTACATGGGATCTTACACAATCTATCTGGATCTGTTCCGAAAACATCTGCATCGGCGATACTTCTACGCTCCCCGCCTGTGCGCGCAAGTAGAACGCGCGTTGAATACGGTTTTCAACTATGACATGCAGGCGATTATCGACTCCTTTATTCTCGACATGATGGAGTCTGCCGGATTCAATCTTCACGTCGCGGAGATGCGCGACGAATGGGATCTAACGGAGTCTCTGGGAGAGATAAAACGCGCCTTCGGACAGGAGATCAAACAGATCGCCGAATCCTTGGCGAGGGGCGATCTGACGGTCGAGGTTGTACCCATGTCGGAAAACGATATGGTGCGAGTCGCGCTCAAGCATAGCATCGAGCAGCTTCGCGAGCTGGTCTCCCGAATGCAGACCAACAGCCAGAAACTACAGCAGGAGACCGGGGAGATATCTGCGGCGATGGAGGAGGTCGCGCTGGCTTCCACTCAGTCTGCCGTCACCTCTCAGGAGATCGCAAAAGGCAACGAACAGCAGGCGCGTACCGCGTCCGAGGTTGCCGCTTCGATGGAGCAACTGCAGTCAGCGGTCGAGCGGTTGAAGGAGGGAGGAGAAAAACAGCTTGATTCGGTACATCAGGCGGAGCAGGTCATTCAGCAGACAAGTCTCTCCGTCGAGAAGCTGGCGGGGTCTGCAAAGCAGATGGCGGACACGGCGATATTTGCCTCTCGCACTGCCGGAGAGGGCGGACATGCGGTAGAGCAGACGATCAACTGTATGAGTCGTATCGGGGAACAGGTGCAGCGTTCTGCCGATCGCGTGAGAGAACTGGGCAAAAAGGGAGAAGAGATCGGGATCATTGTCGAGACGATCAATCAGATCTCTGAACAGACCAATCTTCTTGCGTTGAACGCCGCCATTGAGGCGGCTCGCGCTGGAGAGCATGGAAAAGGTTTTTCGGTTGTGGCGGAAGAGGTGCGAAGACTAGCGGAGAGAGCGACCTCCTCCGCAAAAGAGATCGCCGAGTTGATTCAGTCCGTTCGGCAGGAGGTGGAGAGCTCTGTTCAGGGAATGGATATGTGCCAGCGTGAGGTGAGCACAGGCGCAGAGTTAAGCGAAAATGCGGAATCGGCTTTAAAGCAGATCGTGCATGCTTCCGAGTCTGTCGTCAGGGAGGTGGATGCGATTGCCGATGTCACCGAGCAGATGACCGAACGGGTGACCCAGGTTCGCGCTTCGATGCAGACCGTGTGCGATATCGCAGATCTGAACGAGCAATCGGTACGCGAAATTGCTGTGCGCTCGCAAGAGGTCTCTGCCTCCATGACCACGATGGCTTCGATCAGCCAGGAGACTGCCGCCGGTACACAGGAGATGAGCGCTTCCGCGCAGGAGGTCTCTGCCAGCACTCAGAATGTGGCTGCGAATACGCGCATTCTTCAGGGAATGGCGAAGGAGTTGTCAGAACTGGTCAATCAGTTTACACTGCATTCGGGTAGATCGGGTGAAGCGGGTCGCAACAGCCTCGATCAGCACAGCAGCAGGAGAGAGGCTCCTGCGCGAAAAGCGGCATAACAGAGCATCTTTGATGCACAGAGCCGGAGCATTGCACGATGCTCTGGCTTTATTATTGGGGGATCGGTAAGAGCATTCTCCGGCGCGATGTGGTAGCATAGTGCCTGAGTGTTGTATGCGGAATGGAGCTAAGTTGTACGGAGGAGGAGTGAGAGGTGTCTGATACGAAGCAGAGAGAGTTTCTGGGTATCGAGCCAGCCGATCTTTCGATGGCGGATGTTCATCGTCTACTGCTGCATTTTGTCGCGCCCAGACCCATCGCGTTTGTCTCAACGCTGTCTTCCGAGGGCGTATCAAATCTAGCGCCTTTCAGCTACTTTATGGCGGGTGGAGCGAATCCGCCTTCGGTCGCCATCTCCGTGTTGACGGGGCGCACCGGTCAGACGAAAGATACACAGCGTAATATCATTTCTAGCGGCGAGTACGTTATCAATGTAGTGACATACGAGATGCGAGAGAAGATGAACTACGCCTCATCGGAGTTTCCCTATGGGGTCAGCGAGTGGAAAGAGGCGGGATTCACTCCGATTCCCTCGGCAAAGGTACGCCCGGCGCGTGTTCAGGAGAGTCCGCTTGCGATGGAGTGCCGTCTGTTTCAGGTGGTAACGCATGGCAGCGGGCATCTGGCAGCGAACTATATCATTGGCGAGGTCGTATACTTTCATGTAGCCCGATCTATCATGCCGGGGGGAGTGCTGGATCCCACACGCGTAGACTATATAGCGCGTATGGGCGGAGACTGGTATACCCGCGCGGATGAACCGACCATGTTCTCCATGCCGCGAACGCCCAGAATAGAGCAGGGCGGGACATAGACCGGCGATAATGAAGGGCTGTAAGCAGGGTGCGATGTTTTCGCTTCGTCGTCGAAACGACTCTATAAATCCGGATTTGCCTGAAGAGATAAAAGAGGTCATTTCTCTTTTAAAGGAGCGTGCGCGCCGACGCAAGTTTCAATGGTACAGGTTGGGATTCTTAACCTGCATCTCCCTCCTCTATCTGATGCTCAGTTTGAAGGGTGGAAATGATGTCGAGGATATGGCGCGTCTGCTCCTGTTTGTTGGAGTTGCAGGCTGGTATATGGGATCCATTCTGCAATCCGAGCGTGTTACTTCTGATGCAGAGAAGCGAATACAGGAGATACTTTCCGACCGTCTTGATATCTCCGTGATTGGACCATTGATCGATTCGATTGATGTGGATGTGCATCATCCCGATACACACAGCGCCATCATCAAGACCCTTACCTCACAACTTCCCCGGCTTCATGTGGAGAACTCCTATTTCCTGACAGAGAGCCAGTTATCCCGTCTCTATCGAGTGCTCGAGTACAGTGTCCATCCATTCTGGTACCGTTACTATGATGCAGAGTGCGTGGTTGCGATCATCCATGCGCTGGAGCATATCGGTGACAGCCGCGCCGTTCTGATCGTGAAGAGGCTTTCCTTTATTGCCAGTGATCGCCGGGTGGTGATTGCGGCAACGGAGTGTCTGCCGCGCATGAAGGCGCGTCTGGAGCGCGAGGAATCTCATCAGAAACTGCTGCGCGCTGCACCTCCTCCAGATATTGCGCTTGTGCGTCCTGCGGCTACTCCGATTGAGGATCTGGTTCGTCCCGCTCCTGAACCGGAAGCGGAGATGAGTTGGATAAACGCAAATAAAAGCGCGCCTTGAGCAGAAAGGCGCGCTTTTGAATGGCTGTCAGGAAACGACTTTAGCTGTGCCAGTCCAGGTCAGTCACCTCTTTTGCGTGCTTGATGATAAAGTCGCGGCGCGGCTCCACTTTCGAGGACATCAGGATATCAAATAGCTCCTGCGCGGCAAAAGCCTCTTCGATACGAACCTGCGCCAGCTTGCGGTTATTCGGGTCCATGGTGGTATCGGAGAGGTCTTCGGCATTCATCTCTCCCAGACCTTTGAAGCGCGTTACCTGCACATCGCGACGGGAGCGAAGCGAGCGAAGGATTCGGTCTCTCTCCTCAGTCGTCTGCGCGTAGTGCTGCGTATCGCGTCCCGATTTGATTCGGTATAGCGGGGGCTGCGCGATATAGACATAGCCCTCTTCCACCAGCGGGCGCATATAGAGCCAGAAGAAGGTCAGCAGCAGCGTGCGAATGTGATCTCCGTCCACATCCGCATCGGTCATGACGATGATCTTGTGGTAGCGCAGCCTGGAGAGGTCATAACCGCCGTTCTTCTTTTTCTCTCCGTTCTCTTCCTGACCGTTCTCATCGGCTCCGTTCGGATCGTTTTCAAAAGCGATGCCGGTTCCAAGCGCAGTAATGAGCGAACGAATCTCCTCATTCTCCAGCACCTTGTCCATGCGCGCCTTGCCAACATTGATGATCTTGCCGCGCAGAGGAAGCACCGCCTGAGTCCGTCGGTCGCGTCCCTGCTTGGCGGAGCCTCCCGCCGAGTCTCCCTCGACCAGGAATAGTTCGCACTTGGAGGGGTCGCGTTCTGAGCAGTCTGCCAGTTTGCCGGGCAGAGAGGAGCTTTCCAGCGCGCTCTGTCGCTTGACCAGTTCTGCGGCGCGTCGGGCGGCTTCGCGGGCGCGCTGCGCGGTGAGTGACTTCTCGACGATCTTTTTCGCAACCGCCGGATTCTCCTCAAAGAACTCCGCCAGCTTCTCGCCGACGATCGAGTTCACAACGCCCTCCACCTCCGGGTTGGTCAGTTTGATCTTGGTCTGAGATTCGAAGGCGATATGCGGCAGCTTCACGGAGACTGCTGCTGACAGCCCTTCCCGCACATCATCGCCGCTCAGATTGGCCTCTTTCTCCTTGATGAGGTTCTGCTTGCGGGCATAGTTATTCATGACACGGGTGAGCGCTGTCTTGAATCCGGAAAGATGCGTTCCGCCGTTAGGGGTATTAATCATGTTGGCGAAGGTCAGTACCGCCTCCTGATAGCCCATGTTATACTGAATGGCGACTTCGACAATGATATTGTCACGGATGCCGCCGAAGTAGATGGGTTTATGCAGGGGGTCTTTAGTGGAGTTCAGATACTCTACAAACTCCGCCAGCCCGCGTTTGTAGTGGAAAACGAGGGTTTCGCCGTCCTCACGCTCATCGGTGAAGGTCAGAACCACATCTTTATTCAGATATGCCAGTTCTCTCAAGCGTCGAGTGATCTCTTCAGGATCGTATTCCAGTTCGCCAAAGATGATCGGGTCGGGTTTCCAGTGAACCCGCGTTCCGGTGGTGTCGTCCTTAACTTTTCCAACGACGTGCAGAGGTTTTGCGGTAACGCCGCGCTCGAAGCGAATCTGATGCTGTTTCTTGTCGCGCCAGACATCCACCACCAGCCATTCGGAGAGCGCATTCACGCATGATACTCCAACCCCGTGCAGACCGCCGGAGACGGTATAGGCACCGGCATTGAACTTGCCACCGGCGTGGAGTTTGGTCAGCGCCAGTTCAACTCCCGGCAGTCCGGTCTGCTCGTTGATATCCACCGGAATCCCGCGACCGTTATCCCGCACGGAGAGGCTGCCGTCTTTATGGAGAATCACGTCAATCTGGTTGCAGTAGCCAGCCATCGCCTCGTCAATGGAGTTATCGCTGACTTCCACGAAGAGATGGTGCAGTCCCTTATGGTCTTTCCCGCCGATGTACATGGCAGGATGCCGACGAACCGCCGCCAGCCCCTCCAGAACCTGCAGTTGATTGGCATCGTAGATGGCAGCGACTTTCTGCAGTTCCAGTTCGGGGGAGGTGGTTTCGGCCGTCTCTACGCCCTCTTCCGCCAGAGCGACCGGCTCTTTTTCTACCGCCATAGTGGGTTCTGGTTACTCCTTCTTTACGGGATGCGTCCCATCCAGGTTCGATGGCTATCGTCACTTATTATAGCACAGAACGCGAAATATGTCAACATCATTCTACTGTTTATTCCGGCTCCAGGAGAGAGGATACTGGTTGGAATTCGGTGAATCTCTGGGTGTCAGAAGGGTGTGTTGGACGCAGTTGACTATCTGGACGGATACCGGGAGAAGAAAACCTGAAAATGAGAATCCGGTTGTTGTTTATCCTCGTCCTGTTCGCCGCAGGGCAGGCTCTCTCGCAGAGAGCGTCGACTCCGCCTCTTTCCCCCGTTCACCCCCATGCGCGACAGACCTATACCGCGATCATGATGTGGCACGATGTCGTCAAAGACAAAAAAGAGGTCTGGTTCGATGTGACGGAGGCGGAATTTCGCTCGCAGATGGAGCAGCTTCGCCGCAGGAAATTTAACGTCATCACACTGGATGCGCTCTATCGGCATCTTACGGAAGGCGCTCCCGTTCCGCCGCGCCCGGTGGTGTTAACCTTCGACGATAATACGAAAGGACTGTATGACTACGCCTATCCGATCCTGAAAGAGTTTAACTATCCTGCGACCTTTTTCGTTCATACCGACTATGTCGGCGTGCGAACGGTGAAGGATCACTGTGACTGGAACGAGCTGCGCGAGATGCAAAAAAGCGGGTTGATAAGCGTACAGTCGCATACACGCACACATCCACCTGATCTAAGGAAACTGCCCGATACCCGACTCCGCAGGGAGCTTCTCGAATCGAAACAGATTATCGAGCGGCAGATGGGGAAGCCGGTGTTTGCCTTTGCCTATACGGAAGGCAACTATGATGCGCGGGTCGTGCGCATGGTGGCGGAGGCGGGCTACCGTATGGCGATAGCGGAGGATTGGGGCAGCGCCGGAGCCTCTCCCAATCTGCTGGAAGTGCGCCGTTATTCGATCCACAAACGTTTCTCGCAATGCCTGCGCGATGTGGAACGCGCCTGGCGAAAGCGTCAGGAACGGTAAGATAGGACTGCGGTTTGAGGAGAACCTTTTGAAGACAATACGAACATGGTTGGATTTCCCCTGGCGATTCAAGGAGCTTCATCCCAGGGGACAATCCGAGTGCAGCGATCTTAACTGGCTTCCCGCAGAGGTTCCCGGCAGCGTACATCTGGATCTGGTTCGCTCCGGAGTGATCGAAGACCCCTACAGGCGTATGCACGAGCGGGGCTGTGCCTGGGTAGACGAAACCGACTGGGTCTATCAGACGACTTTTCAGGTGGAAGAGGCGCCTTCGAATCCGTATCTAGTTTTTCACGGACTGGATACCATCGCCGATATTTCGCTCAACGGTAAGCATCTGGCATCCACCGATAACATGTTCATTCCCCATGAGGTTCCCGTTGGAAACGCGCTGAAGGTCGGCGAGAACAGACTGGAAGTGGTGTTTCGATCTGCGCTGCGCATCGGTCGGGAACGTCAACAGGATTGGATGAGAACTCATCCGAACGACACGCTGCGCGAACCGCACTGGTTTGTCTGGGGACCTCGCTCCTTTGTGCGGAAAGCGCAGTATATGTACGGGTGGGACTGGGGACCAGAACTGGTCTCCTGCGGCATCTGGAAGAAGGTGGAACTGCTCTCCGTGCCTGTCGCCCGACTATGCGGCTGGCGACATACGGTGGAGTTTCTGGACAATGGCAGCGCAGATGTAACGATAGAAGCGGAGATTGAACGTGCGGCGGGACACGAGGCGACCCCGTTATCTCTCTCTGCAAGAATAACGGGACCCTTTCGCTTCGGGGATGCGAAAGACGATGCAAAGGCGTCTTCTTCGGTAGATATCACATTGCAGATGCCAGTATCGGAAGGAGACGGAGTCGTCCGACAGTCGGTTCAACTTCATGTTGAATCTCCTGTATTATGGGAGCCAAATAGCAGCGTTGGCGTTCTGAAAAACCGTTTCCCTGCGCTCTATGATCTCGAACTTGCTCTATGGAAGAGCGGAGAGTGTCTGGATCAGACCCATGCTCATATTGGACTACGCACGTTAAAACTGCTCCGCAAACCCGACTCTGACGGGGGGGAGAGCTTCTGCTTCGAGGTGAATGGCGAGGCGATCTTTGCGAAAGGAGCCAACTGGATTCCGGCAGACAACTTTCCCGGCAGACTGGAGACGCCTTCCTCCAGGGTGGACACGCTGATAGAGAGAGCGGCAGAAGCCGGTTTTAATATGCTGCGAGTCTGGGGAGGAGGCCTTTACGAATCCGAAGAGTTTTATAATCTGTGCGACCAATACGGGATTCTGGTCTGGCAGGATTTCCCGTATGGCTGCGCCTTCTATCCCGATGTAGAAGAGTATGCGGAGGCATCCCGTCGGGAGGCGGAGATCGCCGTTCGGCGCATTCGCAATCATCCCTCGCTGGCGCTCTGGTGTGGCAATAACGAGAATCATCAGCTTAATCACGATCACTGGCAGGGGAGAGATAATCCGGCTCCGCGTTTTCTGGGGGAGAAGCTGTATCATGAGATACTGCCTTCAGTGGTATCGGAGCATGATCCGGCAACACCCTACTGGCCCTCCTCTCCCTTCGGGGGGGACAACCCTAACTCACAGGATATCGGCGACCGGCATAACTGGGACATCTGGCACGGTCACGGAGACTGGAAGCGCTATCGGGAGGATCATTCGCGATTTCTATCGGAGTTTGGTTTCGCCTCTTCGTGCAGCCTTCGTGCCTGGGAGACCTGTCTGAATCCCGAAGACTTCGCGCCCCGCTCAGCGGCGGTTCGATGGCATGATAAGACGCGCAAGGGATACGAAACCTATCTCGGCTATATCGCCATGTATTTCCCGGACCCTCAGACTCTGGAAGACCTGGTCTACTACAGCCAGCTAAATCAGATGGAGGCTTTGAAGACGGGAATCGAGCACTGGCGCAGGCAGCGTGACCGGTGCGGAGGCACGCTCTTCTGGCAGATCAACGACTGCTGGCCCGTACAGTCCTGGGCGGTCATAGATTGGGAACTGGAGCCGAAAGCCGCCTACTATGCCTGCAAGCGGTTCTATGCGCCGCTGCTCCTGTCTCTGGTTGAGAAGGGAGAGGAGGTGGAGGCGCACCTGACCAGCGATCTGAGGGAGCCGGTACAGGGAGAGATCACACTCACAATCGAGACTTTCGATGGCGATGTTCTGACGGAAGTGAGGGAGGAGGCTTTCACGGATGGAGGCAGTTCCTCGCTGGCGGCTTCTATCCACATCGCGCCGGTGGTCGCACATGCGCGGGAAGTCTATGTCTATGCGCGCTTTACACCACACTGGGAGATCGGGCAGGATCGGATCGAAAACATCCTCTTCCTGACGGAACCGAAGAACCTCAAGCTCTCTACCCCGGAGTTAAAAGCCATTTTTACCAGAGAGAGAGAACAAACCGTTCTGACCCTCTCTACCCGGCGATTTGCTCCGTATGTCTGGATGCGGTTCGATGGCAGCGATAAATCCGTCCATCTGCAGGACAACTTCTTCCATATGCGTGCCGGAGAGCGCCGAACCATTCCGTTAAGGACGCTCTCCCACGACCATGAGAAGCTGCAGGGCAGTTTCCGGCTGCGATCCCTGTAGATAAAAAACGGGTCAGGAAGGCACTGCCTTCCTGACCTGAAAGCCGAAATGCGTTCGCTCAATTTCCTCTGCGTCGTTGATTGGTGCGCGGCTGATCCTGCCGGAACTTGAACGGCTCGCCAATTGCGGCGTTCCAGCGAGACTTCTCCTCGTCCGAAAGCAGGTCGAGAACCTGCTTCTCTGCATCTTTCTTCAGCTTATCCATCTTCTGTCGGAGGGGTGACAGGCGGCTCTGGAAATCCGGCATAGGCGCGCCGCTTCGCGGACCGCCCCGCTGCTGCCACTCCTCAAAAGCGCCGCGAACGATCTCGCCGACACTGCGCTGATATTCGCTGTAAATCTTATTGACCTCTGCGCGGTTTTTCTGAGAGACCTTGATCTCTTCCGCCACTTTCGGGTCGGTGATCGCCATCGGACCGCGCCACTGGAGATCGAGTTCGTGAAGTCGCTTCATCTGATCGTCACGAAGAAGCTGCTTCAACTCCTCATTGATCTCTCCCTGAAACTGCTGCATCATAGTCATCATCTCGCCGCGCATATTCTGCATGCGCTGCTGACGCTCTTCCGGCGAGAGATTGCGCATCTGCTGGAACTGATCGCGCATCTGCTGCATGGCGCGATTGCGCGCACTATCCTGTACCTGCGCCAGAGCGTTACGCTGCTTCAGATCCAGTCGAATCTCACTCTGCACTTCCGGTCTCATGAGCAGTCCAAGCGTATTGCTCATGTTCGGTTGAGACATCATCATGCCAGGCCCCTGGGCTTTTACTGCGCCCGACAGGCTCAGCATCAGTACGGCAGCCAGCAAAGCTTTCGAAGCCTTTCGATCAATCATGATCGCATCTCCTGAATGAAATAGACATAAACTCCTACGCATCTTTAGACGGTAATTCTCCCGTTCGGTTACAGCCGCGCGCGTGGCGAACTTGACGCCGTCTTCGTCTGGCGTCTATACTGAAAGGAATGGCGAACTCCCGGAGTCAAAGACGGATCGCATGAGCAGAAGTTCATCTCCTGGAGCGATTCACAGAGGAAGACCATGCTGGTCTATGTCGGATTTGCGCAGCCGGACGAGTGGGAAGGATGGGCGCAGACCTATGCGCGCCATGCCCGTCGGTTCGAGCAGGCAAGCGGCGGGAAGCTGTGCCTGACGGTTCCCTTCAACCACTGCACGCCTTCGCTTTTACGGCGTCTCCAGCCCTCCGCGCTCATCTTGAGCGGATTTGCGCGCTCGTTTCAGGACTATGATGTTCGCGACTTCTACCCGGTAGCCGACTGCATCGAGCAGGCGGGAGCGCTTCCCATTCTCGCGCTCTGCGGCTCGCATCAGCTTCTTGGTTTTCTCTATAACGGCGCGCTGCGCGCCTCCGAACGACTCTGCGATGAACCGATCAGAGCCAGACGCCCCGGCGAACCGATCCTGAATCCAGACTACCATCCGGAGTTTTATATGGAGCGCGGCTTTTTTGAGCTTAATGTGCTGCAAGAGGATCCGCTCTTTGTGGGCTGCGGCAGCCCGCCTGTTGTCTATGAGTCGCACTACTGCGAGATCAAAACCCTGCCGGAAGGATTTCGGCTTCTGGCATCCACTCCGGAGTGCCGTATTCAGGCGATGCGGCATGAGAAGCGCCCCCTGATCGGACTGCAATTTCATCCGGAAGACTACAGTGACCTCTTCCCGGACGGGAGAATTATACTGGAGAATTTCCTGCGATTACCATAGAGGTTTGAGGAATCTAACCATGCCAAAATCACTACCTATCCGCCCTGCGGAAGTGCGGGCGCAGGGACAGATAGAGTTTCAGCCTATCCCGATCAATCAGTACAGTCGCACCTTGACTCAGGAACTGGATCGCTTTGCGCGAGAAGACCTGATACGGATACTGCACGACATGGCGGTTATTCGCGCCTTTGAGACGATGCTTCAGGAGGTGAAGACCAAAGGGAAGTACCACGAAATCGAGTATAACCATCGCGGTCCGGCACACCTCTCCATCGGACAGGAGGCGTCCGCCGTCGGGCAGTCCTTTCTTCTCGATATTCATGACCATCTCTACGGCAGCCACCGCAGTCATGGCGAGATTCTTGCCAAGGGGCTGAGCGCCATCGAGAAGCTGGACGATGCGTCGCTGATGAAGATCATGACGAAGTATATGGAGGGCGCAATCCTGAAGGTCCTGGAGGCTCCTGATCCACGTACAGGAGAGAGAGTTGAGCCGGGATCGGTGAAGTCGCTGGCGATAGACTTTCTGCTATATGGAACGCTGGCGGAGATTTTCGGGCGCGAAGCCGGTTTCAACAAGGGCATGGGCGGCTCGATGCACGCCTTCTTCACCCCCTTTGGCGTCTATCCCAATAACGCGATTGTGGGCGGTTCCGCCGACATCTCGGTCGGCGCTGCGCTCTTCAAGAAGGTGAATCATCAGCCGGGAATCGTTATCTGCAATATCGGCGATGCCGCTGCGACCTGCGGACCTACCTGGGAAGCGCTCTGCTTTGCGACGATGGATCAGTTCAAGAAGCTGTGGGATGAGGCGCATCGGGGCGGGCTGCCGTTTGTGATGAACTTCGTCAACAATTTTTATGGCATGGGGGGGCAGCCGGTCGGAGAGACCGGCGGATTCGGAATTCTGGCGCGTATCGGCGCAGGATTGACCCCCGATCAGATGCACGCGGAGCGTGTGGACGGCTACAATCCGCTGGCGGTCATTGATGCCTACGCCCGTAAGCGAGAGATTATCGAGAAGGGGGAGGGACCGGTGCTGCTCGATACCGTCACCTATCGCTTCAGCGGTCACTCTCCCTCCGACGCCTCCTCCTATCGCACAAAAACCGAGATCGAAGAGTGGCAGCAGGTGGACTCCCTCCTCACTTATGCCGACGATCTCAAACAAGCCGGTCTCTGTACGCCGACCGATCTTGATAAGATGTACTCGGAGATAGATACGCGGATTCTTCGCGCCTATGTGAAGTCCATTCACATGGATATGTCGCCGCGCGCAGATCTCTATTCAGTTGGCAGTCTGCTCGAACGGACGATGTTTTCCAATGAGCGTCACTCCATCCCTCCCGCTCCTTTTGGAATGGAGGATCGAGCGCCCTGGAACGGCACGGTCACGCCGGAGACCCTGCTTCCGCGCGACCAGAATCCGCGTGTGCTGCAACTGGCTTCTCGCAGCCGGTCGGGGATCGGGCCCAACGGCGAGCATCTGCCGAAAGGACGCTGCGTTGCCCTGCGTGACGCGATCTTCGAGGCGATTCTGGATCGCTTCTATGAAGACCCGACACTGGTCGCCTACGGCGAGGAGAACCGCGATTGGGGCGGAGCGTTCGCGGTCTATCGCGGTCTGACCGAAGCGCTTCCCTACCATCGTCTCTTTAACAGTTCCATCTCCGAAGGGGCGATTGCGGGAACCTCCGTCGGGTATGCGCTGGAGGGAGGTCGCGCCCTGGTCGAACTGATGTACTGCGACTTCATGGGGCGCGCCGGAGATGAAATCTTTAATCAGCTTTCCAAGTGGCAGTCCATGTCCGGCGGAAAGCTGAAGATGCCGGTGGTCATGCGGGTCTCGGTCGGCTCAAAATACGGGGCGCAGCACAGCCAGGACTGGACTTCCATCTGCGCGCATATCCCCGGATTGAAGGTCGTCTTCCCGGCAACACCTTATGATGCGAAAGGGCTGATGTATTCTGCGCTGCTGGGAACCGATCCGGTGATCTTCTTTGAAAGTCAGCGCATCTACGATATGCCCGAACTGTTCCGGGGGACGGAGGGCGTACCACTGGAGGCTTACGAGATAACTCTGGGCGATCCTGACATCAAGAAGGAAGGCTCCGACCTGACCATCCTGACCATCGGCGCGACACTCTATCGCGCATTGGATGCAGTGAAGACCTTGGAAGCGGAGTATGGAATCTCCTGCGAGGTGATTGACGCTCGAACCATCGTTCCGTTTGACTATACAAAGGTGATCGAATCGGTGAAGAAGACCGGCAAGATCCTGCTGGCTTCCGATGCCTGTGAGCGGGGCAGTATCCTGCACACCTTCGCCTCCCGAATCACGCAGTTCGCCTTCGACTACCTGGATGCGCCTCCCGTAGTGGTAGGCGCGCGCAACTGGATCACGCCTCCCGATGAGATCGAAGACAGTTTCTTCCCCTTTGAGAGTGACCTACTGGATGCGGTGCACGAACATATCCAGCCGTTGCAGGGCTACAACGTGAAGCGTCGAACCGACAACGCCGACCTGTTGCGGCGGAGCGCGGAAGGCGTGTAGCTTCCCTGCAGATACTGTGCAGTCGGAAATCGGGGCGCGGAGAAATCTGCGTCCCGATTCTTTTTTATTCAGACGGAACAAAGCAGATAGGAAGCGCGTAGTAAAAAATCCTGCAACAATTTCCATTTTTTGTCCTCAAATGACATTGACGCAGCCAGCCCTGTAGTGGTATCATACAGTTTCGTGTCGGGCAGGAGGGTCACAATTGAAGGAAATTCAACACGATTCCAAACGAACTTCCCACGTCGTTGACATCCCCAATCTCATTGAAGTTCAGCTTGACTCCTATCGTTGGTTTCTGGAAGAAGGACTTCATGAACTCTTCACCAGTTTTTCACCTATCTATGATTTTACGGGTAATACAAGCATCTCTCTGGTAGATTTTACGCTGGGAGAGCCGAAATACTCTGTCGAAGACTGCCGCGACCGCGATATGACCTTTGAAGGTCCGATCAAGGCGAAGGTGCAGTTAATGCAGGCGAATAAGGACATTATTGAGAGCGAGGTCTATCTCGGCGACCTTCCGCTGATGACCGATAAAGGCACTTTCGTCATCAACGGCGCGGAGCGAGTCGTCGTCAGCCAGCTTGCGCGCAGTCCGGGCGTCTATTTCAAGGACAACCTGGACATCTCCGGGCGCGTTCTTTTCTACGCTACGCTGATCCCCAGTGAAGGGGCGTGGGTGGACATCGAGACGGAGAGCAACGATCAGGTAACGGTGCGTATCGGGCAGACCCGAAAGTTCCCGATCACCACGCTTCTGCGCGCCCTCAATGCCTTTGAAGCCGCCTGCATTCCGGTGGAGATGTCTGTACGCGATGTGCGTCAGAAGTTGTGGCTCTATGAGAACCGCGAGGAGGATCAGGAGCTGCAGTCCGTTAAGAGCAGTCTGATCCCGATGGCGCTGGTTGATCCGGTGGTCAATACCGCTACGGGCGAGATTCTTGTGGAGGCAGGCGCGCGAATTCTGGATACTCGCGCCGATCTGGAACTTGAAAATTCGCGCGGCGCGGTTCCAGGGCAGTATGTATCGCTGGAAGACCTCGAAGAGCAGGTTGGCGGCGACTATGTGCTGAAGCTGCACTCTCCGTGCGAAACGACCTCCGACATCATTCGCCTGTTCAGTAAGCGAATCACGCTGCTGGCGGAGACGGAAGAAGAGACCCGAAAGCTGACCATCGAGAATCTGGTCGGCAAGCGCGCTGTCGAAGATATTCTGGACGCCAAAGGCGAAAAGGTTCTGGTCAAGGCGTTCGGACGGATAGATAAGACTCTGGCGACCGCGATTGTAAAGATGGGACATTCTCAGTTTGATGTCTTCTCCATGCATCGCTACATCGAAGCGACTCTGGAGCAGGAAGGAGCTATCACCAATCAGGATGAAGCCCTTCAGGACATCTATAAGAAGATTCGTCCCGGTGATCCGGCGACGCTGGAGTCGGCGCGCAACCTTCTCTACAGCATCTTCTACGACTCCCGCCGGTACGATCTGGCGAAAGTCGGACGCTATAAGCTCAATAAGAAGCTGGGAGCCAGTCTGCCGTTGTCGGCGCGCACACTGACTCGCGAAGATCTGGTCAGCATCCTGCGATATATCCTCAACCTGGCGGAGGGGCACGGAACCACCGACGACATTGACCACCTGGAGAACAAGCGCGTCCGCTCGGTAGGCGAACTGCTCTACAGCCAGCTTCGCATGGGCTTCCTGCGGATGGAGAAGGTCGCGAAAGAGCGCATGACCTCCCTGGACAGCGACAGCATCATCCCGCAGGTGATCCTCTCCGTCAAGCCGATCTCGGCGGCGATCAAGAGCTTTTTTGGTTCGAGCCAGTTGTCGCAATTCATGGATCAGACTAACCCATTGGCAGAACTGACCTCCAAACGTCGTCTATCTGCGCTCGGACCGGGCGGTCTCTCCCGACAGAGCGCGAAACTGGAGGTGCGTGATGTTCACCACAGCCATTATGGGCGAATCTGTCCCATTGAGACGCCAGAAGGTCCGAACATTGGTCTGATCGGTTCGATGGCGATTCATGCGCGGGTAGACCCGTTCGGATTCCTTCAGACGCCCTACCGCCGGGTGGTGCATGGAGTGGTCACCAACGAGATCGTCTGGATGACTGCCGACGAAGACCATCACTACCATATCGCGCCGGGCAATGAGCCGCTGGACAGTCATGGCAAGTTCAAGTCCAATATGGTGCAGGTGCGGCATGAAGACTCTTATCCGGTTGTCAAACCGGAGCAGGTGGAGTTTATGGATGTCTCGCCAATGCAGATCGTCTCCGTTGCGACGGCAATGATTCCCTTCCTGGAGAACGACGACGCCAACCGCGCGTTGATGGGATCGAATATGCAGCGTCAGGCAGTCCCTACCCTTCGACCGGACGCGCCTCTGGTGAAGACCGGCGTGGAGAAACGCGCAGCCCGCGACTCCGGGGCGGTTATTGTAGCGCGCCGTTCAGGAACCGTGCGGCGGGTGACGGCGGATCAGATTGTGGTGGAGGCGGAGAACGGTCAGATGGATACTTATCGTCTGGTCAATATGCTCCGATCCAATCAGTCCACCTGTATCACTCAGCGTCCCATCGTCAACAAAGGGCAGCGCGTTCGCAGGGGACAGGTGCTTGCCGATGGTCCCTGCACCGATAACGGCGAACTCGCGCTTGGGCAAAATGTTCTGGTGGCGTTCATGCCCTGGGGCGGTTATAACTATGAGGATGCTATTCTGATATCGGAGCGTCTGGTAAAGGATGATATCTTTACCAGCGTTCACATCGAAAAGTACGAAAAAGAGGCAAGAGACACTAAACTCGGTCCGGAGGAGATCACTCGCGATATTCCCAACGTGGGCGAAGATATGCTCAAGGACCTGGACGAGAACGGCATCATCCGAATTGGAGCCGAAGTCAGACCTGAGGACATCCTTGTTGGTGAGGTCGCTCCGAAGGGACAGGGTGAGTTGACGGCTGAAGAGAGGCTGATTATCGCCATCTTCGGCAAAAAGGCGGAGGAGACCCGCGATGTTTCGCTTCGCGTTCCGCATGGCGAGAAGGGCAAAGTGGTGGATGTTAAGGTCTTCAGCCGCTTCAAGTATCAGTGTGTTCGCTGTAAGACCGTCTTCAACTTCAGCAAGCGACCGGAGCGGACGCTCTGCGAACGGTGCGAGGGCGATCTGGTGCGACTGCCCGCCGATGAACTGAGCGCGGGAGTCAATCAGCTTGTCCGGGTCTATATCGCCCAGAAGCGAAAGATCATGGAAGGCGATAAGATGGCCGGACGACATGGAAACAAGGGCGTCATCTCCAAGATTCTGCCGGAAGAGGATATGCCTTTCCTGCCGGATGGAACGCCGGTTGACATTGTACTGAACCCGCTCGGTGTGCCGTCGCGCATGAATATTGGGCAGATATTAGAGACTCATCTCGGACTGGTCGGCAAGCATTTGGACTGCTCTTTTGTGAACCCGGCTTTCGAAGGCTCTACCGAGAAAGAGATCGTCGGCGAGATGGAACGACTCGCCCATCATCTGCGCCGCCGCACGCTGGAAAACTACGTCAACTCGCTGTTACATATGGGAATGGAGTTTTCGGAAGAGGCGACGTCGGAGGAGATGCTGGAAGCGATCAAAGCCGAACTGCAGACCTATGACGACAGAAAACTGGAGCGGATATCGCGATTCCTTGCCGGACCCGCCGTAGAGTCGGTTGTTCAAATGGAACTTCGGGCACAGGATGTCGTGGATGAAACGGAAGCCGAATCCGGCGAGGCTGATGCCGGAGCGCAGGTAGAGGGAGAGCTGGTTCCCGCGCCCGAAGAGTTCGATTACGACGACCTCATTCAGAAGATCGTCAAAAACGCCTGGATACTGTCGGGAATCGACCCGCATACCGGCAAGACGCGCCTGCGAGATGGACTGACAGGAGAGACCTTCGATCAGTCCGTCACCATCGGCTATATCTATATGATGAAGCTGGCGCATCTGGTGGACGACAAGATCCATGCCCGCTCCACCGGTCCCTACTCTCTGGTTACACAGCAGCCTCTCGGCGGAAAGGCGCAGTTTGGCGGTCAGCGTTTCGGCGAGATGGAGGTCTGGGCGCTGGAAGCCTATGGAGCGGCGTATACGCTCCAGGAGATACTGACGATCAAATCGGACGACGTTCAGGGGCGCGTGAAGACCTACGAAGCCATCGTCAAGGGCGATACGATGCTCGAGCCTGGCGTTCCCGAATCGTTCAAAATTCTCGTCAATGAGCTTCAGTCACTGGGATTGAAGGTCAGCGTGGAAGATGACCAGAACCGCGAAATTGACCTGAAGGACCGGGATGACGATATTGATCCCCATGAGAATCCGGTGAATGCGGCGGCGCGGCGTAATGCCAAACGCCTCCGCGTTGCGGGGCTGAGTGACGAAGAGCCGATATAGCCTCCTGCGGTTGGAATAGATGGGGGCATGCCTGCTGCGCTTGCCCCCTTTTCTGCCGTCAGGCGTTCTTTTACGTCTGTACTACGTATTTTTTATGGATTGGTAAGCAGTCCATTCATCTATCATAATCCGGGGGCCTTCACCCCCGCGCTACTGCCGGAAACTTGCGCTTTCAGCCAGCCATAGCTGAAAGCCAGCTAGGGAGGGACATTGATGGCGGACGCCAGTACGTTCTCGAAAATCCGAATTGGGATTGCCTCCCCAACAGAGATTCGCGCCTGGTCGTATGGTGAAGTCAAAAAGCCGGAGACGATCAACTACCGTACCTTCAAACCGGAGCGCGACGGTCTGTTTTGTGAGCGCATTTTCGGGCCTGTCAAGGACTGGGAGTGCCACTGCGGACGTTATAAGAAAGTCAAATTCAAGGGCATCGTCTGTGATCGCTGCGGCGTGGAGGTGACGCGCAGCAAGGTGCGACGCGAGCGCATGGGGCATATTGAACTGGCTGCTCCCGTCTGCCACATATGGTATCTGAAAGGCGTGCCGAGTCCTCTTTCGCTCATTCTGGACATCTCTCCGCGACCGCTGGAGAAGGTACTCTATTTTGCCAGCTATATTATTACTTCTGTTGATCGCGAACGTATCAAGAACGAAACGGAAGACATCGAACAGGCGGTCAATCAGGAGATCGAAGAGATCACTCAGGATCGTGAGCAGATTGCAGACCGCCTGAGCCGAGAGTTTCGCAAGGAGGTCGCCGAGCATACCGCGGAAGACCTGGAGGATGAAAACGAGCGATGGGACGAGGCGACCATTGCGGAGCGTCAGAAGTACAACCTGGAGCGAATCAAGCAGGAAGAGAAGGATGCTACCGAGCGGATTGAGGAGCTTCAACAGAGCCTCTTGCTGCTGGAAAAGCTGGAAAAACGGCAGCTTATCAATGAGGATCAGTATCGCGCTCTGGAACGCATGATGGAGGTTCTGACCCGTCGTCTGGGTATCTCCTACGATGGGATTGTTCGCGCAGGGATGGGCGGCGCAGCGATCAAGGAGCTTCTGGAGGAGGTGGATGTTGACCTTCTGGCACGTCAGCTTCGCCTGGAGGTTCAGAGCACCCAGGGACCTAAACGCGCACGCGCCATCAAGCGGCTGGAGGTGGTCGAGGCGTTCATCGCCAGCAAGGCGCATCCTTCCTGGATGATTCTGGAGTGCATTCCGGTTATCTCGCCGGAACTGCGCCCGATGGTGCAGTTGGACGGCGGACGATTCGCCACTTCCGACCTGAACGATCTCTACCGGCGCATCATCAACCGCAACAACCGCCTGAAGAAGATTACGGAGATTCGCGCCCCGGAAAGCATCATCAACCATGAGAAGCGGCTTCTGCAGGAGGCTGTGGACGCGCTGATTGACAACGGCCGACGCGCCCGTCCTGTCGTCGGCTCCAATAACCGACCTCTGAAGTCTCTGTCGGATATGCTCAAAGGGAAAGAGGGACGTTTCCGCAAGAACCTGCTGGGCAAGCGCGTGGACTACTCCGGTCGCTCCGTGATCGTGGCCGGTCCACATCTGAAAATCCATCAGTGCGGACTTCCCAAGGAGATGGCGCTGGAGCTTTTCAA
>CAYSDM010000036.1:0-52019 GCA_964429855.1 uncultured Chthonomonadaceae bacterium
CAATCAGATCGTAGAGCCGGGAACGCCGGAGATATACTTTACGGGCGACACCTTCGACCCCAAACGCCTGCTTGCGCTGCTCGATATGCTGCAGTCCCGCAAACTGCTGGGGAAGACCTGTATCAATGTGGTCAGCAAGTCCGGCAAGACCGGCGAGACGATTGCCGCTGCTATGGTTATCCGAGAGCGGCTGCAACGCGCCGGGATCCAGAACTGGGAGCGGCATTGTGTCGCAACGACGGGTCAGAATAAGGAGAGCGTTCTCTATACGCTGAACCAGACGAATGCGTTCTTCGGGATGCTGCCCGTGCCGGAGGGAGTCGGAGGACGTTTCAGCTTTGCGTCGCCGGTTGGACTGCTGCCCTTCGCGGTGACGGCGCGCGGCGAGTCTCCGCGTCAGAGAGTGACAAGCGCCCTGAAGGGCTATGCCGAGGGACACAGACGTTTTCTGCTTCCGGCAGATGCCCCGGACAACACCGCCTGCGCCCTGGCTTACTGGTGGCATCTGGGAGAGCAGTATGCCCGCAAAACCGACCTGCTCTTCTGTAACTATGCCGACGATGCGCGATTGAGCGACTGGTTTACACAGCTTTACTCCGAAAGCGTTCAGGAGCGCGGAGCCGGATTGAATGTGATCGGGTCGCGCGGTCCTACCGGTAACCACTCGATTCTGAACGGTATTTTGCGCGGTCCATACGATAAACTGGTGATGCTGATTCGCTGGCTCAATCTTGGTGACGATGTCCCGATTCCGACCGGCAACGGTATCAAGGGCGACCTCCTCTCTTTTGAGGGACTTCCGCTCTCCGCCGTGCAGGACGCCTCCTGCCGCGCCACCGCCGCCGACTACCTCTATAATGGCGTCCCGACAGCCACGCTCACGGTGGCGAAGCGCGATGGCTATCACCTGTTCCTGTTAATGCGAACGCTGATGGATGCGGTGGCAATCAAGGGGCGGCTGCAGTATCTCGATATAAACGCGCAGGGAGTCCGTGAACGAGAGAAAGACCTGACCTACCAGCAGGACGGAGTAGAGGGATATAAAATCCGAACCCGAAAGATCGCGGAGGAGATGCAGCAGCAGTTGAAAGCAAGACCGTAGGAACTATCGAAGCATCAGAAACGCGCCCATCCGTCCCGCCTGCGTCCCGTCGCGACGATGACTGAAGAAGAGATCGGAGCGGCAGCAGGTGCAGTACGGGGCACGGGAGATGGCGGTTTCCGGGACCCCGACGGCAAGAAGCTGCTGAACAACGACCTCCGGCAGATTCAACATCCAGCGACCGGCAGGAGAGGGGCGAAAAGCCTCCTCTCCGCTCCCGGTTTGAAGAAGCGCCTCTCTTACCTCCGCGCCCACCTCATAACAGCATCCTCCAATCCCTGCCCCGATAGCAGCGACAACCTGTTCCGGCTGTGTTCCGAAGACATCCCGCATAACCGTCAGAGTACGGAGCACGATCTCTCCGGCGGTTCCGCGCCAGCCGGAGTGCGCCAGCCCGATCACTCCCTGTCGCGGATCCACCAGAAAAACCGGCAGGCAGTCGGCAATGGTAATCCCAAGCAGCAGACCGGGTGTATCTGTCACCAGCGAATCCATGCCAGCAATCGCCGTGGCAAAATTTGCCCCGCCCTGTCCTCGATGATCTTCGTCCACCACCGCCACGCCATTGCCATGTATCTGCGCCGGGACGGTCAGATCGGTCAATCTCTTCCCGAAGACGGCACAGATGTCGGCGCGATGATGGCGCACCTCCGTCGGATCAGGATGGGTGCGAAAGGAGAGGTTCCGGTCGCGATGACGAGTCGTCATCCCATGTTGAACCACAGAGAGGGAATCCAGGAGGTCCGATGTTAGCAGTTCTATTGAATCGCGGGATGAAAGTGTCCAGGCGTAGTCAGACATGATAAAAATCAAGAAGGCGGCTCAAAAGCCGCCTTCTTTAGCATTGAGTGACTGCGGCTGACGATTATCGCCGCCGCAGGAATGCCGGAATATCGAGATCGTCGTTATTCATCGTCTTGACCGGCTCTTCCGTATCGCTTCGCTGTCCCTGCTGCGGCGCGGCTCCGGGCGCTCCGGGCTGTGGACGCTGAGCAGAGTCGGTCGTCGCCGCCTGCTGCGGCTGAGTCGGCGTGGAGGGAGGAGTAGCCTGCGCCGGAACCGGCTGCGGAGTCGCCGGAGTCGAGACGACGGATTGCGTCGTGGGAGCCGCATGGTAGGCGGAAGCAGCCTGCTGCGCCTGATTGCCGCGATTGGCAAATCCGGTCGCAAGCACGGTAACGCGCACCTGCCCTTCCATCATGCCATCGGAAACCCAACCGAAGATGATATTGGCTTCCTTGCGGTCGCAGTAGGTGTTGATCAACTGCGCCGCTTCGTTGGCTTCGGCAAGGGTCAGGTCTGGTCCAGAGGTGACGTTTATCAGCACGCGCAAAGCGCCTTCGATGGAGGTCTCCAGCAGAGGACTGGAGATCGCCGCCTGCGCCGCCTCGACCGCGCGATGGTCGCCGCTGGCGATACCGATCCCCATCAGGGCGGAACCGGCGTTCTGCATGATCGCCTTCACATCGGCAAAGTCCACATTGATCTGTCCAGGGATGGTGATGATGTCGGAGATGCCCTGCACGCCCTGCCGCAGCACGTCGTCCGCGACCTTGAACGCCTCCACCAGCGTCATGCGCTTGTCGCCTACCGACAGCAGTTTGTCGTTGGGAACCACGATCACCGTATCCACTTTAGCTTTGAGGTTATCAATCCCCTCTTCCGCCAGCCGCATACGGCGCGGTCCCTCGAAGTTAAAGGGCTTGGTGACCACAGCAACGGTCAACGCGCCCATCTCCCGGGCAATCTCGGCGATCACCGGCGCGGCTCCGGTTCCGGTTCCACCGCCCATACCGGCGGTGATGAAGACCATGTCCGCGCCTTCCAGGGACTTCTTGATCTCGCTCTTGCTCTCTTCAGCGGCGCTTCTGCCGATTTCCGGATTTCCGCCTGCGCCCAAGCCGCGCGTCAGGTTTTCACCGAGCTGCAGCTTATTCGGGGCAAGCGAGATATTGAGCACCTGCCGGTCGGTATTCATGGCGATGAACTCCACGCCATTCAGACCGGCTTCGATCATGCGATTGACGGCATTCGTGCCGCCGCCCCCCGCGCCGATCACCTTGATGCGCGCGGCATAACCGTCGTCGTTAAAGCGTACAGACGTTCCCCCTGGCATAATCGTCCCCCTATAATTGCGGTAAAACCAAGAAACAGCGCGGCGCAAAGGTTACGCCTCGCTGAATTCTTTCTGTTCAGCGCACTAATGCGTGCGGAATCGGCTGAATATTCTCGACAGGAAACGCAGAAAGCCCCCGACCGGATCGCTGTTGCGCGTCACAACGCGATGTCGCTGCTGCTGCCGGGCTCCATACTGCACCAGACCGACAGCCGTAGAGTAGATCGGGCTGCTCACCACATCTGAAAGACCGGAAACCCCGGTCGGCTTGCCCAGGCGAACGGGCATCTGGAGCATCTGCGATGCAAACTCGATGGTGGATTGAAGTTGCGCCCCGCCGCCGCTCAGAACTACCCCCGCCGGGAGCATTCCACGACAGCCGGACTTTTCAATCTCTTTCTGCACGAACTCGAACAACTCCTCCATGCGCGGCTCAATGATCTGGCAGAGGGCACGGCGGCGCAGAAGGCGCGGCTCCTCGCGTCCGATCTGAGTCACCGGAAAGCTCTCGTCATCATGGACGCGCTCGGGCGCCGCGTTGCCGTACTCAATCTTTACCTTCTCCGCCTCTTCCAGCGTCGCCTTAAGACCGTAGGCGATGTCATTCGTGACATGGTTTCCGCCCACCGGCAGTACCGCGGCATAGTAGATTTCGCCCTCGACAAAGATCGCAAGGTCGCTCGTTCCACCGCCAATGTCCACCAGACAGACACCCAGATTACGCTCCGCCGGGAGCAGGGTGGCTTCGCTGGTCGCCAGGGGTTCCAGCACCATATCATCCACCGCCAGCCCGGCTTGCGTGACGCACTTCTCGACGTTCTGCAGGAAGGTGTGCGCCCCGGTCACGATATGCGTCTCGACTTCCAGACGGGTCCCGGACATGCCGACCGGATTTTTAATCCCGTTCTGCCCGTCTATCGAATAGGAGCGCGGTATAGCATGCAGGACGACGCGATCCGGAGGCAGCACAATCACGCGAGACTGCTGGTCGGCGCGCTCCTTGTCGTCCTGCTTAATCTCTCGATCCGGGTTGGTGATGGCGGTGACGCCGCGCGAATTCAGGGAAGAGATGTGCTTTCCCGTGACGCCCACATAGACGGAAGTTATCTCACGACCGGCTTGATCCTGCGCTCGCTTGACCGCCTCTTCAACAGCGCGGGTCGTCGCCTCGATATCCACAACGTTGCCGCTTTTTAGACCTTTGGAGGGACTCACGCCGACGCCGCTGACGATGATCTCCCCATTCTCTCCGATCTCCGCCACCACACAGCATATTTTCGTTGTGCCGATGTCCAGACCGGCTATCAGGCTGTTCTTCGCCAACGCCCACTCCCGTAAGCGGGATTCTAATGTATCACGACGGATTCACGACATGCGGGTCTTTGCGCTTTGACAATGCCAGTTTGTTCAGATAGTAACGGCGAATGAGGGACAGATTGAGAAAGACGCGCGATCCCAGCGCTACCACTGCCGCCAGAAACAGGTCTACCCCGATACGATCTCCCAGAAAAGCCAGCCCGGCAGCCAGCAGCGTATTGAGCACGAAACCGCTGACGAAGATGTCGTCCTGAAACCGCCCCTCGATCCCGGCGCGAATGCCCCCGAAGATAGTATCCAGCCCTGCCAGCGTCGCCAGCGAAAGATAGGGCGCATAGACGCTTGCCAGTTCGCCGGGGATATTCAGCATAGTGAAGATCAGAATGCCAAAGATAAAACCGATCACCAGCCCGGATATTGGCAGTCCCACTTTCACCTGGACGATTCCTTGTCGTTACTCGACTTCTTCACGGTGACCTTCGTGAAGCGCGTCTCCGTACTGCCGGTATATGCCGGAATAACGATCTGCTGCTTCGCCTCGACGCGCACCATCTCCGGGTCATAGAATCGGATGCCATCCAGAACGCCGCCCGGTATATTGAGCGCGTTCATGAGACTGTTCGGGTCTCCGATGGCATAGACCTGATAGGGCGCGGAGATCGGCACGCCGTTCACCTGGACAATGGGTCCGGCGCAGCGAATGGCGGTGCGGCTGGTGATCCGCTGGTCTTTGATCGCTATCGCCTCCGCGCCGGAAGCGAACAGTTCGTTGACCACGACCTGAAGATCCTGGTCATGGATGAGATTGTTCACGCGATCAAAGGTGCGATTAGAGGGAGGTCGTTTCTGGCTGTCGCGCAGAGTGACGATGATTCCCTGCCCGTAAACCTCCGTCAGCCCCGCCAGCATTTTCGCCTTCTGCAGTTCGTCGTTCAGCGTTTTAAGCTGCTCGCTTCCCAGCGCGATGGAGTTCTCGAGTTTGGTTTTCGACTCGCGCAGCGAGGCGATCTCCTTTTCGAGTTTGCGAACCGTCTCGGTACGCGCAGAATCCCCGGCTGGAGGTTGTCCAATACGCCCGCTGCTCGTCCCGGATCGGCGAATGTTGCTGACCGTCAGCAGCGAGGCTGCCAGCAGCAACCCTAAAACGAAGCAGAGCGCGGTCACCTGCCAGACCCAGGGCTGGTGACGCGGTCCCGTGGTAAAAACGCTCATGTTAGCATATACGACATGAAATATTAGCGCCCTCCCGCTGGCTCACCTTCTCGGCGCGGTGAACCGGGAGAAGCGCCGGTAGAATCTGGATTCGACTGGCTCAAAGCGCTCTTCTGCGAGAAGGCGGGAGAGTTCGCAACGGCTTTGCGCGGCGTACAGGCAAACGCATTGGGACATCGAAGGTCCATCGCAGCCACCTTTTCTCCGATGGCTCGATCCTGTTCATAGATGCGCCGCACCAGTTCTAGCTTGCCGTTCAACTCATCCGTATGACCGAGTCGAATCAGGACATCGCCCTGCATATTTAAGCACAATTCTTCGTTTTGGTCAATCTCGATTTTTGTCAACGGCAGCAGATTCGCCCCGGAACCGCGCGCCACGATATCCAGCGCAGATGCCAGCGCGGGATGCTCCACGCGCTGGCCGGGCTGCGCCGATGCCAGGGTCGCCATATAGATGACGGGCAGTCGTAAAACCGCCCTGTCGGCGCGAAGCACCTGCCCCCGCGCATCCACTTCCCAACGTCTGCCGTCGGCGGTCTCCAGAGCGGCAGCCGGTATCCGGGGGGTCAGACGTATCTCCAGCGTGTCCGGCAGATGACGGCTGACACTCACCTCGCCCACCCAGGGCTGCTGGATTAGCTCCCTGGCAATCTTTCCCGCAGGGGCGCGAAACAGATTGGTGCGCGGCGCAACCTGCGCCATCTTCTGCACGATCAGCGTCTCTTCCGGAGCCAGCGGAGCGATACCGGAGACCTCCACGCGCTTCACGTTTAACGCCGGAGAGGTCAGTATCGCCGCAATGCTGACTCCGAAGACTCCCGCCGCTAAGAGGATTGTTGTTACCGCACGAAACTTCTGCCAGAATCGCGAACGAATCCTCTGCTTGCCGCGCTGCGAGGTTCGCGCAGCCTGCGCGGAGCGTCTCTTCCAGTCGGGAGGCATCCCCCCGATTTTCGACCATTTCGGATTGGGTTCGCTGCGTCTCATCGGCGTCGCAATACCTCCAGAAACCTCTCGCCAACCTCGCGAATATCGCCCGCACCCATCGTCACCACCAGATCGCCGGGACGGGTCACCCAGGACAATGCTCCGACAATATCGCCCCTGTCCGGTAGAAAGAGCAGAGTCTTATCCGGCGCAAGCTCCGCAATCAATCGCGCCATCTCCGTAACACGCACGCCTGGAATCGGCAGCTCTCGCGCCGGATAGATGTCCGCCAGCAGAATAGCGTCCGCCTCGGACAATGATTCGGCAAACTCTCGCATAAAATCGCGGGTTCGGCTGAAGAGATGGGGTTGAAAGATGGCGATCAGCCGACGCGACGGATAGGCGGCGCGCGCCGCTTGCAGAGTGGCGCGAATCTCGGTCGGGTGATGGGCGTAGTCATCCATCACCTGTATCTCCTGCGCCTCTCCCAGAGTCTCAAAGCGCCTTCCGGTTCCGGAAAACCGCTCCAGCCCCTCTGCCAGCGCCGGGAATGCGATATTCAGCGCGATTCCCGCGCCGATGACCGCCAGGGCGTTGCGCACATTATGTGTTCCAGGAACGCGCAGACGGACGATTCCAAGCATCCTCTCGTCGCCTTCGGGAGTATAGTAGAATACATTAAATCGCGTTTCCGTCCCCTCTACGGCGATATTTGAGGCATAGAGGCTGTCGGGTCCCTGCGGATCAAGACCATACCCGATGATCCTGCGGCGAACCCCGCGCGATTTCATGAGCGCGGTCAATTGCTGCACGCCTGCATCATCCAGGCAGAGCGACAGAGCCGCGTCCGGCGAAGTCTGCTCAATGAACCGGCAGAAAGCCTCCACCACTCGCTCCGGCGTTTCATAGTAGTCGAGATGATCCGCCTCCACATTCGTCAGCGCGATCACATCCGGTTTCAGTTCCAGGAAAGAGCCGTATGCTTCACAGGCTTCCGTCAGAAAGCAGCCGCTCTGCCCGATTTTCACGTTTCCGCCGATCCCGGAATACTCGCCGCCGATCAGCGTGGTCGGGTCGAGCCCGCCTGCGGTAAGCGCCTCATGCGCCATCGCGGTGGTGGTGGTTTTACCATGCGTTCCGGTAATCGCCACGCGCGGTCCGGCATAGGAAGCCATCAACTCTCCCAGACATTGCGCCCGCGAGATTACCCGGCATCCTGCCCGGCGCGCCGCTGCCAGTTCCGGGTTCTCCTCCGAAATCGCGGCGCTGTAGACAACCAGTTCGACATCGGAACGGATGTTGGACGCCTCCTGCACGTGATAGATCGTCGCCCCCTGCGTCTCCAGTCGGCTTAGCGCGGCGTTTTCACTCGGATCAGAGCCGGAGACGCGCGCGCCTCGCGCCAGCGCAATCTGCGCCAGCGCGCTCATCCCCGCTCCTCCGATTCCGATAAAATGGATGCTCATCCCTCTGTTCTCTGCCATCAACGCGCTCCCGACAGTTCCAGCGCAAGGTTTGCGACCCGCTCCGCCGCATCCGGCTTGCCGATAGCGCGACTGGCGGCGGAGATCGCCTCCCGAAGCGTCGGATTGTTCCGAAGCGTCTCGATGTTCTCCATCAGGCTCTCCGGCGTCAGAGAGACCTGCGGCAGATGAATGCCACCTCCGCCGCGTGCAATCGCCTTCGCGTTCGCCGTCTGATGATCGGCGTAGGCGGTCGGCAGTGGAACCAGCAACGACGGTAGTCCGTTGGCGGTCACCTCCGCCAGAGTTGAGACTCCGCAGCGACAGATCACCATATCCGCCGAGCGATAGGCAAGAGGAACCTCTCTTCCATCCAGATAGGCGCGGGGCAAGTGCCTCCCCGACGGCAGTCCGATGGACTTTGCCTGCGCTTTCACCGCCTCCAGATTGCGCTCTCCCGTCTGATGCAGTATCTGAACGGCTCCCGGCAGTTTCGCGGCGGCATCCACCACGATCTCGTTTAGCCTCTGCGCCCCCTGACTGCCCCCCAGCACAAGGATGGTGTAGACATCCTCCGCCATCCCCAGTGTCCTGCGCGCGCTGGCGGCGGTCTCCGAACAGACGATGTCAGAGCGAATTGGCACTCCCGTCACGACGGTTTTTCCGGTCGGAAAGGCGGCAGCCGTCTCCTCGAACCAGATACAGATACGCGAAACCCAGCGCGCCAGCCAGCGATTGGTGCGCCCCGGCACTGCATCGGGTCCCAGAATAATCGTCGGGAGACCCAGCCTGACCGCCGCCATCACAGTCGCAGCCGGAACATAGCCTCCCGTGCCAATCACGACATCGGGCTGAAACTCCTGAAGCTGCACACAGGCTTCGCGATAGCCCTGCGCCAGCGCCCGCAGGACGCCGAGCGTGCTAAAAGAGAGAATTCGGCGCAGCTTTCGGCTGGTAACCGACTGATAGCGGGTTCCCGTCGCCGGAACAATCTCCGACTCCATTCCGCTCCTGCCGCCGATATAGAGGACTTCCGCCTCTTTCACCTGCCGTTGGATGGCTCCCGCCACGGCCAGCGCGGGATAGATATGTCCTCCGGTTCCTCCCCCGGTGACAACCGCTTTCACGACTCTCGCCTGGACAAAGGAGGCTCCGGATTCCGCGCAATATTCAGCAGAATTCCGATACTGATCAGATTAAAGACCAGCGAAGAGCCGCCAGCGCTGATAAACGGCAGAGGGACACCGGTCGCCGGGATCGAGTTGGTAACCACCGCGATATTGATGATCGCCTGCAGGCTAATCATGGCGGAAAGTCCGCTGGCGAGCACCATCCCGAAACGATCCCGCGTGCGCCGCGCAATATGGCTTCCCGCCCACCCCAGAAGCAGCATCAGCCCCATCACGATGGTGGTTCCCCAGAGTCCCGTCTCCTCCACAATGGTGGCGAAGATGAAATCGGTATTTGCTTCCGGCACAAAGAGCTTCTCGCGACCCTCTCCCAGCCCCACTCCCAGCGCTCCCCCGGTCGTCACGGCGATCAGGGAGTGGATCATCTGATATCCCTCGTCCTTTTCATACTTTTCCGGCTGTAAGTAGACGTAGACTCGCTCCATCCGATAGTCATGACGAATCGCGGCGAACCCGACCAGCAGTAGACCGAATATCCAGACGGCTGCCAGATGCCGCACCCGCGCCCCCGCCAGAAACAGCGTCGCCAGACTGCCCAGACCGATCACCGCCGCCGTTCCGAGGTCTGGCTGCTTCTCCACCAGAACGATGCAGATGCAGATCGGCACCAGCGCAGCCCAGAATCCGTCTTTAAAATCGCGAATGTTACTGACGGTATTGGAGGTCTGACCGGCGAGATAGATCACCAACGCGAGCTTGGCAAACTCAGAGGGCTGTATCAGCAGGGGACCGATATCGAACCAGCGGCGCGCTCCATTGCGAATCTCGCCAATCCCCGGGATCAGCACCGCTACCAGCCCTGCAATCGCCAGAATCAACAGAGGCGCGGCGAAACGGCGCAGGTTCCAGTAACCTATCCGCATGACGACCAGCATACAGAGGAAGCCGATTGCCGCCCAGATCGCCTGGCGTTTCAGAAAGTAGAACGGATCATAGTTCAACTTCGCCTCGCTGACGGCGTCGCCGTAGCTGGCGTTGAAGACCATCACCACGCCGATCACAACCAGCGCGAGCGTGACGTTGAAGAGAATATAGTCGGTCGGCAGCTTTTCACGCGGCACGACGCTTGCCATTACTCCGGCTCCCCCAGATATCGGCGCACCACCTTACGAAAGGCGGCTCCCCGCGCCTCGAAGTCCTGAAACATTCCGAAACTGGCACAGGCCGGCGACAGGATCACCACATCTCCCGCCTGCGCCTGTCGAATCGCTGCGGAGACCGCCTCCTCCATCGATTCAGCGCGTGATATGGCGGTAAATCCCGCCCCCCGCGCAGAGGTTTCGATCAGGTCTGCCGTATCTCCGATCAGAATCAGATGCCGCGCATGACGGGCGATGACCGCGCCGAGCGGAGAATAGTCGGCGTTCTTATCCGATCCGCCCGCAATCAACACCGCAGGACGCCCCAGCGCCTCTAACGAGCGCACCGCCGCGTCCACATTCGTACACATCGAGTTATTGATGTAGAGAATGCCGCCCGCTTCCGCGACTCGCTCCATGCGATGCGGAACGCCGCGAAACTCTCGCAGAGCCTTCGAGACGGCATCCGGATTTACGCCGAAAGCGATAGCCGCGCCTGCCGCCGCCAGCGCGTTCTCCAGATTATGCGTGCCGGGTATCTGGAGCGCCTGCGGAGAGCCGAGACGATGCTCTCGTCCCTGCCAGCGCACCACCATCTGCCCCTCGCGGATACAGGCATAGTTCTCGCCCTGCCCGTGCCCCCGGTCACACCATAGCCGCTGAGAACGCGCGCCTTCTCCAATTGCGCGGGCAGGGGCGTTCAGGGCATTGACAACCGCAACATCATCGGGACGCATCGCGGCAAAGAGACGCGCTTTACAGGCGGCATACTCCGCAAAGGAGCGATGTCTGTTCAGGTGATCCGGGGTGATATTCGTCAGAATGCCCACCTTCGGGCGAAACTGCTCCACCCACTCCAGTTGGAACGAACTCACCTCGGCGGAGATAACATCCGAGGCTTCCGCCTGATCTGCCGCCGTGATTAACGCCTGCTTCAGTTCATCCGCTGCGACATTACCCGCCACCCGGGTCTTATATCCCGCCTCTCGCAGAATCTCGCCAAGAAGCACGGTCGTGGTGGTCTTTCCGTTCGTTCCGGTGACCGCCAGAATCGGAGCGCGGCATATTCGATAGGCGATCTCAATTTCCGAGAGAATGGGCAGCCCGCGCCGGACAGCAAGGCGAAGCACCTCCGAATCCTGTGGAACTCCCGGCGACGGCACGACGATCTCCGCCCCCTCCAGCGCCTCCTCCGGAGACGCCCCGGCAAGCGTCTGAACGCCAAGAAGGCGAGCAGCCTCCAGCCGATCCCCCAGCCGTTCCGCCGGAGAGGAATCGGTCAGGCGTACCTCGGCACCGAGATTCCGCAGGATCGGAGCCGCTGCCAGCCCGGTACGCGCCATGCCGATCAGGGCGATATGCTTCCCCTCAAATTCGCTTCGCGTTTCGATGATTGCCGTTCGCCTTTCCGTTGCCATGACTCTCTGCTCACCGTGCCTGATGAAATATTACCAGCGTGATCGCCGCACAGAGCGTTGTCGCCAGCCAGAACCGCTGTACGATCTTTGTCTCCTGCCAGCCAAGCTCCTCAAAATGATGATGCAGAGGCGTCCGTCGAAAAACTCGATTCGCCTTAGCATACTCCAGCCCGAAACGACGACGACGATATTTGAACACCGCCACCTGAATAACAACCGACAGCGCTACCGCATAAGGAACCAGAAAGATACCCTGCGCCGGAGCCTCCGCCTTTCCCAGCATTGCCAGTCCCGCCAGTCCCGCACCCAGCGCCAGCGCGCCGGTATCGCCCATAAAGACCTGCGCGGGATGGGCATTGTACCAGAGAAACCCGGCGCACCCGCCAGACATCGCGCCGGCAAAGAGCCACAACCCATGAACCTCCGGTCCGCCCTGGATGACGGCAGCCAGCGCCAGCGCCAGAAGGGTCGTGATGCCTCCCGCAAGCCCGTCCAACCCGTCGGCAAGATTGATCGCGTTAGACATCCCCGCAATGAAGAGCGCGCCGAAAAGATAGTAGACCTCTCCCGGATCTATCGCCATCCACGCGCCAAAGGCGATCTGCGTTGTCTTGCCCGGAGTCTCCATCAGGCGCAGCCAGATCATAAATCCGACGGCAAAAACGATCTGCATCGCCAGCTTCTGACGGGAGGTCAGCCCCAGATTCTTGCCGCGAGTCGCTTTCAGGTAGTCATCCAGGAAACCGATCAGCCCGAAAGCCAGCGTGAGGATCAGTAACGCCAGCAGCTCCACACGATGGGGGCTGAACGCCGCATAACCGAGTGTTGTCACTGTCAGCCCGAGCAGAATCAACAGACCGCCCATCGTGGGCGTGCCCTGTTTGGCGACATGCTGCGCCGGGGCGTCTTCAGAAACGGTCTGTCTGGCTCCCACCTGCTGCAGCATGCGGATGATCCTTCCGCCAAGCAGCGCGCTGACCGCAAAGGAGGCGATGAACCCGACCGATGCGCTCTCCATTCGATCAAGCCGTTCCAAGCAGTTCGCGGACGATCTTCCGATCATCAAAAGGAAATTTCGTCTCTCCGATGATCTGATAGTCCTCATGCCCTTTCCCGGCGATCAGGACAATATCCCCACAGTGGGCTTCGGATAGCGCCAGCGCGATAGCCCGTTTCCGATCCGGTTCCACGAATACCTTCGCGACCGCCTCGCGCATCCCGTTCTGTATCTCTTCGATAATGGTCAGCGGATCCTCCCTGCGCGGATTGTCTGAAGTCACCACCGCGATCTCCGCCAACGTCGCCGCCAGTCTCCCCATGATGGGACGCTTGGTTCGGTCGCGATTGCCTCCGCATCCGAAGACCACAATCAGACGAGAGGGTTTCAGACGGCGGGCGGCTGTCAGAAGATTCTCCAACCCATCCGGCGTATGCGCGTAATCCACAATGACATGAAAACCGCGATCCCCGGTCGGAACCGCCTCGAAGCGTCCGGGAACCGCCGGAAGCGCCGACAATCCCTGTGCGACAGCCTCCAGCGGCAGTCCCATTCCGATCCCAACGCCTATCGCCGCCAGCGCATTATAGACCTGAAAGGCCCCTCCGATTCTCAGGCGAATTTCAGCGACTCCCTGCGGGGTATGCGCGATAAAGGCAAGACGATCCGGTGTCAGTTGAATATCGGAGGCGCGTACATCGGCGCGCTCGTTCTGTACAGCACAGGTGACCACGCGGCCTCTGGTCGCCTGCGCCAGCATCTCGCCGCGCGGGTCGTCGAGATTGATGGAGGCGACAAACGGTTTTGAAGAGGCGGCGGGAAGCTCGGTGAAGAGCCTCTTTTTCGCGTCGTAATAGGCTTCCATCGAGCCGTGAAAGTCGAGGTGATCCTGGGTCAGATTGGTGAAGGCGGCTCCCGCAAAAGCGCAAGCATCGGCGCGATACTGCGCCAGCGCGTGCGAGGAGACCTCCATCGCCACCGCCTGCGCGCCTGAGTCGCGCATACGCGCCAGCAGAGCCTGAAGCTGATCGGCTTCCGGGGTGGTATGCTCCGAGTCCATCGGCTCCCCCATCAACTCCGCGCCCAGCGTCCCGATGGTTCCGGTTCGCAAACCTGCCGCGCGCAGAATGCTGGCGATGAGGAGGGTGGTGGTGGTCTTGCCGTTGGTTCCGGTGACGCCGATCAATGAGAGGGAGTGAGAAGGGTCGTGGTAGATGGCGGCGGAGAGGGAAGGCAGCGCCCGGCGGGTATCCTTTACGAAAACGGTTGCGGCGCGCGCCGTCATCTGGTCGGCATGATCTTCCTGCGCTACCACCGCCACCGCGCCGCGCGCCACCGCGTCGGCGGCATAACGATGTCCGTCGTGCTGTCCGCCTACCAGACAGACAAACAGATCGCCCGGCTTCACCTCACGCGAATCGTGCGTGATTCCGAGGATATCCATCTCTGCGCCGGACTGAATGCGCGCCTGTTCCAGACGCCTGCACAACTCGTTTAACCGCATACCCGTCTCTTTACCAATGACCTTATCAATTCGCTATTATGGCACGTATCCTGCGCTCAGAAATAGTAGTCCGGCGTCGGCATTCAGGTGATCAGTTGGTCTTTTGTATAGCCATCGAAACCGGGATCTACGGAAGTCTGGATTTAGCCTCCTGTAGATGCAGCGTTGCGGGATCGTCCGGCGGAACTTTCAGATACCACATAACCCGCTTTCCGATCTCGCGAAATGCCGGAGCCGCCACCTGACTGCCGTAGTACTCACCGCCCTGCGGCTCATCCACCACCACGCAGATCACCACACGCGGGTTTTTCGCGGGAACATATCCGAAAAACGAGGCGACATATTTACCGCGCGCATAGCCTTTTTGATTCTCAACCACTTTCTGCGCAGTTCCGGTCTTGCCGGCGGCAGTATACCCGGGTATACGAGCATCCTTCTTGCCCGTTCCCTTCAACACTACCAGTTCCAGGTAGTTTCGCGCCTGCGTCGTCGCCTGCGGGTCCATCGCCACTCCCGCCTCTTTCGGCGGAAACTCCTGAATGACCTTTCCATCAGAATCGGTATACGCCATCACCAGACGTGGATGCATGCGCTTTCCGTTATTAGCAATGGCGGCATAGGCGCTCGCCAGCGCCAGCGGGGTCACCATGACCGACTGCCCGAAGGCAACCCGCGCCGCCTTCCCGACGCCTCCGCGATACTTCTCCGCTCCGAATCCGAGCGTTCCCGCCATATCATTGGGAAGTTTTACGCCGGTCTTTTCCAGCAAGCCGAAGCGATCCAGATGTCGCTCCAGTCCCTCCACCCCCATCAGCTTTCCGATCTGCGCCGTACTTACATTGCAGGATTTGGCGATGATCTCGTCCGGCGTCTCCCACCCATGTCCGTGACGCTCTTCCGGTCCATGCAGGACGCAGCTGATGTGGCGTTTTCCGATCTGCAGTTTTCCCCCGCAAAAGAATCGCGTGTTTTGGGTAATGGTCTTATCCTCCAGCGCGCCGCAGACGGAGATGATTTTAAGGGTAGACCCCGGCTCATAACGCGTGATCGCCCGGTTTAGCAGCATCGGTTTGATATCTCCCTTTAGCTCGCTGCGTTTGAGCGGGTCAAAACCGGGATAGCTGACCATCGCCAGAACATCGCCAGTCTTCACATCCAGCACAATTGCGGTCGCGCCGACCGGCTTATACTTCTCGCAGACGGCAGCCAGTTCGCTGGCGGCGATATGCTGAATACTGCTGTCGAGGGTCAGTTTTACGTCCAGCCCGTCCTCCACCGCGCGCATATGCTGCCTTGTATCCGGAATGATTCTGCCTCTGCCGTCCACCTCCGCCTGAACCTCTCCGTCACGCCCGCGAAGCTCCTTATTCAGTGACGCCTCCAACCCCATCCCGCCACGCATCTTCCCGTCATCGCCCTGTACCATATAGCCGATGACGTGCATTGCCTCCCAGCCCATCGGATAGGTGCGCTCCGGCATATCCTGAATGAACAGCCCCTCCAGCGCTTTGCCTTTCTTCTTATCGTCTCGCAGCTTGCGGAACATCTCCATCTGCTCCATCGTCAGTCCGTGCTTCAGAGCAGCCCAGCGGATGTTCTGCGTCCTGCCCGATTTCGGATCGGTCACCTGACGCTTCTTCAGCGCGTCGCGGTAGTCCGCCGGGGTCCCGCCAAAGATCGCCGCGGCCGCCTGCGCTGTCTTTTCCGGGTCTTCCACCATCGTCGGATCGCAGACCAGAACGCCCTTATGCGTGGTCACCGCCAGCGGTCTGCCATCTCGATCCGTAATCGCTCCCCAGCTTGCCGGCAACTGGATGGTGCGCTCTCGCAGATCCTTCGCCTTTTCGCGATAGTGATCCCCATAGACCGCCTGCAAATAGACGATGCGTCCCATCAGCGCAATATAACAGAGCGCGATGAGAAAGAAGAACATCTCGATTCGACGACGGATCAGAGGAGGATGCGGAGCCTGTACAGCCATCGGCGATCTACTGCCCTTTCTGCGCTTCCGAACCGATCACCACAGCGGGACCGGCTTCCATAGCGCGGATCATGCCATTTTGCTGCGCCCAGAGGTCCACATTCTCCTTCTCTTTCTGGTGCAGCAGCGACGTGCTGAGGTACTGATGCTGTTTTTCGGCGGAGCGAAGCTGCTGCTGAAGCCGCACGCGCTCACTGTTGGCGTCCATCATCTGGGCATGACCGGCAATCATACAGACCAGTACGCCGGAGAGAGCCAGCGCGGCAATCACCGGACGGTAGAGCGGTCGTACAGCAGCGCGAGCCTGCGGCGACGGCGCAGAGGCGGGAAGCGGCGTCTGCGGCGCAGCAGGCTGTCTGAGGAGATTATCGTAGGATTGCGGGGCGGCTGCCACGAGAACACCTCCTGGTCCTAGTCGTTCAACTTCTCGGCAGCCCGCAGCCGGGCGCTGCGAGACCGAGGGTTGCGAGCTATCTCAGCCGTATCGGGAATCACCGGCTTGCGAGTCAGAATGCGGATCACCGAACGCGCTCCGCACACACAGACCGGCAGACCGGGCGGACATTCGCATCGCCCTGCCAGCCGCAGGAACATCTCCTTCACGATGCGATCTTCCAGACTATGATAGGCGATAACTGCGATACGTCCTCCAGGCGCAAGAAGCGAAATCGCTTCGGAGAGAGCCTGCTTCAGTGCGCCCAGTTCATCATTCACAATAATTCTTAATGCCTGAAACACCTTCGTCGCCGCATGAATATCTTTTGGCTGCGCCGACTTCGGTATCGCTCGCTGCACCAGTTGCGCAAGCTGCATCGTCGTTGTCAGAGGCTTGCTCCTTCGCTCCTCCACGATAAACCGCGCGATTCGCGCCGCCCAGCGCTCTTCGCCATACTCATAAAGCGCCCGTGTTATCGCTTTCTCATCCAGCCGTTCCAGAAGCTGCGCGGCGGTTTCGCCGTGTGTCGGGTCCATTCGCATATCGAGCGGAGCATCCGCGCGAAATGAGAACCCCCGTCCTGGCTCATCCAACTGGTGCGAAGAGACTCCCAGATCGAGCAGCGCTCCCTCTACACGCCTTATGGAATGCGATGCCAGCAGACCGGCGATCTCCCGGAAATTGCCATGAATGGCGATGGTATGAACATCCATCCCATCCAGCGCTATGCCTGCCGCCGCCAGCGCCTCCGGATCACGATCTATAAGCGCAAGGGTTCCTCCGGGAGCCAGTCTCTGCGCCAGCAGGCGCGCATGTCCTCCTCCGCCTGCCGTTCCATCTACAAATGTCTGTCCGGGTTCCGGTTTCAGCCACTCCACCACCTCCGCCGCGAGAACCGGAACGTGATAGGGACGGATCATTCAATCCCGAGGTCCTTGAATCCGATCGCCTCAGAAACCCCGACCGCCTCCGCCGAATCGTAGAGCATATCCGGCGTGATGGACTTCTGCAGATCTCTCCAGACGCTATGACTCCATATCTCAATTTTGCAGCCCAGACCAAAGAAAAACACATTTTCGCGCTCGGTGATCCCGGCATACTCCCGTAGATGCTTCGGAATATTCAGGCGAAACTGGGGGTCAAGTTTACTGGGCGACTTGCTGGCTAAAAATTGTCGTTGCAAGATTAACGCCTGTCGTTGTAAAATAGGACGACTGAATTTCGGTTCCAGGGTGTCCCAGATCGGTTTCGGGAAGATGAACAGACACTTCTCTATGCCAAAGGTCAGGATGAACTCTTCACCGAGTGGTTCACGGAATTCAAGCGGCATCACAACACGGCCCTTATCATCCATGCCATGCTCAAAGATGCCTGAAAAGTTGTATTCAGTGGAAGTTTCCATGTAATCCTGACGAAATTGGGGAGAAGTCACCCCCTAGTCACCACTGAGTCACCACTTTGTTGCCCGTTATTCTAGCGGTTGCGGCACGGTTTGTCAACGCCCTGCCGCTGCTTTTACACATTTTTTCGCAGTTTTTTTAGTCGAACGACCACTATATCTAGTGTTAGTAACCGCTTGTCTACTACTATATTTTGAGAGAGCCGCCAGACGGATGCCCCCCTCCAACAGCCGCTCCATCGTGATGCAACTATGACCGATCCTATCCGGGGACTGACAAACTGGCTGCAGGGTCTTGGACTGCTGCGGTTGAAGAAGAGCAAAACGGAGCAGATAGAGCATCGAGACGCGGTGGACTATGCGTCGGGGCTGATTCGCAACTATGAGCTGCGATTGTGGTTCGAGCGGGACTGGCGCACCGCCAGTCAGATCGCCGATCGCACTCCGGAGTGTCTGATCTTCTCCATCCCCGACGGCGCATACTGGATTGATGAACTGAACAGCCCTCCTCCCTGGCGGCAGCCTCGCCACAATAATGGCGCAGTGTAATAAAAATAAAACCGCCCCGGCTTGCGAGCCGGGGCGGTTTTTTGCCTCCAGGAACTAAGGAACATGCGTCTGTGCGCCTCCCGCAGTGGCAGGTGGAGTAGTGGACGCGGGAGGTTTCGGCGCGCCGGGCTTGGGAGCCGCCGGACCGGTTCCCAGGCGAATCGTGCCGGTCAACGGCGGATAGTAGCTGCTGAAATAGTCGCGTCGCACCTCTTTGCCATCCATCTTGATGATACGGGCGATGGTGGCGCGTCTGCCGGAGCGCCCCGATTCAACCGTTACGCGCTTACCGGCGGGAAGGGTCGGGTCGGAGATCGTTCGGACGCTCCCGCCCCAGCTTGCACTGCTGGTTCGAACAATCTCAATCTTTTTGCCGGGCATAGGTTTGCCGAAAACGCGCATAAGCATCCGATTGTCCACCACCTCCGCTGCCAACACGACGGTCGAATCGGAGACATTCTGGAATTTCAGATCAATAGAGCCATAGTCCACCGTCGCATCGCGTCCCAGCGAGATATAGGTGGAGGGAATAGAGTGGCTCTGTCGGCGCAGTATCTTCAGGTCGGCCAACAGGGCTACATTGAACAGTGTGCTGGAGACCTGGCATGCGCCTCCTCCCCAGCCCTCCTGTTTGCGTCCCTGCACGATCACCGGAGCCATCCGAAAACCGGCTTTTGGCGTGCGCGGTCCGACCACATCATTGAATGAGAAGGTGTCGCCGGGTCGCAGCGCTATCCCATGTATCTTGCTGCTTGCCAGCCGCACATTATGCTTGCGGTCACGGGTTCCGGAGATGTAGGTGGAGAAGCGGCTGATCTCCCCGGTAATTTCCTTGAAATCCTCGCGGGTCACTTTCGGAGCAACCACTTTCACGGGCAGGGTGATCTCCATCAGGTTCTGCTGCAAAAGCTGCTCGGAGAGCAGGGCGAGAATGGCTCCGTTATCCAGTCTGGTTCCCGGTCTTTCCGGGATGACGTTAAAGCCGACCTTGCGCGGCAGAAAGCGCGCATCTCTCGGCGGAACATTCACGCCGGGGGCTATCTGTCGAGACAGGTATTTCTGAAGCTTTTTTTCGTCTATCTGCCAGCGCGGAGTCAGATCCACGCGCTGGCGTCCCATCAATATGCCGATCAGTCGGGTAACGGCATTCTCATCTTTCCCGATTGCCAGCGCATCCGCCAGAGTCGCATCCATATCCACATCCGCGCCCAGGTCGGCGCGGGTCGGAGTCCACTGCTTCTGGCTCTTCGCTTCGGGGGGAAGTTTGAGGGTGACGGTTTCGCCCAGACGCTCCTGCCGCCATGTCTCCAGCATCGTTCGCGCCTGCGAGGCTGGCATTTTGCTCCAGTCCATCCCGGCAACGAAGACCTGGTCGGCAATCACTCCATCCGGCTGCCTGCCGTAGGCGGCAAAGGTAACGGCTCCCGCTCCCGTCAAAAGACCAGTGCTGATGACGACGAATTTTAACAGTTTGTGATGTGTTCGCACCTGTATATACCCACCTCCGGCGGTTACGACATTCTGGCATCGGAGGAAGCCGCTTCGTGGTCCGCCAGATGCACTTCCAGTTTCTCGATGTGCTGCTCCAGAAGCTCCACGCGCTGGCGCAGTTCCCGAATCACCTCGTCCTGCGGGTCCACGCGGTTGATGATATTGTCCATCACCGGCATATCCCCTTCCACGCGAAGCCCGTCGCGGATGACGATTCGCCCCGGTACGCCGACGACGGTGCAGTTCGCGGGAATATCTTTATTGACAACGGCGTTCGCTCCGATCTTGCAGTTATCGCCGATGACGACCGCGCCGATGATCTTCGCGCCCATGCCGATCAGCACATTGTTGCCGATGGTCGGGTGACGCTTCACCCTCTCCAGACTCGTTCCTCCCAGCGTCACCTGATGATACATCAGCACATCGTCGCCGATCTCGGAGGTCTCTCCGATCACCACGCCCATGCCATGATCCATAAAGAAACGCCGACCGATCTTCGCGCCAGGATGAATCTCGATCCCCGTCCAGAATCGGGAAAACTGTGAAAGGCAACGGGCGAAAAACTTCCACAACTCCACTGGCGGGATGCGGGTGTTCCAGAACCGATGCGCGATGCGATGCAGGATGAGCGCATGCAGTCCCGGATAGGTCAGCACTGTCCACAGGTTGCGCGCCGCCGGGTCGCGTCGAAGCACGGTACGGATATCTTCCCGCAGCCGTGCCGCCACTCCTATTTTCGTCTGATCTGCCATTCCGCTTTATAGCCTGTTTCAGACTCCGCGCAACGTCGCTGTTGGGACGCCCTGCGTGAGGTTACCGGGCGGTCTCTCCTCTCTCCATGACGAAAGCCGCCCGGCAGAAGTTCCGTCATCTATGCCTCATCGTAGAAGATTGAAAAGAGAAATTAGTGTAGAGAGAAGTGTACCATACGCCTGAGGAGAATCTCAAGAGGCAGGAAAGAGTTGGCGGGCAAATGTTAAGCCAGACTAAATAGAGCGGGCAGGCTGAGAAGCCTGCCCGTAAGAACATATGGCAGCGTGATTCAGGCGAGAACCTGCTTGACGACGTTGCCGAATACATCGGTCAGGCGGTAGTTGCGTCCGGCGTGGAAGTAGGTCAGCATCGTATGATCGAACCCCAGCAGATGCAGGATTGTCGCATGTAGATCGTGCACATGCACCTTATTTTCGACCGCTCTATACCCGAAATCGTCCGTCGCGCCGATCACCTGTCCGCCTTTGACGCCCGCCCCGGCGAGCCAGGTGGAGAATCCGCGCGGGCTGTGGTCGCGCCCTTTGCTGTTCTGGCTGGTGGGCGTGCGCCCGAACTCGCCTGTCCAGACGATCAGCGTCTCCTCCAGCAAGCCGCGACGCTTCAGATCGGTGATGAGGGCGTACATCGGCTTATCCGTCTCCGCGCAGTGCAGCGCATGGTTCTTCTCGACATCGCTATGGGCATCCCAGGAATCGTCGAAGTGTCCCCCACCGCTGTAGACCTGCACGAACCGCACGCCGTGTTCGACCAGCCGACGGGCAATCAGCAGGTTGCGACCGAACTTCTCGGTCGTCGGGTTGTCCAGACCATACAGCTTTTTCGTCTCCTCCGTTTCGCGGGAGAGGTCTACCGCCTCCGGCGCGCTGGACTGCATCCGAAACGCCAGTTCGTAGCTCTGAATGCGCGCCGTCAGCGCCTCGTTTTCCGGCGTCGCCGGTCCGCGATGCTCATGCATCTTTCGCAGAAGCTCGATCTGCTGACGCTGCTGTTCGGGGGTAACTCCCGCAGGCGGGCGAAGGTGCAGTATCGGGTCGCCGGAGGTGCGAAACTGCGTTCCCTGATAGGTGGCGGGCATAAAGCCGGACGACCAGTTGGGAGGGCCGGAGATCGGTCCTCCACGATGATCGAGCATCACCACATACGCCGGGAGATTCTCGTTTTCGGTTCCCATGCCGTAGGTGACCCAGGAACCCATGCTCGGAAAGCCCTGCCTCAGCATCCCCGTATTCATCTGAATCAGACCGGAGCCGTGCGCGAAGCTGTCCGTATAGGTGCTGCGGATCACCGCAATCTCATCTATCACCTGACCCAGATGCGGATAGAAATCCGACACCTCCACCCCGGACTGACCGCACTTCCTGTACGAGCGCGTGCTTCCCAGCAGCGTGCCGGGATTGCGAACCTTCAGCAGCGGATCGCTCTCCAGATCGGGCATCGGCTGCCCATGCCGCTTATTCAGTTCCGGCTTCGGATCAAAGGTATCCACCTGACTGACGCCGCCATACATGAACAGCACAATCACATGTTTCGCTCTGGCGGGAAAGTGGGTCTTCTTCGGCGCGAGCGGGGACTTCGATTCAACGGAAGCGAGCGCGGGGTTGAAGAATCCCTCTCCCGCCAGCATCATCGTCAGTGCGGTGCCGACGAATCCTCCCCCCATCTGCCATAAAAACTCGCGCCGGGTTTGCCCGCAGGGCGTCAGTCGCGGTCCGTTCTCTATCCGGGTCTCATCCTGCATCCTGTCTTCTCTCCTCATCCCCGAGCCGTTCAGCAAATAAACAGCAAGAACCTATTGTACCTGCTGTACTCGCTGTTTACCGAATCTTCATATTGTGCTTGGAGGCATACGCCTGCTGCGCCGACTGAAGCGTATCCAGTTCCTTCTTTTCTGCATCTGCGACACGCTCGATGATGGGAAGCACTTTGGCGACACGCTCCGAAGAATCCATGGATTTGTCTTCCAGGATTTTCACCACCTCGCCCATATCCTTCACGATCATCTGCTCTTTCGCGCTTAAGTACTTTTGCGCGGCCGCATGGAACGCCTTCGCCTCGCTCTCATCCGGAACCTTCATCTGACCGATGGTAGACTGCGCCTCGCGAAGATCCCTGACACATGCATCATGCGCCGCCTTCATCTTCGCCACCTCCTCGTCCTTGCCATCCAGCGCGCTGGAGGACGCCTCATACAGATTGGCGGAGCTATCGTCCAGTTTTTTCTGCGCGTTGACAATGGTGTCGTTGAACTTCACCGGATTATGCGCGTTGCATCCGGCTAACGCCATCGCCAACAGGAATACGCTGACAATCTCGCGACCTTTGAGTCTCCTGGGTCCAATCATGGGATTTCCCTTTCCGTGATATGATCTTCGCCCTTCCGGATCATCAGGAGAGGCGAGATAGCGCGATTCATCTGTGTCAGTTTTGATAGAAGAACTCGTTGGAGTTCAACAGCGCCAGACAGAACCCTTCCAGCGCGCGAAGGGTCGGGTCTACCTTCGTCTTCGCATCTTGCGGCGTATCCGCCTCGATCTGCATCCGGTGCTGTGCCAGAAACTCCAGCGCCATTTTCACCTCAGCCGGTGAAGGCGGACGGCAGAGAGCCAGCGTATAGGCGCGTTTCACCTGCGCCGCCGGATCGCTGCCGACCTCCTTCACCAATCGCGCGGCGAAGTGGCGCGCCTGCGTATTGGCAAACTCGCCATTTAAAAAGGTCAACGCCTGCGGCGCTACGGTGGAGACCACCCGATTTTCGCAGGAGGAGGTGGTATCCGGGAAATCGAGCGTCTCCAGTTCCGGCACGGCGATGGCGCGCTTCACATAGATATAGACGCTGCGCCGGGAAGCCTGCCGCTCATCCGACTTACCCCATCCCTGACCCGGCACCGACTGCCCCTCCAGCACCTCTCGCGGAAGGTTCGGATAGATACTCGGACCACCCATCTGTGGATTAAGCTGACCACTGACCGCCAGCATCGAATCGCGGATCACCTCGGCTTCGAGCCGACGGGGACGCCAGCGCCAGTAGAGATGGTCGTCACGATCCCGTTGTGCCGAGGCGGCGTCCCAGTACGAAGCCGCTTTAAAGGTGTTGGAGTGAACAATCAGCCGATGCAGTCGCTTGACGCTCCAGCCTCCGGCGACAAACTCCCGCGCCAGCCAGTCGAGGAGCGCGGGGTCTGTGGGGCGCAGCCCCATTAACCCGAAATCGCTGGCGGTTCCAACCAGTCCGGTACCGAAATGCCATTGCCAGATACGATTGACCATCACCCGCGCCGTCAGGGGGTGATCGGATCGCGTCAGCCAGCGCGCCAGCCAGAGGCGGCGTCCGCTGGTCTTTTCGGTCGGGACGACGGCAGGGAGATTCCCGGAAGTTAAGATCGCAGGAAAGCCCGGGGTGACCTCATCGCCTGGCGTATTGACATCCCCTCGCAGCAGAATGCGAGTCGGCGGATGGCTCTTCCCCTCCTCATACCAGATATAGGCGCGGGGCGGCTCTTTGGGACGGGCGGCATTCACCTCGACAATCCGCTTCTCCCAGGCCTCCAGTTGCGAACGCTCCTCCGGCGTCAGGGCGGCGCGAACCTCCTTCTCCATCGCCTCCGTATGCTTCTTGATCAACTCTTTCTGTGCATCGTTACGACGATCCGGCATTGTCTGGTAGGCAAGGATGACCTCGGCTGGCAGCGCGGAGCGTTTTGCCATAAAGAGATTCTCGCGAATCCGCGCCTTCAGCGATTCCACCTGCCCGTTCAGTTCGCCAATCTCCCGATCCGCCTTCGCCATGCCGTCATGGTAGCGTTTCAGTTCTTCTCCGGTTCCCGCCAGCCGATCCAGATCGGTCTGACCCTGCTGCGGACGCTTGAGAGGATCAAAGATCGCCAGCATCCGGTAATAGTCTCTCTGCGTGAGAGGTTCGAACTTATGATCGTGGCAGCGCGCGCATCGCAGAGTCATTCCCATAAACGCGGCGGAGGTGACTCCCACCACATCATCCAGTTGATCGTAGCGATCCGTCTTCGGTTCAGCCGGCTCGTCATCCCAGGATCCCAATCGCAGGAAGGTCTGCGCGATCTGTGTCTCGGCGTTGGAGCCTTCGATCTCATCTCCGGCGATCTGCTCTGTCAGAAAGCGGTCATAGGGCTTGTCTCTGTTGAAGGCATCTATCACATAGTCGCGATAACGCCATGCGCTCGGCTTGGCGCTGTCACGCTCGTAGCCGTTCGTCTCCGCATACCGCGCAACATCCAGCCAGTGTCGCGCCCAGCGTTCGCCATACTCCGGGCGATTGAGAAGTCTCTCCACCACCTTCGCATAAGCATCCGGAGAGGTATCTTTCAGGAAGGACTCCTGCTCCTGCGGAGTTGGCGGCAGCCCGATCAGGGTCAGATAGACGCGCCGCAGCAGGATTCGACGATCCGCCGTCTTCGGCGGGCGAATTCCCTGTTTCTCCAGCCGAGACAGAACAAAGGCGTCTACCGGGGTGCTCACCCACCATCTCGCCTTCACCTGCGGAACCGGAACACGCGCCGGAGGATGGAAAGACCAGTGTTTCGCGCCGCGCGTCTGGAGCGGATCGGCAACCGCCGCATCGCCTTTCTCGGTTGGCGCGCCTGCGTTGATCCAGTCGCGGATCGTCTTCAGTTCCGCCTCGGTCAGCTTCTTCTCATTTCCGGGAGGCATGGAACGGTCTTCCACCCGTCGGAAAAGCAGGCTTTTCGAGGCGTCGCCGCGCACCATGGACGTGCCTTTTATGCCGCCCTTCAGGATCAGCGCGGTTGTGCGCAGGTCGAGATTTGCCATCTGAACCTGACCGCCGTGACACTTCAGGCAGCGTTCCGTCAATATGGGCAGCACGTCTTTCTCAAAGAGGAGCGAACGGCTTTTTGTCTGACTGCGGGCGGTATCGGAAGCCAGCGTCAGCGCAAGCAGTCCAGAAGTTACTGCCGCCGCCAGCGCCAGCCACAGTCGCTTTCGTTTCTTCGTCCAATGACCGATGAGCATCGTAATTCGTTTATCCTGAAATGGAAGGTGATCTTGAGTTTAGCCCCACCGATACTCCGGCGGATCGAACACAAAGCCATGAAACATCTTTCGCCGTTCCGGGGAGAGGCTGTTATAGAAGGCGCGGCTGTATCCCCAGTGTTCGGCCGAAGCCATCATCCAGGGATGTTCGTAGGCGTAGTAGAGCATAATTCGCGCCCCGTCGTCCTGAGTCCAGGGCCCCTGTGAGTGCCACAGCGCGTTATGAAAGAGAATCGCGCTGCCAGCGGGCGCGCATAACTGAACGGCTCCGGGGAAGAGATCCGTCTTCTGGAGATCCCGCGGATCCGGCTCATGGGGGGTCTTATGGCTGCCGGGAACAACGCACAGGTTTCCGCGCCCTGGCTCCGACATATCCGAGAGGTAGTACCCGACCTTTAACTGCAGGAGCGGGATTCCGCTGCCCCCGCGCAGGTTGCGATAGCCCTCGTCATGTCCGTCTATATGCCATCCCATGCCCCGCCTTTTCGGGCCATGCTCCACGATAGCATCGGAGGCATGATGATGCGGACGAGAGTTCAGCAGACCGATCACATAGGGCATGATCGCCGGATGATCCAGAAGCTCCAGAAAGAGCGGGGAGTCCTCCAGTATATAGAAGAGGCGCGTATCGTCCCCGCGAATATCAGTCATGCCGGTATGCGGAATGCCCTGCGCCTTCTGATCACGTCTTTGTGCAACAACTGCTTCCAACTCCTTCCGCAGAGCGCAGACATGGTCAGCGCAGAGCAGTTGCTCCAGCACCAGATACCCGTTATTCTCAAAGAAAAACCTTTCGGAAGGACTCGGTCTATCCGCAAGGGTCACTGCACACGCTCCTTTCATTCGCTAATGAATTATAACGTCAAACCGGCAGATGTCAACGGTGATTGAAGGAGATTTAACGTCCGTTTGACCGATTCAAAGAAAAACAGCGCCTCTGGTTCCAGAGACGCTGATTTAGGGATGATCACACGATGAGAGCGAAAGGATTTATTCTATCGCTGTCATCGCAATTCAAAACGCTGGTAGTTCATCCAGGTAGTTTGGATGGCGGTCATTCTGAGCGAAGCGAAGAATCTTAAGATGTCTCGCTGCGCACGACATGACAGCCAGACTATGAAATCCTTCTACCCTGACGATCTACTAGGGCAGAATCGTAATTCCTGACAGTTCGGTATAGGCTTCTCGCAGAGCCATATCGCGATTCAGAACCAGCCAGAAGAGTCGCTCTTTACGCTCTCCCGGACCCAGTTCTATGGAACTGTAAGCCTGAAGATGCGATCCCTCTTCTCCGAAATCCAGCCCCATCGTTTTGCCCTGCGCGCCGGTCGCAATCAGAAGCAGGCTCTCCTGACGATCCCTGTTCTCCAACTCAATCCATTGGTCGGAGAAGACCTCCATCCCGTACCCTCCGAAATCCAGAAAGCGCCTCTCTCCCAGACGTTCCCAATGCAGCCGGGAACGCTCTCTCGAACCGCCTACCCGGCACCAGGCTCCTACTCCGCCCGATTCGGGAACGCTCATCCGCGCACTCGCGCGATTGATCCAGCGGGTTACCAGCGCCAGCACATTGCTGCCGGGAATCGTCAGATACTCCACCTCCAGGCGCAGCCAGCGCAGGTCTTTATGCTCCGGCTCGCAGACCACCTGCACACCCTGCCAGATCAACCCATGCTCCCCGGTCCGCTCACAGACTCCGCCTCGAAATTTCTCCCTTAGAAGACGCGCACTCCCCATCCACTCGATGAAAGGGTGTATCCCTCCGAACCAGGGATTCGCCCAGACAAAGGGACGCGCCTGCGGGTAGGCGGTGAGAAGATGCTCAACGCCCTGACTCATCAAACGGGTGACGGAACCGGCAAATCCGGGGCAAACGCGGAAAGCGAGCAGACCGTTGTTCACGTCAAACATCCCTTCCGACGCCTCTATCACACTCACCGATCCCGCGCCGCCGATCCGAACCACCGGCAGACGAAAACGCTCCTGTGTGTAGTCATGAGACAGTTCCGCCTCCAGATAACCGGCGCGGAGTTCGCCGGGCATCGTCACCTTGAGCGCAGTCTGAAACGGCTTATCACGATCAACGCCTTCCAGCGCGAACTCCTGCGGCTCGACCTGAATCGCTCCGCTCTTCAGTTGCAGTCCCCCCTTCAACACCGCCGCGCGCCGATTGCGTATCTCCAGCGTCGCCTCTCCCGTCTCCGCAGAGAGCAGAATCACGGGAGGATGCACGCCTGCCATCAACACGCGGTGCGTCTCCGGCGCACTCTCTTCGCGGACCCCCGCCTTCTGAATCAGACGACGCCACCATCCCCGAACCCGTGTCCAGTCCCCGTATCCGCCGATCAGGTAGATTGGTGGAAGAACAGTCTGGCTGCGCGCCGGGAAGATCCGCTCTGCAAATGTCAGGCTGGGTGAGCGCGACCACCCGAAGTCGCTCTGCATCTCCTCCGTCCAGACCAGACCTCCGACCCTCCTATCCTCCTCGCAGCATGTCCAGTTTTCCGTCAGATGGCTCCCCGAAGGCAGTATGTCCGTTTCCGATTGAGGGAAAGCGCCCCAGCCCTGCAGGCGTTCTCGAAGCAGTCCGGCAGGCGCAGGTACCGTCAAATATTCCCGGAGCGGATTATCCGAGGCTATTCGCAGTCCGGCTCGAATATCGCCTGCGGTGGCATTTCGCACCCGATACTCGACGCGCACCGTTTCATCCCCCAGAAGCGAGATCGAGCGTTCCAGAGTGACCCCGGGAAACTCCTGCGATTCCGCAAGCAGCGTGATTGAGGGCAGATCGTTCGCCTCTTCCAGTCGCGCGGCGTAGAGCGGCGGACGCAGAAACCAGGAGCTATAGGGAGGACCGATCCGGGCAAATCCCTGATTAATAAGCTCCTTGCCATCCTGCGGGTCTTCCAGATGGACTGTGCCTCCGCGCAGTTCGACACGCACGCGGATGCCGGGCGTCTCCAGATAAGCCATCTCCTCCTGCGTATCCAGGCTGACCGAGGGGCGGGTTCCATTGAAAGCGCGAAAGGCGACCGGGCGCGCCAGACTCACTCCTTCTGCCTCGCAACGCAGCGTGGAGTGGTGTGTCCCCGGCTTGTTCGCGGTCAGGGTATATTCGCACTCCGTCCACGATTTGGCAGGCAGGGAAAACGGACGGGAAGCCTCCTGAAACGCCAGTTCGTTATGGGAGTCGAAGGACAACTCTCCGCTCAAATCACGATCCAGACGATTGCGGAGCGTGACTGCCACTCTCTGCTCTCTTCCAGTCAGCACGCCCTGACCGCCATAGAGAATCTCCACCGGACGCGCCACCCTCACGCCGGTCTCCAGAGTCACCGGCTCGCCGTTGATAAGCAGCGTGCTGCGCACCCTGTGCGCCACCTCTCCCTCCCGGCGCGGCGTCGCCTCCGGGCTAACGCGCATCCTGCGCGAAACCATCTGCTCTCCGGTTACCCGAAGACGCTCATGAACGCGAACTTCGAGTCCCGCATCCGCCTCAGACAGCAGGATCACTTCGAGCGGTTCACCCATTCTGTTCTCGATCTCCCAGACAATGGGATACTCCTCGCCTGCTGCCGCCTCTTCCACCGGGATGCTGCAGGAGATCGAAAATTGCGGGGTTTCGATGGCGGTCGGCGCCTCCGATGCAGAGTCTATGATGATGTTCAGGAAATCGTCCCCGTCTCGAAAGCGATAGGGATAGGTCTTCATCCCCTTCCATTTGTGATCGTCTGGAGCGACATCCAGTTCTCTTATATGACATGCGTACCAGTCGCGCCCTTCAAAAAAGGCTTTTCCGACAGGCATATTCAGCAGAGTCGGGATGAAGTTGCGCATGAAGACATCGGTTTCGGGAACCCAGTGAAAACCGGTCTTCTTGTAGAGCGGAACCGCCTTCAGGTTTCCGCCCCAGGTATGCAATGTCACCTGCTTGAAGCCCAACTCGGTGGCGCGGCGCAACGCCGCCAGCAACAGTATCTTGCCGACGCCTTTCCCGTGATGGCTCAGCCTGGCTCCTAGTAGATCAATATAGGAGAGGTCGGACTGCCCTTCCCATGTGGTCAGATCGCAGTAGCCCGCGAACTCATCCTCGTACTCTACGATATAACGCGCCAGCCGCCGATTGCGCTGCACCTGCTCCCGGATCGTCTCAGCAGTATCCGGCACGCCGCGATTAAAGCCTCCGGGCCACGCCGAATCGAAATCATTGAACATATCCGCCAGACGCTCCGGGTCTCCCGGACGATCTACTTCAAACTCGCGAACGCGATAACTCATTCCACCATCCTCCTGAATGGATTCACGCCGTCACCGGGTCTGATCCCGAATAGCTATAGAAACAAGAGCCGTCCCTGCTAAATACAGATGCAGGGACGGCTCTACGCTCGTCAACAGGATACGAGAGACGCGCCGGAAGACGCGCACAGGAAGTGACCTCGCAGACCCGTTAACGAGACGCAGCAACGCAAAGACCCTCTGATAACTCAGAAGGTCGTCCCCTGCTACTGCCGGAACCCGTCAACGGCACATCTGCATCTCTCTTCTCCGTTTCCGATTTGGAATTCTGATTTACGGAAAGTATCTTACAACGGCTTTCTCCCCCTGTCAAGGCTGCCACCCGAATTTGCGGCACTGCGGGAAGATGGCGACCGTTGACAATGAAAAAAGAGATAAAGTATACTGAAATAGTCAGGAATTGACCCGCACCATCCAAACGAGTGGGAGACCGCCATGCCTCTATTCAGCGCAAAGCTTGATTATGCGCTGCGCGCCGTAATAGACCTTGCGCTTCAGCCCCCGCAGCAGGCCTGCCAGAGTCGGGAGATCGCCATCCGGCAGGATATACGCGGTCCATATCTGGACCAGATACTGGCGGTGCTGAAACGCGAGGGGATCGTTCGCAGCATCAGAGGCGCAGGCGGCGGCTATACGCTGGCGCGCAGTCCGCATCGGATCACCGTAGCGGAGATCGTCTATGCGGTCGTCGGGGAAAATCTGCTTCAGAACTCCACCGGAGATGCCCCGGACCCGACGGCGCGCAGTTCCGCCTATATTGTCCATCAGTTCGCGCAGAAGGTGGAAGACAATCTCGCAGAGAGGTTGAAAGAGGTCACGGTCGCCGATCTGGTCGCGCAGAAACAGCGACTGGATGAATCACTCAGCATCATGCCCAGCATTTAACAACTACGGAAGCGGGAGAGAGAACGCCCGATCTCAGGAGATAACTTATGCGAATTGCAGACAACGTAACCCAGCTTATCGGCAACACCCCGCTGGTGCGCCTGAACCGCCTGCCGGAAGGCGCTGGAGCGACGATTGCCGCCAAACTGGAGTATTTCAACCCGCTCTCCAGCGTCAAAGATCGTATCGGCGTCTCCATGATCGAGGCGGCAGAGCGAGACGGGAAGATTGGGCCGGATACGATCATCTTAGAGCCGACCAGCGGTAACACCGGCATTGCGCTGGCTTTCGTATGCGCAGCGAAGGGCTATCGCTGTACGCTGGTGATGCCGGAGACCATGTCTCTGGAGCGACGCGCCCTGCTGCGCGCCCTGGGCGCGGAACTGGTGCTGACTCCCGGTCCCGAAGGAATGCCTGGCGCTATCGCCCGCGCGGTCGCGATGGCTCAGGAGGATAGCCGGTACCTGATTCCGCAGCAGTTCGAGAACCCGGCGAATCCGGAAATACATCGCCGCACGACCGCTGAGGAGATATGGCGCGATACGGACGGGAAAGCCGATATTCTGGTCTCCGGCGTGGGAACCGGCGGTACGATCACAGGCGTCGGGCAGGTACTCAAGGAGAGAAAGCCGGAGTTCCAGTGCATCGCGGTGGAACCGGCGGCTTCGGCGGTGCTGTCCGGCCAGCCGAAAGGTCCGCATCCCATTCAGGGAATCGGTGCCGGCTTTGTTCCCGACATTCTGGATCGGTCGGTGATAGACGAGATCATACGGGTCGAAAATCAGGATGCGATGAATACGGCGCGCCGAATGGCTCGCGAAGAGGGCATCTTCGCCGGCATCTCCTCCGGCGCAGCGGTGTGGGCTGCCATACAGGTTGCGAAACGACCGGAAAATGCTGGCAAGTTGATCGTCGTGATTATCCCCTCCACCGGCGAGCGCTATCTCTCCACCCCCACCTATGCCGATCTCGCGTAACAGGCACACATTCGCAGGGAAAAGAGAGGGGACAGGCACTCTGCCTGTCCCCTCTCTTTGTGATGGCTTCCTGCATGAATGTCGGCTATTTACCGATGGTCTGTTTGATCTCCCGCCAGCGGCTGGGAGTGACGGAGAGGAATACCCGCACGACTTCGGGATCGAACTGCGTACCGCTATATTTGATGATCTCATTTCTGGCGCTGAGGTAGGGCATGGCAGTGCGGTAAGGGCGGTCAGTGGTCATCGAATCGTAGGCGTCCACCACCGCAAATATCCGCGCTCCCAGCGGAATCTCTTCTCCGGCAAGTCTCTCCGGATAGCCGCTGCCGTCCCAGCGTTCATGGTGATGCAGGATGATCTGTGACGCACCCTTCAGAAAATCGATATTGGCGCACATCCGATAGCCGATCAGAGGATGTTTGCGCATCTCCTCCCACTCTTCCAGATTCAGCGGTCCCGGTTTGAGCAGAATGCGATCTGGTACGCCGATCTTCCCGATGTCATGCAGCAGCGCGCCCCGCTCAATGTGATACATATCCTCTTCTGAGACACCCATCAGGTCCGCCAGCAGCATGGTGTAGGCGGTAACTCGCTCGGAATGCCCCTCCATCTCCGTATTGCGCGTGTTCAGCGCGGAGAGCAGCGCGTCCAGCACCGACTCATAGGAGGTCTGGAGTTCAAAACGGTGGCGGTCGTTGTGTCTGCGCAACAGGGCGTGGCGCGCCAGATTACGCTCCACGATGATGGGCAGATCAGAGAGATTGCAGGGTTTGGTAACAAAATCGCTTGCGCCTTCGCTGAGGGCGCGGCGCGCCATCTCGACATCGGCATGGGCGGTAATCAGAATAACCGGAATCTCGGAGGAGATGGATCGGGCGCGATGCAGCAGATCAAAACCGCTCATATCCGGCAGAAAGATATCTACGAACATAATATCGAAGCTGTAGCTGTTAAGAAGCTCAAGGGCTGCCTGTGCGGAAGAGACCGTGTAAACGTCATATCCTTCGTCTCGTAGAAGGGTCGAAAAAACATCCTGTATTAACTCGTCATCGTCTACCAGAAGCGTGCGAATATGCCCCCGCGCCTCCATGCCATTGCCATTCGGGGTGTCTGTATAGACCTGTGCAGCACTACTGCGATTGATCATAAATATTAAGTACCTGCTCGTTGAAGTGCAGTAGAATTCAGACACAGTTTCATCTGGGAATGATGACTTTAATATTATGAATAGATCTATATAGTGTTGCCGGGGTACACATCAAGGCTTCATTCGAATTAAGGAGAGTCTGTACCTCTATATTGTGGCTGCTTTTCCGGTTTTCTGCAGGTTTTTTTCTAAAATTCGATAAAATTTTCGCGCGAATTGTGTCAAGAACGACTTTATCCCTCTTCGCGACTTTTGTCAAGTGCCCCTGACATATTTTCTACCGTTTTCGCACACTTTTTTTGGAATCCACCTCTCATAGCCCTGAAGACTGCACCACCCTTCCCGCTCCTTCTCCGGGTTTCGTCATCCCCAAACGGACGCCGATGCCGTAGAGGCTTCGCGCTTCGGCAGCCGATCTCACCTCGCTCGCCACCACTCCCCCTTCCATCCAGATATCTTCGGTTACGGCTTCGACCGTCAACTCTCCCTGCAAGATCTCATATCCCTCCGTTAAGACCATGACCTGATACTGTCCGGGTGGCAGCTTTAGATAAAACAGACCTCACTCCTTCTGCAAAAAGAAATGGGCAGAGTGTTAATCTGCCCGTTTCTGCGACACTCTTCAGACGAAAGTCAGGAGGCGGACGACTGTTTCGCGCGGTTTGCGCGAGCCGGTTTCACGGTATCGGCAGGCTTAGCGCTCAGCTTCCGTTTGCCGTTCTGCGCTCCGTGCGGCTCCAGCGCCAGTGTCAGCACCTGGCTCACATCCTCGACAAACTCAAAATGAAGCTCTTTCTGAACCTCTTCGGGTATATCCTCCAGCAGGTCCTTGCGGTTGCGCGCTGGTAGAATGATTGTCTTGATCCCGGCACGTCGCGCCGCCAGCGTCTTCTCCTTGACGCCCCCGATCGGAAGCACCTTGCCGCTCAGCGTCACCTCGCCGGTCATCGCCAGACGGGGCTTGATTGGACGACCGCTAAACAGCGACGCCAGTGCGGTTGTGATCGTGATTCCGGCGGAGGGTCCGTCCTTCGGCGTTGCTCCCGCCGGCACATGGATGTGGACATCGTGCTTCTCGTAGAAATCTTCCGGCGTGCCGATCTCCTTCGCATGTGCCCGCACATAGGAGAGAGCCGCATGCGCCGACTCTTTCATCACCTCGCCCAACTGCCCAGTGATCACAAGCTCGGATGGACGGTTGGCGGGACTGGGCATAGCGGTCGCCTCAATGTAGATGATGTCGCCGCCCACCGGTGTCCAGACCAGACCGGTCGCCACGCCCGGTATGCGGGTGCGCTCATCCAGCTCCTCCCGTTCGAAGACCCGAAAGCCAAGATACTCTTCAACCAGAGCCGGGGTCACCGTGAGGCGCTCTGCTTTGCCTTCTGCGAAGGCGCGGGTCGCCTTCCGGCAGACGCCGGCAATCTGCCGCTCCAGGTTGCGGACTCCCGCCTCCCGTGTATAGCCCTGGATAATGGCGGCGATCGCCTCGGTAGTGAACTCAAGCCGCCCCTCTATCCCATGTTCGGAAAGCTGCTTCGGAACGATATGACGCTGCGCGATCTTGATCTTCTCCTCTTCGGTATATCCGGAGAGTTCGATGATCTCCATTCTGTCGCGAAGAGGCGGCAAGATCGTATCCAGCATGTTGGCGGTGGTAATGAAAAGCACTTTTGAGAGATCGAAAGGCACCTCCAGATAGTGATCCCGGAAGGTGTAGTTCTGCTCCGGGTCGAGCACCTCCAGCAGTGCGGAGGAGGGGTCACCGCGGAAGTCGGCGGTCACCTTGTCTATCTCATCGAGCATAAAGAGCGGGTTGTTGGTTCCGGCGCGTTTCATCCCCTGCACGATCTGCCCCGGCAAGGCTCCGATATAGGTGCGCCGATGCCCGCGAATCTCCGCCTCATCCCGCACGCCGCCCAGAGAGATACGCACAAACTTGCGTCCGAGGGCGTGCGCGATGGACTTCCCGAGCGAGGTTTTCCCCACGCCGGGCGGTCCTACAAAGCAGAGGATCGGCTGCCGGACCGTTCCCTGCTGTTTGAACTTACGCACCGAGAGAAACTCCAGAATGCGCTCCTTAACCTTTTCCAGCCCCCAGTGATCCTCGTCCAGCGTCTGCTTCACCGCCGAAATATCCAGATTATCCTCGGTGGCTACGGACCAGGGCAGCGTCACCAGCCAGTCAATATAGGTGCGCGAAACGGTGTACTCCGGCGCGCCAGGCGACATCCGCTCCAGCCGGTCCAGTTCTCGATTTGCCTCTTTCAGGGCCTCTTCAGGCATATTCGCGGAAGCGATCTGCTCGCGAAGCTCCTCCAGTTCCTGCGCCCTCTCGTCTCCCTCTCCCAACTCCTTCTGAATGGCTTTCAACTGCTCGCGCAGGTAGTACTCTCGCTGGGTTTTGCCCATCTCGGTGGTCACCTGCGACTGCAGCTTGCTGCCCAGTTCCAGCACCTGCACCTCTCGCGCCAGCAGCGCCATCAACTCCTGCATCCGTTCGCGCACCGGGATCGTCTCCAGCACCTTCTGCTTTTCCGAGGTGGTCAGGCGCGGCATGTGCGCCGTAATCAGGTCGGTCAGAATCCTCGGATCGTTGATGCTGGTCGCAAATCCCTGCATCTCATCCGGCATATCGGGCGTCAGCGAGATGGCTTTCTGAAAGAGATTGACGATATTGCGCTTTAGCGCCTCCACCTCCAGCGCCTCTTCCGGCAAAATATCCGGCTCCGGGATCGGGCGTATCTTCACCCGCAGATAGGGCGTGGTCTGAACCGCCTCCAGTATCTCGATTCGAGAGATGCCCTGCACGATCAGTCGCACACCATCCGGCAGCTGTCCCATCATGCGAATCGCGACAGCGGTACCCACCCGATAGACATCCTCCAGGGCGGGATTCTCTACCGAGGGGTCTTTGAGAGCCGCCACGCCGATAATGCGGTTGCTGCCGACAACCGACTCATTAATAAGCTGTATGGAACTCTCCCGCCCCACTCCCAGCGGCGTCACCAGCACCGGGAACATCACCCAGTCGCGCAGGGTCAGAAGGTTCAGTACATCCGGCAGAGTCAGCTTTCCGTCCGGCGACTCCTCCAGTCGCTCCAGTATATCTGCCTGTGTGTTTGGATCAATGTTTATTGTCATTTTCGCGCTCTGAAGCGTAATCCGTACAGCGTTCTTCTACCCTCTCCTGTCAGACCTCGTTGATGATGATACGGGTTGTTTCGGGACTTTGTTGAACACGCTTGGGCAACTGAACGACCAGAATGCCGTCTCGATAGTTAGCCGTAATCCCTTCCCGGTCTATGCGCGCCTCCACGGGCAGAACGATCTGCCGTTCGAATGCGCCGAAATATATCTCCAGTTGATAGCAGCGTATCCGTTCCGCCCGCTCTTCATCCTCCTCATTGCGTTCTCCGGTCACGGTCAGCACGCGGTCGTCGTTGGAGAGCGTCACGTTGAGCTTCTCCAACTTCACCCCGGCGATCTCCATTTTAACGATCACGCTTTCGGAAGTCTCATGCACATCCACACGCGGTTGCCAGAACTTATTCGGCGCCGGGACATCAGCGAAAAAACCGCGCAGCGCTTCATCGGCGATCCGCTGCATCTCATTTTCCAACTGCCGCAAAAGATCCATATCACGATAGTCTCGATAACTCATTTCTGGTCCTCGCGTTCCGCGTAGATCCGCCTCACTCTCTGTTCTGCGTGGGAGGATGAGGGGTGTCTCTTCTATATACCCGACAAAATGAGAGGAAGTTGCAGATTGAAACAGGATTGCGCCCTACATCTCCATCAGCGGAGAGTTGCGCGGATCGAGAGTGGTCAGTCCAAGTCCGGGCTTATCGGGAAGCGCATAACTACCGTCCTGGAGGGTGTAGCCGGAAGCCTCATACCCGTCAAATTCGCTGTCGTCGCACTCACAGTAGAGGTATTCGGGGACAACTGCGCCCAGTTGAAGGCTTTCATAGATGCCAAGCTGGCTGCCGAAGTTATGGGGGGCCAGTTTGATATTGTGATCGCGCGCGAACTCTGCGATCTCCAGATACTCCATCAGACCGGTTCGGCAGATGTCCATCTGAAGGATGTCGTAGGGACAATCTGCCCAGAACTGATCGCACCAGGCGCGAGAGGTCGCATTCTCGCCGCCTGCCAGCGGAATCGTAATCCCCTGCGCGCGCATGGCTTCACGCAGGACGAGCAGATCGTCATCCTCCACCAACTCCTCGGCAAAGACGAAGTTACAGGAGGCGGTCTCCATCAGAAAATCCACCGCGTCCTCTATGTAACCTGCGTAGCCCTTATTCGCATCCACCATCAACGCGATATCCGGTCCGACTGCCTGTCGAATCGCCTTGCAGACCTCGACATCGCGCTCAGTGCAGTCGGGCCAGGGCATCCACTTCAGCCCGCGTCCCACCTTGATCTTTAAGGTGCGATGGCCGCGCTCAAGCGCCTGATGCGCGCGCGCCACCACATTCTCCACCGAGGAGTCTGTGTCAATCAGGTCTTCAAAATAGAGGGTTGAATCGTAAGCGGGTATCCGCGCCCGCACCGGATCGCCCATCAGCTTCCAGAGCGGAACTCCCTCCTGCTGCGCGCAGAGGTCCAGAAAGGCGACATCCAGCGGAGCCGCCGTTTTCAGATGCTCTGTATAGGCGGGGGCGCGTCCGACGACCTGACCGCCTTTCCAGATGAACAGCTCGCGCGGATTCAAGCCGATCACCCATCCAATTTCGGGCTGCACCCCATCCCGCCAGCGATGAGAATAGTTGGTGATGCCGTAAAGACCGTCGTCACTCAGCAGAAGCAGGAGGTTTTCACGCGCCTCCGCCGGGCGAATTCCTGCGTAGGCGTTTGGCGCAATCAGGCTCTGACGTTTCCCGACCAGTTCATAAAGGGCTATAGCTTCAATCCGAGCCATCATGCGTGTCCTGAGAGGTGTTCCCCTACATTATAGCCTCAATAATGCGCGAGTCAAGCAGACAGAATGAGTGCGAGAAGAGATCAATGCAGGCTACAGGCGCAGGATGGAATCCGGGAGACGAAAAAAGAGCGGCCGTGAAAGGAGAGCAAAGCCGGCCGCCCTAGGAAGGAAGGTGAACTCGAATCATTCTGATTTTTGGCAGGCAAGCAGAGATTCTTCAGGGTGATTCTGAAAAAAATAACATTTTTTTTTCACGCTGATCCAGCCAGTCGGCGACGGAACCTTTTGCCCGTTCCGGCGCGTTCTGATGGCTACCCTCGACCTCGACGTAAGAAGCCTTCTCCCCCAGCGCACCCGCCCAGGCGCGCATACGCGCAGCGCGTACCAGCACATCCCCACGCGCTGCCACCAACAGGAGCGGGCAAGGCAGAAGGTTCGCCTCTGCAACCAGACGATCTGACTGCCGGATCAGTTCCATCGCCGACGCGCCCTCCACATAGTCGGATCGCTGTTTCAGCATGGCGGCTCCCGCCGGACTGTCGAATCCGGCGGAAGGATTGTCGCCAATGGCGATGGCTACCACGCCCGCCGTCGAATCCAGTTGTCGCGCTGCTGCCATCGAGAGCAGCGCGCCCATCGAGTGCCCGACCAGCGCGGTATGCTCGATGCCGGTCTGTTCCCGCATCCAGACCGCCACCGATAGCAGATCGGCAATCGCCTCCTCCAGTCGGTAGAGCGCGCCTTCGCTGCCTCCCAGCTTATGACCGCGAATATCGTAGCTGACGCAGAGATACCCGCGCCCGCAAAGATAGGAAGCCAGCAGATCGAGACTCTCTTTGGAGGCGGTGAATCCGTGTGTAAGGATCGCCATCAACCGCCGCTTCGGACGATTCGGCTCATATAAAAGCCCGGCAAGGGAGACGCCAAAGCCGGGCAGAGTGATCCGCTGAAGTCGCATCTCAGGACTCTCCGGCTGCCAGCAGAGAACGTTCCGCAAGCCACTCCAGCGTGGCGGTCTGCACATCCTTTGTCTGAGCGGTCAACGTGTAGAACATCGCCTCACGGAAAAGTCTCTGCGCGGTCTGATCGCGATTGTTGGCGGAGCCGCCAGCGGCCGCAACCGCCGCATGCGCGGCGCGCACTCCCAGTTCAATCGCCCATGCGCGAACGCGCAGCGCCGCCGATTTATACTCCTCCTCCTGCGAGCGATCTATCCATGCAGAGACCTCTCTCCGCACCGCTGCAAGTTCCTTCTCCAGCGCGTCCGCCGTTCGAGTGACAACAGGTAAAGAGCGGGTCGTTACCAGCGAGCGCAGCAGGCGGATTGAGGCGCGAGTTACGCCGAACGGCTGCGGGGTCACGCCAAGGATCGCGCCAAGATCGTTAGCCGTCATCTGCTCGCGTGTGATGATCTTAATCTTTCGATCCGCAGGCACGCGAAATCCGCGACAGTGCAGGACAACGGTTCCCGAAGCGTTCATCGCGCAGAGACGCATAGGCGCGGAGGCTTCCAGCGTCTCTCCCATCGTCAGCGGCGCAGCGACATAGAGGAATCGTCCATCCGACAGCGTCCCGGCCAGGATCACCTGATCCATCACGCCCCAGCCGGTGAACCAGGGAGCCGTACCCTGAAAGAGATACTCGTCTCCCTCCTGTGAAACGCGCAGAATCGGCGCTCCGGGGCGGCGCAGATGCGAAAAGGCAACGCCGCAGAGGATCTCGCCCCGCGCAAAACGGGGCAGAAGCTCCTCCTTCAACGGTTCATTCTCTCCGGTGGCGATCAGCATGGCGGCGGAAAGATGCTGCCCCTGAACAAAGGTTGTCAGTCCGCACCCGGAGGCGAGTATCTCCGTATAAGCGCGCAGAACCGCGCCGGTCGCGCCGTGTCCTCCATATCGCTCCGGAGTGGACAGTCCCAGAAGCCCGGCTTTTGCCAGAAGTCGGATATTTCCTGCCGGAGGAGAATCCGCCTGATCGTTGCGGTTCGCGCACGGTTCCAGAGTTTGTAACGCCAGGTTTTCCGCGATCTCCAGAAGAGCGCGATATCGCGGCTCAAAGCCGCCGGTTTCGGTTACCATACAACTCGATCCAATCAGTTAATCTGTGGCAATAGTGTACCAGAATTTCCGCGCTGACCCTCCTGAAGGCAGGATTGTACCGGGAGGTTGTCTAATCTGTTTGCGTCCGTGCCTTTTCCGGGCGACGCAGGAACAACTCTATGAGACCAGACCTACTTCTGCTCTATGCCGTGCAACTGGTAGACAGCGAACTGGCGCAGGTCGTTCGTCAGTATCAGGCTCTCGATCAGGGAAAAGCCGAACAGACCGCCTTTGAACAGGCGCGCAGCGATCATGAGGAGAAGCTGCGCCGGCTTCACGAGACAACCCGCGACCTCCACGATTCGGAACTGGAACTGAAGTCGGTGGAGGAGAAGAAGAAAGACTATGAAACTCGCCTCTACGGTAATAAGATCAAAGGCTCCTTCAAGGAACTGGAGGCGGCGCAGCATGAGATCGAGGCGCTGGGGCGACAGCGCAGCCGACTGGATGAAAAGATACTCATTCTGATGGATGAGGTCGAAGTCCGTCGGATAGAGGAGGCGCAGGCGAAAGTCGTTCGCGAAAACGCGGAGAAGGCGTTGGCGGAAAAACAGACCGCCTACAAAGCATCGGCTCGCGTGCTGGCGGAGAAGGCGAAGAAGCTGACGGCGGAGCGCGCAGAGCGCGCAAAGCTGGTTCCGGAGCCGCTTCTCAAACGTTATGAGACTATCCGCGCTCATAAACAGGGGATCGGAATTGCGCGCATCCTCGAAGATCAGTGCGGGGGCTGCCACACGACCCTGCCGAGTAATCTGGTGCGTTCGGTGCGCGATACGGACCGAATCGAGACCTGTGAAAACTGCGGTCGTCTGCTGTGTATGGAGACGGAATGAGACATCTGATCGCCCATGTGGACGGAGCCGCGCGCGGAAACCCCGGACCGGCGGGGATCGGGGTGGTTCTTTCGGATTCGGAGGGAAACGTCCTGAAAGAGGTGGCGGAGCCGCTGGGAATCACCACCAACAACGTCGCGGAGTACAGCGCGCTCATACGCGCTCTGGAGGAGGCGCGCGCGCTCGGATGCTCGGAGATCACTATCCTCACCGACAGCGAGTTGATGGCGCGCCAGTTAAACGGTCAATACGCCGTCAAAGCGCCGCACCTGATCCCACTCTTTCAACGCGCCAGTCGTCTCCTGCATCAGTTCGATCTGGCGTCCGTCAGCCATACGCGCCGCGCCAATAATAAGCACGCCGATTCGCTCTCCAACATTGGAGCAGACCGCTCCGAAGCCGCTCTTCAGAGCGAAGAAGATCAGAAACAGCCGTTCGCAGGCTGATCGTTTCGACAGGATTATCGTCTCGCCTGCGTCAGCGTGACAAGCACGCTGGAGAGGACGATAATCAGCACCGCGCCGGCAATACGCATATAGCGATGCTCCCCCATTCGATGGAAGCTCCAGATCGCCACTGCCAGCCGTAATAGCGGAGTCGCCAGCAGCGCCAGAAGCCCCGCAAGCAGCAGGACAACGTTATAGTTGAGAGTGCCTGTCACCCCGTTATAGGTAGAAGCCATCGGCGTTCTGCCGACAACTATTCCCTGGATAATCGTCCAGATCAGCCCCGCCAGCAGCAGCGGAAAACTGACCATGATACCCAGTTTTAAACTTGCCGCCAGCGACTCATGGATCACGTCGAAGGAGGCGCTGCTGGATATATCGGCGTTTTTCTGATCGGAATCCATCGGCAGTCACCTCCCCTTTAACCGGTAAACAGACGACTGATCGTAAACAACATCTCCGCCTTCTTCGCCATTGAATAAGCGGTGAAGAGAAGCACGATGGCAAAAACGACCCGCAGATAGAGGGCGCGAGTGCGTTGCGCCAGCTTTGCCCCCGTTCTCGCGCCCACCAGCACTCCCAGCGCGCAGGGAGCCGCGAGATAGGGATTGATCTGTTCGAGAATGTAGTAGGGAATGGAGGTTGCCGCCGCCGTCACGCCCATAATAAAGGTGCTGGTCGCCGCCGCCACACGCATCGGAACCCCCATCCGAACCGTCATGACGGGAACCTGTATCAGCCCGCCTCCCACTCCCAGAATCGCCGAAACGTTTCCCGCAAAAAAACCCGCCAGCAGTCCCTCGCGCAGACGAATCACGCGATAGGCGACCTGCTGCTTCAACACGCGGTCGAAATAGGAGCCTTCCAGCGCATTCGGGTCTGTCGTATTTTCGGTGAGAACAGAGGGATTGGTCGGGCGCAGAATGGCAAAGGCGGAATAGGTCAGCAGAATCGCAAAAAGACCGGCGACAAAACGATCCGAAAGAAAAACCGCCACCAGCACGCCCGTAACGGCTCCCAGCGCGGTACTTGTCTCCAGCAGCAGCCCCAGACGAACATCGGTATAGCGGTCACGCAGGTAGGGAATTGTTGCGGCGGAAGAGGTCGCAATCACGCTGATAAGACTGGCGGCGCGCGCGGTCGGCTGGTCTACATGAAGAATCAGGATCAGCGCGGGTACGAGGATGATGCCGCCGCCCAGACCCAGCATCGCCCCGAATGCGCCGGCAAAGATGGCGACGAGGAAGATTTCCAGAAACTGCAGCGGAGTCACAGGATGCCTTTCCCGACGAGGTTCTCCTCAGTATAGCCGTTTCACACCTTCCCGTCAACCGCGTCACAACGTGATGTCTGAGGGTACAATGCGATGATAAATGATAGGTTTTACCGCTCAGACAGCAATCTTTTTTAACTCTGGAAGGGCAGCCGATTGGACTACGATCTCATTGTGATTGGAGCCGGTCCCGCAGGAGCCAGCGCAGCGGCGGAGGCGGCAAAAGTCGGTCTGCGGGTGGCGCTAATTGAAAAACAGAGGCTTCCACGCCACAAGACCTGCGGCGGCGGGATGCCGATGGTGACCGGCGAGATTTTGCGTGAATTCGCCCCCGGTGCGGTCGTCGAAGCGGAGGCGCGTTATATGCGGCACACCTGGCGCTTTGAGGATCCGGTCTTTGCGGCGATCAATCCCCCCGGAACGGATCGCGATATCAGTCTATGGATGGTTCAGCGCAGCCTTTTCGATAATGCTGTGACGGAGCTTGCGGTCAGGGCAGGAGCGCAACTGCGCGACGAGATGACGGCGCGCCAGATCGAGATCGTCCCCGAAGGCGTAAGGATTCAGGCGGAGAACAGCCGAACCGGCAAGACGTTTCAGGCTACTGCGCGCCACCTGATCGGAGCCGATGGAGCCAACGGTATCACGGCGAAGGCAGCCGGGCTGCGCCAGAATCGGACGCTTGCGATTGCGATGGAGGTAGAGCACCCGCACGTCTGGGGAACCGGTCACCCGGAGCTTCGACAGGATGTTATCCATCTGGAGTACGGCGCGGTGACTCGCGGTTACGCCTGGGTCTTTCCCAAAGGCGATCATCTGAACGTCGGCGCAGGCGTTTTTCGACCGCGCAAGACCGGAGGGCCGGGGGATCCAACGGTCAGCCGTGATCTGCGGAGAGCGATTTTTGGATACCTCGATATGCTTCAGGTTCCCTACAAACCGGAGAAGATGAAGTTCTACGCGCATCCCCTGCCGATCTGGCAGGGACGAGAGCGCGTCAGCGACCTGGAGGGCAGGATACTGCTCGTGGGAGACGCAGCGGGACTGATCAATCCTCTTTTTGGAGACGGCATACTGCACGCGATTAAAAGCGGGCAGATCGCGGCGCGCTGTATTGCAGAGGGCAACGCCTTCGCCTACACCGCGAGAATCCATGCCGAATTCGGGGATAACTTCGATGCGGCGTTCAAACTGGCGCGTTTCTTCTATGAGTGGACGGGTCTGGTCTATCGGCTGGGCGTCAAGCGAGAATCTTCCACGCGCACCGCCGCCCGTCTTCTGTGCGGAGACGCGCTCTTTACGGACGTTGCCGGACGCGCCATTCGCAGGCTGCGCCGGGGAATGTTTGGGAAAGTTTCCGGCAGTCCGTGACACCTGCACAGAAACGGCGCGTGGAACCATCCCGCGTGCCGTTTATAGAAAAAGGGGTCTGCTCTCGGACTACCCGCTATCCGCCTGCTGATCCGTTTTTCGGGAACGGCGGGGTTTTGCGGAGGAGGCTTTTTTTGCTGCCGCGCCGTTGCCAGAGGAGTTGGCGGCTTTTGTCGCTTCAAGCGCAGCTGCCTGAGCGCGAGCAAGCAGGAATGCCGCCGTCTGCTCTTCCACGCTCTCGACCGGCGCGCTGGAGGCTTTGCGCGCGCGCGTGTCTGCCCACTCGCGCAGATAGGCGATCTTCTCCCGCATCGTCATGGAGAGCGGAACCGTGGCGGTTGCCGCTTTGAGCATATCCTGCGTCTCCAGATCGCGGTCGGCGTCAAAGGCATCATAGAGAGACTCCACCACCAACTGCTCGATCTCCGCGCCGGAGAATCCGGGCGTCGCCTCCGCCAGCGCTTCCAGGTCGTATTTCGCGGCGTCGCGTTTTCGCTTGCGCAGATGGATGGCGAAGATGTCGGCGCGCTCCTGACGGGAAGGCAGATCAATGAAGAATATCTCGTCGAAACGGCCCTTCCGCAGCAGTTCGGGCGGCAGCATCTCCACCTGGTTGGCGGTCGCCACTACAAAGACCGGAACCGTCTTCTCCTGAAGCCATGTCAGGAAGGTGCTGAAGACGCGGGCGGTGGTCCCCCCGTCTGTCGAGCCGGAACTCTGCGTCCCCGACAGCCCCTTCTCCAGTTCATCCAGCCACAGGATCGCCGGGGCGACCGACTCCGCCACCCGGATCGCCTTGCGCATATTCTCTTCGGATGCGCCAACCAGTCCCGCAAATATCTTGCCGATGTCCAGACGCAGCAGAGGCAGTTTCCACTGCGCCCCAATGGATTTGGCGGTTAAGCTCTTTCCGCATCCCTGCACTCCCAGCAGCAGAATCCCGCGCGGCTCCGGCAGCCCGAACGCGCGCGCTTTATCGGAGAAGGAGGCGGTGCGCTTCTCCATCCACTCCTTCAGCAGATTAAGTCCGCCCACATCCTTCAGTCCCTCGTTCGACGGATAGTACTCCAGTATGCCCGACTTGCGGATGATCTGCTCTTTTTCGGAGAGAATCACGTCCACATCAAACGCCAGCTTCTCCACCAGCGACTTGGCGAAGACGTTCTCCGCCTCCATCGCCGTCAATCCCTGCGCGGCTTTGAGAATCTGTTCCCGCTCCTGTCCTGACAGGTTGGTGTTGACATTCGGGCGGTCGCTGACCTGGCGGATCAGGTTATCGAGCATCTCGCCCAACTCCTCAAACGTCGGCAATCCATAGTCTACGACGGTAATCTCTTTCTCCAGTTCCGCCGGCAGCTTCATAATCGGCGAGACGATCAGCAGGTTCTTATAGGAGTTTTTCAGGATTGGCGCGAGATCGCGCAGGCGGCGCGTAACGCGAAACTCGCCAATGAAGGTGTGAAAGTCTTTCAGGAGAAAGATCGCTTGATCGGGAGAGTGGATGATGTAGTTCAGCGCGGCAAGCGGGTCAATGGTCGTATTGTCAGGCTGCCCGCTGGCGGTGGAGAATCCCATCGTGTTGGTCCAGACATGCAGCTTCTTGCCGCGTTCGCGGGCGATGGTTCTCAGCGAATCCTCCACCCGCTTCTCTTCCCATGAAACAATATAGATGATCGGATAACGCGCGCGAATAAATGTTTCCAGTTCCCTGTCGTTTCGAGCGGACATACCGCCTCCTATTTTGTCGCGAAGTCGTGCAGATACTCGGCGAGAGCGCAGGCACCCTCTCTGGGAAAGGCGTTATAGATCGAAGCGCGAAAACCGCCGACGGAGCGATGCCCCTTCAGCCCCTCCATGTCCCGCGCCTGCGCGCCCTCCAGGAACTCCCGGTCGCGGTTCGTCTCTCTCAGTCGGAAGGTGATGTTCATCTGCGAACGATCCTGCTTCTCGCGCACCGTCGGCTCATAGACATGCGGGTAGGCGTCCAGCGCGTCGTAGATCAGCGATGCCTTCTCCTCATTGTGCCGCTCGATCGCCTCCAGACCGCCCTGCGCCTCAATCCACTTTAACACCAGACCGACCACGTAGATGCTGAACACCGGCGGTGTATTATACAGCGAATCGTTCTTCTCATGGGTCTTATAGGAGAGGATCACCGGGACATCGTCGCTCGCCTGCGCCAGAAACGCTTTTCGGGCAATCACCATCGTCACGCCCGCCGGTCCCGCATTCTTCTGCGCTCCTGCATAGAAGAGCGAAAACCGCGCATGATCCAGCCGACGCGAGAGGATGTCGGAGGAGGCGTCCGCCACCAGCGGAACGCTGCCGGTGTCAGGTAGAGCGCGCACCTGCGTTCCCTCGATGGTATTGTTCGTGGTGATATGCGCGTAACGCGCCCCGGCAGTGAACCGGAGGTCCCTGGGCAGGCAGGAGAAGCGATCCCCTTCCGAGGTTCCCGCGATATGCGCCGCGCCGAAACGCTTTGCCTCCTTGAACGCTTTGACGCCCCACTCCCCCGCCACCACATAGTCGGCGGCGGTATCCGGCGTCAGGTAGTTCATCGGAAGCATCGCAAACTGCAGGCTGGCTCCCCCGCCCAGAAAGAGCGCGGTATACTCCTCCGCACTCAGTCCCAGCACGCGCAGAAGCCGCTCTTTTGCGTCGAAGTGAACCGCCTCATAGTCCTTCCCACGATGACTCACCTCCAGAATAGACATCCCGGAGCCATGAATCTCGCGCACTCCCTGACTGGCTTCTTCCAACACCTCGACAGGCAAAACCGCCGGACCGGCGCTGAAGTTATAGATCCGTTTCATTAATACTGCTCCTGCAAATAGTAAATATTCACCTTACGCCGGTCCGTTTCGGGTAGATAGATCCACGACGGGCTGCTGCCATTCCTGAATGTCACCGATACCGGCGGAACTGATCGGGATGAGACCAATCGCTGACAGCGTCAGCGGCGCGATGCAGGGCGGCATCTATCTCGAAGTCCGAGGGCATCTTGCCGTCGGATCGCTGATTAAACAGCGCTACCCAGATCAGACCGTCGTGACGGCGCACCAGAACGGCGAAGGTCCCGGGCATCGCGCCAAAGTGCCATACATTCATCCGCCCGTCCGTTCCCACCGGTCGGACGCTCCACCCGAAGGCGTAGTAGGCGGCGCTCGGTCTGCCGTCCGGCTCTACGTCCAACGGCAGGGCGGGACGCGAAAACATCGCCTGCATCGTCTCCGGCTTCAATACAGGGCGTCTCCCCGGTCTATCGAATGCAACAGCGAATCGCGCCAGGTCCACGACCGAGGCGATCCACCCCCCGTGCGCGTCCATCATCTCCGGCGCGGCAAAGCCATAGGGCAGTGGAACCTCCCGGTTCTTCTCCGATGTATAGGCGGAGTAGATGCGGGCATTCGTCGGATCGTAGTAGGTCACCTCTTCTCGCGCCTGTCCTTTTATTCTACCCGTCCCGATCCGCATTCGCCGTATCCCCATCGGCGCAAGAACCTCTCGCTGTACATACTTTTCATACGTCATGCCAGTCACCTTCTCGATCACGCGCCCCAGCAGGCAGTATCCGAAGTTCGAGTAGGCGTACCGGGAACCCGGCGCGAAATCGAGAGGCTTGCCCATCGCCCACCGGATCAGGGAGGCGTGATCCGGGGGCAGTTCTGTTCCCCTCTCTCTGGCGATCTGCGCCTGCTGGAACATCAGGTCGCCGCTGCGCTCCCGATCCCAGCCGCCCGAATGCAGCAGCAGATGCCGAACCGTGATCTCCCGCAGACGCGGGTCTTCCTTTGCGCCTGCGGTCAGATGGGATTGAAGATTCAACAGATTGAAGACCTTCGCATCCAGTGGAAGGCGATAGCGGCGATCCTCCGTCAGCTTGAGAATCGCCGTGGCGGTAATTGGCTTGGAGACGCTGGCGATTCGAAACAGTGAGGTCGGCTCCACCGGAGTCCGCTGTTGAATGTCCGCGTAGCCGTAGCCCCGCGCATAGATCAGCCGTCCATCCTTCACCACCGCCAGCGCGCCGCCGGGAGTGCCGCGCCTATCCATGAACTCCTGCATCACGGCGTCGAAGCTCTGAAGCGCGGGGATCGCCTGCCCGGTCGTCGGGCGTTCTATCGCCTCCAGCGCAAGCTGCGCGAACTCGTCGGCGTTGACATCCGAACCCGATCCGCGCCCAAACCCGATCAGGCGCACCACGATCATCTTCTGGGAGGGGAAGACCGACAGATAGTTGCCGAACAGCCCGACCGCGCTGTAGGAGTCGCGAGGCATACGCGGATTCTGCGTCCGGGAGCGCACCCACCAGAGGTAACCGTATGCGGGGTTCAACTCCTGGCTGGCGGTGACGGAGTCCCGCACAAAGTCGGCATCCAGCAGCCGTTTCCCGTTCCAGACGCCTCCGTTCAGGTAGAGCCAGCCGAACTTCGCAAGGTCTCGCGCATGGATGTTCAGCCCCATATAGGCAAGCGCTTTGCCGTTGGACATATCCATCCGGGGGCTTTTCATGCCAAGCGGCTGATAGAGCCGCTCCTGCAGGAACGCGCTCAACTCCTTCCCGGAGGCGGTTTCCACCACCTGCGACAATGTCTGGTTCGCGCCGTTGTTATACGCCCAGAAGGTTCCCGGCGGCTTCTCCAGCGGCTGCTCGATGGCGTAGGCGGTCTGATCCCGGCGACCGAAGGGCAGGGTCTCCTTCAAGCCAGAGGTCATGGTCAGCAGGTGGCGCAGGGTGATCTTGCTTCGGTCATCGCGGCGCCACGCCGGAATAAAGTCGGCGGCAGACTGATCGAGTTTCAGTTTCCGGTCTCGCAGGAGCAGCCCGACCGCCGCGCTGGAGAACGATTTGGTCACCGAATAGACCTGAAAGCGGGTATCGGGAGTGGAGCCGTCCCAGTACCATTCGCCGACGATATAGCCATTGCGGATGACCAGCGCGGCGCGGGTCTTGCGCTCCTCGAAGTAGCGGCGCAGCCGCTCCAGCTTCTGTGGGGAGATCCCCTGCGATTCGGGGGTTGCGGTCTCCCAGTCCTCCGCAGGCACGCGCTGCCCGAACGTCGTCGCAGACGGGAGCAGCAACAGACCGAGCGCCAACGCGATCACGTGCCGCTTCCTGCGGACTATCATCGCTCTCTGCGCTCCTCTATGCCTTTTTATTCCTGATAATCTCAAGCGCTTTTTCGGCATACTCCCGTACATTCTCATCGGGATCGTTCAGCGCAGCGATCAAAGGTTCGACTGCCCGGGCATCTCTGATCCTACCCAACGCCCCTGCCGCACCCGCTCGCACAACCGCAGCTTCATTTTCATCCCCCAGCGCAGCGATCAAAGGTTCGACTGCCCGGGCATCTCTGATCCTACCCAACGCCCGTGCCGCACCCGCTCGCACATCCGCATCTTCATTTTCATCCCCCAGCGCAGCAATCAGCGGGTTCAGAGCAAAATAGTCCCGGAGACGGAGGTGGATGAACTCAAAGCTGCCCTCCGCAACGCGCCGGATAAACTGCATCTTTTCTGCAAAGAGGAGGAACTCCTCAGGCGCGATCTCACTGGCGGAAAAACGAGTGTCGCTGCCCCAGAATAGAATAAGCATTTTCGCGATCTCCCCGAGTGTCGTCCGTGTTTTCTCCTGATTGAAGGGTAGCGGACGATCTTTCGCCTCCTCATGCTCGAAGCGTCGGCGGAAGTAGTAGTCAAAAACGCCGAACTCGTCCAGTTTCCCGGCTTCCCCGTCAAGAGTCTCCGGATGCTCTGCGACGGCATTGCTCAGGAGGAAGAGGAGCAGCGGGGTAGAAGCCAGACTCAACAGATTGTCATCCGTCTCTATTCGTTCCCAGAGCGCCGTCTGTCCCTTTTTATTCAGATAATCTTTTATCTGTTCCTTCGTCAGGGGCAGCAGTTCCACCGCGTTACGCAGGCGCGCCGCCTCTTCTAGCTCTTCATAGTCCTGCACTCGACAGGTCAGGATGATCTTCGCCTTTTCCGGTAGTTTTTTCAGGAACTCCAGCCGCGGGTCCTTCGTCTCGCCCTTGTTCGGATCTGTCGGGTTTTGCGGGACATCTTTCAGTTCATCCAGACCGTCCAGAATGTAGAGAGGTTCGGGCAGTTCCAGCAGAGGAAGATAGACAGGGTCTATCTGTTTCTCAATGAAGTTCTTCAGCGTTTTGCCTTCCTGCCACTTCGCGACGCGCGCGAAAAAGGGAACGGAAGCGTGCTGGTTGCGAATTGCCTCCTCCGCTTTTCGGAGAGTCACATCCAGCAACGTCGTGGTCTTCCCCGCCCCCGGCTTACCCAGCACCAGCAGACTGTCGCCGTACTCAGATAGCGCCTGAAGCACATCTTGAAACTGGCGCTTTTTCCCGTCTCCCGCTCCTGGCTTCATATCGCGGCAGGGAGACAGTCCGAACCTCTCTGCCTGTCTCCGTCTCTCCCCGGCATGATCCCATTGAACGGCGTCCGGGCGCGTTTCTGTTTGAAGCGTCATATAGTGATACAACTGATTATTAGCGTCGTCATACAATTCCTTCAGGTAGCGCTCTCGCAGATATGGCATCAGGTTCTGGTCGCGGAACTCCCTTTTCAGGTCTTCGATCATTGCCACCAGCAGGCGCAGGCGAAGATAGATCACCTTCTCCCGTATCTCCTCGTTATCAACGATCACCGCGTTCAGTTTTCCGGGGAAGTTGTTGTGCAGATATTCGGCGACCTTGTCTATTATCGTTTTCCGTATGCCGATGTTTCGCTTCAGTCTCAGATCATCTAACCATGTAGACCAGTCATCCTTTGAAACAAGCGTAGACCATTTCTCGGGATCGTCGTACTCAAGTTGTCCGCTTACTAGAAGGTCTTCCTGTCGCTCTACCTTCACCGAGAAGTCCACCCATCCTGCGCCTACCTTTCTGGCAAGCGCCTCAATCATAATTACCTCCACGCTCTGAGCGTTGGATATTTTGTCTGCGGCTTCCAGGCTCTGATCTTTGGATATTTTGCCTGCGGCTTCCAGAAGGGTCTGTTCCACCGCTTCATTTATCGCGTTATAGAGGCTGTCAATCGACTTTTCTGGCGAAGTAAGCGGCTGACTATCCCGACTGCGGTTGAGCCAGCTAAAGACCATAGCGGCAAGCAGGTTGCAGGCAAGATTGCCGCCCTGCGCCGCCATTGCGCTTGCTACCGAAAAATCCTGCGGCATACCGAGCATGGTCAGCCCTGTCGTGCCGATACTGCAGAGAATGATTTTCATGAGGAATTTCTCGGAAGAATTCATTCCAGTTATCCTGTGGGAAATGCCCGCTCCCATTGTAACCAGACGCATGGGACATGTCAAGAAACCTCCTCTTCCAGACAGCGGAGGAGGAGGTTTCTCATTGCAGGAGGGGACTAAACCAACGGGCTGCCGCGCAGCAGCCGGCGATCCGCGAGGATCGTTCCGTTCTGGCGGGTGTCGGCGGGCATATAGTGCATCACCCAGGCGCGACGCTGGCGCGGGCTGACATTGGGCCTGGTCATATGGAGGGTCTGACAGTGATGGAACATCCCGCTTCCGGCAGGAAGAGGGACGGAAACCGCCAGCGTCTCGTCGGCGTCGGCTTTCAACTGCGCGATATACTCCCCGGCGCGCTGATGCCCGACCACGAGAACGTACTGATATAGCAGACCTACGTGCTGCTGGGCAGACTGTAGTTCCGCGAAGGCGAATGACGCGCCGGACAGTTAGAATTTCGCCCCGCCGGAAGCCGCCGGCATGGAGATCGAGGCGGCGGCGTGGGACCCG
>CAYSDM010000037.1:0-51929 GCA_964429855.1 uncultured Chthonomonadaceae bacterium
TAATACGGACGTGTCGGATGTCCTCCGCGCCATCAGCCTGCGAACACGCGCCAATATCGTCTTTCCGGCGCAATTGAAGATTCCGATTACCATAAACATAACGGCGCGTTCCACAGATGAGGCGCTGCGCGTGGTGACGGCGGCGGCGCGTCTGGTCTATCGTCAGATCGGCGATACCTATGTTGTCGCCACACCGGAGGGAATGCGGCAGGCGATCGAGCCGTTTGGCGAGCGCACGCGGCTGACTCTGAATTCGCTGACGCCTGCCGAGGTCATTACGCTGCTGGAAGGCGCGCTGCCCTATCTGACGGTGCGTCCCGCCGGTACGCAGGTGCTGGTCATCGGCGCGACGGAGGACATTGAACAGGCGCGCGCGATCCTGAACGAGCAGGATAAAGTGCGCGCGGTGGAGCCGCAGGTCTCCGAGGTGGTGCGGCTGCAGTTCGCTCCCGCCAATCAGGTCGCCGCCATGCTGAAAAATTTGTTTCCCGGTCTGAAAGCCGATGCCATCGGAGAGGCGGACAAGCCGGGCGGCGCGGTGGGATTGGTCGGCCTGAAGTCGCAGGTGGAGGGAGCGCGGGATGCCGTGCGAATCGTGGACATCCCGACGGCTCCCAGAGAGCCGAGTCAGGAGTATCGCGTCTATCTGATCAAATACAGCAGCGCCCCGGTGCTCAAAACCTTTATTGAGGGGGCTGCCCCCGGCGTGAAGGTCCTGGTCGGTCCCGAAACCTACTCTCCGGTGGCTCCCGGCTTCCGTCCGCTCTCCGGCGCAACACTGGGAACCTCCACCTCTGCCTCTGGCGGATTCGGCGGGGGACTGGGCGGTGGATTGGGCGGAAGCGCCGGCGGTCTCGGGGGGCGCTCCGGGGGAGGTCTGGATGTAGCGGGCGGAGACGAGCGCCGTGCCAAAGAGGGGGATCGCGCCAAGTCGCTGGTGCTCAGCGGCTCAAAGGAGCAGCTAGATTCGGCGGTGAAACTGCTGGAGCAGGTTGATCTGCCTCCGCGTCAGGTGATGGTGGATGTGAAGGTGGTGGATACCTCGCCGGAGCGCGCCGAGGAACTGGGGCTGAAATGGAGTTGGACTCGTTTCGGCTTCTATGAGGCGCGTCCCGGAACCGAGGTGGATACCGGCAATACCAGCGGAATCGGCGGAGAGTTCACCAACTTCTTTACCCGCGCGCTCGGTTTCGGGCAGTTCAGCCGCGTGCCCTGGTCCTTCCAGGCAATCCTCGGCGGCATGATTACGCGCCGGGAGGCGAAGCTGCTTGCGTCGCCGAGTATTCAGGTAACCGACAACGACGATGCCAACATCTTTATCGGCGATACGATCCGCACGCAGATCGTATCGCAGGGAGGCGCGGTGAACGGAACCACCATTCAGGTGGTGGAGTTTCCCATCGGCATCATTCTGCTGGTGCGTCCGCGCATCAACTCCGACGGCAATATCACTCTGCGCGTGCATCCGGTGGTGAGCACCATCACCGGTATAGATCCGGCGACGCGGCTGCCGCAGAGCAGCACCCGCGAAGCGGAGACGACCGTGATGGTCAAAGACGGAGAGACGATTGTCATCGGCGGTCTGATACGTGAAGAGATGAGCCGGGTAATTCAGGAAGTGCCGCTGTTGTCCAAACTGCCTCTGGTGGGTGAACTGTTCAAAAATCGCTCCACCAATCGCCGCAAGAGCGAAGTGCTGGTGTTTATTACGCCACGCATCGTGAAGTAGAAAAGGAAGGTGCATATGGTTCTCCGACCTGCCGATAAGAAGTGGGTCGCGCTGCTGTCGGTGTTGATCCTGGCGGCGCTTGCCTGGATACCCTACTACCTGCTGGTTTTACGTCCCATGCCAGCCGCCCCGGAGCAGCCTGCCACCGATCCGGAGGCGCAGAAGATGGCTGCGACTCCGCCTGCGCCGGGCGGGACGACCGCCAATCTGACGCCCGCTCAGGCGAATGCGCTCCTGGAACTGAACTCCGATCTGAATCCGCCGCTCCCGGTGTCGCGAGATCCTTTCAAGCCGCCAGTCGCCGCTGCGCTGCCGCCCGACCTGCAGAATAACCCGCCGACACGCTCCGCGCAGACGAATTCGCCCTCTGTCCTGCGTCAGAATACGGCTCGTGAGCCGGTCTATCAACCGCTGCCCGACACCTTCCCGCCAGGACCGCGCATCACGGTGCAGCCGGTCGCGCCGCCTCCGCTGCCGAAGATCGAGTTGAAAGGGGTGATCTCCGGCGAGCCGTCCATCGCGGTGGTGAATGTGGAGGGGCAGACCTCCTACAAGCAGGAGGGCGACGCGCTGCCCGGAAGTCTGCGAATCGCCCGAATCTCCGAAGCGGGGATCGTTCTGCGACATGGCAAGCGCAATATCGTGCTGGAGGTCGGTCATTCGACGGAAGCACCACAGCGCACCGCAGACTCTCCCGCTCCCGAGCGTGAGAGCAGTTCTCCGGCAACGCTGACCCCGCCGGATACGCGGGACATCTCCTCCGCGCAGCCCGAAAAGCCGATGGTTAAGCTCTCCGCGATCCCTCCAACTGCGAAACAGACAGGGAAGAAAGTGGCGGCGCGTCCGGCGGCGAAACGAGTTGCGAAACGTCCGGCGGCTCCGGCTCTCCGGCGACCGGCTCCGAAGAAAATGAGCGGCGTCGCGCCTGCTCGCACCGCTTCAAACGTTCAGCGCGTTCCGACGGCTCCCGCGCCGACTTCGTCGCTGAAGGGAAAGCCCGCTCCGGTTCTGGCGAGCAAGTCCGCACCGGTTCGCCGTGATAAGCGCGTGCGCCGCCCCGTCTACCAGCGCGCCGCCTACTCCTTTACGGGAAGAAGGCTGTAATCTCTCTCCTGCCATCCGCTGCAAACTTCCGAGCAGGCTGGAAACAGCCTGCTCTTTTTTCACGCAGGATAAGGCAGGAGCAGACGGGACGCAGGTCAAATACCTTAGTTGGCGCGAAAAACCGATTTCCTTCTGCTCCCTCTTCCCGCGAGTAAAATCCCTGGAGGGAGCCGGTTGTGATCTACATCATCTCACAGGAGAGAAACTATGGCTGCACCGACTGCCTCGATACAACTGATTGTCTTTGGCGAGCGCAACCGCACCGACCTGCCCGGCGTCCTCAAGGATGTGGCGACCGCGGGATATCCGGCGATCGAGACCGGCAATATGTTCGCCACTGTCGGCGAAGCGGAGACCCGCCGTCTGCTGTCCGAAAATAACCTGACTATCTCCGGCGTCCATTTCGGCTATGGAGACTATGCCGATGCGGAGAAGCTCTCCTCGCATATCGCCTTCTGCAAGGCAATGGGCGTCAAGCATCTGATGTGTTCCGGCGTCGCCGATACCAGGACGGTCGCCGGCTACAAGACCTCCAGCAAGCTGTTCAATGAGGTCGGGGCGCGGCTCAAGGACGAAGGGCTGACGTTCAACTACCATAATCACGCATGGGAGTTCGATGCGCTGGAGAGCAGCGGGGTCAACGGAATGCAGATTCTGGCGGAGGAGACCGATCCCGAGGTCGTTAAGTTCAATATTGATGTCTTCTGGGTGACCATCGGCAACGAAAGCCCGGTCGAGTTTATCCACAAGCACGCGGCTCGCGCCGGATACTTCCACTTCAAAGATGGTCGGCGGGAGCCAGACGGCAAGCTGACCTTCCTGGAACTGGGGCGGGGCGTGGTGGATCTGAAAGGCTCGATGCAGGCGGCGCGCGAGGTAGGCGCGGAGTGGATCGTCGCCGAACAGGATCGCACCGAACTGCCGCATCTGGAGGCGGTGACGATCAGCCGCGAGTACATGAAGAACGAACTGGGCGTCTGATGTCTCGTCTGCTCGAAGCCTGAACCCTTCCGGCCACGAGAGAGGGCAGGCAATCGCCTGCCCTCTCTCCACCCGCTTGAAAAAAAGCGAGATAAAAACGATGCCGTTCGATATCCCGGAATCCTGGCAGCCTGCGCTGAAGGAGACGCTGGAGACGCCGACAATGCTGCGTCTGGCGCAGTTTGTGGCGGAAGAGCGTCAGAAAGAGACGGTCTACCCGCCTGAAGAGGAGGTGTTCAACGCGCTGAAGCTGACGCCCTATGAAGCGGTAAGCGTGCTGCTTCTGGGACAGGATCCGTATCATGACGAGAAGCAGGCGCATGGTCTCTGCTTCTCGGTACGTCCCGGGATCAAGCCTCCGCCGTCGCTGGTCAACATCTTCCGGGAGCTTCAGAGCGATCTGGGCTGCCGCATCCCGAATAACGGCTATCTGGTCTCCTGGGCGCAGCAGGGGGTGCTGCTGCTCAATACGGTTCTGACAGTGCGGGCGCACACCCCTAACTCTCATAAGGGGCAGGGATGGGAGGCGTTCACCGATGCGGTGATACGCGCCGTTAATGCCAAGACTGAACCGGTGGTCTTTGTGCTGTGGGGCGGTCACGCGCAGAAGAAGGTTCGCCTGATAGACACGGCGCGGCATCCCATCGTCCAGATGGCGCATCCTTCGCCTCTGTCGGCGCATAACGGATTTTTCGGCAGCCGTCCTTTCTCCCGTATCAACGCTGCGCTGCGGGAAGCCGGAAAGCCTGAGATAGACTGGCAGGTTCCCGATCTGAAGGAATAGTACGGGCAATCAGGCGGATTTTCAGGGCGCGTTGACGCCTCGCGGCGCTTCTGGTATCATCTTGCCGTTGAGCATACGGAGCGAAGGCGAGGCGTCTTCGTCCGTCAGGGGAGAGATGTGCGAAATGTCCGTATCCGACTGCGTTTTCTGTAAAATAGCCTCCGGTCAGATTCCCGCCCGTCTGGTATATGAGGATGAGGAGTTCGTCGCCTTTCATGACCTGAAGCCGCAGGCTCCCGTTCATGTCCTGCTGATCCCGAAAGCGCACTTTTCCACGCTGCTGGAGGTGCAGGACGCCGGTTTGCTGGGGCGCGCCCTGCTGGCGGTCAACGAGACGGCACGCCGTCTGAACGTGGCGGAAGAGGGATTTCGCACGGTGGTCAACTGCGGCGATAACGGCGGGCAGACGGTCTATCACCTCCATTTTCACCTGCTGGGAGGACGTTTTCTCCAGTGGCCCCCCGGATAGAGTTCGTAGAATCGAGACTGGAAGTCCGTCATTTTTGATCCTTTGCATCCTTGTGAAACTTCGTGCAGATATCTTTCGTCGTGTCAGATGAAGTCCCTCGAAAGGAGGTTTCACCATGACAGCACGATGGGCGCGAGCGCTGGTCAGCGCGCTTGCATGGACCGGTTGTCTCTCCGTCGCTTACGCACAGCAGACTTCCCCACTGCTGCATCACGCGTTTGAAGAGAGCGAACAGGGCTGGACCGCTCTGGGACAGAACGCGAAAGTCAGCCTCACGACCGAAGCCGCCAGCGTCAAAGAGGGTAAATCGGCGCTGCGCTTCGACTACGCGGTAACGAAAGGCGAGTTTAACCTGATGCTCACGCAGGTTCCTATCGGATCGCTGGAGAAGGCGAAGTCATTCAGCTTCTGGGTGAAGTCCGACTATGCCGCGCCTCTGGTTCTCATGGTGCAGGAGAAGGAGGGAGGACGCTATCTGGCGCTCTTCACGGCTCCGGCGAACCGCTGGCAGCCGGTCGAACTCTCCGTCTCGGATTTTTCCCTTACGGAAGGCGCAGACGATCCCAAAGACCCCAATAACCGTCTGGACATGGATCAGGTGGAGGGAATCGCGCTTGCCGACCTCTCCCAGTTCTTTGCCCAGGCAGATGCCGCGCTGGTGGAGGCTTTCGGGTTGAAGTCCGGATCCCATACCCTCTATCTCGACGATCTGAAGGTAAACGAAGCGGCTCTGCCCGGCTCCTTCTCGTCAGTCAATGGCGATGTCCGCTTCGATACCTTTGCGCGTCCGCAGCTCTCCTGGATGGCGGTCGGCGGCGCGCGCCTGAGCGTGGTGTCGGACAAGCCGCTGGAAGGCAAAGCGCTGCAGGTGGACTATCGTTCGACAGCCGGCAAGATTGTCGCTGTCGTCAAACCGATCCGGCGCGGCAGCCTGATGGGAACCGGCAAATTGACCCTCTCAATGGCTTCCGCCAAACCCACGAAAATCGTGATTCAGGTGGAGGAGCGGGGCGGCGGCAAGTACAACATGGTGGTGGATCTGCCCGGCGATTCTGAGGTCAAAAACCTCTCCTTCCCCTTTGCCGATTTCACCGCAGCCGACGACTCCAGAGACACCAATGGCAAGCTCGATCTGGATCAGGTCTATCAGGTGCTCTTCATGGACGCGAGCGGCTTTCTCGGCATAGCGGATCAGGACAATACGCTCTGGATCAACAAGCTGCGCGCCTCGCCGTAACGCGCGCGTTTCGCCGTCAGCAGGGAGAAAGAGGCGCAGAGAGCCTGCCAGGCTCACTGCGCCCTCTCTTTACCGATTCAGCGCGGCTGATCGCGCTAACGCGGGGCAGGCTGATACCGAAACCCCATGACCGGGACCCATTTTCTCTCTTTCGAGACATAGCCGACGGTGATCTCCCGTACCGGTACGCCCTGCTCCTGGCTGTCTTCCTGTGTTATCCGGATCGCGCGGATGCTGCCGTTGTCCAGGCGTTCCCGAAACGGCGGCTGGTTGAAAGGCGAGGCGGGATGGGCGCGCATCGCAACCGCTAACCGGGAGTTGATCGGCAGTCCTTCGGGGGAGATCAGTCTGGCGGCGCTGCCGGGAGAGGCTCCATAGACCCGAAAAAGGGAGTGCCAGTACGCCACACTCGCCATCACTGGAAACTCCTCCGCAAGGCGTTGCAGTTGGGTCGGCGTGAACTGCGCCGCCGCATACGCCAGATCGTTCAGCGTCAGCAGTCCCTCGCCGCGAACCTCCGCCTGACGAAGCTGTTTGACCGCCTCCCATTTTAACGTCTGTTCGGTGTCCCATATCCAGCTTAAGTCGGTGATCAGAAGCGTTCCGCCGCGCCATTTGCTTCGCATTTCAAAAGGGTGTTCTTGAAGGTGTTTCAGATAGTCGGCGACCTTCTGATTTGTGGGAGCGCCGGGGTCACGAGGGTTTTCATGCGGCAGACGCGCGGCAAGGTTGAGGGAACCGGCTTCGAACAGTTGGGCAAGCCGATACTCCAGGATTCGCTTTTCCTGCAGGACGGAGGCGCGCATCTCGCTTTCGACTTTCCGGGAAGAGGCGGGATCATCGGCGGAATCACCGGGAAGCATCCAGAGCTGCCCCAGCAGGCGCAGCAAGCCGTTATGCATGGGCATGGCTCCCAGATAGCCGTATCCTCCCAGATGTTCCAGATGGATGAAGAGGGTCGGCGCCATCTTCCGTCCATGACGGGAAGCCTCCAAATGAATGTGACCGGGTTCGGGAACGGGTTCCCAGCGTCCGTCCAACGTTCGATACATCGCTTGCGAGGCTTGCTCTTTCCAGATCGAGCGGACAAAGGCGCGTCCTGCCTCGGAGAGACGGCTGACCGGAACGCGCAGCGACCGCTCTTCTCCCCGCAGAACGCTCAGTCGCTGTTCCGGCGTCAGAGCCTGACCGAAAATCTTCAGCCCCTCCCATATCCGATCTTCCTGCAGAAGCGATTCTGCGATCCGGTTATCCTCCTGAAGCATAGAGCGCGAAAGCTCCTCCAGGCGGCTCTTGCGCTCTTCCGGAGTCATCTGCGCCACTTCCAGCATGGTTTCGGCGTGGGATTCAAAAAGGTCCTGTATCTGCTTTCTCAACCGTTCCGCCAACTGTCGGGCAGCGCGAGGCTGTTGAAATTGATAGCGATACTGTCCGGGACGGCCTTCACGCTGCCAGTGCCAGACCGCATCGCGATAACTCAGCAGCGACCAGAGCGCGTTCATCGCATCGGCAAGAGGGATGTCCTTCCAGTAGACCATGATCAGTACATCGGCGGCCCCATCGCGTTCACCGGCGCTCAACGCCACGCCGCTGCTCTTCGAGAGCATCTCAAGAAGCTCCCCCACATAGATGCGCGGGGCGATGAGCGAGATTCGCTGATTCAGGCGCGAATCCTCCTGCCGCATCGTCTCTGTAAGCGGATCGCCGCAGGCAGGAGAGAGGGAGAGGATCAGGCAGAGAGCCGTGAAGACACAACAACTGACATAACCTGGCGATGAACGCGACATGGTCACACCTCCTGCGATTCCACTGTCATCTTTTCATTAGCTGAGAAGATGACCCTGGACCAAGTGATACTTATGGGTTTACAACCGAAAAGGAATGGTTATCGGTTGCTGTCTTAGATTGTGAAGTGGTGTTGATAATGAGGTCAGAATAACCCGTTCCCGTGTGTTGTCCGGGACCCGCGTTATAGCTGCCTCCAACGACACCAGTGCCGTGCGCGAAACGTTTCCATTTTCCCATGCTGTCGCACCGGATGATCTGGTACACTGCTGTATCTCCGCCCGGTACTGTGTTCCCGTCCATCTCGCAGATCATGGTCCACGATACATTAAACATCTGATACGGGTTAGCATTTATGATCTCTACGAAATGGTTGGTGGTCTCAAAAGGAATGCCGGCTGTAGGCATTCCTCCAGTATGAAAGGTATATCCTGCTTCGGGTTTTACCAGAGAGACCCCCGCTTTGGGATCAGCAGCGCGGATGATGCCTGTATTAAAACATAACAGGCACGAGACAATCTAGATTGCAATATTGAATTTTCGAGACATTTTTTCCTCCTTAACCTAGTGCGAACATCCCTCTCGAATTATAATAGCACTAAATGCAAAAAAAACGAATTGTATCAAACTGAGGAGAATTTATCATTCTTCATATGCAAAATCAAGCCGGACAGACCTTCGTGATCTATCCGGCTTCCATATCAGGTAGGTGTCGTGTGGGGGAGTTTTTAGAAAGAGAACTCGCCGACGTAGCTGCTGTTCTCGTCCGCGCGCCGCCAGTTCACGCCCAGTTCCGACACGCCCTTGAACTCGCTCAGAGAGGCCTTTGCGACCAGACTGGACTTGAGCGGGATGAACGGCTCGTACCAGACCATATGCGGCATCACGCAGTGCTCGCATCCGTAGCGGGTGGTCTTCAGGTAGGCGACATTCGGCACGCGGATGGTGTACTCCAGACCGTTGCGGGAGAACTCGATCGGAGCGGTCTTCACGCCGATCACCGGCCCCATCTGCGACGCATACCGCTCCTTAAGCGCGGCGACGATCGCCGCGCGCTGCGCGTCCGTCGCCTTCTCGTCCACGTAGAGAACCGCGCGGCGATTGGCGGACCCCCAGGCAAGATTTCCATCTCCGGCGACCACCGCCATCGCCCGAACGCCGCCCAACTCCACGCCGTTGTAGGCTCCGTTCTGGACATTCCAGATCATCATCGCTTCGCGCCCCGCGGTGACGGATTCGCCGTTCGCGTGGCAGGCTCCCGTGTAGACGTTGAGCGTGCGAGCCTCGATGTATTCGCCCGACAGGGTCGGGTTGGCATAGGCGCCGACCCCGACGGTTAGCAGCAGGGCGGCGATCCACCCCCGGCAAAACGTTCGCATCAGCAATCCCTCCTTGACAAAAAGAGACAGGGCGGCGCAGCGGCTCCGCCCGATTCATGCGAGAATACCTTATTATACCGACTGCGCCTGTCCTCCGTATCCCGATCCCGCCAAAAATTATATCGTCACTAAGGAAAAAGTGATGCCGCTTCTTCCGACTCGGAAGCAGGTCTCCCTCCGCTTTTTCGCGAAATGGTAAAGAACGCTTTGTGCAAGGACAGGTCTGTGTGGCTGATCCTATTCACGCTGGCAATGGGGGTCGCGATGAATGCGCCGGTTCAGAAGGGAGCCGCTTCCAAATCAGAGAAGGCTGCGCCCTGGTATGAGGGCGTTCTCGTCGGCATGGAGGTGGGACCGACCGGAGCGCAGTTCGGGAGTGATCCGTCGGATGCGGGTTACGCGGCGCGCTTTGACGGGCGCGAGATTGTGCGCCGCTGTGTGGAGGCGAAGAGCGAGTATCTGGTGATCTGGGCGCGGGATGGCGAATACGCCTACTACGACTCCCGCCATCAGCCCAGAGCGCCCGGATTGGGCAGCCGGGACGTTCTGCGCGAGGCGGTGGAGGAGGGCGCGAAACAGAAGCTGCCGATCATCGCCTACTGCGTCCTGCAGTATCCCACGCAGGCATTGCGCGAACATCCCGACTGGCGAGCGCGCGATAAAGATGGCAAGCCATTGGATCATCTGGTCTGCTTCAACTCCCCCTATCGGGACTATCTGAAGCTGCTGCTGGCCGAGATGTTGTCGTATGGGATCGCGGGCTTTCATCTGGATATGGTGGATCAGGGATTCGGTCCTCCGCATGGCTGCTGGTGCGACACCTGCCAGAAGCTGTTTGAGGCGGAGTACGGCAGACCGATGCCCAGAGGCGTGACGTGGGATGAGGACTGGGATCGGATGCTGGCGTTTCGCTACAGGACCAGCGAACGCTTTGAGAAGGACCTCTACGCCTTCGTGCGCTCTCAGAAGCCGGACGCGACGGTAGATTATAATTTTCACGGCAATCCCCCCTTCTCGTGGGAGGTCGGGCAGCGACCTGTGCAGCACGCGGGTAACGGCGACTTTGTGACGGGCGAGACCGGCGCATGGGGCTTCAGCGCGCTGACGGTCGGTCTCAACGCCGTCTTCTACCGTGCCGCCGTACCCCATCAGCGTGTTCAGGTCGCCATCCAGCGGGGCGTCCGGATGTATCACGATCAGACGACCCGCCCGCTCGCCGATATTCGCTGGGAGCTGCTGACGCTGCTTTCGCACGGCGCGTTCGTGACGATGGTGGACAAGACCGCCTATGACGGCTGGCTCGACCCGGTCGCCTATGCGCGGATCGGGGAGGCGTTTACGGACGCGCTCCGCCGGCGCGCTCACTTCGGTCAGCCGCCGGTAGCGGAGGTCGGAATCTGGTTCAGCAGCCGCACCCGCGACTGGTACGCGCGGGAAAAGCCCGGGGACTACTTTCAGGCGTTTCAGGGGGCGCATAAGGCGATGGTCTACGCGCATATCCCCTGGGGCGTCCTGCTTGACGAAAACGCAACGCGGGAGAGCCTGCAGCGGTTTCCCGTCGTCTGCCTGCCCAACGCCGCCATCGTCAGCGAGGCGGAAGCCGCTCTGTTACGCCGTTATGTCGAGGAGGGCGGCAAGCTGCTCGTTACCGGCGTGAGCGGCTGTTACGACCGGATGGGACGCCTGCAGAGCCGCTCCGCGCTGGAGAGCCTGATCGGGGCGCGCTTCGCGCGGCGGCTCGATTCGCTGGACAACCATGTACTTTTTTCTGGCCGTCGGGACGAGATGCTGACCTCGCTTGCCGACGGAATCCCCGCCGACTGGCCCTTCCTGGTCAAGGGGCCTGCCGTCGTGATGGAGCCGACGACCGCCGCCGCCTATGGCGAACTGATACAGCCCCACCGAACCATACGGCAGAAGCAGGGAAAAGAGGGAACCGAATGGCCCATGAGCGCCGATAAGCCGGTCGGTCCGGCAATTCTGGTTCATCGGGTCGGGCAGGGAACCGTCGTGACGATGACCGCTTCTCCGGACTTCGCGACCGCCAGCGAACACCACATCACGGAGGCGCGCCGCCTGCTGACGAACGCCGTCCGGTTCCTGAATCCAGAGCCGCGAGTCCGGATCACCGCCCCCGCGACGGTGGAGGCGGTGGTGACAGACGATCCGAAGACGCGCACGCTGCGCGTTCACCTACTGGGCTATCATACGCCGCCGCAGACGACTCCCGCGCAGAACCGTCCCTATGTGCTTCCCAATCCGCTGGAGGAACCGCTGATGTTCCGGGCGACGCTGGATTTCGGGATGCCGGTGACCCGCGTTCGAAAACTGAACAAAACGACCCGCCTGCGTGTCTCCGGTTCCCGCGTGGAGGCGACGATTGAAGACGTGCACGAAGTGATCGTTGTGAACTACCGGTAGGCGCGTGAATGGGATATGAGGTAGGGACGACCTGTGAAACGAATCTGTGTGCTCCTGTCTGGTATGATCGGTCTGAGCCTGGTGGCGCTGCTTGCGCCTGTCATGGCGGATCGTAAGGGCGTACCGTCCGCGCCGGTACGCTTTGCCCGCGATATTCAGCCGATCCTCTCGGATAGATGCTTTCGCTGTCATGGACCGGATGCGCGTGCGCGGCAGGCAAATCTGCGGCTGGACACGCAGGAGGGCATCCGGCGCGTCTTTATCCCTGGCAAGCCGGGGCAGTCGCGCGCCTACCTGCGCATGATCGAGAAGCTGCCGGCGCTGCGGATGCCTCCTCCGAACTCCCACCTCACTCTGAAACCGGCGGAGATCGCGCAGATTCGGGCGTGGATCACGCAGGGCGCGAAATGGGAAAAGCACTGGGCGTTTCTATCCCCGACCCTGCCGCCGCTTCCGACTGTCCGGGATCGTCTGTGGTCTCGGAACGCGATAGACCGCTTCGTGCTGGCGCGGCTGGAGCGCGAGGGGCTGAAACCGTCGCCGCCCGCGCCGCGCCATACGCTGATTCGCCGCGTAACGCTCGATCTCACCGGGCTGCCGCCCACCCCGGAGGAGGTCGCCGCCTTTGTGGCAGACCGCTCCCCGAACGCCTATGAGAAGGTGGTGGATCGGCTGCTGGCGTCGCCGCGTTTTGGCGAGCGCATGGTATGGGAGTGGCTGGACGCGGCGCGCTACAGCGACACCAACGGCTTTCAGGAGGATCGCGCCCGCCCGATGTGGCTCTGGCGCGACTGGGTGATAGAGGCGATCAATCGCAATATGCCGTTCGATCAGTTTGTTATCGAACAGATCGCAGGCGATCTGCTGCCGAACGCGTCCCGCAGCCAGAAGATCGCGACCGGCTTTAATCGCAATCATATGCTCAACGGCGAGGGCGGACGCATTCCCGAGGAGTCGCGGGTGGAGTATGTCGTGGATCGGGTGGATACGACCTCCACGCTCTTTCTGGGTCTGACAATGGGCTGCGCGCGCTGCCACGATCATAAGTACGATCCAGTCTCCATGAAGGACTACTATCGGCTCTATGCCTACTTCAACAGCGTGGCGGAGACAGGCGCGGTGGATCGCGACGGGAGCGCCAATCCTGTTCTGATGCTGCCGACCCCGGAACAGGAGACCCGGATCGCCGCGCTGAAGCGAACGCTGGAAGATATGGATCGTCGGATCGCGCCGCTGGATAAGCAGGCTCCCGAACGCGCCGCGCTGCAGAAGGAGCGAGAGGCGGCTCAGAAGTCGCTGGATGAGCTTAATCGGTCTGTTCTGACGGTGATGGTGATGGAGGATCTGCCGAAGCCGCGCGACACCCATATTCTTCTGCGGGGAGCCTATGATAAATATGGCGAGAAGGTCACCGTCGGGACGCCGGAGGCGCTGCCGCCCCTGCCGAAAGACGCGCCTCCCAATCGTCTGGCGCTGGCGCGCTGGCTGGTAGACCCCGCCAATCCCCTGACCGCCCGCGTGACGGTGAATCGCCTCTGGCAGAAGCTGTTCGGCGTTGGTCTGGTGAAGACGGCGGAGGATTTCGGCGTGCAGGGAGCGCGCCCCTCGCATCCGGAACTGCTGGACTGGCTGGCGGTGACCTTTCAGCGCGGAGATCGCAGCCAGAGACCCTGGGACGTAAAGGCGACTCTCAAGCGGATGGTGATGAGCGCGACCTATCAGCAGGCTTCGCGAGTCAGCCCGGCTCTGCAGGAGCGCGACCCGGAGAACCGCCTGCTGGCGCGCGGACCGCGCTACCGCCTTCCCTCCTACACGCTGCGCGATCAGGCGCTGGTATTGAGCGGCTTGCTGGTGGAGAAGGTCGGCGGACCGCCCGTAAAGCCGTATCAGCCGGAAGGAGTCTGGGAAGACTTCAGCTATGGCAAGATCACCTACCAGCAGGATCGCGGGGAGGCGCTCTATCGGCGCAGTCTCTACATCTTCTGGCGGCGTTCGGTGGCTCCGACCATGCTGTTCGATACAGCTTCTCGCCGGGTCTGTATGGTGCAGGTGGCACGCACCAACACGCCGCTGCAGGCGTTGACGCTGCTCAATGACATCACCTACATCGAAGCGAGCCGCGCCTTCGCCGAACGAACCCTGAAGCAGGGCGGCGCGACCCCGGAGGCTCGACTGACTTTTGCATTCCAGGCAGCGACCGCCCGCGCTCCACATCCGGCGGAACTGGCAGTGCTGAATCGCAGCCTGAATCGCAATCTGGATCACTATCGAGCGCAGCCGGAGGAGGCGAAACGGCTGATCGAGACAGGAGAATCGAAGCCCGACCCCGCGCTGGAGGCGGCGGAACTCGCCGCCTATACCAATGTGTGCAGTCTCATTCTCAATCTGGACGAAGTTCTCAGCAAGGAGTGAAATAACGTCATGCAACGAATCGGACTTTTGCTGCGCGTGAAACCGGAGAAGCTGGAAGAGTACAAAGCCATTCATCAGAACGTCTGGCCCGACCTGCTGGCGGAACTGAAGACAGCGGGAATCCGCAACTACAGCCTGTGGCTCGGTCCCGGCGGGATGGAGTTCGGTTACCTGGAGTGCGATGACTGGGATGCCGCCTGCGCCTATCTCGCCACCTCCGAAGTGCATACCCGCTGGCAGGAGTATATGCAGAACTATCTGGACAGCCCCACCGACGCCTCGCAGGGCGGGCAGCCGGTAGAGCTTCTAAAGATGTCGTTCCTGATGGAGTAGGGCGTAATCGGGAGCAGAGAAGGAGAGGGACTTCGTTGGATTCCATCGGCAGCAAATATCTGGAGATGACGCGGCGAGAGCTATTCGGGCGGTTCGGCGCGGGCGTAGGTCTGGCGGCGCTCGCCACCCTGTTCGGGGAGGATGCCGCCTTCGCGCAGCAGCGGCGTCCAGCGAATGCGTCGGCATCCGGCGCTCTTCCCGGACTTCCGCACTTTCCGCCGAAGGTGAAGCGGATCATCTTCCTGACCCAGTCCGGCGCGCCGTCGCAGGTGGACCTGTTCGACTATAAGCCTCTGCTGGAGAAGGCGCGCGGGCAGGAGCTTCCGGAATCGGTGCGGATGGGGCAGCGGCTGACTACGATGACCGCCAGCCAGAAGCTGACGATCCAGCCGAGTAAATTCAAATTCGCGCAGCACGGTCAGAGCGGGGCCTGGCTGAGCGAACTGCTGCCGCATACTGCGAAGATCGCCGACGACCTCTGCTTCATCAAGACGATGCACACGGAGGCGATCAACCATGCGCCCGGGATGTGCCTGCTGCTGACCGGCGCGGAGCAGCCGGGACGACCGAGCGCGGGAGCGTGGCTCTCCTACGGACTGGGGAGTCTGACCCGCGATCTGCCCTCCTTCGTGGTGCTGCTGTCGCGTGACCGGCATGGAACCTGCGGGCAGCTTCTTTTCGAATACTACTGGGGCAGCGGCTTCCTGCCCTCCCGCTATCAGGGGGTGAAGTTTCGCGCCGGCGGCGATCCGGTACTGTATCTGTCCAATCCGCGCGGAGTCTCTGCGGAGGCGCGGCGAGGGATGCTGGATGATCTTGCGGCGCTCAACTCCCTCAAGCACCAGGAGACCGGCGACCCGGAGATTCTGACGCGCATCGCGCAGTATGAGATGGCGTATCGGATGCAGGCAAGCGTGCCGGAACTGATGGACCTGTCGAAAGAGTCGAAAGAGACGCTGGAGATGTACGGTCCATTTGTCACGCAGCCCGGCAGCTATGCCCGCAACTGCCTGCTGGCGCGACGGCTGGCAGAGCGCGGCGTGCGATTCATTCAGCTTTTCCATGTCGGCTGGGACACCCACCGCAACCTGATCCGCGAGATCACCATGCAGTGCGAGGACACGGATCAGCCCTCTGCCGCGCTGGTGCGCGACCTTAAACAGCGGGGACTGCTGGAGGATACGCTGGTCGTCTGGTCGGGAGAGTTCGGGCGCACCGTCTACAGTCAGGGCGCGCTGGACGATCCGACCTCCGGGCGCGATCACCATCCGCGCTGTTTCACGCTGTGGATGGCGGGGGGCGGCATCAAGGCGGGAACGACCTATGGCGAGACAGACGAGTACTCCTACAATATCGTCCGGGACCCGGTGCATATCCACGACTTTCAGGCGACGCTGCTGCGCCTGCTGGGAATTGACCATGAGCGGCTGACGTTTCGGTTCCAGGGACGCGACTTCCGCCTGACTGACGTGAGCGGCAAGGCGGTGCAGGGCGTTCTGGCGTAAGGGGGAAAAGCGGAAGGGGGAGCGCGCGTTGACTTAACGGGCGTTTGATGCTATTATCCTCTACAAGCTGTCGAGCCAGCTTTTTTCGGGAGCCTCAAACGCAGATGCAGGACGACCTCCACAACCAGCTTCTTGATCTTCTCTCGCGCTACTATGCGGCTCCGGAGTCCGGGGCGCGGTCGCTGGAGGATCGGATCATCCGGTTGCTGCAGCCCTCGCTGCGCCGCTGGCTGCGGGAGGACGATGTCAGCGCGCAGGATATGGAAGATCGCTGTCAGACCCTCTCCCTCAAGCTGATACAGGCGTTTCGTCCGGGACGCGAGGAGGTTCATCGGCGCATTCGTCAGCCGCTCGGATTCGCCAGAACCGCCGCCGAAAACTACCGCAAAGACCGCGCGCGCGCAAACAGTCCTCGCCGACAGACCCTCAACAAGCTCTACTATCTGGCGACGGATACCCGCTTCATTCCTCTCTTTGCCCGCTGGGAGATGGCATCGGAGTGGTTGTTTGGCTTGCGCGCCTGGTCAGGGGCAACCTTTATCGTTACGCCGCGCTACCAGTCGTTTTTGCGAGACGATTCGCCCTTTGTTGCTGAGACGCTGCGGGCGAGCGGGCGGAGGTCCCTTCAGGAGATACGCTTCCCTGATCTGACGCGGCGATTCCTGCAATGGGTGGAGACGCCGCTGGCGGAGAAGCGGCTGGCGGATCATCTGGTAGACCTGCTGGGACTCTCTCCGGTGGAGATGCGGGAGATTGATGACGATCTGGAGCGCGCGCTGGCGGCGCCGCAGGAGGAGCATGAACGCGACTGGGACGACTGCTGGCAGTCGTTTCTCTCGCTGCCTCCTTGCGGGCGCGCCGTGCTGATGCTCGGAATGGATTGGCAGATGCTGGCGGTATTGACCGCTTCCGACCCTCGCTCCGCGCTCTCTCTGCTGGCATCCGCGCTGCAGCAGCCCGAAGAGACGCTGTACGAACTGAGGCTGCCCCTTGAGGATACGGAGATCGCGGCGTTGCTGGGGACAAACGAGAACCATGTCTATCAGCTTCGTCATCGCGCCCTGAAAAAAATAAAAAATCTGACGCGCATTCCCACACGCCTGTAAGAACCCGCGCTTTTCATCGTCTCCGTAGTCGTGGAGGATAGTCTATGGGCGAGCGGATATCCTGTCTGACGCAGGAGCAACTGATACATTATCTGAATCATGCGCACGCGCAGCGTGAAGATTCACTGCGCGCCGGGGAGCATCTTGCCGCCTGCCGCTCCTGTCGGGAGGCTCTGCGAAAGGCTGCCGCCGGAGCGATGGAGCGATGGATGCAGGTTCTGGACAGAGATCAAGAGCCTGACGACTGTCTGGATTCCGAAATGCTGCTGGCGTATGTGCGCGATCAGGCGGACGCGGTAGTTCGCGAGATTGTGGAACTGCATGTAGAGGAGTGCGCCGTCTGCCTGGAAGACCTGCGGTCACTGCAGGCGTTTCATACGGAGATGGCGGGCTATCTTCCCGCGCCGCCGGAGAGCGCCGCAGGGGAGAGGTTTTCCATGAATCCGCGGACTCTGGCGCTGGAAAAGGCGCGTTCGTGGCTGGATCAGATGCAGGTGTCCATTTCTCGCTCACGGGAGACTCTTCGTATACCGGCGGCTTCCCTCTCGTTCGCCTCTGACGATCAATATCGTCTGCGGCAGACTCTGACCTTCGATGATGAGAAAGCCAGCGGAAGTTTCTATATGGAGGGCGATAAACGCTGGCTGCATATCGAACATGCCGTCTGGCCCGCCGGAACGCTGGTGCTGCTGGAGGTTCCCAACGCGCAGGATCGTATCGCGTGGCGGCGTTTCGCCGTGCTGCGGAAGGGATGGCGGGTGGCGGTGGCGGAACTGGAGGCAAGCAGCGCGCCTATAGATAATCGCTATCTGAAGATCGGTCAGATACCTGCCGAACGGCTTCCCGAACAGGCGGAAGAGGCTCTGAAAAACTCGTTTGAGGCGGCGGCGATAGAGGATCCGGCGGCTCTGCCCGCCTGGCAGCAGTGGGCTTCGTCCGCGCTCACACAACCGCTTCAGCCTGCCATCCTTCGCGTGGTTCAACAGATTGTCGGAAGCCGGGAATAGGGAGAGGAATCCGCCCCGGCGCGTCTGAAGATAACAGAGACTATGATCCAAACGCCCGTCTCGCCTGTGCGAAGATGGGCGTTCTCACAGGAGGCACATTCGGATGCAGGCGCCCGCACGATTGCGCCACTGGCTGGATCTGATACACACGCCCGACGCCGATGAACTGATGGTCCGGGACGCCTGGAGCGAGATCGAGCCAGGAGAGCTGCTTCAGGAGTTGGGACGCGCTCTGATTGCGCCGGAGCGAGAGAGGTTGCTGCGTCTCTGGCAGGACGTTCAACAGGACGAGGCGCGTGAGTTTTTGCGCTACCTCTACACCCATACACGCGACTTTCGCGGCTCCACGCCCGATACGCGCATTGACGCCGACCGGATATATCAGTCGCTTCTGGGCATGGTCAGCGGCGCGCTGGCGGTGCGCGCCGCGCTGGAGCGCGACCGGGACGGCATCCGTGAATGGGGCTATGCGACGGCTGCCGCCTGGAACGCGATGCCGATAGTCGGGACGCTGTCGGAGCCTACGACGGGAGCCGCTTCGCCGGAACAGTGGCTCGACTCCAGCCTCCTCTCCCTGTGGCGATCCGATACGGATCGCTGGCGGATGGGAGCCGTCCGCGCCTGGACTCAGGCGCTCTTTCGGGTCAGTTGCGAGGAGCGGCAGAGGATTACCGGGGAGACGATTCGTCTGGAATTCTCTCCAATCACGATTCTGGATCAACGACGGCTGCCGCTTCTGATCTATCTGCGGGGAGGACGCGGGCTGGTCGGGTGGCTGTATCTGGAGGTTGTGGGCGGCGGAACCGGAGACTTCTATGCCTCACCGGAATGGATGGGGCTTTTCCCGGCGACGCGCGGCTTTCTGGAGGCGACGCAGATCGCCTGGGAGGCGGCGCTGGCGGTCAGTCCAGAACGAGCCCTCTCTTTCCCGGATACCGGCGGCGTGGATGTTCGCTGGCGTCTGGCGAGCAACGAGATTGTACGGGAAGACAACGCGGTTCTGGAGGGCGGCTCGCACGGCGCGGCAATGGGGATCGGGCTGACGCAGCTTCTGCGTGGTGATCTGGTGGACAGCAGCTATGCCGTCACCGCGACGCTCAATGCACAGGGTGCCTGGGGACCGGTCGCCGGAGTGCGCGAAAAGGCGGTTGCCGCCTTCGGTCTGCAGGATGAAAATGGCTACCCGCTTATCTCCCGGCTGGTGGCGCACCCGGACAACGCGAAGGAGGCGCGGGAGGCGGCTCTCAATGCAGGGCGCGATCCGGCGCGATCCGTCTTTACGGCGTCTTCCCTGCTGGAGTATCTGCCGGAAGCGAGCGGTATTCCAGAACAGATGCGTCTGCTGCTGCACGGAGAGCGGCGATGGATCCGGGAGGATGCCGGGCAGCAGCTCGGAAGAGATTTTGAGGACTGGTCGCAGTTGGAGCGCGTCTGTATCCCGGTACGGGTAGCGCGCGGTCTGCACCCGCAAGGCAGATATTCCGGAAGAGAGGACATGCCGGAGGGGCAGCGCGCCAGCATGGTGGTGGAGTGGCAGCAGATTCGCGCCGATTTTACGCGGGCTGTCGTGCTGGGCGCGCCAGGCTACGGCAAGACCACGCTGCTCTGGTGGGAGGTAGGAAAACGCTGCGGCATGGCGCTGGAGGAGATCGAAAAGCGTCCGGAACGCGCGCACACCCAGCCGCTGGCAGTCTTTCTACGCGCCGTTGAACTGACTGAGGCGTTGATCAACGCGGGGGCTGCCGCAAATACGGCATTGAGCGTCATCGCCTCCCTGCTGACAGATCGGCATCGCCTGAAGGAGAGCTTGCGTGAGTTTCTGGGCGAGAAGATCCGGCGCGGTGAATGTCTGGTGGCGCTGGACGCGCTGGACGAGGTTCCCGTCGAGTCGCGTCCGGTTCTGGATCGGGCATTGAACGCCCTGGCTCAGCAGCATCCGTCGGCGAAGCTGCTGGTAACTGCCCGGCGTGAGGGCTATCTCCGCAGCAGTCTTCCCTTTACCGAAGGAGAAGAACTGGAGATTCGTCCCTTTGACGACATGCAGATACGGCAGGCGATCCATGCCTGGTTCGATCATGCGCCGCAGGCGGGAGACGAACTCTATCAGACCATTCAGGCGCGCGGGAACCTGCGCTATGTGTTGCGGTCGCCTCTGCTGCTGCGGCTTGCCTGCCGGGTGGCGGCGGATGAGTGGAAGAAGAGTCGCACGCTGCCGCGATGGGATCGTCGCGTGGAACTCTACCAGATGTTTCTAACGGATATGATCCATCAGTGGGGGGTGAAAGCGCATCCCTCTATCGCGCAGCGCGATCTCTTTCTGGACTTTGCGGCAGATGTTGCGCTGGAGTATATGCGGCAAAGTCGCGGTAAGGGAGTGGATCGCGGAAGCGGCATGGCGGAGATCGTTAACCGGGTGCAGCCCAACTATCCGGTGATGACAGGGCGAATGCTGCTGGATGACCTGTGCAGTGCCGGCATTCTGATGAGCGAAGGAGCGGATCGCCTGCACTCCTCCCTGCTTTTCACGCACCGCTCCTTCGCTGAGTTTCTGGCGGCGCGCAGTCTGGCGCGGCTGGCGCGGGAGCATGGCTGGATATGGATCGAATCAGAGGTAGACGCCTGCGCCAATCTATCGGAGTGGCAGGAGGTCATTATCTTTCTGGCGGGACTGCTGGACGACCCGGTTCCGCTGCTGGCTTTTCTCAGCGACCCGGCGAAAGATGACCTCTTCCGGCATCGGCTGGCGCTGGCGGCGCTATGCCTGCCGGAGGTAGAGCTTGGATGAGCGCGGCCTCTCTGCATGACCTGATGGATCGAATCACGACCGAGGCGATGGAGGTCTGGTGGCGGCATGAACAGATGGGAACCGCGCCCTGCGCGTCGCACTTTGTTCCGGCGCTGGCGGCGCTGGCACGCGCCAACCGGCTCTACCGGAGAAAGCCGCTGCTGACGACGCTTTCGCTGCGGGTCACCAGCCTGCTGCCTCTGCTGCCCCGCCATGCGCTGATCGCCATTCGCGCTCTGGGACACATGGGAGGCACGACGGTCGCCTATCCCGGCGTGGTCGGCGCGCTGCTGGCGCGTTTGCGGGGGCGCAATCGCGAGGCGCAGCTTGCCGTGCTGGAAGCCCTGCGACAGATGGGAGGAGGACTGGATCGTCATCCGGAGGCGCTGGAGGAGATGGCGCAGATTCTGGAGGAGGCTCCGCTGGAGGTGGGAATCGCCTGCGGGCGCGCTCTGCTCTGGGCGGCGCAGGGAAGCGAGATCATTGCGAAGCAGGTGTCAGAATGGGAGAGACGCAGCATCCCGGCACGTCGCGCGCTGGATGCGGCGCGTGAGCAGCTTGCCACGGTCCTGGAGCCTGAGAGCATGGACCAGACAGCCGGAAAAGCCGGAGAGCGTTCGCCCGCGCTGATTATGCGGCTGGTGAAGGATCTGGAAGGGCGGGACATGGAAGCGCGGCGGCGCGCCGCGCCAGAACTGGCGGAGGCGATGCACGCCGGGGTGCGTATCTACCGTCGTCGAAAAGAGATGGTGGTGGTGATGGGCGAGGAGATTCGCCGACAGTCGAATATCGTCAATGTACGGCGTCCTTCGGGAAAAAGACGATGAATGAACCGAACCGACTGGCGAAATGCGTGGATCAGATCACCACGGAGGTGATGACGCTCTGGTTCCAGCACCATACGAAACGGCAGGAGGAGAAGGTCGCACATCTGACGCGCGCGCTTCCATCGGTTGCGTTCGCAGGCGGTCGGTGCGAAAATCTGCCGTTGATGGAGTGGATGCGCCGAAAAGCCAGCGCCGATCAGAATCTGGAGACGCGCCGCGCACTTTCGGAGGCGCTGCTATACATGGCGGAGATGGCGCGCAGAGCGGAGGAGATGATTCCCTCCCTGCTGGCGTCTCTGCGCGACTCCAACCGCCTGATTCGCGCCCGCGCCGCGGGCGCGCTGGCGCAGTTAGGTCCTTCGGCTGCTGCGCACCCGGAGGTGATCCCCGCGCTGCTTCGTTGTGCGCATGAGAGTCAGGTCGGCGAGGGCTATGTTCCAACGCGCTTTCTGGATAGTCCGGTTTCGCCGGACAGAATCTATCTCTATCTGGAGGACTTTCGCGACAACAGCCCCGCCGCCTTTGCGCTGTCTGTCGTGATTGCCGCGCTGGGCAAGCTGGAGACGCGCACTCCCGCCGCTCTCTCGACGCTGCGACACGCGCTGCAGGATCGCCTCTGGCTGATTGGCATGATCGCGGCGGAGGCATTGAATGGACTGGGCGCGGCAGTTCCACTCACTCAGTCTCTGATACGCGAACTGACAGCCGGGGATCGGCGCAGCAGACAGCGCGCGGCGCGCTCTCTCGGTCGTCTGGCGGCGGTTGCGGTCAATGAAACGGAGATTATTCCGGCGCTGACCAGGGAGATTCATGCGGAAGACCCGATCCTGGCGGCAACCGCGGCGGAGGCGCTGGGGCAGTTGGGAGGAATCGCCGTCTCTTATCCCGAAGTGATCGCCTCCCTTCAGGCGGCGGTAAAGAACCGGGACAATCTCTGCGCTCCCGCCTTCGCGCGCGCTCTGGCGAAACTGCAGACCACTGCCGATCTCCGCGCCAACATCACCCCCGCGCTGCTGCATATTCTGCGCGGATATGAGTCACCCAGGCTGGAGACTTCGACTCAGCGACCTGACGAAGATCACTCAAACGGTTCCGCTATCGGCATCCGCCCCGCCTGGATTCTCTTTCTGGATGTTCAGAAGGGGGACCCGACAACGCTCGGAGCCGAAGCGGAGGCGGCGCGTCAGCGCGAGTTAGAGACCGCGGTCCTGCACTCAAAAAGCTATCAGGCGGCGGCGGGAAAGGTCTCCCTCTTTCCGGTTCAGGAGGACCTGGCGCTCGCCTTCTACGACTCGGTGGAGACGACGCTTCAGTGCGCGGCAGAGATCACCGCGGCGCTGCGCAGCCGCTCCCACTATGCCCTGAAAATCGGCATCTACTATGGCGAGATTGCGCTGCAGAAGAGCGCGGCAGGCGGCTGGGAGGTTGTCGGGAAGGGGATTGCGCTGGCTCGCGCCGTCGCCTCCTGCGGCGACCCCGGACATATTCTGCTCTCCAATACCGCTGCCGCCTCTCTTCCGCCCCGTTCTCCCTGGAAGACGAAAATGACCGATCTGGGGGAGTGCGTCCTGCCGGATCGGAGCTATGTTCATCTCTATAACCTTTTTCATGTGGGAGAGCGGATCGGCAATCCCGCGCTGCCGTCGCGAGTCGCCCTCTATGTTCCTCCCCGGCGCGGTCTCCGCAACCTCCCGACCCTGCGGCAGGCGCTCTCAGTCCTGTTGCTGCTGACGGTAATCGGCGGCGCGACGGCGCTGGCGCTGAAGCCGCAACTGCTTCATCAGGCGCGACTCTGGCTGGGCGTCGAAAAGCCGGAACAGCCTTTTCTCCCTCCGCGCGACAATATCAAACAGCCTCAGAAACCTCCCGTTCAGATCGGCGGACCTCAGCATATTCCCATGCCGGGAACGCAGACACAAGGCCGCTATTCTCCCGTCGTTCCGTCCTCATCAGGTTCTCCGAAATCCGTGGACTGGTCATCGTGCATCCGGTTTCTGTCTGATGTAAACGTAAAACCTTCTCCCGATATGCGGCGCGCGATTATTCGGCTGGATGCGCCTGAAGGATATTATCCGGGCAGTTTTCGTCTGTATGCGCTTGATAGGAACGGGTTTCCGATACGCGATTATGCCATAATGCCGCGCGTGGAAGGCAGAGCCTGTTTCTGGATACTTGAAACCCCCGAAACCGAAAGCGGCGCGCAGATCCGTCTGACCTACATTCTGGAGAACAATCAGGAGGCGACTCTGATGGACTACTCTCGATTTGATATGCCTGACCCCTGACCTCCGACAGGGAAAAACCGCAGGCAGGGCAGGATTCTGGCGGCAGGTGTCCAAGAGAAGGATAGTGGCGCGCAGACAGCGCGCCGTGAAAGGAGGCTGTCGCCGTGACCTCGCGAGAACGTGTGCTGGCGGCCCTTCAACATCGTTCACCCGATAAGACGCCCTACCATATCGGCTTTACCGCGCCCGCCTACGCGAAGATGGCGCAATACTACGGCGATCCGCACTTCGCCGCGAAACTGGGCAACTGCCTGACCGCCTTCGGGACGGAGCCTTCCGGCTTCGGGACGGAGCCTTCCGGCGGCTGGCGCGAGGTGGAGCCGGACATCTGGGAAGATCAGTTCGGCGTCCGGTGGAATCGCAGCGTGGATAGAGATATCGGGGTGGTCTGCAACCGCCGGGTCACCCCGGAGAATATTGGAGGCTTTCGCTGTCCCGACCCCGACGATCCCTCCCGCTATGCCCCCTATCGCCAGTCTATCCCCAACCGGGAAGAGAAGTTCGTGCTGGTAGACCTGGGCTTCAGCCTGTTTGAACGCGCCTGGACGCTCGCCGGGATGGAAGAGGTTCTGATGGCGATGGCGACCGACAAAGGTTTCGCCCACTGCCTGCTGGATCGGATACTGGAGTTCAACCTGCAGGTCATCGAGAACGCCTGCGCCTGCGACATTGACGCCATGATGTTCGGCGACGACTGGGGACAGCAGCGCGGTCTGATTATGGGAGCGAGGCTCTGGAGAGAGTTTATCAAACCGCGCATCGCGCAGATGTACGCCAGGGTGCGCGAGAAGGGCAAGTATGTCTTCATCCACTCCTGCGGCAAGGTGGATGAGCTGTTCCCGGAGTTGATCGAGTGCGGGCTGCACTGTTTCAATCCCTTCCAGCCGGAGGTGATGGACGTTTTCGAGATGAAACGGCGTTACGGAAGGGATTTGAGCTTCTATGGCGGAATCAGCACGCAGCGCACGCTGCCTTATGGCACGGTTCCACAGGTAAAGGACGAAGTGCGTCGCCTGCTGGAGGCGGTCGGCGAGAACGGAGGTTATATCGCCTCGCCTGCCCATGCCATTCCCGCCGATGCAAAACCGGAAAACATCGCCGCCATGATCGAAACGCTTCAGGCGCAGTAACGCTGTCTCAGATAAACGCAATGAAAGAGGAAGGATATCTATGACAATGGCTATCGCTGCGGCGGGAGCGATCCTCTCCCTGGGATTGACCGCCCTGCCTCCTGCCGGATCTTCTTCGTCACCGGCTCCCGGCGTACAGAAGTCGTCTTTCGGAAAGCTGTCGGACGGACGAGCGGTGGAACTGTATACCCTGACCAACGCCAACGGTCTGAAAGCGAAGATTATGACCTATGGCGCGACCCTGACCGAACTGCATGTCCCGGATCGGAACGGGCAGGTGGGAGATGTGACGCTGGGATTCGACAACCTGGCGCAGTACGAGAAGGGGCATCCCTACTTCGGCTCTTCGGTGGGACGGGTGGCGAACCGGATCGCGAAGGGGAAGTTCACGCTGGAGGGGAAGGAGTATACGCTGGCGACTAACAACGGTCCCAACCACCTGCACGGCGGACTGAAGGCGTTCGACAAGGCGGTCTGGAAGGCGCAGGCGATCCAGAGCAATGACGGCCCGGCGGTGCGATTTACCCACATCAGTCCCGACGGGGAGGAGGGCTATCCCGGAACGGTGAAGGTGAGCGTGGTCTATACCCTCACCAACCAGAACGCCCTGCGGATCGAGTTTACCGCCACGACCGACCGGGCGACCCCGCTCAACCTGACCAATCACGCCTATTTCAATCTAGCAGGAAAAGGAAGCGTTCTAGAGCATGAGCTGTTGCTGGCGGCGCGCTTCTATACCCCGGTAGACGAGACGCTGATCCCGACCGGCGAGATTCGCTCCGTTGCGAATACGCCCCTGGACTTTACCCTGCCGCGCGCCATCGGGGAGCGGATCGAGCAGACCGGCGGCGATCCGACCGGCTACGATCATAACTTTGTTCTCAACAGCGGCGGACGCAGCTACGCGCCGGGCGCGCGGGTCTATGAGCCGACCACCGGGCGCGTGATGGAGATGTATACCGATCAGCCCGGCGTTCAGCTCTACACCGGAAACTTTCTGGACGGCTCACTGACCGGCAAGGGCGGGATCGTCTATCAGAAGCACGCAGGGTTCTGTCTGGAGACGCAGCTATTCCCCGACGCCATCAATCAGCCGCACTTCCCCTCGCCCGTTCTGCGTCCCGGTCAAACCTATCGGCATAAGACCGAGTACGTCTTCTCTGTGCGGCGGTAGGGAGGCATTTTGCCGTCCGCGCTATGAAAAGCGTGGACGGCTCAAGTATCCTCCTGCGAATCCTCCGGGTCGGCGGGGCGGAGCAGCTGTTCGGGAGGGGTGGAGACGGATCCGGCGGGACGCAGGAGCGTTTCGGCGGGAGAATCGGGGTTTTGCGCCGGGCGGAGCAGGGTCTGCCGCTGCCGCTCCTTCTGCGCCCGCGCGCCGATTGCAGTCAGACAGCTTTCGGCGGCTTCAACGAGCCGCTGGTAGGCTTCGCGTCCCTGCGGATCGCGGATGTAGGGCAGCGCCTCCTTCCAGGTCTCCCGCATTCCCTGAATGGCGGGAATGGCGTGCTCGTCGCCGATCTGCTCCAGCCCCTGCAACGCTGCCAGGAGCAGCTCCGGGTCCTCGCTGAGCAGCAGGGAGACAATCGCGTTCATGGTATCGGCGGCGAAGCGCGCGGAGTCGCTGGCGTGCAGGCGGGGGAGGATCTCTTTCAACGCCCGTGCTGCGGTTTGGCGGACCTCGTTATCTCCATCTCGCCAGGCGACTGCCAGCACGCCAGCCGCACGGGGATCACGGGTCTTCGCCAGTTCGGAGACCGCCTGATAACGCATGCCGGCGCGCACATCTACCGCTGCGCCCAGTCCGAAGAACAGCCAGAGCATCCAGGCCCCGCCCTTGCCGGAGATGATCATGTAGAGCGCCAGAGCTAACAGACCGGCGCGCAAAACCCACCGCATCCGCTGCTTGAATCTCCATCGGCGGAAGGCGCGAAGCTCTTCCTGCAGAACCTCCGTCCACATCTGAATGGCAGCCTGGTCCTGCTCTTTCTGCTGCAAGCGCGCCTCTGGAGTCAAAACTCGATCCTCCCGAGCCTGCTGCGCCTGCGCCTTCTCCTCTTGCGCCTCATGGAAACCGTGCGCTCCCATAGTCTGTCTCACCTCTTCGGGGGTACAGTTAGGATACGCAGCGGCTTGCAGGGCGGTTTCATCAGCGGCTGCGTTCCGGGTGAACCAGCGCCATCCAGAGTCGGCGCGTCAGCGGCGGAAGTTTTCCGGGAACCACTGACGCGCAGCGGGGTCGGGTTTTGGGGCAGGTCTCGTCGTCTTTGACGCCGTGAACGTTGAACTCCAACACCGCCTGTATTGCGGCTACAGACGGGCGAGGGCGCGCGCCAGGATCTCCTCTGGCGTGCCTTCCGCGCTGATGGTGATCAGCCTGCCGCTCTTCTGATAGTAGTCGGTAAGGGGGCGCGTACTCTCTTCATAGGCTTCCATGCGGACGCGAATCGCCTCGGGACGGTCGTCTTCGCGCTGGATCAGCGCGCCGCCGCACTGATCGCAGATGCCTTCCCTCTGCGGAGGGCGCGCGGTGAGATGATAGACCGCCTTGCAGTTGGAGCAGGTGCGCCGCCCGCTCAGACGCGCCACGATCTCTTCCAGAGGCAGTTCATAACTGAGTACGCCGTCGAGCTTCACGCCCAGTTCCCCTAACAGCGCGTCGAGAGCCTCCGCCTGCGCGACGGTGCGCGGATAGCCATCGAGCATAAAGCCGCCATGACAGTGCAGGCATTTGCGCCGCTCGCGCACCATCTGGATCACGATCTCGTCGGAGACCAGCTCGCCCTTTTTCATCGCCTCCTGCGCCGCGCGGATCGCCGGACTGCGCTCCTCCTCCGGCGTCTGGCTGGCGGCGCGAAAAACGTCCCCCGTAGAGAGGTGGCAGGTTCCGAGCGCCTCGCAGAGCAGCTCCGCCTGCGTTCCCTTGCCGACGCCGGGTGGTCCGAGCAGCACAAGATGACGGGGCTTTGCCTGTCCTGGGGGAGCGACCTTGCAGTTTACCTCTCCTCCCTTGAACCAGGCGGAACGATCTCGCTGAATCTGTATCATAAACGAAGCTCCCTGTATGCGTGGTTGTCTCTCTTCCGGAGATCAGAACATCGCCTCATTATAGGAGTCTGTCCGGCAAACATACATCCCCATAATGACGGATTCGGACGCAAAGGCAGGGAAAAGGGCGCCGGACTGCGAAGGTATCTTCCGAAGGAGAAACGTCATGCGATCCACACTCGCCGGTCTCTTTTTCCTCCTGCTTAGCGCGTCTCTGCACGCGCAGTCGTCTCGTCTTCCGCTTCCCTACCGCGTTCCGGCAAAGATGCCCGACCGGTTGGTTCCCGCCGAAATCTCCCGAACGCGCCTGCAGGGATATCTGGGCGAGCGGGTCGCCCGTAACGAGAAGAACCGTCTGCTGAAGGTAGACCTGAACCCGCTTCTGGCGGGGTTTCGGCAGCGTCCGGGAAACCATCCCTGGATCGGAGAGCATTTCGGCAAGTGGCTGCACGCCGCCACGCTCGCCTGGGCCTATACGGGCGATCCCGCGCTGCGCGCAAAGATGGATGCAGGTGTGCGCGAACTGCTGAAGACGCAGGAAGCGGACGGCTATCTCGGAACCTACGCGCCCGATAAACGCTTTGGACTCTATCCGGGCAGCGACTGGGATGTCTGGTCGCACAAGTATAATCTTATCGGTCTGTTAACCTATTATCAATATACCGGATCGCCGGAGGCGCTGGAAGCCTGCCGGAAGATGGCAGACCTGCTGATCCGAACGTTCGGACCGGGTAAGAAGAGTATCCTCTCCGCCGGCACGCATGTCGGGATGGCGGCGACCAGCGTTCTGGAGCCGGTTGTCCTGCTCTACCGGCACACCGGCGATCCGCGCTACCTCGATTTTGCCCGCTATATCGTCGCCGCCTGGGAGGAGCCGAACGGTCCGCGCGTGCTGATCACCCTGACCACCCTTAAAGCCGTCAACAGAACCGCCAACGGCAAAGCCTACGAGATGCTCTCCAATCTGGTCGGGCTGTGCGAACTGGCGCGAGTCACGGGAGACCGCCGCTATCTGGTTCCCGCCGTCAACGCCTGGAACGATGTGGTTACGAACCATCTCTATATCACTGGCTCCGCCAGCCGCCATGAACTGTTTCAGGAGAACCGGAAACTGCCCAATCAACCGGGCGAGAATATCGGCGAGACCTGCGTGACGGTCACCTGGATACAACTCACCTCCCAGCTTCTGCGCCTGACCGGAGAGCCGAAGTACGGGGCGGAACTGGAGCGCAGCTACTATAACCATCTGGCGGGAGCGCAGAGACCGGACGGCGCGGAGTGGTGCTACTACACCGCGCTGGAGGGACGCAAACCCTACGGTCCCGGCATCAACTGCTGCGTCTCCAGCGGCCCGCGCGGGATGGCGCTGGCGCCGCTCATGGCCTACTTCACCCGTCGAGACCCGCCGGGAGAGACGCTGGTCGTCAATCTGTTTGAGCCTTCACAGACGACGGTTTCGCTGAACGGGCAGAGGGTGACGGTGCAGCAGATCACCGAATTTCCCCGCAAAGGCGGCGCCGTCCTCGCCTTCCGCATGGACAGACCGGCGACCTTCGGTCTTGCGGTGCGCGTGCCTGTCTGGGTCAAAACCTTCTCCATACAGACGGGCAGCCAGGTCATTACGGCGAAAGGCGGCTCTGCCTGGGCGCAGATCGCGCCGCGACGCTGGAGAAACGGCGAACAGGCGCGTATCCGATTTGACCTGTCGCTGGAGATGATACCGGGAACCGATACCAACCGGGACAGAGCGGCGCTGCGCTGGGGAGCGCTTATCCTGGCTTACGATGCCGCCCGAAATCCCGGACTTCCCCCCGCCTCCGCGCTCTCCTTCGCCTCCGCCAGACTCCGCGCGGCGGATTCTCTGACCTTCACCGTCCCCGTCACCTACGCTGGAGCCGAACAGGCGCAGAGCGCGGTCTTTGTCCCCTTCGCGGAAACTGGCGCGCAAAACAGCCTCTATCGAGTCTGGCTGGGCGCGCCCGGCGTGACGCTGCCATTTTCGCTGTCGCTCCTGTATGGCGGCGAGGAGAGCCGCGCGCGCGCCGGGAACGTCGTCGGCTCGATTGCAGATGGAGAGCCGTCTACCTTCGTGGTGACGTTCGATGGAACCGATCAGGCGGAGGACTGGTACGCGATTACGCCCGCAAAGCCGATCACCTTCCGAAGGGTAGTCTATATGCACGGGCAGACCTTTCATGACGGCGGCTGGTTCGACGCCAGCCGGGGCAAGCCGCGAATCGAGATACAGCGCGTTCCAAGCGGAGAGTGGGAGCCGGTCGGCGTGCTGGAGGAGTATCCCGATACGACCGCCGTCAATTCAAAAGGGATTCGTTCCGGGCAGGCGTTCACGCTGGCGTTAAGCGAGCCGGTGCGGGCCGTTGCGGTGAGGATTATCGGCGTACCGGCGCACGGCGATAACCCGCGACAGCGTTTCAGTTCCTGCGCGGAGCTTCAGGCATTCGCGAAATAGTTGATCAAGGAGGCATGGCGTCATGATTACAAAGGAGAGACTGCGAAAGAGAGGCGCGGTCTGTGCGGTGATCGCGCTGGCGGCGTTGTGGTTGTCGGCGGGATGTAGCCAGAATCAGAGCGGACCCGGCGCGCCCGGCAATCCCCCGCCCGTCGCTCCCGGCAAAGAGGGAGCGTCGCAGGCGAAAAAGCCCCGCATCGCGCTTATCATGAAGTCGCTGGCGAACGAGTTCTTTCTGACCATGCAGAAAGGCGCGGAACAGCACCAGCAAGCGCATGCGGCGCAGTATGAACTGATCGTCAACGGGATCAAGGACGAACAGGACATCGCCAAACAGCAGCAGCTTGTGGAGCAGATGATCGGGCAGCAGGTGCAGGCGATTGTGATCGCGCCAGTCGACTCCAAAGCGATGGTTCCGGTCTGCAAGAAGGCGATGGATGCCGGAATCATCGTCGTGAATATTGATAACCGTTTCGATGCGGACGTGCTCAAAGATAAGGGCGTGACGATTCCGTTTGTCGGACCGGACAATCGCAAAGGGGCGCGTCTGGCGGGCGAGCATCTGGCGAGCCGCCTGAAGCCGGGCGGGGAGGTGGCGATTCTGGAGGGTGTGCCGACGGCTTTTAACGCCATCCAGAGACGCCTGGGGTTCGAGGATGCGATGAAGGCGGCGGGGATGAAAATCGTCGCCTCGCAGTCCGCCAACTGGGAGACCGATCAGGCGAACAAGATCGCCTCCGCCATCCTGACTCAATATCCCGACCTGAAGGCGATCCTCTGCGCGAACGATAGCATGGCGCTCGGAGCGGTCTCCGCTATCAAATCCTCCGCCAGACCGGTGAAGGTGCTGGTGGTCGGCTTTGACAACATCTCCGCCATTCAGCAGTTGATTCGGGACGGCGCGGTACTCTGCACGGTGGATCAACATGCCGATCAACTGGCGGTCTACGGGATCGAGTATGCGCTGGAGATGCTGACGAAAAAGACGACTCCCGCCGATAAAGAGACGCCGGTAGACCTGATTACGGTCGAGAAGCTGAAGTAGGGGATGAGCGGTTCGGAGGAGCGAGCGGGCGGGGCGTCCTGGCGCAGGCTGATCGCGGAGTATCTGGGGCTGGCGTGCGCGCTGGGGGCGATGACGCTGGTTTTCAGTCTGCGCGCCGAACACTTCTTCTCGCAGGCGACTTTTATCACGATTGCCAATCAGATACCGGAAGCGCTGTTGGTCGCCATCGGCATGACGTTCGTCATTCTGATTGGCGGCATAGACCTTTCGGTTGGCTCGGTGATGGGGTTAAGCGGCGCGATGCTGGGAGCGGCGTACCTGTCCGGCACAGTGCCGATGCCGCTGGCGATGGGACTGTGCCTGCTGACGGGGCTGCTCTGCGGACTGATAAACGGCGCGACCACAGTCGGATTTCGCCTGCCCTCGTTTATCGTCACGCTGGGGATGCTGGAGGCGGCGCGCGGCGGCTCCTATCTGGTAACCGGCTCCCGCACGCAGTATATCGGCTCGGCGGTGGAGGGAGTCTCTGCCGCCTCTCTGTGGGGGCTTTCGCTGCCGTTTCTGCTGGCGCTGTGCTGCGTGATCGGGGCGCAGGTCGTTCTCTGGAAGACCCGTTTCGGGCGGTATGTGCTGGCTATCGGCAGCAATGAGGAGGCGGCGCGGCTGTCGGGCATTCGTACCGGGCGGGTGCAAGTGGCGGTTTTTACGCTCTGCGGCTTACTGACGGGACTGGCGGCGATCATCAACGCCTCGCGTCTTGCCAGCGCCGATCCCAATGCCGGGTACGGGCTGGAGCTTCAGGCGATTGCCGCCGTCGTGATTGGCGGAACCAGTCTGATGGGCGGGCGCGGCTCGGTAATCGGCTCCTTTTTCGGCGTGTTGATTATCGCGGTGCTGGGTAACGGGCTGGCGCAGATCGGCGCGCAGGAGCCGACCAAGCGTCTGATTACGGGCTGCGTGATCGTGATGGCGGTGATCCTGGATGTCTACCGTTCGCGCCTGACCCGCCGGTAGCCCGCCCTGCCCGCAGGTTGTTGAGAAGAGGAGGGAGCGACCATGAACCTGGCAATCGGCGTGAGCGCGATGCGCGGCGCGGACACCGCGTTGATGCAGCAGGCGGGAATCGGCTGGGTGCGGCAGGATTTCGACTTCCCCTTTACAGATCGGCTTGGAGGCGCGCTGACCGAGAAGTATGTCCAGGCGCGGGAAGAGGCGCGAGAGTGGAATGCAAAGGGCTTTCAGGTTATGGGAGTCACGCCGCTGATCGGGATCGGCGGCTATAAGCCGGATTCGGCGGGGCAGCTTCGCTTTGTCTGGAACGACTGGCTGCCGGACTGGATGGGCGCGCCGGGAAGCGCGGAGCTGAATCGCCGATACCGGAGCCTTTGCGAGTTTCTGGCGGACGATCTGCGCGGCGTGGTGCAGATGTGGCAGATCGTCAATGAGATGGACATCACGATGTTTGCCGGTCCGCTCAACCCGCGCCAGTCCTGCGAACTGATTCTGGAGGCGGCACACGGCTTAAAGACGGGCGATCCCGCGCTGGCGGTGGGGACGAATACCGCCGGTTCCGACCGAGCCTACTATCTCTACGGCAGGCTTTTCGCGGATCCGGACGCGCCACTCGACTACTGCGGCGTGGATGCCTACTACGGCTCCTGGGCGGAAGGCAGCCCGGAACGCTGGGGAGATCGAATTACAGAACTGAACGCGCTGACGGGCGTGAAGGTGATGGTGAACGAATGGGGATTCGCTTCCAGAGGCGATGTCGTCACGGAAGAAGAGCGTCGAAGGGTGCGGGCAGGAGCCTCCTACTGCCAGTTTCGCAAGTGGCCTCACGCCTGGGGCGCGGGACACACGCCCGAATCACAGGCAGACTATGTGCGGGTCGGTTTCGACCAGTTCGTGGCGCATCGGGAATCGCTGATGGGCGCGTTCTTCTATCGCTGGGAGGATCAGGAGGCGTGCTGGCAGTGCGGTTCGCCGGAGTGTCCGCTGGAGACCGCCTGGGGACTGGTGGATGTCGGCAATCGCCCGAAGCCCTCCTACCATGCGTTCCGGGACGGGGTTGCGCGGCTGCTGAGAAGTTCCTGAAAAGGAGAGGAGAGCGGCGGTCATGACTCGAATCATCTCTTTGCCCGGTCTGCTGATCGGCGCGGTCTGCCTGTGCATCGCAATGAGGGTTGCCATGTCCTCCGAAATATCTCCGCAAGAGGCGATTGCTCTGGGAGCGCGTCTCGAACTGTTCGTAGACGACTTCCTGATCGCATCAAAGCAGAATGTGACGCTGAGACTCATGCTCCCGGAGCGGCGCGAGATCGTGCTGGTCACCGATAAGCCCTGGGAGGGACCCGCCAGCGCCTACTTCACCGTCATTCAGGATGCAGACCGTATCCGGCTCTACTATCGTGGATTCTGTGACCGGGACGATTCAGAGCTTCAGGTTACCTGCTACGCTGAAAGCCGGGACGGAATACATTTCACTCGACCGGATCTGAACCTGTTCGCGTTCAACGGCTCCAGAAAGAACAACATCGTCTGGCAGGGCGTCGAATCGCACAACTTTGCCCCGTTTCTGGACACCAACCCGGCAGCGAAGCCGGGGGAGCGTTTCAAGGCGCTGGGCGGCTTGCCTCCCGGCGGACTCTATGCCTTCATTTCGGCAGATGGGATACACTGGAAGAAGATGCAGCCGGAGCCGGTGATGGCAAAAGGGACATTCGATTCCCTGAACATCGCCTTCTGGGATGAGACCGCCAAACGTTATCGCTGTTATTCGCGTTACTTCGACCAGAACGGCGTCCGCGCCATTCAGCACAGCGTCTCCCGCGACTTTGTGCACTGGGAGGAGCCGGAGCCGAATCGCTACTCATCCGGCGCGCCTGCGGAGCACTTCTATACGAATGCGACGCGCCCCTGCCCCGACGCGCCGCATCTCTATCTCTCCTTCCCCATGCGCTTTGTGCCGCAGCGCACCAAGATGCCGGGCTATCCGGAGCCGGGCGTCTCCGATGCGGTCTTTATGAGCAGTCGGGACGGGAGTTTCTGGGATCGAAGGTTTCTGGAGGCGTGGGCGCGTCCGGGCCTCGATCAACGCAACTGGACGCAGCGCAGCAATATGCCTGCCGCCGGGATCATCGCCACCGGGCAGGAAGAGTACTCGCTCTACATCACGGAACACTATGACTGGCAGGATCATCGGCTGCGCCGCCTGACGGTGCGCCGCAACGGGTTCGCCTCCGTTCATGCCGACGCAGAGGGCGGCGAGTTCGTCACCCATCCGATCACCTTCAACGGCAGTCGCCTGCGCCTCAATTATGCGACATCGGCGGTCGGCTCGGTGGCGGTGGAGATTCAGGACGCGCAGGGGCGTCCGCTTCCCGGCTACGCGCTGGAGGATTGCGCGCCGCTGTTTGGAGACGAACTGTCAGCGGTTGTGCGATGGAAGGGAGGCGAGGATCTTGCCCCACTCGTCGGAAGAACGGTGCGCCTGCGATTCGTTTTGCGCGACGCCGATCTGTACGCCCTTCAGTTCAAAACCGGCGATCAGTAGGCGACTCGCTCCCACTTCTTCGTCTGCATGGAGCGGTAGGCGGCATCAAGGATGCAGTTGACGATGTAGCCGTCCTCGAAGTTTTCGCGGGGCATGGTTCCGGTTCGCACGCACTCGATAAAGTGGCGCATCTCCTCCCGATAGCCGTATATCCAGGCTTCGTCTACCGGTGGGAACAACCAGCCCGTCTCCGATTCCGCCTTCTCCACCACATAGCCTGCTCCGGGACGGGAGAAGACCTTGATGGGCGTTTCGCGAGTCACGTCCGTAAAGATGACGCCCTCTGTGCCGTAGACTTCGTTCCGCAGATCGAGTCCGCCGCGCGCTGTCCAGCTTAGCTCGGACTGCCCCAGCTCTCCGCCCTCGAAACGCATCAGCAGCACGGCGTTATCTTCGGCATCGGTGCGATCATGATGATAGAGGTTGTCGCCCCAGGCGATCACTTCCGCCACCCGGTTCTCCTTGCCGATGAAGTAGCGCGCCGCCTCGATGGTGTGGCAGCCCATGTCCAGCAGCGCGCCGCCGCCGGAAAGCTCCCGGTTCCAGAACCAGGGTTCATGGGGTCCGGCGTGCGCTTCGCGGGAGCGCACGGTCAGCACCCTGCCGATTCCGCCGCGCGCAATGTACTCCTGCGCCTTGATGACCGCCGGGCTGAACACCTCCGTCTCCGCGTAGCCATGCAGCACCCCCGCCCTCTGCACCGCCTCGAGCATCTCCTTCGCCTCCTGCGCGGTGCGTGCAAGCGGCTTGGTGCAGACGACATGTTTGCGGTTGACGGCGCATTTTACCGCCAGTTCTCGATGCTGATAGTTGGGTACGCCCAGAATAATCAGATCGAGGTCGGGGCGGGAGATCACTCCGTCTACATCGGTCGTATACTCCGCAATGTTCCACTTCTCGGCAAATCGGCGGGCGCGCTCCGCATTGGTGGAGGCGACGACCGGAATTTCCCAGCCCGAAAGGTCGCGCAGCCCCTCCAGATAGAAGTTCGAGACAAAACCGCTTCCCAACAGTCCGATTCGTACCGTCATCGTCTGTCTCCTCACCGAGAGTTTCTGCAGCGATGTTCACCGCAAGCCGGGCGTTCTCCTTCTGGGCAGGCGTCAGATCACCAGCGATAAGCCGCCGTCCACCACAATCAGTTGTCCGATCATATAGCGGCAGTCGTCGGAAGCCAGAAACAGGGCGGCTCCGGCAATGTCGCGAGGCTGTCCAGCGCGGCGCAGGGGGATGCGTCCGTTTTCGAGATAGTAGCGGCGAAACTCCTGCGTCTCGGTCTCGTCCACGCCGTCGGGGCGGATGGACATCGGGGTCTGCACGAAGCCCGGCGCGATGGCGTTGACCAGGATACCATGCGGAGCCAGTTCGACCGCCATCGAGTGGGTCAACCCGACGACGCCCGCCTTCGCCGCATTGTACGATCCCTTGCGCCCGGAGGACATAAACGCCTGAATGGAGGATATCTGAACGATTCGCCCCGACTGCTGCCGTACCATCTGCTCTGCCACTATCTGCGAGAGGCGATAGACCGCTTCCAGATTGATCTGCTGCACGCGCCGCCAGTCCTCCAGCGTGGACTCCAGCAGGTCGGCATCCTCCGCCGCGATGGCGGCGTTATTCACCAGAATGTCCAGCCGCCCGAACTCCGCGACCAGCGCATCCCGCACCGCGCGCATCCGTTCGTAGTCGGTAACATCCGCCGCGAAGCCGCGCGCGACGCCGCCATCCGCCGTAATCTCGCGACAGACCGTCTCCACGCCCGTCGCGTTGCGATCCAGCACGCCGACAAAAGCGCCCTCCTGCGCGAACTCCAGCGCAATCGCCCTGCCTATCCCGCCTCCTGCCCCCGTAACCAGGGCGATGCGTTGATCCAGACGTCCCATCTCTCCTCCTCCCGGAGCCTCTCGCCGACTACGGTCTGATCGGCGGAAAGTGAATCTGTACCGGATGCAGCAGATGAATCACGATCGCGACCGGCGCAACGCACAGCGGCGCCAGCAAGACCGCCAGCGGGTAGTGATGCCAGCGCGGCGGCTTCGCGCCGCGCTCCCGGGGCAGCGAGTAGGCGGGCAGGTAGACCATTAAACCGTAGACGAAGACCCAGAAGCCCGCCTGAAGCAGATTCTGTAGACCGAAGCCCATCGCCTCCGCCAGCGTCCCCGTCAGTCCGAACAGCACAAAGACGGCGTTCGGATGAAAGTCATAGCGCGACAGCCACCATGCCCAGAAGATGAACATCGGCACGAAGGCGATCACGCTGTGCAGCGCCGCCACGTCCAGATAGTTCGTCGAGGCGGTGATATACGCCTCCCCGATCTTCGCGCCAAATAACGGCGCGAGGTTGGTCATGGCGGTGGTGATTGCCTCCTCGATCAGCGCGAGAAGAGTGCAGAAGAGGACAAACTTTACGCGCCAGCCGATCGGCAGCCGCAGAACCCGGACCCGAATCGGGTCGCGAAACCGCCACATCAGCAGGCCGCCCAGGACGACCCACAGCAGAATCAGCCCCCACGCCATCAACAGCACGGCGCGCATGATGCGGTTGTGCCAGACGATCACGGTGACCGGAATAACGGTCAGCAGTCCCCATATCCCGAAGCAGCCGATCAGATGGGCGAGATTCAGGCGTCGGCGCGGAGGAGGGGGCGTGGTAGGTGTCTCCACGGCGGGAATCCTTCAGGCAGGCGCAGGCGCGCTGTCCGGTCAGACCTGCATATAGCGAAAACAGTCGGTGGTATGGTCATTGACCATCCCGGCTGCCTGCATGAAGGCGTAGCAGATGGTCGAGCCGACGAACTTGTAACCCCGTTTCTGCAGGTCTTTGCTCATGGCGTCCGATTCAGGGGAGCGTGCCGGAAGATCGGACAGGCGTTCAAACCGGTTGCGGATCGTGACGCCGCCGGTAAACTGCCAGATGTAACGGTCAAACGTCCCGAACTCCCGCTGGGTCTCCAGAAACCGGGCGGCGTTGTGAATGGCGGCGGATACCTTCTGACGGTTGCGGATGATGCCCGGGTCCGCCAGCAGCCGCTCGACATCCTCCGGGGCGTAGGCTGCGACTTTCGCCGGATCAAAGTCGTCGAAGGCGCGGCGAAAATGCTCGCGCTTGCGCAGAACGGTCAGCCAGCTAAGACCGGCCTGCATTCCGTCCAGCACGATGAACTCGAACAGCTTACGGTCATCGTGTAGGGGAACGCCCCACTCGGTGTCGTGGTACGCCTCCATCAGCGGATGCCCGACCGACCAGGCGCAGCGAACGATCTCCGGACTACCCATTCGCGGCGCACCACTCGAAGAGAGCCGCCCACTCCTGCCGTTGCCGCGCAACGACGGCGGGATCGTCTTTCCCCTGAACCTTCTCCACCTCAGCGATTAATCCCTCCGGCGCGTTCTGAAGCAGCGGGTGGCTGGCGGCGCGGCGATGCCAGTAGCGGCTGTTGGAATAGTCGCCTTCGCGCCGGTGCATGATCCCGTGCCAGTAGGAGCCGGTCGGCGTCTCGATCTCCTGACAGACGGCGTGGCTGCGCTCCAGATCGTCCACATAGAGCCACAGCCCCGCCGCCAGTTCGGGACGGCTGGCGAGGACGGGATCCTGAAGTATCTCCTGCACGAGCGCGGTGTATTTCGGATGGCTTCCGGTCAGATGCGGCATCGCCTGCTCCAGCGGCAGCGCCTCAAACAGAGGTCGGCACGCCTGCGCAATCGGTTCGGGCAAGTTCAGCATGGGTCGCTCCCTGATCGTTTCGGTTATTTTAGAGGAAGCCGCCGTGACTGTCAATCCGGCTTTGCGGAGGTCGTCAGGGCGATATAGGGCAGGGCGACAGTGGCGCAGTAGAGCGGGTTCTGATAGTGCTGCTTCTGCGGGTTGAAACACTCCCAGGGTGCGCCCTTCTCGCGATTCGCCTGCATGTGCGCCATAAAAGCGGTCAGCATGGCGTCCGCCGTTTTACGGTCGGTCTTGCGAATCGCGGCGATAATCCAGCCGGAGGGCGTTCCCCAGAATGCGCCGTTCTGGTAGGTTCCCGGGGCGGCGACGCACTGCTCCCAGAACCGTCCGGCGGGCAGCGCGCGCGCCTGCCCGTCCAGAAAGGTTCCGCCCTCCCGCTCCAGCATCGTCAGCCGGGCGCAGACGCGCCTCTCTAGATCGGGGGGCAGCACGCCCAGCCAGACCGCAAAGCTTGAAGCCCAGACATCCTCCTCGCGCCCCATTCCCGTCGCCGACAGCAGCAGGCGCGGCTCCGTGCCGGGAGCGGTGAAGACCTTCGGTATCGCCGCTTGAATGCGATCCGCCTCCTGCGTATATCTCTTTGCGCGTTCCGAGTCTCCTGCGGCGCGCCACAGCGCCGCCATATCGCGCGCCGCCTGCCAGCGCAGCAGGGAAGGCATCAGGCAGGCTCCCGTCTTGCGCACCGTATCGCAAAAGCCCCAGTCTACCCGCGTGCGTCCCGGCTCCGCCTCGCAGATCACCAGTCCCTGCGAGTCCACCGCCACCGAATCGAACGCGCGGTCGCAGACCTCGGAGAGCGGACGCTCCCCGTAGACGGTTTTGACTTTTGCCTGAAACAGTTCCGGCTTTCCGGTCAGACGCAGATGCTCGCGCACCATCTGCAGAAAATAGAAGGCGTCGTCCGCCGGAGGAAGGAACCCGAATGTCCCGTCCCCCTGATCTTCGCCGTCCATGGCGCCGGGATACCAGCAGTCTGTTCCGCGTAGAGTGATATGGTCGGGGATGCTGTAGGGCGGAACGAAGAGTCCGTTCTTGAGTCGAAGCGGCTCCGGTCCCGCCTGAACGCTCGCAATCAGCCGTATCCATCCCTCCACCTCTGTTGCGGAGATAAAGTCCGCGCCGAGCATCATGGCGGCATCCCGCACCCAGAACGCCGGATAGCCGCGATTGCCTCCCGGCAGACGCAGCGTATATCCGGTGGTGTTCTTCCAGCCGGGAATCTCGCCGTCCGGCTCCACCTTCGCGCTCTCGATGATCTGCGCCGCCAGCCTCTTCAGCGCGGTCTGCGTTTCCTGAGACATGGCACTCTCCTTTTTCGAGTTCTGGGCGATGCTCGACGCCGCCAGCGCAAGCAGCAGGCACAGCCAAAAACCGATGATGCGTGATCTATACATGAGGCGTTCTCACTTCGGACGGCGGGTCTGCAAGGGCGACGGCGGTTACGCCGTTGGCATGCGCGGGGTCTACGTTACTGAACTGCTGATGGTAGAGCGCGGCGTACAGCCCCTCCTGCGCCAGCAGGTCTTCATGCCGTCCCGCCTCCACCAACTGTCCCTGATTCATCACCAGTATCTTGTCGGCGTTCAGAATCGTGGAGAGCCGATGCGCGATAATCAGGGAGGTGCGTCCCTGCAGCAGATTGTCCAGCGCCTGCTGGATCAACGCCTCCGAGTTGGCGTCCAGATTGCTGGTCGGCTCATCCATAATCAGTATTCGCGGATTCTTCAACAGAACCCTTGCGATGGAGAGCCTTTGCCGCTCGCCGCCGGACAGTCGAAACGCCCGCTCTCCAACGACCGTATCGTATCCCTCCGGCAGGCTGGCGATGAAATCGTGAATGTTAGCAGAACGGGCGGCGGCGATCATCTCCTCTTCGGTAGCGTTCGGACGCGCATAGAGCAGATTCTCCCGCACCGTTGCATGAAACAGGAACGTCTCCTGCGTGACGATGCCGATATGCTCCCGCAGGCTCTCCTGTTTCAGATCGCGCAGGTCGTGCCCGTCCAGCGTGATGCGCCCCTCCACCGGGTCCAGAAAACGCGGCAGCAGATAGGTGACGGTGGTCTTCCCGGCTCCGCTCGGTCCCACCAGCGCCACCTTCTCCCCCGGCAGAATCTCCAGAGTCAGATCGCGCAGCGCAAACGGGCCGACTTCGCTGACGGTGGGATAGGTGAAGCCAACCCCCTCAAAGCGGATATGCCCCCGGGCAGATTCGAGCGTGACGGCTTCCGGTCTGTCCTGTACCTCCGGCGGCACATCCATAAACTGAAAGATTCGCTCGAAGACTGCCAGCGCACCCTGCACATCCACATAGACGTTCGCCAGGTTCGCCAGCGGACGATAGAGATTCGTCAGGTAGGCGACGAAGGCGATCACCGTTCCGACGGTAAGCTGCTGGTGTATCGCCTGATAGCCGCCATAGGCATAGATCATCGCCGGTCCGGTCACACTGAAGACGCTCAGGCTCATAAAGAGCCATCTTCCCGCCAGCGCCTGCCGGATATTGAGATCCATCACCTTCGCGCAGTGCTGTCGGAAGGTGGCGGAATCGGCGTTCGCCTGCCCGAAAATCTTGGTCAGCAGCATTCCGCCGATGTTCAGACGCTCCTGCAGGAAAGCCAGCATATCCGCCTGCGCCTCCTGCGACTGCTGCGCCAGACGGCGACGGAACTTGCCTACCAGACGGGTCGGCAGGTAGAGACCCGGCACAATAATGATCGCCAGCAGCGCCAGCCGCCAGTTCATGGCGAAGATGACCGCGACGGTGGCGATCACAGTCAGCAGGTTACTGATGATGGTGATAAGGGTGGCGGTGGCGACGCCCTGCACGGCCGCCACATCGTTATTGATTCGCGAGACGATCTCTCCGGCGCGAGTCGTCGTATAGAAGGGCAGCGACATCTGTTGCAGATGGCGGAAGAGGCTGTTTCGCAGGTCGTAGATTATGCCCTCCCCGACCCGCGCATTGACATAGTTTTGCAGCACGCCGACCAGCCCGGACAGCGCATTCAGTAGAATAATCGCCCCGACCAGCAGCATCAGCAGGCGCATATTCTGCTTCGGGATCGCCTCATCCAGAATGCCGCGCACCGCCAGCGGCGGCAGCACGCCCAGAATCGCGGTCGCCGCGATGCAGGCGAGAATCACCATCCATTGTCGCCAGTAGGGGAGAAAGTAGCGCGCCACCCGCCGAAGATGAGCGCGCTCGATGCGGTTAGGGCGGCCTGGCTCTCCGCCCACATTCTGATGTCTCAGCCCGAAGGTGCGCGACAGTCCGCCCAGACTGCGCTCCGGTCCCATCCAGCCGCCCACGCCTGCCATCAGGGACGCTCCTTGGCGCGCCGGTCGCGCAGACCGCGCCGCAGTCTGGTCAGCAGCGAGATTAACTGCTCCTTCTCTTCCGGCGTCAGGCACTCCAGCAGGAGGGTAAGCTGCTGACGATGCTGCGGTATCGCCACCTCCAGCAGGGCGGTTCCCTTCTCGGTCAACTTCGCCAGCGTTATCCGGCGGTCCGGGTGGGTGTCGCGCTGTGCCAGCCCGTCGCGCTCCAGCCGATCCATCAGCCCGGTGACGTTGGAGCGGGTCACGACCAGATGCCGCCCCAGTTCGCTCAAGGGAAGCCCCTTCGGTCCGGCATGATGCAGTACGATCAGGGCGTTTAACTGCGCGCCGGTCAGGTTCAGGTCGCGCAGATGCCGATCTACGAACGGGGAGAGCGCGTTATGGGTGCGCAGGATATTGTAGACAACCAGAATGTCTGTCTCGGCGGCGAGACGATCCTCCAGCCTCAATGCGTCGCTTTCGAGAATATCAAGATATGAACTATTCATAGGTGTATTATATCCCCGCGCGCCGAAGCGGTCAAGCGATCTGCCGAAGGCGGGTGATTGTGCGAAGGAGATCGGGGTGCTATAATCCCATGAAGGCTGAAACAATTCTGTAAGGAGAGGGACATGCCGCTGATTGATATGCCGCTGGAGGAGCTTTATCGGTATCAGGGTCGCAATCCGCGCCCGCCGGATATGGAGGAGTACTGGGACGCCGCGCTGGCGGAGATGCGGGCTATTGATCCTCAGATAGAGCTGGTGCCGTACCCCACCGCTTCGGCGAGCGCCGACTGCTTTCATCTCTACTTCACTGGCGTGGGAGGAGCGCGGGTGCATGCCAAGTACCTGCGCCCCAGGCGAGCGACAGAGCCGCATCCGGCGGTTGTGCTTTTTCACGGCTATACCGGCAGCAGCGGCGACTGGTTTGATAAGCTCGCGTGGGTCTCGCAAGGTTACAGTGTCGCCGCGCTCGACTGCCGCGGACAGGGAGGACTGTCGGAGGATGCAGGGGGCGTCAAAGGCACCACCATGCGCGGGCATATTATTCGCGGGCTGGACGACAGTCCGGAGAAGCTGCTATTTCGCTCCATCTATCTGGACTGCGCGCAGCTTGCCGGGATCGTGATGAGTATGCCCGAGGTAGACCCGGAGCGTGTCGGAGCGACCGGAGGGTCGCAGGGCGGAGGACTAACACTCGCCTGCGCCGCATTGGAGCCGAGAATCCGGCGTGCCGCGCCGGTCTTTCCGTTCCTGTGCGACTATCGGCGCGTCTGGGAGATGGACCTGGCGACGGGAGCCTACGAGGAGATCCGCACCTTCTTCCGGCAGTTCGACCCGCTGCATGAGCGCGAAGAGGAGATATGGACCCGTTTAGGCTACATTGACAACCAGCATCTGGCGCACCGCATCCGCGCGGAGGTGTTGATGCCGGTCGGCTTGATGGACACGATCTGTCCGCCGTCCACGCAGTTTGCCGCTTACAACAAAATCACGTCGCCCAGGAGCCTGCTCCTCTATCCGGACTACGGGCATGAGGGACTGCCCGGCGTCAATGATCGGATTTTTGAGTTTATGGCGGGACTGTAATGAGGCAGAGAGATGAGTCTTCAGATTGACGCGCTGCCGCCGGATTGGGATGAGCGGCTTCCCCCGCTGTTTGCCCGGACTCTGCCGCGTGAAGGAATCACCGCCGAGCGGTTTGTTCGGCAGGTTTTGCTGGATCCCAACTTTCAGCCGGATGGCGCGTTCTGCGCGCAGGAGGCGGGGGAGACGGTCGGCTTCTGTCTGGCGATCGCGCGGCAGGTTCCGCTGGAGAACGCGCCGCCGGAGGGCGACCGGGGCTATGTCACGCTGTTGTGCGTCGCGCCGGACCGTCAGCGACAGGGAATCGGCAGGAGACTGCTGCAGGCGGCGGAGAGATGGCTTGGGTCGCAGGGACGCCGATCGGTCTGGGTCTCCCCCTATGCGCCGGGCTACTTTATGCCGGGCGCGGATTTAGCGTATCCTGCCGCGCTGCCCTTCTTTGTGAAGCAGGGCTATGCAGAGGTCTATCGCCCGCTGGCGATGCAGGCGGATCTGTGGGGGCTGGGGGTGCCGGATTGGGTGGCGGAGCGGGAGCGCAGGCTGAAGTCGGAGGGAGTGCGGGTCACGCCGTATCATCCGCGCCTGACCCTGCCGCTGCTGGAGTTTGCCAAGCGGGAGTTTGCCGGGGATTGGGTACGATGGGTGCGCGAAGGCATGGCGCAGATCACGCTGGGCGAGCCTGCCGCGCGTCTGATCGTCGCCTGGGAGACCAACGCGGACGGCGCGCCGCAGGTTCTGGGCTTCTCGCACTTTCTGGGTGAGCGTTTCGGACCGATTGGAGTCGCCTCTTCACAGCGCGGACGCGGGATCGGACAGGTGTTGATGTACGCCACGCTGATGGCGCAGAAGGCGCAGGGGCTGCGCGCCGCCTGGTTTCTCTGGTCGGACGACCGCACGGCGGAGCGGATCTATACCGCGGCGGGATTCCGGGAGATTCGCCGGTTTGTCCTGCTGAAAAAGGAGCTTGAGCATGGCGATTGATATTCTGGCGATCGGGGCGCACATGGGCGATGAGGTTGCCTGGGGAATGGCGCTGGCGGCGCATGTTCGGCAGGGAAAGACGGTCGGGATGCTGCATCTGACGCCCGGCGAGAAGGGGCATAAGACCCTGAGCGCAGAGGACTACGCGCAGCAGAAGCGCGAAGAGGCGCGCGCCTGCGCGCAGACGCTCGGGGCGCAGATGTGGGCGCTCAACTACGGCGACGGGGAGCTGCCGGTCAATGACGAGGTGAAGTGGGAGATCGCCGATATTCTCCGCGAAGCCTGCCCGAAAATTGTCATTACCCACTGGGGCGGCAGCATCCATAAGGATCACACCGCCGCCTATGAGAACCTGCCGGATGCGCGCTTCTATGCCGGACTGCCCGCCTTTCGGCGCGAGTATCCGGCGCACTGGGTACCTACTCTCTACTATGGCGAGAACTGGGAGGATCTGCGCGGGTATCAGCCGGAGGTCTATCTGGAGGTGCTGGAGGAGGATATCGCCGTCTGGGAGCGGGCGATGCGCTGCTACGCCCTCTTTCGCGGCGAGGTGTCGCGATTTGCGTATCTGGATTACTACCGGGCGCTGGCGCGCACGCGCGGCTGCGAAATCTTCAAAGAGTACGCCGTCACCTTCGCCGTTCCGCCGGATGCGCGCCGCCGCGTATTGTCCTCGCTGCTGTAAAAATGCCAGGTCCGTCTGCGTTCGTCCTGCTGCCCGTGAATGCATTCTCACGGGCAGCATACCGAGCCGTTTTTCACTGTTTGCCTGTCAGAGCCTGGCGGTAAAACTGCAGGATAATCGGTCCCATTAAGCCCGAAGGCTGCAGGGGAGAGTCTTTGCGCCAGAGCCGCCACGAGGTGAAGGTGAACCGCCCGGCGGGACTCGGACGGTCTGCCTGCAGCCAGGGGGGCCACTCGCGCAGGGTTCCGTCGGGATGGCGCGCGCTGTCTTCCGGCAGATGCTCGTCCCCGATCATCCGGTTGATCCATAGATTCGTCACCAGCACCTCCAGCCGGTTCGTTCCGGGGCGCAGCAGTCCGGTGATCTCGACACGGTACGGGGCGCGCCAGACGATTCCCAGGTCTCTGCCGTTCAGCTTCACCTTCGCCATCGTCTCCAGCCGTCCCATATCCAGAAAGACTCTCTGCGAACGATCCGGCAGGGGATCGGGGGCGCGAAACGTCTTGCGATAGACCGCCGCGCCGGAGAAGAAGCGCACGCCGGGATCGGCATGTTCGCTCCAGGAGATCAGGCGATCCAGCGTGAGGACGGGAGGCGCGCCTCCGCCGGGAGCGAACGCCAGTTCCCACGCGCCGGATAATGCCCGGTCGCGAGGAGCCGCAGCCACGCGAAAACGCAGCCGCGCTCCCGACTGTCTTTTCGCCTCATAGACTCCCGCCTCCCCGGTGACGATCCGGATTCGACCGTTTTCCGATGCCTCCAGTCGCGCTGTCGGCGCTGCATCATCCGGAAGCGCAAACGTGATCGGCTCCGGATCGGTCGCGCGGACCGTCTGCATCCTGCCCTGCGTCTCATACTCTACCCGCAGCGTCTTGACCACATTGACCGCCGGATCGCCCTCCTGCGCCAGTTCCGCCACGAGGAAGGAGTGCCTGCCGCCGTCCACCATGCGCTGAACCTGCGCCGTGACGTCTCTGGTTCGAGTCTGGTCACCTTCCGGTCCCCACAGGGCGCGACGAATGACGATCCTCACATTTCGGGAGGGAACGGGCCAGATCGCGCGTCCGGCGCGTGTCAGACGGGTAACCGGGTCGGCTAATCCCCCGACGGTTCGAAAGACGATGAAGACCGAATCGCCCGCCTCCAGCCGCAACGGAAGTCGGGTAACCTCTCGCTCTGCGCGATAGAAGACTACCGGCGCAATCCGTCCCGTCTCCGGCTCCCATTGCTGCGGGCGTTTGCCCCGCACCCGGAACGTGCACTCTGCATTGACGGCGTGCGGCAGAGGGTTGGAGACGAAGTATATCTCGGTATCCCCGATTCGGCGATGGACGAACTCCAACGGCCGGTTGGACTGAAAATCGGGCGCAACGCCCTTCGCCGCCAACGCCTTCTCGACCGGGCGATCCGCGATCATTTTGCCCGATGTCCAGAGGCGTTCCGCCAAACGCTGCACCTCATCGTCACAGGCAGGATAGCCCGTCAGACCGGGAGCCTTGAGCGGGCGGTTCCCGACGATCAACGCGCCCGCCTCCGCCAGTTCCTCCAGCTTACGCAGCAGAGTCGGCGTCATCACCTCCGATCCCGGCAGAGCCAGCGCGCGGTAACTCATGCCGTCGGGCAGCGTCAGCCTGCCGTTCCGAACGGTCACCCGTTTCAGCAATGCTTCGGTCGGACAGACGTCCGCCTTATATCCGGCGCGGTTGAGGGAGGGCGGCGGATTGAAGCTGCGGGGCGCGCCTTCCGGAGCCAGATAGAGGATATCCACAACCGGCAGCCCCTTCTGCAGCAGAAACTGACAGCGCGAAAGGTAGGCGTGCCAGGGACCGGACTGCTCCCACCAGGTCTGCGTGCGCTCGTAGTGCAGCCCCCAGGGACCCATAGACATCCCGGGACGGCGATTCTTCCAGGGCTGAAGCGCATAACGATGCACCACAAACCGGTTGATCCCCAGGCAGAACGCCCGATCTCCCATCGCCTTGATATTGCCGGGATGATAGAGCCATCGCTCGCCATCTCCTGCGGTGAACGCCTCCGCGCCGACAATCGGCTTTCCGTATACGTGCGCCGCCGAGGACATCTCGATCAGGGTTCCCGCCGCCATGAAGCCGGGCCAGGACCAGAACTCGCCCATCGGCTCATCGGCGCGCCCGGCATACGCCAGATTATCGCAGGTCGTGTCGCCGTAGGCTTCGATGGTCAGGCGCAGTCCGTGCCGACGCGCCAGCGTCCGCAGATGTCCAGCATAGTTTTCCAGCAGAAGATCGGAGATGGTCAGGCGCAGGTCCCACAGGAACCTTTCCGAAATCTCCAGACTCTCCACCACGCGCCCGGTCATAACCGGGAGATAGGGCAGCGGATCGTAGCCGCGCAGCCGCCGAAACTCCTCGCGAAGGCGCGGCGTCCAGTTCTGAGACCCGGTCTCCCAACTGTCAATATGCGTGGCGATGAGCGTTTTCCCGGCGCGGGGCTTCGAGTCGGCGATCAGCTTCCCGATAAAAGCGTTGAAGTGGAGCTCGATCGCCTCCTTGCTGAGTTTATCGCACTCCAGACCGCGCCCGCTGACCGGCGAGGGCGCGTTGACGGCTCCGGTCGGCGTGTGTCCGAGCCGCAGCACCGTCCAGCTTCCCGCCGGAACCTCCCACTGAAGCCGCCCGTCCGGGCTCATTTTTGTCGTCAGGGTGATGATCTTTGCGCAGGGGATCGTCTGTTCCGGCGACAGCGTCGCATAGCGGGAGCCGGATTGGATATCCTGTCGAATGTAGGCGGCTTTTCCCTGAATATCCGGGATGCGATAGTCGCCCGGAGTCGGAAAGGCGAGGACGGCAATATCGCGATAGTAGCCGGCGACCGATGGAGGAGCGGGAAGCGTTCCCTCGAAGCGCGCCGGTCCGGTCAGCGCAGTCTCGCTCCAGACAACCTTCTGCATCGCCTTATCCGGCGGAACCCAGGGGCCGCCGCTGCCGCACCAGCCCGCGTCGTTATTCATATTGATCTGAAGTCCAAGGCGGTTCGCCTCGGAGACGACATGACGGAACAGTCGGCGCCACTCCTCGCTCGCAAAGGGAACCGGTCCGGTCGGCGCGCCCTGATCCACCTCCATAATCAGCGCGCCTCCGATCCCGACGCGCTTCATGGCTTCCAGGTCCGCCGTGATGCCCTCGCGGGTGATGTTGCCGTTAAGCCAGAACCAGTAGACCCAGGGACGGGCGGAATCGGGCGGACGGCGAAATCCGCGTTCCAGGGCGTCGTCCGGAAGAGAGGGCGCGGCGGCGCATCCGAGCAGCAACGCCAGCAGCGCGACAACAATCGAGGTTCGCATGGGGATGTTCTCCTTCCGACCCGCTTTCAGAAGCCAGCGTTACGCGCAGATCGGCAACATTTTCACCTTCTCGCTGGGAGCGATCTATTCCTGTCCGATATTGACTTTCTCAACGGCCTGACGTATACTAGACCTTACAGACGTTTTGAAGGTGGCTGAGAAGGAGAAGAGTAGGCTTGACGCCGCGTCTCAGAGAGGGCGTGGAAGGTGTGAGTCGCCCGACGCCGGAGTAGCCGAACGTCGCTCTGGAGCCGCAGAAAGAGCCTGTCGGAGTTTCGACGGGGAAGAATCTGCCGGGTGCGCCCGTTATCGCGCTCTGAGAGCCGGACTCGCTTGCGAGCCGGAACAGAGGTGGCACCGCGTGGGAAAGTCAACGCCCGCGTCCTTTGGCATCGTCCGGGACGCGGGCGTTCTGGTTTTGTGGCGTGATGCAGAACTATCAGGGTCTGAGGGCAGGCGTCGGAACTTCTGGCTGCCAGAGCCTCGCTTACAGGAAGGATAGAGAGAGATGGAACTGGCGAAAGCATATGATCCGAAACAGGTGGAGGATCGCTGGTACGCGCAGTGGCTGGCATGGGACTGTTTCCGGGCAACGCCCGGGACCGGAACGCCCTATTGCATCACCATTCCCCCGCCCAATATCACGGGCAGCCTGCATATCGGGCACGCCCTCAATAACACCATTCTGGACACGCTGACACGCTGGCATCGGATGCGGGGAGACAATACGCTCTGCCTGCCCGGAACCGATCATGCGGGGATCGCCACGCAGAATGTGGTCGAGCGCGAGATTGCGAAGGAGGGACGGACCCGCCACGATCTGGGGAGGGAGGGCTTTCTGGAGCGGTGCTGGGCGTGGAGAAAAGAGTACGGAGATCGAATCTATCTTCAGTTCCATAAGCTCGGCTGCTCCTATGACTGGGATCGCGCCCGCTTCACGATGGACGAATCCTACGTCAACGCCATCTATGAAGAGTTTCTGCGCTGGTGGGATCGCGGCTTGATCTATCGCGGCGCGAGGGTGGTGAACTGGTGTCCACGCTGCCGATCCGCCATCTCCGACATTGAGGTGGACAGCGAAGACCGCGCCGGAAAGCTCTATCACTTCCGCTACCCGTTTGCCGACGGTTCCGGCTATGTAACCATCGCGACCACGCGCCCGGAGACCATGCTCGGGGATACCGCCGTTGCCGCCAATCCCGCCGATCCGCGCTATCAGCCGCTCTTCGGCAAGCGCATTCGCCTGCCGTTGACCGACCGCGAGATTCCGCTCATTGCTGATGAGTATGCGAAGATGGAGTTCGGGACAGGCGCGGTCAAGGTGACGCCCGCGCACGACCTCGACGACTTCGAGGCGGGACTGCGCAGCCATCTGCCACAGGTGGTGGTGATCGGGGAAGATGGGCGCATGACAGAAGCGGCAGGCGCGAACTACGCCGGTCTGGATCGTTTCGAGGCGCGCCGGAAAGTTCTGGAGGACCTGGAGTCGCTTGGACTGATCGAGAAGATCGAGGACTACACCGTCAAGACGCCGCTCTGCGACCGGTGCAAGACGGTGCTGGAGCCGCTCCTGTCCGAGCAGTGGTTCGTGAAGATGCAGCCGCTGGCGCAGCCCGCGATCGAGGTGGTGAAAGAGGGCAGAATCCGCTTCATCCCGGAGCGATACCGGGCGATCTATCTGAACTGGATGGAGAATATCCGCGACTGGTGCATCTCGCGGCAGCTATGGTGGGGGCATCGCATTCCGGTCTGGTGGACGGAGGACGGGAGGTACATGGCGGCGCGTTCTGCGCAGGAGGCGGCGCAGAAGCTGGGCGTTTCGGTGGAGGGGCTGCGGCAGGATGAGGACGTGCTGGACACCTGGTTCTCCTCCGCGCTCTGGCCCCACGCCACGCTTGGCTGGCCCGACACAGAGCACCCCGATCTGCAGTTCTGGTATCCGACCAACCTACTCTCCACCGCGCAGGAGATCCTCTTCCTCTGGGTGGCGCGGATGATCATGACCGGGCTGGACTTTGTGGGAGAGATCCCCTTCTACGATGTCTATGTCCATGCGACGGTGCTGGACGAGAAGGGCGAGCGGATGTCCAAGAGCAAGGGCAACGGCGTAGATCCGCTGGAGATGATCGAGAAGTATGGAGCGGACGCGCTGCGCCTCTCGCTGCTTCAGCAGGCGGGCAAAAATCAGGACATCCGTTTCAGCGAAGACCGCGTGCGAATCGCCGGGCAGTTTTGCAACAAGCTCTGGAACGCCTCCCGATTCGTATTGAGCAATCTGGAGGAGGCGACGATCTCGCCGGTCTCGCCGGACGATCCCGGCTTGATCGCGCCGGACCGCTGGATTCTCGCCCGATTGAACGAGACGACCGCCGCCGTGAACGCGCTGATGGAAAGCTACGACATGGACGACGCCATGCGCACGCTCCACGCCTTTTTCTGGGATGAGTTCTGCGACTGGTACGTGGAGATCGCCAAGCTGCGGCTGCGCGGCGACGAGGAGGAGCGGAATCTGGCGGCGAGCGTGCTGTATCATACGCTGGACTCCCTCCTGCGGCTGATGCACCCGATGATGCCCTTCATCACCGAGGAGATATGGCAGACGCTGCGTTCCCTGAGCCATCGGAAGGAGGGAGAGGCGGCTCCAGCTAATCGCGCCGAATCACTGATGTACACTCCCTACCCGACGGCGGATACCGCCTGGATGGAGAGTCGGGGCGAGACCGCATCAAAACGAATGGCGCTGGTGATCGAATCCACCCGCGCCTACCGCAATCTGCGGGCGGAACTGGGACTGGCTCCGGGCGCAAAGCTGCCGGGGGCGGTCGTGCCGGGGTCGGCGCGAGCGCGCGCGGTCTTTGGCGACAGCAACGATCTGGTGACCTATCTGGCGCGCCTGAGCGATCTGCATCTCTACGACGTGCCTCCTTCCGGAGCCGGAAAGTGGGTCG